>DASYAY010000099.1:0-133741 GCA_036501065.1 Chthoniobacter sp. | reverse complement strand
CGTGCCCAAACTCCGAGACTGTGTGAAAAGTCGGCGGTGCTTATGCAAGTCATTGATGAACTTTTGTAAGTCATCGAAAGTTCGTCGGCGAAACTCGATTTTTCGGGCTTTTCACACAAACTCTCCATTTGGGCACGCCATTGGGAGCGAGATTCCCTCTCGCAGGCGGGGGTGTCTGCGGGTGCGCAAGAAGCTGGCTTCCCATCGCCACGCGAGCTAATGAACGGAGACATGCCACGTCTCCTCATCGCCACGAAAAACCCCCACAAGACTGCGGAAATCCGCGCTATCCTTGGTGCGGCCTGGGAGGTGACGGATTTGAATGCCCACCCCGAGGTGCCGGCGCCGGAAGAAACCGGTGCGACCTTCGCGGACAATGCCGCGATCAAGGCAGTGGCGGCGTCCAAACTTTTTCCCGGTTTTGTGCTGAGCGACGATTCCGGATTGGAAGTGGATGCACTAGGCGGCGCGCCTGGCGTGATTTCAGCCCGCTACGCGGGGCCGACGGCGACCGATGCCGACAACCGGGCCCGGCTTCTTCGCGAACTGGAAGCGGAGGCGGTGCGCGGCAAAGCGCGGTCCGCGCGATTTCGTTGCGTGATGTGTGTCGCGCGAGATGGGGCGGTGATCGGCACCTTTGATGGAGCGGTCGAAGGCGTGATCATTAACCAGGAGCGCGGCTCGGGCGGATTCGGATACGACTCGCTTTTCGTTCCTGCCGGATACTGCGAGACTTTCGGCCAACTGCCGGGCGAGGTGAAGAATGAGTTGAGCCATCGGGCGCGGGCACTGGCGAAGGCACGTGAGTTTCTGAGTACGACGAATCGTGCGGGCGCGCAGACATGAGCCAGGGGCTGCCAACTTCGTGCCGACGGATTCGAAGCAGAAGTTTCGCAGATTAGTGCGTTACCAAGCTGGAGCTTGGTAAGGAGGAAAAAAGCGCGCCGATGGTCCCGTTTCAAAGCAAACATCCCGCCTGCCGTGGCCTGCCTGCCAACGTCAAACGGGGTGGTTGCCCTACAGATTCTTCGATCTCTGCCGCCAGGAGGCTCAGATCGAGCCGCTCGCATCGGCAAAGGTTTATTTAATGGTGACGACTTTCTCTTCTGAGTGCGAAACGGCAGCGGCTTTCGCGCTGCTGCTCTTGAGGGTTTCGAAGTCGGCGCGGCGCTTCTCCGCCTCGGTTTTGGCGGCCTCCACTTCCTTGGCGGTGACGACCGCGGCTTGTTCAGCCTTCGTCTTCTCCGTCTCGGCATCCTTGACGATCTGCGGCATGTCTTTTTCGAGCTTCGCCGCGAGCTGCGTGGCGGCTTCGACATCCTTCTTGATTTGGTCGGCTCCCTTATCGGCCGCGATGGCGGCTTTGGTCGCTACTTTCAAAGCGCGACGGGCGTCGTCAGCGGCGGCCCGGGCCTTGTCGATGTCGGCTTGTGCCGCTTTGACCGCCGGAGCTTCCATGTTCTTCGTGCTCGCCGCAGTCAAGGCCGTCTGGGTCTGGACGATCTCCGCCTTCTTGGCCTGATATTTCTCGTTCAATGCGAGGTATTCCGGCGTGCCTTGAGAATGCGTGTTCCGCTCCTCCCGAAGCTTGGCGGAAGCGGCGGTTAATGTCTCCATCTTCTTCGTCAGGGTGACCACGTCGCCCATCGTGGGCGCCGAGTCCATCGCCGCTTGCGCCGCCTTTTCCTTCTCCTTGGTGGTGTTTTCAGCCGCTGCAAGAGTGGTCTTGGCCTTTTCCAACGCCTCGTGGGTTGTCGCGAGAGCCTTTTGGTTTTCCTGCAATTTCGCCGGTCCGTCGGCAATGGTCTTTTTCGCCGTGGCGAGGTCGGACTTCGCTTTCTCGATGGCCTGGGGCGCGTCCTTGATTTCCTGCACGAGTTGTTCGTACTGCGCCTGTTTATTGATCAAGGCGTCGTGGGCGTCGTGGGCGTTCTGCAGCACCTTGGCAACCTTCCATCGCTCGGCGTCCGCCTTGGCCGACGTAATCGTCGCCGTCGCTGTATCGAGCGCGGTCTTCACCTTGGCCAACTCCTGCTCGGAGCTCGTGACTTCCGGTGCGGCCGGCGCGGGCTTTTGTGCTTCGGCGAGCTGCGCCACAGCCTGCTTCAAGGCTTTCTCGGCCGCGGTCAGATTGGCCGGCTGGCTGCCGCGAATCTTCGCGAGCGCCGCTTCCGCCTGGGCGACTTGTTCCTTGCGCGCGGCCAGTTGCTTCTCGGCGTCGGCTTGCGTGGCGACTTTGGCAGCGGCTTCCTGCCTGGCGGTTTCCAAGTCAGGTCCGCCAGCTCCGGTCGTAGCCGCGGTTTGCTTGTCGACCACATTTTTCTGGGCTGCGTCCACAGCCTTCTTCGCCGCTTCGGCTGCTTGCTGCAATGCGGGCAACTGGCCTTTCAACTCCGCCAAATGTTTCTGCGCTTCCTGCGGTGCGGCCTTGATCGTGTCCAAAGCCTTTTGAACCGCCTGCTGATGAGATTCGGCGGCGGCGAGGGCGGCCTTGTGCTTCTCCTCGGCGGCGGTTTGCGCGGCCTTGAGCTTGGCTTCGACGGCGGGTAGCTGCTGCTGCAATCCAGGCAGAGCAGCCTGGGCATCAGCCAGTTGTTTCGCCGTCGCGGTGATGCGATCGGCCAGCGAAGGCGGATTTGCGGAGAGTTCACCGATCTCCGTGCCATCGAGTTTGGTGACGTGGAGTTTTCCGGTCCAATCGCCCGCGATGATGCGATCATTGCTCAACTCGGCGCGCAGGGCGATGTCGTCCAACGGCTTGGTCTGACCGAGGACCTTGCCATTCTGATCGAAAACCTTGGCGATCTTGTCGCGTCCGCAGGTGACCACACGGCCGTCGGGAGTGAAGTCCACCCATTCCACGCCGCCGGCATTGGCGGTCCAGGAACGGATTTCCTTACCTTCCTTGGCATCCCACAAGGCGACCTTGCCGTCTTCGCTGGAGGAAGCGACCACACCGGGCATGAAAGCCAGGCCGGTGACCATGGCCTTGTGACCGGCGAGGGTATTGAATTCCTTCCAGGTGCCGGCTTCCCAAACGACCACGCCGCCGGCGCGATCGGCGCTGGCCAGAAATTTGCCGTCCGGGGAGAAGGCAATGGCCGTCACCCAATCGGTATGTTTCTTGATCGATTGGACGAGCTTGCCGTCCTTGGTCGAATAGATCTTCACGAGCTTGGCCGGTCCGCCAAGCGCCACGTACTGCTGATCGGCGCTGAGATCCGCGGCCAGCACCTGGTCGAATTCATTGCCAATGGTGGCAATGCGTTCGCCCGTCTTGATGTCCCACAGCGCGACCTTGCCGAGCTTGCCGCCCAAACCGCCGCCGGTGAGGAGAATCTGGCCGTTGCGGCTGAAACGAATGATCGTCGGGAAGCCTTCCGGGAACGGCAGGACGCCAAGCGGCTGGAGGGTCTCGGTGTTGTAAAGAATCACCTGCTTTTGTCCGCCCACGGCCGCGAGCGGGGCCCAGGGGCTGACCGCGAGAGCGACGATGGCGTTGTCATGCTCGGTGCGCACATAAGGCTCCAGCGGCAGATCGCCCGGCATGGGCGGCGGACCGTCCGGTTTCGTCAGCGAAACCACCGCCACGGAGACTTTGTTGGCCGAGACAGCCACGGCTTTGCCAGAGGCGTTTTCGAGCAACTGTCCGGCGATCCATTTTTCGAAGACGGCGATATCCGAGTCCGAGAGTTTGTCTCCCTTCGGCGGCATCTTCGGGTCGTCGGTTTGCTTGATGCACTTCATCAACTGGCTGCCGGCCGGGTTACCGGATTCGAGCACCTTGCCGTTCTCGCTGCCTTCCAGGGCTCCCTGGTAAGTGGAGAGGTCGAGGCCGGCCTTCTTTTTGTCAGGGTTATGACAATTCAGGCAGGAGTTGCGAAGGATCGGCAGGATCTGGTCTTCGTAGGTGATCTTTTCCGCGCGGGCGGGGGCCATCGAGATGGCGGCGAGAGCGACGGCAATGACAGTCGTCCAACCCGCAGACACCCCCGCCGTGCGAGACGGAATCTCGCTCCTCATTGCGTGCCCAAAGGGAGTTTGGGCACGAGGATCGTTTACTTGTTTCTGGGTCGAGGGAATCATCGCGGAGAAACGGATCAGTGGTTAAAAGGATCAGTGGTTGAACATGAACTCCTTGGCGTTGAGCAACGCCCAGAAGATATCGGTGTAAGCCTGCGGCTGGGTTTCAGTGACGCCCCAGTACTTCTCGAGTTTCACCAACTCGGTTTCGGTCGGCGTGCGGCCAAAGCAGCGGAGGTACAACTCGGTGGCAATTTCCCGCGGGGTGCGGTTCGCATCCATGAGCTTCTTGATGACGCCACCCTGGGTGATCTTATCCTCGATGGTGGTGCCATTGAGCAAGTGGAGCGCCTGGCTGAGCGTCGGGCCGACTTCCTCGCGGCTGCACACCGTCTGGCGGTCTTTGCGGCCGAAGGTGGTAAGGAAGTAACTCGTGGTATTCCCGTCGGCGATCTGCACGGAGCGCGCGCCGAGCGGCAGGCCGCGGAACTTTTCCTTGTCGCCGGTATCGGTCACCTGACTGATGCAATCGAGCATGACCTCCGCGCGCATGCGGCGAATGGTGGCCTTGGCAAAATTGCGGTCGTCGAGCTGGTTCGTTTCGTTCGCCCGCGTCGCGGTCTGGTAAGCGCGCGAATTGCAGATGTCGCGGACGATCTGGCGGAGATCGTAGTTGTCGGCGACGATCTTCTTGGCCAGGGCGTCGAGCAGTTCCGGGTTCGAGGCGGGATTGGAAATCCGCACGTCATCCACGGGTTCGACGATGCCGCGGCCCATGTATTGCGCCCACACGAGGTTGGCGATGTGCTGCGGGAAATAGGGATTCTCCGGCGAGGCGACCCAATCGGCGAGAACCTGGCGGCGATCCTTGCCGGTGCAATCGGGAGTGTCACCACCGAGGAATTTCGGAGGCACGACGTGACTGTCGACCAGCGACCGCGATTCGCCGGCGCCGCTGTTGAAGATGATCTTCTCGCGCGGATCTTCCCCCACCTTGCGGCCGATCTGGGTGAAGAAGGCGACGAAGCCGCGATAATCTTCCATCGTCCAGCGATCGAACGGATGGTTATGGCACTGCGAGCACTGAACGCGAATACCGAGGAACGATTGCGCGCAATTTTCGGCGAGCTTCAGCGGGTCGGTTTCGAGCTGGTAGTAATTGACCGCCGGGTTCTCCAGGTTGGAACCGCTGGCCGAGATCAACTGCCGCGCCATTTCGTTGAGCGGCACGTTTTGCTCAATCTGGTCGTGCAGCCAGGTGTAATAATTGAGCGTGGCCTTGTAGCTGCCCTGGTTGTTGTTGCCGGTTCGGATTTGCAGCAGTTCGCTCCACTTGAGCGCCCACACGTCGACGAATTCGGGACGGGCGAGGAGTTCGTCGATCGTCTTCGCGCGCTTCTGCGAATCCTGATCGGCGACGAATTTGGTCACCTCATCGCTCGTCGGCAGCGTGCCGGTAATGTCGATGAAGGCGCGGCGCAGGAACGTCTCGTCATTGCACAGCTCACTCGGGGTGATGCGCAGGTTTTGAAGTTTTTCGTCGACGAGTTTGTCGATGAAATTGCGCTCCTCGACTTTCGGCCATTCGTACTTCAGGCCTTTCGGGATGACGATGACTTGGGTGCCGACGGTGAAGGTGGCATAACGGGCCATGACGAAGGATTCGCCACGGAGGCCAGTGGTGATGACGCCATCCTTGCTGATCTTGGCGGCGCCTTCGTTACTCGTCATGAAGAGCGCGAGTTCCGTCACGTCGCGGTCCGTGCCATCGGAAAAATGCACGCGCACGGTGACCTTGAAATTCTGGCCGGGGCTTTCCAGCACCAGTTTCTTGGGCAGGATTTCGAGGCTGGTCGGCTTGGCGACGTCGGGCTTATCGTTGGGCGCACCCGCCGCGACCCAGCGGATGAGGGTCTTGGCCATCTCGCTGTTCTTTTCGAAGAGCTTTCCGCCGGTGTGCGGCGCATCGCCGTCGGGCTTGGTGAGGAGCATCGAATCCTCAGGGATGGCGAGATTGATGCGGCGGCCGGAAAGTTCGCGAGTGAGGCGATAGTGATCGCCCTCCGGATCGAACCCCCAGAGCGACAAACGGAAGCCGTCCTGCCCGCGGGCGGCGCCGTGGCAATGATTGCACTCGGCCTTCATGAAAACCGGCATGACATCGAGCCGGAAGCTGATCGCCGGATCGATCTTCGCGGCCTCGACTTTCACCGGAATCTCGGTCGACTGGCCCTTGTATTCGACCTTCAGCGTGGTCTGGCCGTCCGCCACCGGATAGACGACCCCGTTCTCGACCTTCGCCTTGGTCGGATCGGCGAGAGTGAACTTGGCGTCCGTGGTGACATTGCGGTTCACGCCGTTCGGCTCGGTAATGCGCACAACGAGCGACTGCTTGTCGCGCACGTACTTCAAGTTCACGTCGGACGGGAAAACCTCAAACGTGGCACTGCCATTCTCGATGGCAGCGTGGACCAAACCGCCGGATACGAGCAGCCAGGCCGTCAGGAACAGCGTAGGAACGAGTCTTTTCTGGGAACGCATAAGTAGGGATAAACGCTGGTTATTTCTTGGGTGAATCGTTGGACGCGACGCCCTTGGCGGGAGTCGCCTTGTCGACGCGCAGGATGCCGCCGTTGGCAAAGTTCTCGGACATTTCCTCGCCGTCTTTGGTCAGAATGAGATGGCAGAAGAGTTGTTTGTGCTGGGCGACCGGAGTGGACTTGTCCGCCTTGATGGTGAACTTGGCTTCCTTGTCGTCCTTGGTGATCTCGACTTCGTCGGCGGTGGCGCCGGCGGGGAGGCCGAGGAGCTGAAGCTTGGCTTTGCCTTCGAACCCGGCCTTTTGCTCGAGCTTGACGGTCATGGTCGTGGAATCGCCCTGATCCACATAGGTGCGGACGAGCTGGCCGGCGACCGGAGGTGCGGCCACTTCGAGGTCGATCAATTGAGTGCTGAACCAAACCACGCCTTTGCCGAAGTCCGCATTGCCAACCACGCAAATCTTCCACTTTTGCATCGGAGCATTGGCATTGGCGCTGACGGTGACGGCGCCTTCGTTTTCGTTTTCCTTGATCTGCTGGATGCCGCCATTGCCGATGCCGGTCGGCGAGTAGAGCAAGGCGATGTTGATCGGGCCCTTGAAGTCGTTTTTGCGCTCGGCGATGACCTTCAGGTTCATCGCACCCGTCTGGAGCAGCGGCACTTTGGGCTGCACGACGCTGATTTTGACGGGAATTTCGTCGGTGACCGCGACGGGCATTTCGTGCTGATGAACGATGTAGAAGGGACGTTGGTTGCCTTGTTCGACGATATCGATGTCATGCTCGACGCCGGAGGTGACTTTGGCGCCGTCCTTGGGCGCTTCGACCGGCTTGGGTTCGAAGGTGAAGTGCTTGGCCGTATCGGCGGCATCGGCGGTGGCTTCGAAGACCATCGGGACGGTGTCGACGCCCTTGTCGACCGTGGGAGCGGTGGCGGTGACGCCGGCGGGGAGGCCTTCCGGCTGAACCTGGACATCGCCACTGACATCGGCGCGCTTGATGCGGACGAGATAGGCGTAGCGGTTGCCTTTTGGGACCGGGACCTCGCGGCGGTCCTGATTCTGGTTGATGGTGATGGGCGGGAGCCAGGCGGTGAGCTTGGGCTCGACCGGAGTGACTTCGAGGCGGTAGACGAAGGTCGGGCCGCCGCGGTTCAGTTGATCATGAACGGAGACGAAGTAGGTGCCATCGGCGGGCGCCTTCCAGCGGAGGTAGCTGTCGGGTCCACCGGAGTCATCGTTAAGCGCCAGCCGGCTCCCCTTCTCATTGAAAACCTCGAGCACTGAATCCAATGGTGAGCTGAGGCGGCGAGCCCAAACATTCAAGTCGAGGACCTGATCCTTCTTCGCGGTGAACTTGAAGTAATCGACACCGCTTTTCGCTTCGATGATGCCGTTGAGGGCGAGCGGAAATTCCCCGGTGACCGGGGTGGCGTGGGCAATATCGTTGTCGTCTTTGGCGGCGAGGACGTTCGCGAAATCCGAGACACGCATGACGTTGGGCTGCGGCGTCGGCTGATCCTGCGTTGTGTAGAGCGGATAGTCATCGGTCGCCTTGGCCGGCAACTTGATGGTCTCCTTGATCGGGCCGGCGGCGTCGCCGAGCAGTGTGACCTGCAGATCTTTCCCCGCTGGGCCGCCGGCGGGATAGACCGCGACGGGACGGGCGAAGGTGCCGATGTTCATGAGGTAACTGCAGGGGCCCTGGCCGGAGTTACTGGTGTCGCGAACGGTAATGACGTATTTGCCATCCTGCGGGGCGATGATGCTGGCCACCGGGTCCTGGCGAGTGAAGGAGCAATCGTCGACGTCGGCGACGATGGTGCCGTCCTGGGTGATGGTGACGCGCGGGTCGTAGACGGCCCCGGTATGCAACCGGATGCCGATGACTTCAACGGACATGCGCTGACCTTTCTTGAGATCCACTTCGTAGCTGGACCGGACGTCCTCGGGCGTGTGGCCGTAGACGGTGGTGTTCAGATCGATGTGCTGCGCGGGCTTTGGTTTCACCTTGGAGTCCGCTTCCGCAACCATCTGGAAGGGCGTGACGTAGAAGAGGCGCACGTCGGCGATGCCGGACTTGGTGATGACGCGGCAGGTGTGCTCGCCGAGGCGAACGTCGGAGGCGACATGGATCTTCGCCTTGAAACTGCCCGCACTTTCCGAAGTGAGGATCTCCGTCTTGAATCCGGGCTCATCGAAGAGGATGTCGCGAGCATCGGCCAAATTCTGGCCGGAGCAGGTGACTTCCATATCGCCACCGCGTGGGGCGGCGCCGGGATACATATAGGTGCAATGCGGGGAACCGGCGAAGGCGGTGGCCGCCAGAAAACAGGACGCGAGGGCCGCGGCGCCGGGCGCAAGGCCGAAACGGTTAAAAACGGGGATCGTCATTTTCACGGATGGTTTTGGGGGCTGCGCATGCAAAACGCGGCGGCTAGCTCGAGGCCGGGCCGCCGCGTTGTGCGCTGTTCAGTTTTTAAAGTGGACGATTAGGCCAGTAGTTCGGGGACTACCTGGCCGTCGCGAACGATGGCCTGCGGACGGCCGCCGGGCGACATCAGCTTCTTGTCGGGCTTGATACCCAGTTGGGTGAAGACCGTCGCGGCCATATTTTCCACCGTGAGCGGATCGCTGTCCGGCTCCGCACCCGTCGGGTCGGAAGCGCCATGGACGTAGCCGCGCTTGAACCCGCCACCGGCGAAGGTGATGGAGAAGACGCGCGGCCAGTGATCGCGGCCGGCGTTCTGGTTGATCTTGGGCGTGCGGCCGAACTCGGACGACACCATGACGAGCGTCTTGTCGAGCATGCCGCGGCGATCGAGATCGGTAATGAGCGCGGCGTAGGCCTGGTCGAAGTGCGGGAGTTCGCGCTCCATGTTCCGGGCAATGCCCGCGTGCATGTCCCAGCCGCCGTAGGTCATCGAGACGAAGCGAACGCCGCCTTCGACGAGACGGCGCGCCATGAGCATGCGCTGGCCGGCGTCGTTCTGGCCATATTCCGCGCGAATGCTTTCGGATTCAGCCGAGAGATTGAAGGCTTCGCGAGCCGCCGCCGAAGAAACCAGCGCGTAGGCCGATTGATAGAAGCTGTCCATGGCCGAAATGGCGTCGCTCTTTTCGATCGTGCGGAAATGCTCGTCGACGGTGGAGAGGATGTTGCGGCGCTGATCGAAACGATCGGTGGTGATGCCGTCGTGCATGTTCAGGTCGCGCACCTTGAAGCCGCGGCTCGCCGGATCGCCGCCGAGGCTGAACGGACCGAAGCTCGTGGAAAGATACCCGGTGCCGGCGTATTCGTTCGGCACGTTCGGGATGCAGACGTAGGGCGGGAGGTTGTTGCGGGAACCGAGCTCGTGCGAGACGACCGAGCCCATCGAAGGGAAGACGAGGGCTGGCGAGGGCTTGTAGCCGGTGAACATGTTGTGCGTGCCACGCTCGTGCGCGGCGTCACCGTGGGTCATCGAGCGAACGACGGTGATCTTATCGGCGATCTGCGCGGTCTTTTGCAGATACTGCGAGAATTTCACGCCGGGGATCTTGGTATCCACGGTGCCCAACGGGCCGCGGTACTCGATCGGGGCAAAGGGTTTTGGATCCCAGGTTTCCTGATGGGCGCAACCGCCGGGCAGGTAAATGTGGATCAAAGATTCAGCCTGCGGGACCAAGGGGTCCGTCAAGGCCGCTTGTTCCGCACGCAGTTTGAAGAAATCGCCGAGGGTCAAGCCCAGGCCACCGACAAGACCGGCGAACAGGAATTCGCGGCGTGAGGATTTGCGGAAGTGCGACGGATCGTCGTTCCAAGTCACAGGTTTGGTTTCGCTCATAATGTTCTGTTTTGGGATTTAGCGGGGGTCGCTCGCTGCCAGCATCTTACGACGCCGACGGCCGGATCAAACCCGCCAATTTACCGGTGAAACTTGTCCAAACCGGCAGTTGGTTGGGTCCCAGCTTGCGGAACGCTCGCACGGGAAGACCCGTTCTCCTGCGAAGTCTTAGAGAAAATGTGGCGTTTTTGTGGACTCCTTAACGGAATCGATGAAATCGGGAAAAAGCGGATTGCCGGGCGACCCCCGCCATTTTACGATTTTTCTCTGTTGGGTGTGATCGTGAGAGCGCCCAGCCCCGTCTTTCTCCCCCTTACTTTTCGGCGTCCATCCAGGTTATTGAACTACGCATGCACATTTACATTATGCGCGATGGGCAGCGAATTGGCCCTTTCAGCAGGGATGCCGCGCAGATTCTCATCCAGCAGGGGACGGTCTCGGCGGAGGACCTGGCCTGGCAGAAAGGGTGCTTCGACTGGCTTCCCCTCGGGGAAGTTCTGGAATCCGACCCTGCGGAAACCGCCGATTCGGCCGAACCGCCCAGCGATGGCGATCCTCCGGAGCCGAATCCGGCAGAGCCTCCCGAACCGAAGGGCGAGCCCGCAAGTGCCACGCAAATCGCTTTTCTCACCTATTTCGGCATTGCCACCCCGGCCGGGCTCACCCGGGACGCTGCCGAAGACCTGATTTCCCAAGCCAAAGCCGAGCCTCGGAATGCCCGGCGCGTGGCGACTTGGGAGACGGATCGGTCCCGCCTGCATCCGGACCTTTTCAGCGCGGAAAGCGATGAGAAAAAGGAAGATCGGGTGCAGCTTTTCTACGATCTCTGCCTGACGGCCGGGGCCGACCATTTTACGGGAATCACCAAGGCGCACTGCCAGGTCCTGGTGGCGTTCCTCGACGTAGCCTATCCCCGCTGGGACGCCAACCGGGCGGAGGCTACGGAGCGCTACTTTTTTCCGGCGATCGCCGAGAAATTTCCGCAGTTGGTGACCCGTGCCTGGCGTGGGCGCCTGCACTATAACGACCGGGCGGCGATCATCGCGCGAGCGACCCGCGGATTGCCGAAGATCGAAGTGGAAAAAAAGCCCGGCTCGTTTTGGGTGGCGGTGTTGCGCGGGATCGTCCTTGGGCTGGTGATCCTCGTGGTGCTCTACTTCGCGCATAACTACCTGCAGAATCACAAAGCGGATTCGCCTCCGGCGGATGGAGCGGCGGGGAGTGTTGATCGGGGGTTTCTCCTCGGCTGAAAACGGGGGTGCGGTGCTCAGTGCTCAGTGCTTAGTCGCAGACTTCATGGCGCTAGCGTTGGACCTTCCAGCGCGTCTCGGGTTGGAGGTTGATGTCGTCCCGGTTCATCTCGAAACCGCAGGCCTGGAGCAAATAGGCGACGCCTTCGCGGCTGCTCATGGTCTGTTTCAGGCTGTGGGCGAAAAGCTCGATGTATTCTTTGTAGCTGTCGAGGGCGAGGCTGCCTTCGGAGACGTAGCGGGCGAGTTCCTGGTCGTGGCTTTCGATGAGTTCGAAAATGGCCCGCCGCAGCCGAAGACGCATGGCGGGATCGACGACGAGTTTGAAAGGGTTGGCAGCGGGATCGGAAGGGATCGGTTCCTTGGAGATATCGAAGTCGAGAGGAGTGAGCGTTTGGGCGCGGTTGTCGTTCATATTGGAAAAAAAGTTCGCGGCCGGCGCGGGTCGCACGGGCGGTGCGTGGCCGGGAAAAACCTCAGTGATTCCTTCTGGACTTGGAGGCGGTCTGGACGGGGGTGACCTGCTGCCCATTGGCGTCGTAGTCGGTGACCTGCGTCGGCTGCCCGTTGGCGCCGTAGACGAAGACGCGCTTTCCGAGATAAGTGTCATCCGCGGCGAGGAAACGAGCCTCGGTGACGTGACCCCAGGTGTCCCGCCGGTAGGCGGTCTTGTAGAGGATATTTCCCTGCGCATCACAGAAAATGGCTTCCGTGGGCAGATTGCCTTCGTCGAGGAGATAAGTGGTTTTCTTGAGCACCTTGCCGGCGGCGTTCTCCGTGACCTCTTCCGTGGTGTGCTTCTCGGGGTCCGTCTTCGTGGTCAACTGCCCGCCGTCCGGGAGGCGTTTCACGGTGACCCGAATGGTGCCGTACGTTTCCTGCCCGAGCACGGCGGGCAGGGCCAGTGCGAGGAGGGCGAGGAGGACGGCAAGGGATTTCACGGGGGCGAAAGTTTAGACCGTCTCGGTCAATTCCGCCAGCGGCACGTCTTCGCCGTGATGACGCTGGAATTGCAGTTCGTAAAGGCGCCGGTAATAGCCGCTCTGGGTAAACAATTGCGCGTGCGTGCCGACTTCCTTGATCAGACCATTCTCGAGAACGACGATCTGGTCGGCCCGCTGGATGGTGGAAAGGCGATGGGCGATGGCGAGCACGGTGCGGCCCTTGGCGAGCTTCTCGAGATCCTGCTGGATGTACTTTTCCGTTTCGGAATCGAGCGCACTGGTGGCTTCGTCGAGGAGAAGGATGGGCGCGTCCTTCAAGAAAGCGCGGGCGATGCAGATGCGCTGCTGCTGGCCGCCGGAAAGCATGCAACCCTTGTCGCCGATGACGGTCTCGTAGCCGTGGGACTGGGCCACGATGAAATCGTGGGCGTGGGCGAGGCGCGCGGCGGTTTCGATCTCGGCCTGGGTGGCGTCGAGCCGGCCGTAGCGGATATTGGCGGCGATAGTGTCGTGAAAGAGAAAGGCGTCCTGGTTGACCATGGCGATGTGTTCGCGCAGGGAACTCTGGGTGACGGCGGTAATGTCCTGGCCATCGACGAAGATGCGGCCGGACTGCGGTTCGTAGAGGCGCTGGAGCAACCAGAAAAGCGTGCTCTTGCCGGCACCGGTGGCGCCGACGAGGGCGCAGGTGGTGCCCGGCGGGACGACGATGGAGATGTGGCGGGAGGCGGGTACGTCCTTGGACGGATAGCTGAAGGTGACGTCGTCGAAGCGCACTTCGCCACGGGCGACGGCGAGCGGTTTGGCGCTGGGTGAATCGACGATGGCCGGCGGGCGCTCGATGAGGGCAAAAACCTCGGTGGTGGCAGAGAGGCACTTCTGCATGAGGATATTGACGCGGCCGAGCATCTTCGCGGGGTCGTAAAGGAGGACGAGACCGGCGTTCAAGGCGACGAACCGGCCGACGCCGAGATTGTAGTAATAGGCGTAGATGAGGGCGGCGACGATGCCCAGGGAGGCGACGGTTTCGACTGCCGGGGTGACGAGTTCCTGGGCTTTGCGCCAGCGCATGGCGAAGGCCAGCATCTTCTCGTTGGCGGCATGGAAGCGCACGGCTTCGTAGTCTTCGCGGGCATGGGTCTTGACGACCCGGATACCGGCAAATGCTTCCTGGAGAATGACCATGAGCATGCCGGCCTCTTCTTCTTCGCGGGTCCCGGCGGCACGGACCTTTTTGCCGATGATGATGACGGGCAAGAGGCAGAGCGGAAAGACGGTGAAGGCCAGGATGGTGAAGCGGGCGTCGGTGCTGAAGAGGGCGACGAGAGCCGAGACGATGGCGATGGGCTGCTTGACGAGGTCGCCGGCGATCTGGGTGAGGGCCTGCTGGGCGGTGCGGGTGCGGTTGAAGACGGTCTGGACGAGTTCGCCGGCCTTGGCGCGATTGAAGAACTCAAGAGACTGCGCGAGGATGTGCTGGAAGAGCTTCTGACGAATGTCGTCGAGGACGCGCTGGCTCACCCAGAGGAGGCAGTAGGAGTTGAGGTAGGAGAACGTCCCGCGCACGGCCATGAGCGCCGGAATGCTGGCGCAAAGGAGGATGACCTGCCAGAGGGTGGCGTGGCCCGCCTCGATGGGCGCCATGTGGATGAAGGGCATCCACTTGGGGATTTTGAGGACGTGCTCACCGCCATCGGGAAAGACGAGGGGGACGACCTGGCGGATGAGAAGGATGAGGGCGCCATTGGCCACGCCGAAAAGGGCGCCGAAAAGGACGCCGAGTAGGAACCGTCCGCGGTAGGGCGTGAGGTACTGCGCCAACTGCATGTACGGCTTGCGACTTGCCCGCAGGAAGTCGCGCGTGGACATTTTATTGATTTCTTTGCGGGAGATTTTTTTCGAAGCCATTCAGGATGAGCGCGGTAGCGGCAGGACGGAATCGGTAGCACGAATGACCAGCGCGGTCGAGAGATGGTCCATGGAGGGGGGCTTCATGCGAGGTTCAAAGCGGGTGAACTGGGCGGGGGCGGGGCGGCTGAAAGCACCACGGCGTAACCGTGGATCGAGGGTCTGGGCTCGCCGGGAAGGTGATGACAAATGATGACTTTTTTCGGGATGGCCGGGTCCTTTACTCTGGTGGGATGGGATGGGTGTTGACCCCAATTCGGGGACTTCGGGGGGTAAACCCGGCTCGTTCCGGCCTCGCTGGAGCAAGCCTGGGCAGGCCTGAGACCGGGCCGGAGGCAGGTCGCGCTTTTGGCGGACTCGGAGCGGGGAAAGGGGTGGTGGTTCACAATCCGCGTCGTTGGGACTTTGGAGGTGAATAGCAAGGATATTTTCACCGAATTTGGCGATTCGATGCGCAAGCGCCTTTTCTCCAGTGGCTTAAGACGAATGATCTGCGGGCTTTTGCGGGCTTCGGCTAACTTCCCCGAACTTCCGATAGGCGTAATCGGCGGAGTTCTCTCTGATGACGATGGGAATCGGAGTTTCGTTAGTTCAGCGTCGGTCGTTAGAACTGACTTTCATCCGCCCGTTGCCAGGACTCCGCGGGCGGCGGCGGTGGCTGGAAACGGAGTTTCCGGAAGGGAGTGGGCGTTCCCAAACGAGATGGGACGATAGGAAATTCCCTTCCCCGCAAGAAGCGCGTAGTTTCCGTCATGGATACTCGCACTGCCGAACAACGACATCGGATCATGGCCTCCGTCAAGGGGCGTAACACCGGCCCGGAGTTGGTTGTTCGTCGTCTTCTGCATGCTGCGGGCTTCCGCTATCGCCTGCATGTGGCAAGCCTGCCAGGACGTCCCGACATCGTGCTGCCCAAGTGGCGTACCGCAATTTTCGTTCACGGCTGCTTTTGGCATGGGCACCGTTGTCCGAAAGGGCGTCTACCCAAGTCGCGACAGGATTTCTGGGGTGACAAGATCGCCCGCAATCGCGAACGCGACCGTTGTGCCCAACGTGCCATTCGCAGTAGAGGGTTCTTGTTATCTGGCAGTGCGAATTGCGGTGTCTCCACGACTTGGTTGCGCACCAATCCGCTCCTTGCGTTTAGTCGCGGACGCCTCAACATCCCGTCATGGCAGTGAAAGGTCCCGTCAAAGTTCCGAACCCATATCAGTTGGTTGATCCGACGCTGGAAGCGTTGCGCCAACTCGGCGGCTCTGGAACTAATGAAGAGATTTACGAGAAGGTAGTCGAGATCATGAAGCTTCCGCCGGAAGTGCTCGACATCCCCCATGGTGAAGATGGCCGGATGAGTGAACTGGCCTATGAAATGGCTTGGGCTCGAACTCATCTCCGCCAACTCGGCAAGATTCAGAATACACAGCGCGGCGTTTGGGCGTTGGCCCAGCTTTCTGAGACCGCGTCAACACAGTTAACTCCGGCTGCGGCACTTTCTGAGACCGAAGCTGCAAATGAAGAGGACTTGTGGAAGCAGGAACTTCAGCGAGTGCTTACGGAAGTCATTAGTCCCGCCGGATTTGAACGTCTTATTCAACGCATGCTGCGTGAATCTGGTTTTGTACAGGTTGAAATCACCGGCCGCAGTGGTGATGGAGGCATCGACGGGCGCGGTTTAGTTCGGCTAAATGGGTTCCTCACCTTTCACGTTTTTTTCCAGTGTAAGCGCTACGCTGGAGCCGTCAGCGTTGAGAAAATTCGCGATTTTCGTGGCGCTATGGAGGGACGCGCCGACAAAGGTCTCTTCGTCACTACAGGCTACTTCACTCGGGATGCAGAAAAGGAGGCCACCCGTGACGGTGCACGTCCCATCGAACTTGTCGATGGCGATCATCTCGCGGAGAAACTTCGCGAGCTCCGTCTCGGTCTAAATGTCGAGACCGTCGAGCGCGTGACCGTAGACCGAGAGTGGTTCGAGGCGCTGTCTCGCCTTTGAGGGATAGACTCTCTGAGCCATTTTCGCAATCCAGCGTGACTTCTGGACTGGCGCGCCGCGCTTGCTTAATGACCTCTCCGTTGCTATTCCGAGCAGCATGAGGACTGTCGCTGCGAGTATCCTGCCGGGTCTGCTCGAACATCTTTTCTTTCGGCACTATCGTGCTGGCCTCAAATCGTTCAGCTTCTGGCGCGCTGAGATCGACGACCTTACAGCGTCAATCGGCATCAGGTTGCCTCGCGATTTGCGGTCGTTCTTCGCCCACGACTGCCAGTACTCCGCGATCACTTCCCGAATAACGCAAACAGCTCCGCCTCATTTGCGTTGGATGGTGTCTTCTACCGCGCGAGGTCGATGCCGCTTTTCTCTCGCTCCACGTCCGCCGATCATCCCCACGCAGCACCGAGAGCAAATCGACATCCTCGATGCAACCCCGGCGGTAATTGAGAAATATCGAATCGACGATGAGCAGGCGCTGCTGGCGAAAATGCGTTACAACCGCCTCATCGATCTATTCACCGGTCTGACCTGCTATACCTTACAAAGTCACCGACGGACCGGGGTGAAGGGCATCGGCCAGGTGGAAACAGATGAAATTTACATCGGCATCGATCGGCAAGGCGTGCACTACGTCGTTCCCGTCCAGGCAAAGGGCGGAAAGGAACGGTTGGGGATCATCCAAATAAGCCACGATTTTGCCCTCGCTGCCGAACACTTTTCGGAACTGGTGTGCCGTCCCGTTGCGGCCCAATTCCTTCCCGATGGTGCTATTGCCCTTTTGGAGTTCACACAAAGCGACAAGGGAATCGTCATTCGACAGGAAGCACATTACCGATTGGTGCCCCCGGAAGAACTCACCGCCGAAGATCTCGAACGATATCGCGCCGTCAGATAGTTCAACGAAGGTCTTCCGAGGAGGGCCTTCTCCGTGGCGGATCGTTTCCGTCTCGTTCCCAACAGGGGCGCTTTCGGAAGGAGTTGGACAAAGCGGCG
Source organism: Chthoniobacter sp. (assembly GCA_036501065.1). Classification (GTDB taxonomy): domain Bacteria; phylum Verrucomicrobiota; class Verrucomicrobiia; order Chthoniobacterales; family Chthoniobacteraceae; genus Chthoniobacter. The sequence continues at coordinate 116,264 of DASYAY010000099.1, read as the reverse complement.
CATGGAAGCCACGTTCGCCTTCGCCGAATCGAGTGCCGCCCCTTCGGGGCTAATGACCGATGGGATCGGTTAACCCCGGACTGAAGTCCGGGGCTATTTTCGGGGTGGCCTTCGGGCCGCTCGGACCTGGGCCACCTTCAAGGCTGGGTCTCCGGGTCACTGCGGGCGGGGCTATTTTCAGGGTGGCTCTTCGGACGGTGCGGGCGGGGCTGTTCTCGGCTGGCTCTTCGGGCGGTGAAGGCTTCCGAGTTCATTCACTTTGGGGAATGGGAGGTGCGCACCAGAGGTTCGAAAAAAGGGTGGCGCGTTCAAAGCGCTTGCGGTTTTCTTCTTTGTGAAAAGGACGAAGTTATCCCGTCATTGAACCGCCGTGACTGCACGCTCTCAACCGCCATCCCCGGAAGCACGCCAGCGCGAGCGAGTCGTGGCGAGTAAGATTCTCAGTGCGTTCGCCGTCGCTGGGCTCATCTACGGGATTCTCGCCGCCCATCCACCGCTGCTTTTCCTGTTCTTCTCGGGCCTGCTGGGAATGGCCTTCGCGGCGATCAATTTGTGGGGCGAACGCCGCAAACGCACGACTCTCGCGTGTTGCATCGCATGGGGCTTATTTTGGATGGGCAAGTCCGTGCTTGAGCGCGTCTTTTTCGGGCGACCCTATGATTCGTCGAGGATGAGCTGGCCAGCCGTCTGCGCCGAAATTGCCGCCCTCACGCTGGGCTACGCCCTCGCCTTCGCTTTCTCGCTCCTCTGGAAATCCAAGGTCAGCGCGCAGACGCCCGCTGAATAGAGGGTCGATCGACGGGTGCCGTTGGGAAGAATGGGATCGATGCGATCGATCAGCCGAAGTCGGTGGATTTTTTCGCGATCGGGGCGGTTTAAGCAAAACTATAGCCGCGTATCGGGTCGCGCGGAGCGCCTTTGGGGAGCGCACTCGTTCCGAGTGCTGGCGGAGACGTCCCGCCTTCGCGGACTTTCGAGCCAAGCCAAGGATTTCCCTGGTGGCCACACTTCCAGGAAGTTCGTCTCGGCGGGACGCCGAAACCAGCACTCGGGACGAGTGCGCTCCCCGGGCCTTCGCAGCCTCGCTCTCACGCTTTTGGCTACACTTTTAACTAAGAGGGCGTCTAAAAAAGTGGCACAGCCGTCTCGGCTGTGGGGCTGGCGGGCATCCTGCCCGCCGAAAATCCAGCAGGCGGGACGCCTACTGGCCCCACAGGCAAGATGCCTGTGCCACTTCTTAGACGCCCTCTAAGCCCCTCTAATTCGTAACGCGGGCGAGGAGGGTATCGGTCGCGCGGATGACTAGCGCGGTGGGGAGTTGGTCCATGGGGGCTTCCTTCATGCGGGGCTCGAAATCGGTGAGCGGGGCGTTGGGGTGGGCGGCGGAGAGGACTACGGCACGGTCGTGGAGCGGACGCCAATGGAAGGGGTTGATGGGGCCGTAGAGCGCGACTTGCGGGACGCGGAAGGCGGCGGCGAGATGGACGATGGCGGTGTCGCAACTGACGACGAGGCGGGCGCGGGCGGCCAGGGCGGTAAGGGCGAGCAGATCCCGGGGTTGGCGGATTTCGGATTTGCCGGGGAGTTCGGCGCCGGGAATCGACCGGACATGGGCGCGTTCGAACGGGTCGGGGCCGCAACTGAACACTGTCTTCAAGCCGTGGGTCTCGCGGAGATGGTTGGCGACTTCGCCCCACCGCTCGGGGAGCCAGTATTTCTCGGGTCGGGCGGTGCCGGGATGGAGCAGGGCGTAATCGCCGACGATACCGGATTCCGTTGGGGCGTCGGGCGGGAGGGTGAGTTGCGGCTGAAGATCGTCTGTGGTGGCGGGCTTGGGGACGGTTTCGGTGACGAGGTGGAGGTAATGTTGGGCGGTGTGGACGTCGCGCACTTTGGAGGGACACCAAGCGTTGTAGGCGCGGGCGCGGAGCCACTTTCGCTGGACGGAGGTGAAGGTGCGCCGGGTACTGGCGCGAGAGAGGGCGGTGGCGAGGGCGGAACGGTCATTCCCGGTGAAGTCGAGGCAGAGGTCCCAGCCGCCGGTGAGGACCTGTTGCCACGGGGCCCAGCCGCGTCCTTTCCCAAAGACGATGGCGCTGTGGACCCAAGGGATGGCCGGGAGCAGGCCGGAGGTGCCATCCATGACGCCCAGAGCGAGATGCGCCTCGGGCCAGGCGGCGTGAAGGGCGCGCAGGGCCGGGGTGGTGAGGACGAGATCGCCGATCCGTTTGAGCTGAAGGGCGAGAATTCTCATTTAGGAATTAGGATTTTGCATTTAGCATTTTGGGGCTCGGTAACGGACCGCACGGCCGATGCGGGTAAATGCTAAATGCCAAATGTTAAATCCTAAATGAAGATCGGTCTCGTTCGACGTGGCTACTCGCGCACGGGGGGTGCGGAGGCTTATCTGCGGCGTTTCGCGGAAACGGCGGCGGAAGCGGGGCACGGAATCGTGCTCTTTACGGAGAGATGGCCGGAGGCGGAGTGGCCTTTCGAGCATGTGCCGATCGAAAGCGATTCGCCGCGAAGTTTTGCCGAGGCGATGGACGGGCAGCGGGCCCGGGACCAGTGCGATTTTCTTTTCAGCCTGGAACGCATTTTCACCTGCGACTGCTATCGGGCGGGCGACGGGGTGCATGCTTCGTGGCTGGAGCGGCGGGTGAAGTACGAGCCGTTCTGGCGTCCGTGGTTTCGGCGTTTCAGCCGGAAACATCGGGAAATGCTGGCCCTGGAAAAGGAGCTCTTTGGCTCGCGCGGGGCGCGGACGGTGATTGCCAACTCGGGGCTCATCCGGGATGAAATCGTGAAGTATTTCCAGTATCCGGCGGGGAAGATTCAGGTGATTCACAACGGGGTGCCACCGTTTACGGCGACGGCTGAGGATCGGGCCTCGCGACGGCACAGCCTCGGGCTGAAGGAGGACGATTGCGCGGTGCTCTTTGCCGGTTCGGGCTGGGAGCGGAAGGGGTTGCGGTTTGCGGTGCGGGCGATGAATGAGGCGAAGCTCGACGGGGCGAAGCTGCTGATCGCCGGACGGGGGAATCCGCACGCGCTGCCGCGGTGCGCGCAGGCGCGGTTCCTGGGGCCGGTGAAGGATATGGCGCCTTTGCTGGCGGCGGCGGATGTTTTCATTTTGCCGACGATTTATGATCCGTTTTCGAATGCGTGTCTGGAGGCGCTGGCGGCGGGTTTGCCGGTGATTACGACGGCGCAGAATGGGTTTTCGGAGATCATCGAGAGTGGAGTGGAAGGGGAGATCGTGAAGGAACCGGACGATGTGATCGGGCTGGCGATGGCGCTGAAAAGCTGGAGCGATCCGGAACGGCGGAAGGCGGCGAAGCCGCGGCTGGAGGTGCTCGGGCGGCGATATACGATGGCGGCGAATGTCAGGGAGACGCTGGCGGCGATTCAGGGGGGGCGGTGAGGGAGGCGGGCGGCTTCGCCGAACATCCAACATCCAACATCCAACATCCAATGGCCGCCCGCGGACACACCCGCCATGCGAAGTGAAATTGCTGGCGACCGGTGCGGGCCGCACGGGCGGTCGCCACCCTGCGGGCAGACTTCGTCTGGCCTCTCGCTCCGCTCGAGTTCGCTCCTAAGTGCGGTCCCAAGTGCAACTTGGGACCGAGAGAACATCCAACATCCAAAGGGCCGCCGCACTGGGGGGCGTCATTCCCCGGCTTCTGAACCGGGAGGGGCTGGCTGATCTGGATTTTCCGCCGGGGGGGAATAGGGTGGGAGTGGGGCGACGAGGTTGCCGGGTAAGGGCCAGACGCGCTCCTGGATTCGCGGGGCGAGTTGGCGGGCGGTGGTGTAGCCGACGGACATCATCTCCATTTTAGCGTCGAGGTTGTCGACGTAGTGCAAGGCCCAGGCTTCCGGGGTTTTCGGGACGACGGGCGAGCCGAATTGCAATTCCCCATGATGCGCGGCGAGGAGGTGGAGCAAGTGCAGGCGGACGTCTTCACTGGGTGGCTGGAGCGCCGGCCAGGCGGCAACTTCCGGGGTGCCGAGTAATTTGCGCCAGAGGGCGTTGACCAATTCGATGCCGATGGTGATGTGGCCGAGCATCTCGCCGCGTTCGTCAAAGGGCATGGTGAACCCGTCGGCGGGCAGGGCGTTTTCCCAGAGTTTTCCGCAATCGTGAAAGAGCACGCCGGCGACGAGAAGGTCGCGGTTGAGCATGGGATAGGCCGTGGATATGGCCAGGGCGGAACGCATCATTTGGGCGACGTGCTCGACGAGGCCGCCACGGCGGGCGTGATGATTGCCACGGGCGGCGGCGGCCCGGCGAAAGCGCGCTCCGTAGTCGTGGAGAAAGAGGGCCGTGAGGGCGCGCAACCGGGGATCGGCGATGGCGGCGCAGGTCGCTTCGATGAAGGCATGGTCGGCGGCCTGCTTTTCCCGCAGTTCGGGCGGGCCGGAGAGGAGGGCGGTGCGCTCTTCCTCGGTGAGTTCGCGACAGGTCCAACGTTTGGCATCGAGGCCGAAGCTGCCGTTGTGGGTGAATTCGCCGGTGGCTTCGATAAAGGCGCCGGCGGTGAGTTCCTCGCAAAGGGCAAATGCCGGGCTATCGCTCCAGGCGCGGAGGGTGGTTTTGGCTTCGCCATCGGCGAGGGTGACCTCCCAGAAGGGCTTGCCCTCGCGGGTGTCCTTTTTGACGAGCGTATCGATCTGGCCATGGATGGCGGCCTCGACCCGGCCGGCCTGGGCGCGCTGTTTCAAGAGGGCGAGCGACAGGACTTCCGGGGATTTCATGGAGGCAACATGCAGGCCCCGGCGATCCTGTCTGTCGAGGCGGAAAATGGGGCTAATAAAGAAAAAATTGGCACTGGCAAAGCCTCAAGGATTCGGTATAAATGTAATTACATTGCCAATATAGCCCCTCCTTTCCAATGAAGAAGATCTCCTCCAGAATTCGTGGCTTTTCCCTCATGGAACTGATGGTTGTGATGCTCATCATCGGCATCATCGCCGCATTCGTGGTTCCGGCGTCGACGACGATCCTCCGCGGTTCGCAGCTTGTGCAGGCGTCGCAGATCATCACCGATCAATTCAGCCTGGCGCGACAGTATGCGCTGTCGACGAATCATCCGGTGGAATTGCGGCTGATCCAGTATGCCGATCCGGAAGTGCCGGGGGAGGTGGTGAACGGCAGCAATTCGCCGTCGAGCGGCAATTTTCGGGCGATTCAGATCGTGCAGGACGTTGACACCTCGGACTCCAACGGGAACGCGATCATGAAACGGGTCGCTCTCGATAAGCCGCAGCTTTTGCCGCAATCGATCGTCATGGATCAAACGCAGCCGATGTCGACCCTGATTGCGGAGGCGAAGGCTCCCAGCAACCAGAACGGGATTCCGAACCCGACCCAGACACCGCTGCTGACCACCGCCGTGACCAACGTGGACCCGGTAATGCCGCGGAACATCGGTTACAATTATCAATATGTGACCTTCCGCTTCCAACCGGACGGCTCGACGAATCTTCCGGCGCGATCGGTGAGCGACTCGAATGGGTGCTGGTTTGTGACGCTGCGCAATATCAATGACTCGAATCCGACCGTCTCGGGCACGGCATTGGTGACGCAAACGGGGGGCGGGACGAGAGCGGTGAATTTTTTCACGCTGCTCGTCGATCCGGTGACCGGCGCGACCAAGCAATTCCGGCCGGGGATCTAAGGGCGAGGGCGGGGACCGGCGCGCTAGGCGACGAGCGGGACGGTGCGCTTTTCCTGTGCGCTGAGCGCGGCGCTGTCGACGATCTGCTGACCGATGCGCGCGATCTCCGGATGGAGGGGGCCGCGCTCGAATTCTGCGCCGTCGAGCACACTGAGGAGATACTCGACCGGGTCGCGAAAGGGGGCCTGGACTTCGTCCACGGGCAGTGTAAATCCTTCCGGGCGTTCCGGGGACTGCAGCCGGAGGTGTGTGGCGTAATCGTAGGCGGAAATGGTCCCGCGGGTGCCGCAAACGACGAAGCCGCACTTCGGTTGCGGCTGATGAATCCAGGGATCGGTGAAGGTGCCCCAGCGGGTCTGGATGGTGGACAGGCCATGGGCGTAACGGCAGACGGTGACGCTGTGTTCGTCGACTTCCAAGCCCTCGGTGCCGTCGAACGTGCAGGTGACCTCGAGGGGCTTGCGGCCGTCTTGAAACCAGGTGCCGAGGGTGGCCCCGTAACCGGCGTAGTCGAGCAGGGAACCGCCGCCGCGATCTTTTTTGTAAAACCAACTGGCCTTTTTTTCCTCGGGCGTCGGTTCGCAGGCGACCTTGTCGGCGCGATGAAAGAGCGGCCCGCGATTGCCGCCGGAGTGGTGGACGTTGAGAACGTCGCCGATGGCGCCCTCCGTGATGAGGCGTTTCATGGTGATGTAGCAGGCGGACCAGCGGGTGGGCCAGTTGATGGCGAGCAGCTTGCCGGTGGCGCGCTGGGCGGCGATCATGGCATCGGCCTCCGCGAGTGAAGCGGCGAAGGGTTTTTCGACCGCGATGTTGACGCCGAACTCAGCGACGCGGCACGTCCACAGGCCGTGCTCGGCGGTGGCCGGGCAAAGGATGGCGAGGTCTGGGCGCGTCTTTTCCAGGCAGGCGCGGTAGTCGGTGAAGACGCGATCGGCGGGCAGGCCAAGGGCCTGGACGGCATCCTGCATTCGCGCAGGGTTTTCGTCGCAAATGCCGGCGATTTCGGCATTCGGATGTTCCTGCACACTGCGCAGCCAATCGCCCATGTGCATGTGGTCGAAATTAATCCCGACGATTTTGCGTTTGGCGCTCATGGGAGCCTGCTGAAACCCGCTTTCCGCGTTCGGAGATTGTTAAGCCACTTTCCACGAACCGCGGTATTCGCGGGTCAGCCATTTCGGATCGCCAGTGCCGCCGGCGAAATTGTTTTTGGCCGGATCCCATTGCATGCGCTGCCCGTGGTAATAGGCGAGGTCGATGAGGTGGCAGCCGGTGACGCTGCGGGCGCCGATTTCGACGTCGGCGATTGGCCGTTTCCGGCTCTTGATGGCGTCGAGGAAATCCTGTTTGTGATCGGTGCTGGCGTAGAGTTTCACCTTGGGATCGACGAGGAATTCCTTTTGCAAGGCTGCGAGTTGGTCCTTGAGCGGCGGCTGGTCGGTCTTGTCGACGAACCTGGCTTTTTGGTTGCCCTTGACGGTGACGCGGATTTTGCCGCGATTGACAAAGACCTCGCCGTCGCTGCCGAAAAAGGTGATGCCATTTTCGGAAATGTGGGTCACTTCGACGTCGTTGGCGTAGCGCAGCTTGACGCCGGATTTGGCGGTTTGCCAATCCGAGGGCGGAATGACTTCGAGGGGTCCGCTGTCGTCGGCGCCGAGTCCCCATTGTGTGATGTCGAGGTGATGGGCGCCCCAGTCGGTGACGCCGCCGCCGCCGTATTCGCGATAGTCGCGCCAGGCGGGGAAATGCTTGTGGACGCCGCGGGGGCTGAGGACGGAATTGTAAGGGCGTTGCGGCGCGGGTCCGAGCCACATGTCCCAATCCAAGCCGGGTTCCGGCGATTCCCCGGGCAGATCGCAGGGGCGAGCCGGGCCGCCGAAGCCAGCTTCGACGCGGGAGATTTTTCCGATGACGCCGTTGCGGACGAGTTCGCAAGCGGTGAAAAATTCCGCGGAGGAACGCTGCATGGAGCCGGTCTGGAAGACGCGATTGTTTTTGCGGACGGCGCCGACGAGGGCCCATGCTTCGTGGATCGTTTCGGTGAGAGGCTTCTCGCAATAGATGTCCTTGCCGGCTTCAGCGGCGGCGATGGCGATGAGGGCGTGCCAATGGTCCGGCGTGGCGATGACGACGGCGTCGATATCCTTGCGGGCGAGCAACTCGCGAAAGTCGTTGTAGGTGGTGCAGCCCTTGAAGCTGTCTTTGTCGGTCGCCTTGGAATAGTGATCCTCGACGAGTTTCTTGTGGTTTTCGCGGCGATTGGTGTCGACGTCGCACGTGGCCACGGTCTGGGTCTCGGCTTTGTTGAGGAAGCCGCCGAGCAGGCCTTGCGATTGTTTGCCGCAACCGATGAAGCCGAGCGTGAGGCGATCATTGGGTTTGGTCTCGGCTGACCAGATATTCGACGGGAGAAAGAGCGGGGCGACGCCAGCAGCAAGAGTGGACTTGAGGAACGAGCGGCGGGTGGAACGGGGGAGATTCATAAGCGGTAGGGAGCGTGGGACAGGTGAGCCTTGGAACAATCCGCAGGCAAGCCGCTTCGTAGATGGAATCGCTCATCCGATGGGGACGGCCAGTTCTCCTTCGGCATGTTGAGAACGCGAATTTGAGGCGGGGTGGAATGCCGCCCGGTTATCGAGTTACCGACTCACCGGCCGGACGAGGTCCTCATTCTGCCACCAGCCGCTGCCGCCGAAATCGCCGAGCAACACCTCATCGAAAACCTTGTCGTGAAACTTGAAGGCGAGGTAGGCGTTTTTGGGGATTTCGTTGTTGTTATTCCGCTGCCGGATGACGTCGAGAGCGTAGACACCGCCGAGGCCCACGTGCTGCGGGCCGCGGCTGGCGATGTTCAATTTCTTGGTGTATTTGGTGACATTCGACTGGCCATTGCCGTCGACGCAGAGAACGCGGACTTCGACGCTGAGCTGATCTTCGAAAGCGCCCAGGGGCGTCTCGTTATCAATGACGGTGTCGAGATGAAAATAGGTGAGCGAGTGGCGGTCGGGCAGTTGCACTTCGCCGATGCCGAGCCCGAGGACCATAGGCAATTCGTCGGTGGTAAAGGCGCTCGGATTCGGCCCGCCGAGGATTCGGTTTTTGCGACCGCCGAGGGCGACGGCGTGCTCGGGGACGAGTCGCCGGGGCTTACCGGGGGCGGCATCCGCACTGAGCGCGGTCGATGCCGGTCCGGTTGCGGACGGGACCGTGGGAATCGAAGTCGGCGCGGAGGCTGGGGCGCTGGCGACCGAGCCCGGGTTTAACAAGCGGCCTTCCGGGGTGATGATCGGTTTACCCCGCCGTCGCATTTCTCCCTCGATGGCCTCCCGCGCTTGCAGGCCCAGCTTGGGGTCGATGGCCTGGAGTTCATTCATGTAACCCGATAACTCGCCGAGGTCCTGCTCGCTGATGGTCGGGCGACTGAGGAGCACGCGGACGAGGCTGGAGAGGACATCCTGGTTGAGCGCATTGGCTTGATGCGCACGATGCAAGGCATCGAGAGCGAGGTCATAATGCCGCTGCTCTTCCTCCGAGGAGGCGAGAATGCCATACAAGTAATCCTGCGGCGCGCCCAAGCCGAGGGCTTGTTCCAGATAGGGACGCACGTGCGGATACTTTTTCACGGCCAGCGCGCAGGAAGCCATGGTCGTCCAGGAGTCCGGGTTTTTCGGGTCGCGCTTCACGCCGGCGAGCGCGGCTTCGTAGGCTTCATCGGCCCGGCCGAGTTTCAGCAGATTCTCCGCCGCGTCCGCATAGAGCGCATAGGCGATGCTCTCGGGGTCGGTGCCCTGGCCCGCTTTCAAAAGCGAGAGGGCCGTGTGGGTGGCATCGAGCGCGGCCGCCGGATTGCTCACGCTGATGGCTTCGCCATATTGCAGCCAGAGCAACACATCCGTGGGCGCCACCTTGAGACCTTCGTGATAGGCGGCCATTTGCGCTTTGGGATCTTTCATCTCCAGCGCGAGGGTGGCGAGATTGTTCCAGGCGCGGGCGCTTTTCGGATCGAGAGCGAGCGCCTTGCGGGCCGCGACCACGGCGTCGTCGTAAAACGCCGCGTAATAAAAAGCGTCGGATAACCGGCGCTGGGCGACCGCGCTCTGCGGATAACTTTGCACCAGGGCCCGGGCGTCGGCGAGCATGAGCGGATAAGTCTTGGCCCTTTCGAGGTCGCGGAGATGGGCGAATTTCGGATCGGCGATGACTTGCGCATCCTCCTTGCGAGTGGCTTCGGAGGGCAAATCTGCGGAGGCCACGGGAAAATCCGAGGCTTTCGGACCCGGCACCACGCGGGGATGGGCGAGGAGATCGCGAACGTTGCGGGCGGAGACGGCAAAGTTCAAGGCCTGCCCTTCATCGATGCCGAGCGTGGCCACACCGATGACCTGGCCCTGCGCGTTGAGGACCGGCGACCCGCTGGAGCCATGGGAGATCGGCGCGGTGATCTGGTAAAGTTCGCCGTAGCGATCCACCTGCCGGATGGCCGAGATGAGGCCATCGCTGATCGTGCTTTCGAAACCCAGCGGGTTGCCGATGACCACCACCCGCGAGCCCCGCTGCGTGGCGCCGTCGTCGGCCAGCGCCAGCGCTGGCAAATCCTTGCCCTCCAATTGGAGGATCGCCAGGTCGTGCATGCCATCGTCCGCCAGGACCGCTTTGACGGGGATCTCCTTCTTATCGGCGGAGCGGACGACAAATTTCGCCGCGCCGGCGATGACGTGATGATTGGTGACCATCTTGCCGTCCGCAGAAACAATGAAGCCGGTGCCCTGTTTTCCTTCCTTGCCATCGGAAGACGTGGCGAGGATGAACACGACCGAAGGGCCGCATTGGTGATCGAGTTTGGCAGCGTCGATCTCCTCGGCGGAGAGGTGCAGCGACGTGGCGACAAACAAGCCGACAGCCGCAGCTGCGGACCGGAGGCGGCGCAGGCCGTTCCGCCGGGCGTCGAGCATTCGGCGGCCGGGGGCTGGAGCGCCAAAAACCGGGGGGAAACGCGTCTTCATGCCGACGGGGACGATGCGAATCTCCCTCACGAACTGTCAAGTCGACTCTTTGCCCACGCCGCGCTTCGGGGAAGCCGCCCCGCAGTCGCTGCGGGCAGAAGACGCCAAAGCGAGTTCGCAGCGCGGCGGGAGATGCGACGCACGGATCGGTCGAAAACGATGACCGCTCTTTTCGTTTCGCTCGGAGCCTGCCAAGCTCTCTCCCCTATCCCGCCATGAAACGACTGCTCTCCTTCCTCCTCATCGCCTGTGCCTGCCTTCCCTTGGAGGCGCAAGACAAGGCTCCCTTGCCTGCGCCGACGAAAGAACGCACGCCGGCTGATGGGCCGTTCATCCCGGCGCCGGCGCTGCCGGGCGGCATCGTGATCCCGCTTTATCCGCCGGATTCGCCCCTGCTGAATCACGCGCGGATTCACGAAGCGGAGCGCTACAACACCGGCGGTAAGAGTTCGGACAATCTCAAGAACACGATCAATATTCATAACCCGAGTATCGAGGTGCATCTCGCGCCGGCGGATGCGCCGAAGACGGGCGCGGCGATCATTGTGGCGCCGGGTGGCGGGCACAAGATTCTCTGGGTCGGCCCCGAGGGGTACGACACGGTGCCTTTCTTTGCCAAATATGGCGTGGCGACGATTGTCCTGCGCAACCGGCTGCGGATCGATGGATACGAGCCGACGGTGGATGCGGTGAACGATGCGTTTCAGGCGATTCGTATCGTGCGGAGCCACGCCGCGGAGTGGAAACTCGATCCGGCGAAACTTGGCATCATTGGGTTTTCCGCCGGCGGCGAACTCTCCGCGCCCACGGCGCTTTTCTTCAATGATTTTGCGAAGAAGAATTCCAGTCCATCCGATCCGCTGGCCAAGGTGTCCCCGCGTCCGGATTTCGTCGGGCTCATTTATCCCGGACCGTCGCCGTTCAATCGTGATCCGGCGACGACGATCCCGGCGAATGTGCCGCCGAGCTTCATCGTCTGCGCCGGTTCCGGCGACCAGGTGCACGCGGTTTGGGCGACGGAATATTTCACCGCGATGCTCAAGGCCGGTGTGCCCAACGTGGAGATGCACATTTACGGCCGGGGAAAACACGGCGGGGCGATCAGTGCGCGCGAGGGCATTCCGTTTGGCACCTGGCAGGACCGTTTCATCGACTGGATTCGCGATCTCGGTTTCCTCGATGCGCCGGGGACGGAAACAAAAGCGGCGCAGGAATCGGCAGCTTACGCGAAGAAGCAGGCGAAGTAGATGGGATCGCGGGGGCCATCTTCAGCCGTCAAATATCTCGTACTAAACTAACTAAAGTCGTCCCAGCGAGAACCCGATGATCAATCCGATTGCCACGCGCAGTTTCAACTGCGTCGATCCGGATGGAGAACAGTTTGAATTCACCGTGGAGATTGGACAACCGACGCCCCTAAGCGATCAACCGGGCTCCGATTGGTGCTGTCCGCTGACCCTGCCGTTCGACAACAAGGAGCGGAAACTTTTCGGCGTCGATTCCTGGCAGGCCCTTGGCCTGGCGCTGAGCCTGGTTTACTCTGAGCTGGCGGGCTTTCTGGAGCGCGGCGGAAAGCTCTATTACCCGGACACGACCGACGAATTCGTCCTCGGGGATTTTTCACATTTTCTCCGCGGCGGATAGGAATGCACGGGCCTTGCTTTCCCCGGTGCGGCGATCTACAAGCACGGCTCGCAGTCCAACCGGAGGAATTATTATGCCGCTACCGACCGACGAAAAACGCCTGGCACTGGCCAAGGAAGTGATCCAGACGTTCGATGATTTACATGGTGTTTTTCCGGGATTCCGTCCGGCCCACGCCAAGGGGATTTTGCTCGCGGGAAGCTTCACGCCGACCAAGGAAGCGGCCGGGCTTTCGATCGCACCGCATTTCCAAAAGGAGACGCCGGTCTTTGTGCGGTTCTCGAATTTTGCCGGTGTACCGATGGCGGCGGACAATGACCCGAACCAGAGCAGTCCGCGCGGCTGCGCGATTCGCTTCCAGCTCGGCGAACACAAGCATACCGACATCGTCGCGCATTCGATGGATGGTTTTCCCGTGCGAACGGCACCGGAACTCATTGAATTTCTGCGCGCCGTGGGAGCGAGTGGGCCGGATGTGCCGCATCCCACACCGATCGAGCAATACCTGGGCAGCCACCCGAAGGCGCTGGCGTTTGTGATGGCGCCGAAGCCGATCCCGACGAGTTTTGCGCACGAGTCGTTTTTCAGCGTGTCGGCATTGCAATTCATCGATGCGAGCGGCGGGAAACGCTATGTGCGCTACCGCATCTTTCCAAAGGCCGGGAATGAATATCTCTCGGACGAGCAGGCCAAGGCCCAGGGGCCGAATTTCCTCATGGAAGAAATCGTCAACCGGCTCAATTCCGGCGCGGTCGAAATGCAATACTGGGGGCAGTTGGCGAACGAAGGAGATGTGACGGACGATGCCACCGTGCAGTGGCCGGCGGATCGTGCGCAGGTTTTGCTGGGAACGATTGCGCTCACGCGCCACGTGCCGGACGACGACGTGGAGGGGCGCCGGATCATTTTCGATCCCATTCCGCGAGTGCCGGGAATCGAGCCTTCGGCGGACCCGCTCTTCGAACAGCGAGCCGACGCCTATGTGCTGAGCGGGAAGCGGCGGCGCGAGCAAGCGGGGATTTAAAGCGGCAGCCGTGGCCGCCCCGTTCCAAGCCCAGCCGAAGGGGAGCGCAATCGGACATGCAGTATCCTAAGCCCAGGCCTCCCAACTGGTCTTTCTTCCCGTGATCGCTAAACTGTCGCCCCTGCGTTTCCCCCGAATCGGCCTGTTTTTGCTCGCAGCCACGTGGCTCGGCGGGGCTTGTCCCAGTCAGGCCGAAGATTGGCCAGGGTGGCGCGGGCCGCGGGGTGACGGGAGCAGTCTGGAAAAGAACGTCCCGATGAAATGGGATGCGACGGCGGGGAACAATGTGGCGTGGTGCGCGGAAATTCCGGGCGAAGGGCACTCCTCGCCGATCATTCTCGGGAAGCGGATTTTCGTGACGGCGGCGATTCCGGATTCGGAGGAACGGCTGCTCCTGTGCCTCGATCGCGATTCGGGCCGGGAGATTTGGCGCAAGACGGTCCTGACTTCGCCTTTGGAAAAGAAGCATCGCGAAAACAGCTATGCGTCGAGCACGCCGGCCACGGATGGGCAGCGGGTGTTTGTCAGCTTCCTCGATGGACAGGACGCGGTGATCGCGGCCTACGACCTCGACGGGAAGGAAGTGTGGACGGTGCGGCCGGGAAAATTTACGAGCCAACATGGGTACTCGAGTTCGCCGGTGGTTTTCGAAGACAAGCTGATCGTCAACGGGGACCATGACGTCGCTCCCGGCGACCCGAACGGCGACGCCTGGATCGCGGCTTTGTCCCGCCAGGATGGACACACTCTTTGGAAGATCGATCGGGAGAACAATACACGGAGCTATTGCACCCCGCTGATTCGCGAGATCGATGGCCGCACGCAGATGATTCTCTCCGGCAGCAAATGCGTGGCCAGCTACGACCCGCGGACCGGCTCGCGCGATTGGATCATTGACGGGCCGACCGAGCAGTTCGTCGCTTCCATGGTCTACAATCCGAAGCACGACATGATCTTCATGACCGGCGGATTTCCGGCGCATCACATCCTGGGGATCAAAGGAGATGGGCAAGGGAATGTGACCGAGAGCAAGATCGTCTGGCGGACGACGAAGGGAGTTTCGTATGTGCCGTCGCCGATCTCGGAGGGGGATTACTTCGTGGTGGTGAGCGATGGCGGCATCGCCAGTTGTTTTCACGCGGCCACCGGCGAGATGTACTGGCAGGAGCGGGTCGGGCCCCATGCGCACTCGTCGATCGTTTCGGCCAATGGGCTCGTCTATATCACGACCGATGACGGCTCGACGACGGTGATCAAGCCGGGCCCGACCTTTGAGGTCCTGGCGCACAACGTCCTCGGCGAACCGACTTCCTCCTCCCCGGCGATCAGCGGCGATCACCTCTTTCTTCGCGGTGCGAAGCATCTCTACTGCTTCGGGGCGAAATTTTAAGCGGCATGCGGCTGGATCAATGGCTGTGGGCGGTGCGCGTCTACAAGTCGCGCTCCGTGGCGACGGATGCGATCAGGGGCGGACGCGTGAAGGTCAATGGCGTGGCGGTCAAACCGGCCTATGATCCCAAACTCGCCGACCTGATCGTGGCGCGCGTCGGAATCATGGTCCGGACGGTCCGTTATATTGCCGCGCCGAAGTCGCGAGTCAGCGCCAAATTGGTTCCGGAGTTTGCCGAAGACCTCACGCCGCCCGAGGAGTGGAAGAAACGACCGGAGCCGAATCTGCTTCCACCGGGGTTTCGGCCGAAAGGCGCGGGGCGGCCGACGAAGAAGGACCGGCGGGCGATTGTCGATTTTGGCGAGGAGGAGACGGGCTTGTAGGGACGAACGACAGCGACTCGGGGCTCGGTCTTCGAGTCGGCAGCGCGGACCCGCAGACATTCCGAAAGCGGGTCCGGGCCGGACGGGCATTGCAGCACCGCACTCCAAAACGCAAGCGCTTCGATCAAGCGCAGTGCGTTGGGGCGAAAATTCAGCGGCCTTTTCGCGGGTTGTTCATCGAGAGGATGCTCGTGCCGCGCATGATGTTGCCGCTACCGCCGATGATGATTCGCTTCACGGGCAGACCGCTCTCGGGGTCGTGGGTCAGCGGGGGATCGCTCATCTTCTGCACGTACTCAAATTGCTTGGGCTTCTGGCCCTTTTTCTGGGGAATGGTTTCGTAGACGTAGGTGGCCATGGGAATTCGCTGGTTCGTGGTGGAAGAATTGAACTCCAGTGAGCGGAGGACGCAAAGGCGAAATGATGCGGCGCATTTATAAGCGATGGAAAAAACCGCGTTTCAGTCCGGCAACCGACAACTCCATCTGCCGGCGCAACCACGGGACCGAGCACATCCAGGGGAGCGCGAGATCGCGTCCCCACCCGAGGACGCGGCTTTCCGATTGGAAGAATGGGCTGAGAGCTTGGGACATCCTGCCGAGATAGCGCGAATGGGCGCGGCGTTCGTTCGCGTAGGCGGGCAGGGCTTCGGCCAACGGCAGATGCTCGAGCTGGCGGGCGAGGCATTCGGCGTCGAGCAGGGCGAGGTTGACGCCCTGACCCAAATGCGGGCTCATGGCGTGCGCGGCGTCGCCGGCGAGGACGACTCGCGCGCGATGCAGGCGCTGCGGGAGCGCATGGAGGTAGCCGGCGAAGGATAACCGCTCGAAGCAGCCAATCTCGTCGACCAATGGCTCGGCCATCGGGCACAGGGCGACGACTTCTTCCTGGAAGGCTTTGAAGCCGCGGGCTTTTGCCGGGGCGAGTTCATCGCAGCGCAATCCCCAAAAGAAGGCGACGCGGCCTTCACCGACGGGCAGCAACCCGACCAAGCGCCGCGCTCCACGCGCCACCTGATACAAAATGTCCACTGGCGTTTCGAGCGGCCCGCTGCCCCACAACGCTCCGTGGGTGTATTCGCGGCGAGGGCCTTTACCGGGGTTCACCCAATCGCGCAACCGTGAGCGGGCGCCGTCCGCTGCGACGAGCAAGTCGAATGGGCCAAACGTTCGCCCGGTCCCGTCGCGCACTTGCACCTGGTCATCCAGTTCTTCAACGTGGGCGATCTCTGCCGCGAGGGTCACATTCACGCCCGCGCGCAATGCCGCTTCGTGCAGGGTCGTAAAGAGCACGCCTCGCTGGACGCCGTAAGCGCACAGCCCGTGACCGGCGCTATCGTAACGCAAGTTCGTGAGCCGGCGGCCTGATTCGGTGACGGCTTCCAGGCGTTCGATGCGGGCGCTGCGGCGGACCACGCCTTCGAGCAGGCCGAGCTGCGCGAGCACTTCCTGTCCGGAAGGCTGGAGGAGAAAGCCGGCGCCGACGGGGCCGACGGCGGGAGCGCGTTCGAGCAAGGTGACGAGATGGCCGGCACGGGCGAGGAGCACGGCGAGCGCACCGCCGGCGACGCCAAAGCCGCAGATGCCGACGTGCAGGCGAGGAGGATTCACCGAGCCAGCGTCAGCATGGAGGCAGGTGCGTGTCGATCATGGAAGGTGGGGCGTTGGGTGGGATCGAGACGCGGTGAGCGGAGCGTGGCGGAGCCGCAACCAAAGAGGCTGTTCACGAAACACGCGAAAGAACGAACTCCAAAAATTGGACCACGGATTACACGAATTTCACGGATTGATTTCGCCGTGGAGGCTTTAATCCGTGTAATTCGTGTAATCCGTGGTCATTCTTTTCCCCACCGGAAAACCCTCGAGAGAGGGCCGCAGAGGGAATTTTCGGCTCGTGAGGAGGATCGATCTCGCACGGCAATGACGCTGGAAGTAGGAGAGGCTTCCCAGCCTCTTTTGGTCCGATGAAGCGGCAAGGATGCCGCTCCTACTTCGGTTGCGGCTTCGCCGCTCTACGCTTCTGCATTTCCACGATGAGGTTCTCTCCGTCTTATGCGACTGCGATAAGGCTGAATCGCTCCGAATCGTTTCCTACGGCGTTTGGCCGCCGGCCCAGGTCACGGCGTTTTTGAGCAAGGTCTGGAACTCCGGCAGATCGTGGGCGCGGGCGTCGTGTCCGAGGGTGATGCCGACGATGCGGGCCTTGGGGTGCTTGACGATGAAGACCTGCGGAAAGGTTTTGCCCGAATTCGGACTGGTCGCGGTGGCGAGAACCTCGATGGGTGTGGCCGCGGGGTCGGGGATGTAGTTGTAGAGCTCGTCCGTGATCTCGAAACTCGGGGTCACGCCCTTGGTGATGGGGCTGTTCGGGTTGGTGATTTTCACCGTGTAGGGTCCGAGTTTGTCGTGCCCGCGCGTGCCGCCGCCGATGATCTGGGCATTCCACTCGGGAAAGTTCTTCCACGCGTACCAGGTGCCGGGATGGAGCGCGACGATTCCTTTGCCACGATTGGCGTAGTCGATGAGCGCTTTGCAGGTGGCGGAACTCACGGGCTGATTTGCGCTCCAGACGAGCACGTCGACGCGATCGAGGATCGCGGGGACGCCATTGGCATTCTGCGTGAAGTCGACCCAGCCGACGTGCGGGGCGAGGGTTGCCTTGTCGGTGCCGCCGAAGAATTTTACGAAATCGTGCGAGGAGCCGCCGCCGACCAGGAGGACTCGCGGACCATTGGCCGGACGGGTGGCCGGAGGCTGCGGAACCGGGTCGGTGAATTGCGGTTTGAAGCCGGCGTCGTCACCTGGGGCGCTGGCGACGACCAGCGTGCCATTCACCACCGTGGCAGCTTTATAGGAGTTGTTGCCGTTGAGGATGAGAGTTCCCGTTCCGACTTTGCCGGAGACGGCGGGTGCGGCCGGTGCGGCATTTGCGTCCGCCAGTTCCGCGGTGATGGCGACAATGGTGGGAGCGGCATTCGAATTGGTGCTTTCGAGCGTGATCTTGTCGATATCCATCGGCCCGCTCAATTGTTTGGTGAACCAGCGCATCTGGTGTTTCTTGACAATGCCGTCGGCGTATTTGGAGCCGGGAACGTCGACACGCCGAATGTAATCGGCGAACTCGTCACCGTTCTTGCAGGTCAAAGTCTCGCGCTGGCCTTGCGTGGTGTGAACCGTGATGGTGAGCACCACATTGTTGTCGTGGTTCATGCCATTGAAGCCCCATCCGGTGACACCGCCGAGAAAGTGCAGGCGGTTCGCTTTAAAGCCGCCGACCTTGATGTCCACTTTTTGCGGCATGGTTTTCGAGTAGCTGCCGTCGGGCCCGCCTTTGAGGACGACGATGTTCTGGCCGCCCGCGGCCTTCTCCGGCGAGTCGATATTGAAGGGGATGCCGTCGATCGAGACGGTGCCGGTTTTCTCGAACTCGAAGGTGTCGTTTTTGTCGTTCTGCGCCTTATAAAGGCCGCCCATGGTCGAAGCGGTGAAGGCGCCGTGCAAATCGAGGATGCGGAAATGCGCGCCATCGACGCTCTGCAAGTAGGTGATGATGTCGCGCAAGGCTTCGCCGCCGAGGCCTTCGAAACCCTCGGGCATGAGGGAGCGGCCGGTATTGACCTTCGATTTGATGTCCGCCGTTTTGATCTGCTGCACTCCGGCGAGACTCTTGAGGGTGATGCTCGCGGGATTTTCCGTGGCGATGACGCCGGCGTAGGTTTGGCCGTCTTTGGTTTCGATGTTCCATTGCACGAAACTCGGATCGACCTCGGCATTCGGATCGACGATGGCGACGAGCAACTCTTCCGCGCCGTGCGTGCCCATGCCGGTGAGCCCCGGGCCGATGTCCGCGCCGACGCCGTGGAAGTTGTGGCAAATGGTGCAGGTGGTGGTGAAGAGCTGTTTGCCGTGTTCGGCATCACCCTTCTGCTCGGCGATGGGGAGCAGCTTGGCGACGGTTTCCTTGCGGGCCTTGGCCACGGGATTGAGCTTGTCGAGGAGGGTGTTGGCGCGCTTGGCCACGGCTTTGTCCGGGTGAGCACGGAGACGATAGGAATTCGCCGGGCCGAGGGTGGTCGTGTCGATCTCCTTCGCTTCCACCGCATCCAGGAAGGCGTTCGCCCAATCGGCGCGTTTGAGCACGGCGTCGAAGGCGGCGCTTTGGGCATCGGAGGGGAGCTTGGAATAAGCCGCGGAAAGCGCGACACCGACGGCGGCGTCATTCGTTTCTCCGAGGACTCGAATGAGTTCGCGCTTGAAGCCCGCGCTGCCGTCCTGGCCGAGCTGGGCGACGATGGCTGGGAGAATTTTTGCGTTCGAGCCGCGCAGGCCCGCGAGGCTCTGCGCCGCCGCCAACCGCGCGTCATCGGACGCCTTACCGTCGGCGAGTGTGGCGAGCAATTCGGCGCTCAGCTTGGTGATCTGCGGCTGCAGGGCGCCGCTCTTGTCCCACTTGGCGGCGAGCGGAAGCGCCGCGCCGTTTACACTGCTGCCGATCAACTTGCTGAGGGCGGCGGAGAGCTGCGGAGTCATCGCCGGAGACTCATTCGAGGACTTGCTGAGCGTCTCGAGGACCAACCGTTTCAGCGGGTCGGCGGACGCGGGTTTGGTCGCGAGGGCCAGCACCAGGTTCGCCGCTTCTTCCGGAGAAGCGATGTTCTGGGTCACGGCCTTCACCAATGGGGCGAGCGTCGAATCATCCTTGATCTCCAGCGCTGCGGAAATGACGGCCGCTGGATTCGCCGAGGCCGCAGCGACAGCTCCGCTGCGCTGGAAATCGTCGTCGAATTTCGGCCAGGCGGCGACCAGCGCACTGGCGGTGGACGGCTCGAGCGTGATCTCACTGGTGAGCGCGCGCATGGCGGCGATGCGAACCTGACCGTTTTCGTCCGTAAGCAGTTTGGAAAGCTGGGGCTCAAACGGAATCATGGCGGCGGCCATCGGTTTGCTGTGGGCGTCGTTCAGCCGGGCCTCGACGATATTGGCGGCGTTGCGTCGCACGGCGGCGTCGCTGTCGGAGAGGAGACGATCCATTTCGTCGAAGCTTGTGGCGAGGTGCGTGCGATACTTCGTCCACAGGGCGGCGATCCGCACTTCCGGATTGGGAGACTTGAGCAGCGCGTCGAGGGAAGCGGCCAGATTCGGGGGATTGGAAGACTCTTTGCGCGCATGGGAATTCCAGTGTTCGGCGATGAGACGATTCGCGGTCATCCGCACCGTGCGATTGGGGGTTTCGAGCGTCTTCACGAGCTCATCGATTCCCGCTTTCGACAGATCGGGCACCGCCAGTTTTTTTGCATCCTTGTGGTCGATGCGCCAGATGCGGCCGAAATAGTGATCGCGATCGGGGCGGACCGCGGCATTGACGTTGTTGTGATCGGTGCCGCGCGTGTCGTTGTGGATGACGGCCTGGTTGTAGAAATCGAGAATGTAGAGCGCGCCATCCGGGCCGATGCGCGCCTCGATGGGCCGAAACCACATGTCTTTGCTTCGGACGAATTCGGTTTCCTCGCGGCCGGGTTGTTTGTGCCAGGTGTAACTACTGCCCGCAGGATCGAGGAAGCGCTGGTGGACGATATTCACCGTGGGCTCGGTGCAGAAATAGGAGCCGTTCCATTGGGAAGGCCAGGCACCGCCATCGTAGATGGCGCAGCCGGCGGCGGCGGTGAATGAACCCACCCAGTCGATCTGCACATACGGCAAGAGGTCCCAGGCGACGAGCGGGTAGACTTTGTCGGAATTGATGACGACCTTGAAACTGGTGGTGTTGCCGATCTTGCCGCGGGCGAGGGTGCTCTCGGGCAGGAGGGTGTGCATGAGCAACTGGCCGCTCGTGGGCTGCGTCCACATGACGCGATTGTCGGCGGTGATTTGCAGGCCCCAGGTGTTGCCGCCCTTGGAGGAGTATTGCTCGATCTTCGAGCCGTCGGCTTTGAAGCGGACCACGCCAGAACCGATCGTCCCGAAGTCTTTCGTGCCGTCGCCATTCTTGACGTGCTCGGAGGAACTGTAGCCGTGGGTCGCGTAAATCCAGCCGTCCCAACCCCAGCGCGGATTGTTGATGACGGCGTGGGTGTCGCGCGTGCCGAGGCCGGTGTAAAGTTTCTCCACTTTCCGCGCTTTGCCATCCGGACCGGGATCGTGGATGAAGAGAATATCCGGCGCCTGGGTGACGATGACGCCATCCTTGTAAAAGACAAAGCCGGTGACGAGATCGAGGCCTTCATAGAAGACCTGCTTGGTGTCCATGACTCCGTCGCCTTTGCTCGAAGTGAGGATGCTGATTTTGTCGTGGGCCGCGCGCTCCTGCACACCGGGGTCCGGGTCGAGGCCGCCGTGGTCTTTCCATTCCTTGCCGCGATAGTCGGGACGCATTCCACGCCGGCCATTGGGATACTCGGGTGATTCCGCAATCCACATGCGACCGGATGGATCCCAATTGAGGCAGATGGGCTTGGTGATGAGCGGTTCGCTGGCCACGAGGGACATCTTGAAATCCGGATTGACCTCGAGTTGCGCGCGTTCGTCCGCGGGGCGCGAGGGGCCGCCGGAAGGATAAGTGAGCGCACCGAGTTCCTCCTTCGTGCAAAATTCGTCGATGTTTTCGCGGTGCCCAGCCCAGGCGATGCCGCGCATGAGAATCGCGCGATACTGCGGCAGCGAGAAGGTGGAATAGAAATGGCCGGGGATGGTCACGAACGCGCGATAGGGCTTGGTGCCGCCTTCGGCGGTGCGCTCGTAGACCCACATTTGCGGCTGGATGTCGTAGACGTTCACCTTGGCGCCCTCGGGAGCTTTCTTTCCTTCCTTCACCTTCGGCGTGTAGGCCGTGGCCAGGACGCGCACGTCCGGCGAAATGTCCATGTCATAGTAAATCTCGTCGTCGAGTTTGAAGTTCGAGGCGCCTTTGGTGATGGGGTGTCCGCCGCCGATCCGTTCGTTTTCGACATAGTAAAGATTCATCGGGCCTTCCTTCCACTTGGTCTGCCCCTGGACCCATGAACCGCCGATGATCGACTTCCAATAGGGCGAAGTGTCCGGCTTGTTCGCGACCGCGGCGGTGTGAATGATGACCAATCCGCCGCCGCGCTTGATGAATTTCTCGAGAATCGGACGCTGCTCGGGAGTGATGTTTCCGGCGGCTTCGGCATACATGACCATGACGTCGGTCTGCTCGAGTTGCTCGGCGGTGGGAAATTCCATCGCGCCGTCGGTTTTCATGCCGCGCTCGGCGAGGAGGACTTTCCAGTCGTTGAGAAAACGCTCGTGCTCGTGGGCGTTGGGTCCGTGTGTTTTCACTCCGCCGCGGATGAAGACACGCAGCGGGTCGGCTTGGGCGGCGGCGAGCGAGACGCAGAGGACGAGAAGGAGAACGATCCGAAACGCGAGGGGATGTTTCATGGGAGGAGTCAGTGGTTGAGAGCGAAAACCACCGACTATGGCAGGGCTTTGCCGGGATGGCATGTGCAAACCGCACCATCGCCTATCACCGAAGCACATGATCGGGATGAGGCTGGCAAACGCACACCCTGGCTGCTAGTGTTCGACCATGGCCGCTGTGCTCAATCACCCGTCCGCCAGCAAACACTGGACGTTTGCCGATCTTGCGCAGTTTGATGAAACGGAGCGTTACGAGGTTTACGACGGCCGTCTGATCCCCATGGCCCCCTCCCCAGATTTCTCACACCAACAAATTTCTGCGCGCCTTCACCTCATACTCGCCGGTTTTGTGAAGCCTCGACAGTTGGGAGAGGTTGTCTTTGCGCCGATGGATGTCGTCTTTGCGGAAGATAATACGGCACAGCCCGACCTGCTCTTCATCGCGAAGGAGAATCTCGGAATTGTGCGAAGATCGGTATTCGGCGCTCCGGACCTGATTGTGGAAATCCTTTCCCCATCCAGTATTCGACGAGACCGTTACGAGAAATTGGAACAGTATGCTCGCTTCGGTGTGAAGGAATATTGGGTCATTGATCCGGCGAGTCGGTCCTTCGAGATTCTGATGAATCAAAACCATCGATTCGTGGTGCATTCCAATGCGGCCGAGACGGGGACGGTGGAGTCGAAGGTTCTTGCGGGACTGGTAATCGACTTGGTGGAAGTATTCTGAATACGACGACGCAAACACGAATCAGGCTTTCCCGGCAGCGACGCGCCCCTGATTGCCACCTGCCCAGTGGGAATTCATGACGCCATCGCTTCAACTCAGCGAAACCCACGTCCTCGGGCCGGACACTCAGGAATCCAAAGTGCGAGCGCAGGAATGTCCGGCGCTGGCCCTGCACCACATCGCGCATGTCGGCCTCGCGGATGCCAACGCGCCTTACGAGATGGTGCGGATGGATTTGAGCGGGACTTATCTGCTTTCCTGCTCCGCCGGCCGTGGACAAATCCTGCTGGATGGGCGCTGGCAGACTTGCCGCGAGGGCTGGGCCTGTCTGGCACCACCGCACGCTCTGCTCGCTTTCCGGGCGGTGCGCGATGTCCGCTGGGAATTTACCTGGGTGCGCTATCAACAGCCGCCGGACCAGAAGCCGGTGATCACGTCGTCGTCGCCCGCGCTGGCTCGCTTCGATCCCCGACCGATTCGCGCGGCGGTGCAGGGCCTCTTTTTTGAGATGCAAACGCAGACGGCGCCGGCAGCGGTCAGCCATTGGGTCGAGCTCATCCACACTTATGTCCTGCGATTCGCGCGGCCCTGGCAGACGGATGACCGTTTGGGTCACCTTTGGGAACATGTCGCGGCGCGGCTAGGCGAATCCTGGTCGCTGGAGCGCCTGGCCAATCATTGCCACCTGAGCACGGAACATCTGCGCCGCCTTTGCCGGCGCGAACTTGGCCGCAGCCCGATGCATCACGTCATCTTTCTCCGGATGCAGCTCGCGGCGAAGCTTCTGGCCACGACCGATGACAAGGTGGAGACGATCGCGGGAGCCGTCGGATACGCCAACCCTTTTGTTTTTTCGACGACCTTTAAGAAGTGGGTGGGCTGGCGACCGAGCGACTACCGTGCACAGAAAGAGTAAAAGGGCGATTGATTAGCGGGCGAAGAACGGTAATGTGGAACTGTGAAGAACATCACAGTTTCTGTGGACGACGACACATATCATCGGGCACGGGTTTTCGCGGCCGAGAAAAAGACCTCCCTTTCCGCTTTGGTGAAATACTTCCTCTTCACCTTGACTGAGGGTGAGTCGGATTTTGACCGACTGCTGCGTCAGGAGAACGAATTGCGGGCCAGCCTGAAGGCGCGGGGCCTTGCTTTTCGAGCCGGTGATCGCTTGAACCGGGATCAGGTGCACGACCGCAATGCGCTTCGCTGACACCAATATTCTTCTCTACAGTGTGAGCCAGGATCCCGGGGAGAGCCGGAAAGCGGAGACGGCGGTCGCACTCCTCCGGACGGCTGAGCTTTGTCTTTCAGTTCAGGTTCTGCAGGAATTTTACGTTCAAGCGACACGACCGAACAGGCCGGACGCACTCTCGCATCGCGAGGCGATGGCCTTTATCGCGACGTGGCTGCGATACCCGGTTCAGAGTATCACGGTCCCTGTCATGCAGGCTGCGCTCGCTACCAAAGAGCGGTGGGGAATTTCTTATTGGGACGCAGCGATCATCGAAGCCGCCCGGGCAGCCGGTTGCGACGAAGTGCTTTCCGAAGATCTCAACCATCTCCAGAGCTACGGCGGGATCCGGGTGACAAATCCGTTCTTGTAATTGCTGGGGCACTAACATCTTGGGGGTGCGCGAACTAAGAAACGGTGTTAATGAGTGCTACTAATGGCCGCGCCCTTGGCGCGATATTCAGAGACCATGCCTATCCGTACCGCTGTTTTCCTGCCTTTCATCCTGTGGTCATCGCTCACCTCTACGGTGCTGGCGGACATAGCCACGGATGCTTGGAAAGAGGTGCGGCCGCTGCTCGCACAGAAGTGTTATGAGTGCCACGGAGGCAAGAAGGTCAACGGCGGTGTCGACCTCAAACGACTGGACGGCGACCCGAAGTTTTCCACGGAGTACGAGACGTGGGAGAAGGTGAAAGAGGTCATTACCACGGGCGATATGCCGCCGGACGAAAAGCCGCAACTGGCTGACGCGGAGCGGGACAAGACGTTGAATTGGCTCACCCATTCGCTGGAAGACCCGATCCGCCTAAACGCCGGTGATCCGGGCACGGTGACCATGCGCCGGCTCACGAATACCGAGTACGACCGGACCCTCCGCGATCTGACGGGTGTCGATCTTGCGCTGGCCAAGGACTTCTCGCCCGATGGCGGCGGTGGCGAAGGATTTTCCAATGTGGGCGATGTGTTGTTCATCAGCCCGCAGCAGCTTCAGAAGTACTTCGGCGCGGCACACAAACTCGCCGACTACGCGACGATCATGCCCGGCACCGGGATCACCTTCCAACCGCAGCGAGTCGGGTTGCGGGGGCCGGTGCAGGTGAAAGCGCAGGCCGAGCAAGCGCTTTACGTGTGGTATCAGAAGATGGCCGAGCCCTTTCTTCCGAACGACACGGACGATGCGCACGAAGCGGATTACATGACGGCTTGCTGGAAGTGGAAGCATCACGACATCACCGGCGCGGTCTCGCTCGAGCAATTGGCGAAGGACGGCGGGCTGATGCTGCCCTTTCTGGAGAACTGGTGGAATGTCCTGAACAAGGCAGAACCGAAGTCGCGCTATCTGGATCTCACCCGCGTCACGTGGCGGGAGCTACCCGCACCGGATGCGGGCAAGCCGCACGAAGTGCCCGCAGTCGTGCACGACAAGATCCTCGCGATCCAGGCGGCGCAACGTTCGTGGCTGGGGCCGTATGGGAAACCGGGTGCAGGCACCCAGCGCCATCAACAGGATTCCGACGGCATTCATCGCTATGATTTCCGTGCCGACGTGCAGGGCAAACCGGCCGTGCACATCGTGCTCGGCGACGTCGCCGGCGACGATAACAAGGGCGATTGGGTGACTTTCGACGGGCTGACCCTGCAGCACGGCAAAAAGAAGGAACTCTACCTCGACTGGCTGCAGGCCCGGCTGCGTTCCGACAAGGAAGCTCTGGCCAAACCGGAGGCCGACGCGGCGAAGCTCAATGCGCGAATCGCCGAGGCGGAAGCGGTGCTGGCCAAGTTTGGCAAGGACCCGCGGGGTGGCACGCCGAAGCCGGATGCGATCGTGGCGCAGGCGCCCACGGTGATCACTCTTCCGCTGCCGGAAGACGCCACGAAGTTTTTCGCCGGCGGGAAGCTCGACATCGACGGACCGAACGCCGACCTGGCGGGTGTGCAGTGGATGGCCACGGCCGATACGCCGCCTGATCCGCATACGGTGCTGCCGGGAATCCTCACCGTGTGGAAGCGCGGCAGTTCGGCGACGAGGGAGCTCGGGCGTGAGTTCAACGAGATGAAGGAGGTTTTCCCCGATGAGAACTTGCGCCGCATGGAAGAAATCGCGCGGAATTATCTGCGCGGTGGCAAAGGGGTGGGCGTGTATTACCTGAGCGACTCGCAACTCCTCTCGCTCATTCCCGCCGAACAAAAGGCACACTGGGAAAAAATGATCGAGGATTGGAAGCTGGTGAGGAACGCGGAGCCCAGTGCCCGGCAGGCGAAAGATTGGGACACCGCCATCAAGACGCATTTGACGGAGTTTGCCGGGCGCGCGTGGCGGCATCCGCTGAGCGCCGACGAAACGGCGCAGATCAACGGTCTTTATGACAGCGCCCGTGGGCGCGACCTGGACCGCGAATCCGCCGGCCGGGAAGTGCTCGTGCGCGTCCTGGTTTCGCCCGAATTTCTTTTCAAGCTCGAGGACGCCGCTCAACCCGGCATTCAACCGCTCGACGCTTGGGAACTGGCGACTCGGCTGAGCTATTTCCTCTGGGCATCGACCCCGGATGAGGCCCTGCGTGCAGCCGCGGCGGATGGCTCGCTGCTCAAGCCGGAGGTCCTCGCCCGCGAAACCCAGCGGATGCTGCGCGATCCCCGGGCCAGCGCCCTGGCGGAAGAATTTGCCGGGCAATGGCTGAAATTCAACGGGTTCGAAGAAAAGGCCAATATCGACCCGAACAAGTTTCCGGAATTCACACCGGAATTGCGGCGCGACATGTATCGGGAAGCGGTCGAGTTCTTCACCCATCTCATCCGCGAAGACCGCCCGGTGCGGGAGATCGTGACCGCGAATTATACGTTTCTGAACGAGCGACTGGCGAAGTTCTACGGGATTCCTGGTGTGACCGGTGATGACTTCCGTCAGGTTTCGGTCGCGCAATACCAGCGCGGCGGGGTGCTGGGCATGGGCTGCCTGTTGGCCAAGAATTCCTATCCGCTTCGCACCAGCCCGGTGTTGCGCGGGAACTGGCTGCTCACCGCGGTCCTGGGCACGCCCACGCCGCCTCCGCCGAACAACGTGCCGAAGCTCGATGACAGTGTAAGTGCGGCTTCGACGCTGCGCGAACGCCTGGAGCGCCATCGCAAAGACAAGGCCTGCTCCGTCTGCCACGAACGAATCGATCCGCTCGGTTTTGCCCTCGAAGGTTTTGACCCGATCGGGCGCGTGCGCACCCAGGACGAAGCCGGACTCAAAATCGACAATTCCGGCCAATGGAAGAATGGGGCGACGTTTACCGGAATTGACGGCCTGCGCGGTTTCCTCGCCACGCGCGACAAGGATTTCACGGCTAATTTCTGCCGGAAACTCATCGGCTATGCGCTCGGCCGGTCATTGATCCTGACGGACAAGCCGTTGATCGAAGGGATGCGCGGTGATCTTGCGAAATCCCAGGATCGCTTTTCCGTCGCGGTCCTCGACATCACCAAAAGCCGGCAGTTCCTCACGCGGCGAAACGATTGATCGGTAGCTAATAATCGGGGCGTGCGGGTGATTCCTTTCCGTATGAGCAAGCAAACCCCCGCGATCTCCCGCCGCACCTTCCTGCAGGGAGCCGGCATCACCCTGGCACTTCCGCTTCTGGAGGCAATGCGCCCGGCATTGGCCCACGGGGCTGCTCCAGCGGCTGCCCCGCGCCGGATGGTCTGTATCGAGACGAACATGGGGATCATGCCCCAATTCTTCTTTCCGGAGACGCCGGGGCGCGACTATGCGCTTAGTCCCTACCTCCAGCATTTGGCGGCGTTTCGCGATCAATTCACGGTATTTTCCGGGGTGAGCCATCCGGGAGTGACCGGGGGGCATGTGGCCGAACGGTGTTTTCTCACGGGCACGCCGCATCCGGAGCGGGGCGGTTTTCGCAACTGGGTTTCGCTCGACCAATTTGCCGCCGAACAGGTCGGGAATGAGACGCGGTATCCCTCGCTGGTGCTGTCCATGAGCAACGAGGGCAATCCGACTCTCAGCTATACACGCAGCGGCGCCCCGCTACCGTCGGAGCGCAGTCCGAAAAAGCTCTTCCAAAAGCTCTTCGTCCAGGGCAAGCCGGAGGAAGTGGCGGCAAGTATCGAAGCGCTGCGGCAGGGGCGCAGCATGCTGGATTTCGTCGGCGAACAATCGAAGCGCCTGAGCCGCACGCTTTCCAAAGGCGATCAGGCGCGGATGGACGAATACTTCACCTCGGTCCGCGAACTGGAACAACGGTTGCACAGTTCCGAAGCGTGGGAATACAAACCGAAGCCGGTGGTCAAAGAGAAGCCACCGGAAGACATCGAAGACGCGCGGGAATTTGTGGCCAAGACGCGGCTGATGTTCGGGGTCATGAAGCTGGCGCTCGAAACGGATTCGACGCGCATCATCACCCTGTTCATCGACACGACGGTGATCCACAACATCACGCACCACGGCGGCCGGCCGGAAGTGATCGCGGAGCTGCGCGCCAAGGAAGAAGGTCAGTTCGAGGCGCTGGCCGACTTCCTCACGGCCTTGAAAGGCACGAAGGAAGAAAGCGAAACGCTCCTCGATCGCTCGATGGTGCTCTATGGTACCAACATGGGGAGCGCGAACTCGCACTCCAACGTGAATCTGCCCGTCCTGATCGCCGGCGGCGGTTTCAAACATGGCCAGCACCTAGCCTTCGACACGCAGAATAACTACCCGCTCACCAATCTGCACCTCTCGATGCTCCACCGGCTGGGCATCGAGGCGGATTCGTTCTCGACGTCGAAGGGGACGATGCGTGGGCTGGAGCTCGCGTGAAAATCTTCAGCCACATCCTCCTGGCCGCACTTCTGCCGGGGATCGGGTGGTGCGCGGAGCCGAAGGCATTTTTCGAAGATCATTGCTTCGAATGCCATGACTCGGACACGCACAAAGGGAATCTGGATCTAACGACGCTGAAGACGGACTTCACGAATCCCGATCTCTTTTCGCGGTGGGTCAAGGTTCACGACCGCATGGCCGCGGGCGAGATGCCGCCGAAGAAGAAGCCGCGCCCTCCGGCGGATGAACTGTCCGGCGCGACACGCTGGTTGCACGACTCGTTGCTGGATGCGGAGAAGCAGCGACTGGCGAACGAAGTCCGCACGGGCGCGCGGCGCATGACGCGGTCGGAATACGAGAACACCCTGCGCGATCTTTTTGATCTGCCTGGAGCGGCACTGGAAGGCGATCTGCCAGCGGACGGTTCGGCGCACGGCTTCGACACAAACAGCGACGCGCTGGATATCTCCCACGTAAATCTCGCCAAGTATATCGAGGGCGCGGACAAGATCCTCGACCTTGCGATTGCCACGCAACCGCAAGCGCCTTCGGTGCAAAAGCGCCGCGTTTCCCTCGCGAATCGCGGCGGCTTTGTCGCCAATATCATCATGAACGGCGACGGTGTTCTGCTGAAAGGCAAGAAGCCCGATCCGGATTTTCCGCCGGCGGGCGAGCAGGCGCACATCGATGAAGGCGCGCACGAGCGCATGGGGATCTTTCACGATGGCGCGGCCGTCGGACTTTTTCGCCATGAGGACGAATCGGTGAGCCCGTATTTCAAGGAATACACGGCGATCTATCCGGGGATGTACCGCGTGCGCATTTCGCTCTGGAGTTTCCAGTGGGACAAAGGCCAGGTGCTGCCTTCGCGGGGGACGGAAGCGGCGCGCCTCTCGGTAGTGCAATTGACCGGCGACGGCCGCGGCGGCCAGCATCCGAGTTATGTGCTCGGCTACTACGACGCGCCTTCAATCGATTCGCAATTGCACGAGGTGAAAACCTGGCTGAATCGCAACGAGATCATTGGCTTCAACGTCGCTTCACTCGCGCCGGTGGCCAACTACAACCGGAAAGGCCGCGCCATGGCTTTTACCGGTCCCGGGATCGCGGTCGACTGGATGGAAATCGAAGGACCCTTGCACGAGCAATGGCCGCCGAAGGCCCATCAGCTCTTGTTCGGCGACCTGCCGTTCGTGGAATTCAAACCGAAGGAGCATCCGGACATGCGGCCGCCGGAACGCAAAAAAGTCCGCCAGCTCGGTGGGGAAAACAAACCCGATCCCGATCCCGGCCTCTGGACGGTGGAGAGCAAAAATCCACTGGCCGATGCCGACCGGTTGCTCGCGAGTTTTCTGACGAAAGCGTTTCGGCGACCGGTCGATGCGGACGTGCGCCAGGCCTATGTCGATCAAGTGGCGGAGCGATTGAAGGCGGGAGACTGTTTCGAGACGGCGATGCGCTGGGTCTATCGGGCGGCGCTCTGTTCGCCCGATTTTCTCTACCATGTGGAACCGCCCGGCCCACTCGACAATTACGCGCTGGCCTCGCGCATTTCCTATTTTCTCTGGCACTCGATGCCCGACGAGCGCCTGCAGCAACTGGCCGCGAACGGGACCCTGCGCCAAAGCGCGGTGCTCGATGCCGAGATCGAGCGGATGCTCAAGGATCCGAAGAGCGAACGTTTCATCGACGATTTCCTCGGGCAGTGGTTGAAGTTGCGCCAGATCGCGGCCAACGATCCCGATCGCAAGCTCTACCCGGAGTTCAGCCCTTATCTCCAGGATTCGATGGTGGCCGAGACGCGCGCCTACTTTCGGGAGCTGATCGAACGGGATCTGGATGCGACTTATCTCGTGCGATCCGACTTCGCGATGCTCAATCAGAAACTCGCGGTTCACTACGGCATCCCCGGCGTCGTGGGATCGCAGATTCGCCGTGTGCCCTTGCCGCCGGAGTCGCATCGCGGCGGCTTCCTCACCCAGGCGGCTGTCTTGAAGGTGACCGCCAATGGCACCACTACCTCGCCAGTGCCGCGCGGGGCCTTCGTCATGGGGCGCATTCTCGGCCAACCGCCGGAACCACCTCCACCGAATATCCCCGCGGTGGAACCGGATGTGCGCGGCGCGAAGACCATTCGTGAGCAACTCGACAAGCACCGCTCCAATGCCACTTGCGCGTCGTGCCATGCGAAGATCGATCCGGCGGGTTTTGCGTTGGAATCGTTCGACGTGATCGGCGGATTTCGCGAGCGTTATCGGTCGATCGGCGATGGCGATCCGGCGCCTCGCGGTTCGATCGACCCGTTCATCGGCATCAGCTTCAAGCTGGGCCCAGCGGTGGACCCTTCGGGAGTCCTGCCGGATGGGCGGACCTTTCGCAACATCGACGAGCTGCAAACTCTGCTCGCGTCGGAGCCGGAGAAATTGCTCCGGAATCTCGCGCAGCAATTGACGATCTATTCGACGGGGCGCGATGTGCTCTTTGGCGATCGTGAGGCGCTGAATGCCATCGTGGCCGGCACAGAAAAGAAGGGCGGCGGCATTCGCACCCTCATTCACCAGATCATCCAAAGCCCCTTGTTCCAAACGCGATGAAAATACTGATCACCTTGATTGCGGCCTTCGGCATCGGCTTCGCCGTCGAAGGCTTGGCGGCGGACGACACGCCGACGTTGCCCGCGCCGGTGGTTCTCAAGGTGACGGGACTCTTTGACGGCAAGCGCGAAAGCGAGTTGCGTCAGGTCCTGGAGGATGTGCCCGGGGTGGAGTTGGTGAGCATCGATTATGAGCACGGCGAAGGCTCGTTCCGCTTTGATCCGGCGAAGGCATTCCCGGGCGTGAAACCGCAGGACATCGTCACCCGCTTTAACGAAAAGCTGCGTTCGGTCTCGGCAGCCACCTTTGGCGTCAAACCGCTTTCCTCCACGCCTCATGAGAAGCTTCAGCGGGTAGAGATTCCGATCATCGGTCTGGATTGCCGGGCATGTAGCCTGGCAGCTTACGAGGCCGTCGCCAAACTGGATGGTGTCGAACAAGCGACGGCGAGTTTCCACGACGGCTTGGTGACTGCCCTGATTGATCCGCAGAAGACGGACCGCTCGAAGCTGGAGGCCGCGCTGAAGGAAAAGCGGGTGCAGTTGCGGCAGCCGTAGGCCCGGGCCGAAGGATCGAACTTTGATCCACGTCGGCCACGAAGTCGTCCGTTTTTCGGACGTTCATGCAACCGGGCCATTCACACGGGCACGCACGCGGCGGCGGATGTTTTCAAAATCATCCGGGGCAAAGGCGTCGAAGGGCTATCGGCAGCTTCCAGTAGCCAGGACTCGAGTTCGGGAGTTACTGTGAAGGGAGACTGCTGATGCTCGCTAATCGAGCGCAGAACGTCGTTGACCAAAGTGCTGGCGTCCGGGCAGACCCCGGCGCGCACCTGTTGTTCCAGAAACGCTTCGACATCTTTGGACAAGTCGATGGTCATAAGCGACCATAATACTTCCAAAGAAACACTTTCCCAATCCACTTTTCATCTTTGATGGCCACTTCTTCTCTCTCTCGTCGACGTTTTCTCCGCGGCATGGGCATTGCCATGAGCCTGCCGTGGCTGGAGTCGATGAACGTGTGGGGCGAAGCCGGCAAAGCGACCAGTAGCGGTGGGGCGACGACGGCACCGCGCCGGATGGCGGTCTGTTTCATGGGGAACGGCGTGAATCCCAACCATTGGGGGGCGACGAACGGGGCGGGCGGCCTCGAGCTGATGAAGTCGTTGACGCCGCTCGAATCGCTCAAGGAAAAGCTGCTCGTTTTCAAAGGTTTGTGGAATCCGACGACCGTGGCTGGTCCGGGCGGGCATTATCCGAAAATGAATGTGCTCTCCGGCCTGACCGTGAAGCAGACGACGACGGACGTGCAGGTCGGTACGACCATGGACCAACTCGTGGCCGAAACGACCGGCCAGCACACGCCTCTGCCGAGCATCGTCCTCGGCACGGAAGGCCCGAGCTACAGCACCGATGCCGGGTACACCTCGATCTACTCCGCGTATCTCTCCTGGAGCAGCCCGACTTCGCCGGCGCCCAAGGAGATCTATCCCCAGCAAGCCTTCGACCAGCTTTTCGATGACGGTTCGCAGCGCAAGCGGGACAAGAGCGTCCTCGATCTCGTCAATGAAGATGCGAAATCGCTGCGCACGCGCCTGAGCCAGCACGACGTGCACAAGCTCGACGAATATTTGACCTCCGTCCGCGAACTCGAACAGCGGATCGAACTCGCCGATCAATTCAGCAAGGCGAACACCGCGGGCGCCGGCTGGCAGCCGACGGTGAAGGCGCCGACGTTCCCGCGTCCCGCGTCCGGCATCCCAGCGCATCCCGATGAGCACTTGCGGATCATGTTCGACATCCTGGTGCTGGCTTTCCAGATGGACCGCACGCGCGTAGCGACCTTCATGCTGAACAACGACTTGTCGAATATGAATTTCGGCATCGAAGGTGTGAAGGGCGGCATTCACGAACTGTCGCATCACGCCAACGATCCGAAGCGCCTCGAGCAGTATCAACTGGTCAACCAGCACCACATGGAGCTTTGGGCGGAAGCGTTGCAAAAAATGGCCGCGACCAACGAAGGCGAGCGTTCCCTGCTCGACAACAGCATGGTCCTCTTCACTTCCAGCCTCTTCGATGGCAACGCCCATGATTCCCGGCAGCTTCCGATTCTGCTGGCCGGCGGCGGTGGTGGCACCATCCGCGGAGGGCGCGCGCTCGACTATTCGAAGGAAGAAAACCGCAAGCTTTGCCGCCTGCACATGGCGCTCATGGATCGTATGGGAGTGAAGACGCACCACTTTGGGGATGCGGATTTGGCGCTGTCGGATCTGGGGTGACAGTTGCATAGGGCCTATGGGCCCCATAAGACCTATGTCCCGTTGCGGGGCCGCTCCTATTTCACGATCGCGCCCAGCAACTGCTGAAAGCGCGCGGGGTCCAGCTTGAGCACGTCCGCCGCTTGTTCGCTCGTCGGTTCCCAGGTGCTTTCCGGGAGCTTCGGGGCGAATTGCAGTTGGTCGAAATGGACGACGGCCATCCAGCCGGGCTTGGCTACGGAAATGCGTGCGGGCTTGGCGTCGGGCTGGATCCAGACCCGTGCGCCCCAGCCTTGCGCCTTCAACGCCCTGGCCAGCTCGGGCATCAAATAGATGTCGATGACCCGGCAAGTCACACCGTCGAGTGGCTCGGAACCGACGTCCTTTGCTTGAAAGAGCGTGGGGAGAAAGACCAGTTCCTTCTCCGGAATCGGCAGACTGAATGGCTCGAGCCGGAATTTCGAATTCAACTTCGGCAGTTTCTTTTGTTCGGCCGCCGCCTTGAGCACGGCCTCCACCTTGCTGCCGGGATAGGTCCACAATTCTTCGCCATGGCGGCAGACGGTGATGTCCTCGCCGAGGATGGGCGCGCGCAGCCGCATTTTGTCGGGGTACTCGACAGCGAGTTCCGCCTGGCTGCCGACCAGGGCGGCCGGCAGGTCGGTCATTTGCTCGAGCTTCAAGGTGCAGGAGAGCGCGCGATTCGGGTTCGAGGTGTTTTTGGCGAACACGTTGACGATGGGCATGAGCATCCGGCCCAATAAATCGTAACGGTTATCCTGCGCCTGGGTGGAAGCCGTCAAAAACAGCAGTGCCGCGAGCAAACGGAACGAGGAGGGAAGATTCATGCGAGCGCCTTCATTCTTCGTGGAGTCGCGTCTCAGCGCAAGCGAGAGAGGCACTTCGCGGCGGGCCCATGGCGATTCGATGAATTTCTCCCGCGGTTGGTGCGTCCCTCCATGATCGTCGGATTTTCACAGTTTGTCTTTGTGGCCGCACCTGTCATTCACTAAGCAATACCCTGCGCATGGCGGCAACGCTTTTCCCGACCATCTTCCTCGCTTCCGGCGGCCTCGTCTTCGCCTTTCAGAATTCGACCCTGCCCGGACGCATCATCCTGGTGACGCTCTTTATTGCGTCGATCTTCAGTTGGTCGGTAATGGTCACGAAGTTCCGCGTCGTTCGCCATGCCCAGCGGCGGCGGGAACAATTCCTCGAGCTCTTCCGCACCGACCGGCAGCCGCTGCGCATCTACACCGACCGGGTGCGCTTCGAGGGGGCCCCGGTCTTCACCGTCTACAAGGCCGGATGCAAGGAGCTCACCTTTCAGTTGCTCGGCTCGGCGGAAGTCGATGAAACCTTTCGCGCGCGGCTCGACATCGCGCAGCGCATTTCTCCCGCGCAGATGCGCGTCGTGACCAGCGCGATGGAGCGGGCCGTGGGCGAAAGCGCGTTGCGTCTGGAATCGCAAATGATCCTCCTCGCCACCGCGGTGAGCGGCGCACCCTTTCTCGGTCTGCTCGGGACGGTCTGGGGCGTGATGGAAACCTTCAGCGACGTGGCCACCGCCGGCTCCGCCAATCTCGCCGCGATGGCTCCCGGCGTCAGCGCGGCGCTGATTACCACCGTGACCGGCCTGCTCGTCGCCATTCCCGCGATGTTCGGCTACAACTATCTCGTCACGACCATCCGCGCGATGATCGTGGAGCTCGACAATTTCGCGGCGGAACTGGCCAGCGAGTTCGAGCACAAGTACGTCGACCATGGGGAAAGGGCAAAGACTTGGAAATGAGTGCCCGTTTTTCCCAGTGCTTAGTGCTTAGTTCTTAGTGCTGAGTCGCCAAACCGTAGTTTCACTCTACCGCACCGAAAATACTGAGAACTAAGGACTGAGCACTTTCCCAAAATGCGCCGCTTCTCCGACCGCCACAGCTTGCACACGCTCAGCGAGTTGAACGTCACGCCCCTGCTCGACCTCGCTTTCGTTCTGCTGATCATTTTCATGATCACCACGCCGCTCATGGAAAACTCTGTCGATCTGGTAATTCCGACGAGCGAAGCGGCGAAGCACTCGATCGACCCTGATGCCGTGCAGACGATCGCGATCAACAAAGAAGGTGCGATCAGCTTCAACGGCGCGCCGACGACGATCACGGAGCTCGAAAGCGAACTCACCAGTCTCCGGGAAACGAAGCCCGAGCTGGCCGTCGTCATCCGCTCGCACAAGGAACTTCCGGTGCAAAAGCTGATCGACGTGATGGATGTGGTGCAGCGCGCCAAAATCACCAAGGTCGGTGTCGTCACCAATCCCGAACAACCATGAAAACGGTCGTCTTACACCGTTTGGACGGGACTACGAACGAGCGCTGGCCAACTGTCGCCGCACTGAAAGAAGATTTGTTTTCTCCAGCCGCTCTCCTCCCAACTTTTCGGCGGTAAATTGGTTGGCATTTTTAGTGAAGACGGAACGCCCGTTGCTCGTCCGACACGAAAGCCCATTGCATCCTCCCTGACCAAAGCCTCCGACCATGCCACTCGACAGCAATTTCCGACGAAACTTCTTCGTCATTGCTGGGCTGCATGTGGCCGCGGTGGCGATCATTTACTTTGCCAGCGGCTGGCATCATAAATCGTCGGAGGAAAAGGTCGTATGGCTGGACGGTGGGTCCATGGGAGGTGGCGGCGCCCAGGCCAGTGAGGCCGCTCCGGAAGCGCCTTCCGTGACCGAGTCGGCCCCCAAGCCATCCCGGTCGAAATTCGAACTTCCGCCGGAACCGCTTTCGTATCCGGCCCCCGGTGAACTGGTCCTGCCGAAGAAAGCCACGCCCAAAGCACGAACACCGAAGCAGACCACTCCCCGGCCCACGCCCCGGCACTTCACTCCGAAGCCTACACCCAAGCACAATCCGAAACCGAAGCCGAACCCTGAGGAGACCAGTGAGGAATCGACTCCGAAACCAAAGCCAGTGGTCTCGGAAAAGCCGGCCAACACTCCTGAAGCGAAGAAACACGAGACGGCCAAGGCGGAATCGCCCAAGCCCGAGAACACGGCCGGGGCGATCCGGACCGCCAGCGTGTCCCACACTCCGGGCGCCTCCACGAGCAGCAGTCCGGGCGCCGGGAAGGGAACCGGCACCGGTGACGCTCCCGGCAAGGGCAACGGCAAGGGGCCGGGAAAATCCGGTTCCGGCTCCGGTGCCTCGGAGTTCGGTTGGTACTTCTCGATGATCCACGACCGTTTCCACAGCCGCTGGGACCAACCGACGACCATCCCTCACGAATCCCAGGAGATCGTCACCACGCTGAAAATTCGCATCAGCAAGGACGGGAACATTCTCAGCCGGGAAATTGTTCACACTTCCGGGGATGCCACCATGGACCAGTCCGTGATGACCGCGGCCGAACGCGTGCAGGAGATCGATCCCCTGCCGGCCGGCCTGGGCAATGGTGAGTTCTACGAAGTCAACATCGCCTTCAAGCTCGACCAGAGCGAATAGGGCCGTTCTTTTTCAGCCAATTATTACATCATTAGCGGTTTCGCCCATTGGGCATTTCCGCTAGCATCGGTTTTCCATGAAAAACTCCCGCGCCCTTTGCGCCCTTGCCTCCTGCCTGTTCGTTTTTGCTGCCGTCGTCCGCGGAGCGGAAACGCCGACGATCACGATCAGCAAGAGCGACAAGCAGCCGATCGCCATCGGCACGATCAGCGGAAGTGACGGCGCGCAGGCGGCGAAGATCCTGCAGAACGATCTGGCGATGTCGGGCTTCTTCAGCGTGGTCCCGGCGGCGAGCGCCGGCTTCGTCGTCAACGCCACTTCCAATGGCAACTCCATCGCCGGCAATGTCACCGATCGCTCGGGCAAAACCGTCCTGACGAAGACATTCAGCGGAACGCCGCGAGGCAAAGTCCACGCTTACGCCGATGAGATCGTCGAAACCCTCACCGGAAGCAAAGGCATCGCCAACTCGAAGGTCGCCTTCGTCGGCAGCCACACCGGCCACAAGGAGATTTACGTCGCCGATGCCGATGGGGCGAATGTCCGCCAGTTGACCAACGACGCCACGATCAGCGTCGGACCGAAGCTCAGCCCCGACGGCAATCATCTCGTCTACACTGGCTACAAGAGCGGTTACGCCGACGTCTACGAGATCGACATCGCGAGCGGCGCCCGCAACCGCATCATCAAGTTTCCCGGGACCAATACCGGCGCCATTTATTCGCCGAACGGCCGGGAACTCGCCGTCATTCTGAGCAAGGACGGCAACCCCGAACTTTATACGACCAGCGCCGGCGGGGGCTTTCCTCACCGGCTCACCCATACTCCCGGCGTGGAGAGCTCGCCCACGTGGTCGCCCAGCGGCGATGAGATCATTTATTCCAGCGACGATCATGGCAGCCCGCAACTTTACCGGATTGCCGCTGGCGGCGGCTCCGGCCACGTCATTAATACGGGCCACGGTTACAACACCGAGCCGAACTGGTCGCCCGACGGCAAGAAGGTCGCCTTCACGGTGCGCGATGGCGGCGGATTTACGATCGCCATCCTCGACCTTGGCAGCGGTAACGTTCACACCGTCGCTTCCGGCGAAGGCCCGGCGTGGGGGCCCGACTCCCGCCATCTCATCTTTGCCGAAGGCGGGTCGCTCATTTTGCTGGACGCGCAAACTGGCCAGAAGACAACTCTCATCAGCGGCCTCGGCAAAATCTCCGAACCCTCCTGGTCCCGCTAATCGCCCCATCCCACTATGAAAATCATCCGCCTCCTCTCCGTTACCACGCTCTTCCTCGCTGCCTTCTCCCTCTCCGGGTGCATCCATGGCAAAAAGGGCGCCGGCGGCGGCGGTGGCAGCGCCTCCGACAGCGATTACGTCAATGGCACTCCGCTGCCCGAGCGCCAGGAAGGCGTCTCTTTCACCAGCAGCAATACCGACCGCAATAAATTCAGCCCGATCTACTTTGCCTTCGACAGCTTCTCCATCGGCTCCGGCGAACGGAGCAAGATCGATGAAGTGGCCAATTTCATGAAAAGCGCGCCGAATACGCTCATCCTCGCCGGATTCACCGACGAGCGGGGCACGCCGGAATACAACCGCGGCCTGGGCGAACGCCGCGCGCAAGCCGTGCGCGACGCTCTCATCCATGCCGGCGCCGATGGTTCGCGCATTCAGACCGTGAGCTTCGGCGCGGAAATGCCGGCCGATCCCGGGTCCGGAGAGAGTGCTTGGACGAAAAACCGCCGGGCCGAGTTCGGCGTGGTGCGCTAGTGTAGTGTGTCGCAATTCATGGCACGAAGCTTTCCGACGCCCCTGCCGGGGTGTTTCACGTTAGGTTCGTGCGTATCCGGGGGTGTTACCCCCGGCTATTCTCCTTTCATCCCTCCGGGATGAGCCGATTACACGTTACTCTAATTGGGACACACCACCACACTAGATCCCTCTTATCTCATCCACCGCCGGCTGCGTGGAAAGTCAGTGCACCACGGGTTGCAGATCGGGGCATATCGTGGATATGAGAGTGGCCGGGCTGAGCGCCCGTCATTGAAATAGCGATTCTTCCCGGCACCATGCCCGATGTTTTTGATTATTTGATCGTGGGCGCCGGGTTTGCGGGCGCGGTCCTCGCCGAGCGCCTCGCGAGCCAACGAGGCGCGCGCTGCCTCGTCATCGACCGACGCGATCACATCGGCGGCAATTCCTACGATAGCTACAGCGAGGCCGGCGTGCTCCTTCACACCTACGGTCCGCACTATTTCCGGACTAATTCCGACCGTGTCCGTGAGTATCTCAGCCAATTCACCGAGTGGCACCGGGTCGAATACAAGATACTCTCGTGGACCGATGGGCGCTTCTGGCAATTTCCCATCAATCTCAACACGTTCGAGCAGATCCTCGGCCGGCCATCGACGAGTGAGGAAATGGAAGCCACGCTTGCCCAGTGGCGCGTGCCGATTGCCGAGCCGAAGAATTCCGAGGAAGTCATCATTTCCCAAGTCGGCACGAAACTCTACGAGATGTTCTTCAAGAACTACACGCGCAAACAATGGCGGCGCGACCCGCGCGACCTCGACGCCAGCGTTTGCGGACGCATTCCGGTTCGCACGAACCGCGACGACCGCTATCTCTCCGAGAAATTCCAGGCCCTCCCCAGGGATGGTTATACGGCGATGTTCCGGCGCATCCTCGCGCACCCCAATATCGAACTGCGTCTGAAGACGGATTTTCGCGATGCCCGGCCCCACCTCCAGTACCGCCATCTCATCTACACGGGTCCGATCGACGAATACTTCGACCACTGTTACGGTCCGTTGCCATATCGGTCGTTACGCTTCGAACCGGAGACTCTCGCCCAGGAATATTTCCAGCCAGCGATGCAGGTGAATTATCCGAACGACCACGATTTTACGCGGATCGTCGAAATCAAGCACGCGACTGGCCAGAAACTTCCGGTCACGACGATTGTCCGCGAGTATCCTGAGGATTTCGGTCCCGGCAAAGAGCCCTACTACCCGATTCCGGCTCCCGAGGCGCGCGCGCTCTACCAGCGCTATGCCGATCGAGCCGAACACGAAGCCGGAGTCAGCTTCGTCGGCCGGCTGGCAACTTACCGCTACTACAACATGGACCAAGTGGTGGGGATGGCGTTGGCAGAATTTGACCGGCTCAGGGCCGGAAAGTGAAACGCCCCTCGGGCGCAAACGCTTTCGACGTCTCGACTCCGGCACCCTTTTTCCGCGCCAATTCCGAGGGGTAAGCGAGACCCGCACAGACTGGGATCTAATCGGGGATGGTAATTTGCTACGTTTCACCGTAATTTTACCTAAAATTCATCCCCCCACCGTTGTTTCCTCTTTGGAACCCTGCCATAGACAACGCTCCTTCATGCCCGCAACCCTCCCGCCAATCCCGACGGAGTACGCCTGGCCCGATGAGCACGATCAGCCGATGAAATCGGAACTGCCTGTGCCATTCGCCTGGGCGCTCGTTCGTACGTGGGTCCTGATCAGCGCGTTTTTTAGCGTGCTCGGCTGGGTTCTCGCGGCGACGGGGCATTTCGATGCGCCAGGATATGGCGTCGGGCTCGGCGTGGGAGCCGTGCTGCTTGTCCTATGGCTGCGGCGGGAATTTCGCCGCGTCTCGCTGACCCGGGCGCTGCCCATCCATCGGCATCGCTGGAAGCATTCGCTCCCGCGGATCTTTGCGATCACTTTCTTTTTCGTCGGCCTCGGCGCTGCCTTGTATCCGCCGAATAACTACGACGCACTCACCTATCGCGTTCCGCAGATCCTGCATTGGCTGGCCGCGCGTCACTGGCACTGGATCCCGGTGAGCGAAATGCACATGAACATCACCCCGCCAGGTTATGGCTGGCTGATGGCGCCGACGCTCGCGCTCTTTAAAACCGACCGTCTTCTCGCCCTGCCCAACCTCATCGCCTTCGCGCTGCTCCCTGGTCTCTACTTCAGCGTCCTGCGGCAGTGCTCAGTGCGAGCACGAGTCGCCTGGTCCTGGATGTGGCTGCTGCCGGTGGCTTCCTGTTTCGCCATGCAAGCCGGGGGCATCGGCAATGATCTTCTCTCAGCCGTTTACGCCCTGGCGGCGCTGGCCCTTGGATTCCGCGCCGCCCAGCGCGGTGAACTCCGGGATTTCTGGCTTTCCGCCCTGGCCGCCGCCTTGGCGACGGGGGTCAAGATCACCGCCGCTCCGCTCGCCTTGCCCTGGCTGGTGGCCACGCTGCCCTGCTGGAAACTGATTCCGAGGCGCTGGCTGGGTTCCATCGTGGTCGCCACTATTGCCCTCGGCATTTCCTATTTGCCCACCGCCGTTCTCAATAGCGTTCACACCGGCTCCTGGACCGGCGATCCGCACAACGAGCTGAAGATTCAGGTGAAGTCCCCGATCCATGCGGTGGTCGGCAATACCCTGATGCTCGTCACCGGTGCACTCGAGCCGCCGATCTGTCCAGTTGCCCGGACCGTCAACGCCCGGCTTGGAGCCCTGGAGAGCACTCGTCTCAACGTCTGGCTGAAAGAGCAATACCCACGGTACAAGCTTGCCTGGGGTGAACTTGCCACGGAAGAATCTTCCGGTCTCGGATTGGGACTCACCCTTTTGGCTTCCCTGTCGTTTTTCAGAATGAGGATCCGAAAGCTCCCTCGGCCGGTCGCCGACTGGGGCCGGTGGATCGGCGTTGCTTCCTACGTGGCCTTGGCCGCATACCTTGTCAAAATGGGCAGCGAAGCGGCTCCCAGGCTGGCCGCGCCATTTTATCCGTTCCTGCTGATTCCACTTTTGCGGGCCAGCATCTACGATCGATTGACGCGCCGGCGGTGGTGGCGAATTCTGGCCACGCTCGTCGCCCTTTCGATCCTCCCAGCGATCGTCCTCACTCCCTCCCGCCCGCTCTGGCCGGCGGAGTCCACGCTCGCCTGGCTGAGCGCCAAAATGCCAGGCAATACCCTTCTCGCTCGCTCGCAACTGGTTTATCAAGTCTATGCCCATCGGGACGACGATATCGCTCCGCTCAAGCCATTATTGCCGAGTGACGGCCGGGCGGTCGGTTATGTGCGCGAGATTAACGATATCGAGGCGCCACTGTGGAAGCCTTACGGCAGCCGGCGAATCGTGGAAGTCCTGCCGCCGGCACCGGATCTTTCCGCCCTGCGCAATAGCGTCATCATCGGTTCGCGGCCCGGCTTCGAACAGCAATTTGGTCTGACGCCGGCAGCCTTTGCCGCCAAAGTTGGCGGGCACATCACCGGCGAGGCGACGATTTACGTCAAGGCGGGCAGCGCACCCCAGGAATGGGTGGTGATTGCTCTCGGGCACTAGGCGATAGTCCCACCGCTGATGAAACGCCCGAAAATCCTCGTCTCCGCTATTGCCTGCGATCCTTACAAGGGCTCGGAACCCCTGCATGGCTGGCTCGCCTGCCGCTCGCTCGCCGAGCTCGGCGACCTTTGGCTTCTCGTCAGCGCCGAGCATCGGACCGGGCTGGAAAAGGCCCAGGCAAACGGGTTGGTCCCCGAAAACATGCGTTTCATCTTCGTCGGTGAAGACCGGCCGTACCTGGAAAACCGCATGCTGGCCCGCTTCCAGAGTTGGGCACGCTACATGTCATTCAGCCGATCGATTCTCCGCATCGCCGAGGAATGGCACGCTCGCGAGCATTTCGACCTCGCCCATCACGTCACCTATTCCACCTGGCGTGTGGGCAGCCCTCTGTGGCGGCTGGGCATTCCATTCATTTGGGGGCCGATCAGCGGAACCGAGGTGTTCCCGTTCCGCAAGTTCGCCCACATTCTGAGTCCCTCGGCCAAGGCTTTTGAAATGGCTCGCATCCTCGGTGGGCACTACAGCGGCACCATGCCCGAGGTCCGCAGCAGCATTCGAGAGTCGTTTCACATCTTTGCCGCCCATCGGGAGGCGGTCCCGCACCTGGCCCGGCTGCGCGGCACCACCGATGGCATCAGCGTCCTTTCCTACTATACCTTCACCCCGGAGACGATCGCCGCCTTCGCCCGGCCGTCGTGGCCGGCGAGGGCACCGGGCGAACCGTTGAAAATCCTGGCCGGCGGCAATCTCGAAGGTCGCAAAGGGGTGGCGATCGCCCTTCAAGGGCTCGCCATTGCCAAAAAGGCTGGAGCGAGGTTTTTCTATCGCGTCACGGGAGGCGGTTCGGAATTGCCGCACTTGCAGCAACTGGCGGAGAAGCTCGGCATCACCCAGGACGTCAGCATCGGCCAGGCATTCAAGCGCGAGGACTACGTTCGCGAGCTTCAAGACACCGATCTCTATCTGCTGCCGAGCCTCCGGGAAGGTGGGGGGCTGACCATGATGGAAGCCATGCTGGCCGGATGCGTTCCCATCGTCGCCGACGCCGGTGGGCCAGGCACTGCCGTGGCCGATGGTTGCGGCGTGCGCGTGGCCGTTGAAACTCCGGAACAAATGGCCCGCGAAATTGGCGCGGCGATCGTCCGCTTCGATCAAGACCGCCATCTCCTCCGGCAAATGGGTCAGGCCGCGGCCGCGCATATAGCTGAAGAATACGCCCATGGCCGTTTTACGAACGCCATTCGGGAAGTCTATGAGCGGGCGCTCGGCGACCCTCAGTCCGCTCTTGCCGGTCCGCCACTCCGCCATATAGTCCCGCCGCCCCAATGAAACTCGAGCGAATCCAGGAATCCGTTCCGATTGCCTTTACGATCTTTTGCGGTCTGTTCCTGGCGCTGATTTGCGGTTATCTCTTCGGGAACGAGGAAGGTCAAAAGGCCGGTGCGATCATTGCGACGATCATGGTCATCGCCTTCCTCTTGGTCGTCCGGGAACGCATCTGGATGGTCATTCCGGCTTGGTGGATGCTCGGTGGCAAGGTTTCGGTGCTTCCGCTTCCTTTCACCGTGGCGCAGCTCGGCATCGCCCTGGCCT
Organism: Chthoniobacter sp.; assembly: GCA_036501065.1. GTDB lineage: Bacteria > Verrucomicrobiota > Verrucomicrobiia > Chthoniobacterales > Chthoniobacteraceae > Chthoniobacter. Next base: position 71,707 of record DASYAY010000099.1, on the reverse strand, counting down.
TCGTGATGTTTCTCATCCTCAAGGCCCTCAAGATCGTTCGCTTCAAACCCAAAATAGGCATTCTCGAAATTTGGATGCTCATCATGCTGGCCTACGTAGGCACGGTATACCTGCGCAATCCCGTCGGAGTCGAGGCGCTCGGCTCCGACCGAGTGGGGGGCAAACCCTACGTCGACATTCTCATTGCCTGCGCCGGCTACTGGGTCCTGGCGCGTGTCGTGGTCACGGTCCGCCAGGCCTTTTGGGTTCCGCTTCTCGGGCTTTTCGGGTCCTCCGTCCACGCCGTCCTCAATTTCCTCGCGGATCGCTATCCGTTTCTGGTTGGTCCCATGTCCAGTCTCTATTCCGGCATTTCTGCGGCCGAAGCACTGGCCGATCCCCTGACCCCGCTCCCAGAAGCAAGCAGCCGCTTTGCCTATTTGCAGGGTCTCGGCTCCGGCTTGGCGACCGTCGCATGCGCCTTTTGGCGGCCCATCACCCTCCTCAACCCGCTCCGTTTTGGGCGTTTTTTGGTTTTTATGCTGGCGGTGGTTTGCGTCCTTCTCTCCGGATTTCGCTCCAACTTGATCGGAGTTTTCGAACTTTTTTTGCTGAGCAGCTACTTTCGCCGAGGTTGGGGGGAAGTCTTCCGGGTTTCCGGTCTCGCCGCCGGAGCGGTTGGCTTTCTGATACTCCTCCAGGGAAATGTCATTGATCTTCCCATTCCCGCGCAACGCGCGCTGTCCTTCCTGCCCGGTCAGTGGGAAGAAGCCGCCAAGATGGAAGCGCAGGGCTCCACCGAGTGGCGTCTCGATATGTGGAAAGCCATGCTCGATGGCGATAAGTACATCAAAAACAAGTGGCTGGGCGACGGCTATGGCTTTACCCACTATCAGCTCGAGACCATGACCGCGAATGCCTTCGGGGGAATGGCTTCCGATGCACAGGAGAATCTCTTGATCACTGGGGGCGTCCACAGTGGGCCCATTTCCGCCATCCGCTACGTCGGTTACGTGGGATTGGCGATATTCCTGACGCTTCTCGTCCTTGCCGCCTTTCGCGCGGCCCGCTTGATCCGCCGTGCTCAGGGAACTCCGTATTTTCCCATGGCCCTGTGGATGGGTTTGGGCACGATTCTTTTACCTATTAATTTCGTTTTCATTTTCGGTGCGTTCGAAAACGACTTTCCGTCGACCATCGTGACGATTGGCTTCCTAAGAATGCTGGAAAACTCGCTCGACACTTATGAAGCGGTCAGCAAAAAAGCCGCTCCGGAAGTCATTCAGCCCCCGAAATTCCGGTCCCGCCCGCAGTTCGCTCCGGCCGGCTAAGTTCTGCTGCACCGCTGTCACACGCAATTCACAGAATGCGCGCAAGTTGGAGTTGGCCTTGCGGCTGTTTTGATGGTTGATAGCCGCCCGCATGCGACCAAGATTAGCATCCCAGTGCTCCATAAAACCGGGGCGGCGTTTCATCAGTCGCTAATTCCCTTCTTTTCATGCCAGCCGATCTTGCCTCGCCGCCATGAATCAATCCCGTTTGGTCATTGAAGCCGGGAAAGCCGAGCAACACTATTGGTTGGATCTCTGGCGCTACCGGGAACTCTTTTATTTCCTTTCCTGGCGCGACCTCCTGGTCCGTTACAAACAGACGGCCATCGGTGTCCTCTGGGCCGTCCTTCGGCCCGTCCTGACCACCGCCGCGTTTGTCATCGTCTTTGGCCGGCTGGCCAAAATGCCATCCGAAGGCATTCCCTACCCACTGCTCGTCTTTGCCGGGATGCTGCCATGGCAATTTTTTTCTTCAGCGCTCTCGGAAGCCAGCAACAGCCTGGTCCTGAACGCGAACATGATCTCCAAGATCTATTTTCCGCGGCTCATTGTCCCCGCCAGCTCGATCATCGTCGCCCTGGGAGATTTCTTCATCTCCCTCGGCATTCTCGCTGCAATGATGGCCTTTTACCGCATCCTGCCCACGTGGCACTTGTTCCTGCTCATCCCGTTCACGGGCGTTGCCTTCCTCGCCTCCTTTGGCGCCGGGCTTTGGCTGGCCGCCTTGAATGTCGAATACCGCGACTTTCGCTACGTGCTTCCCTTCATCGTCCAATTCGGCGCGTACCTTTCCCCGGTTGGTTTCAGCAGCAGCATCGTCCCGGAGAAATGGCGGCTCCTTTATTCTCTCAATCCCATGGTTGGCGTCATCGAAGGCTTCCGTTGGGCGATTACCGGGACCCCGTCTCTTGTCTACTGGCCGGGCTTCGCCGTCTCCCTCCTCCTCGTCGCCCTCATCACCCTTACCGGCGTTTGGTACTTCCGCAAAACCGAGCGCGCCTTCGCTGACGTGATCTGAAGGAACCTGAAACCTGAACACCAACCCCGCCATCCGCGTCGAGAATCTCGGCAAGAAGTACCGCCTCCGCCACCAAGCTCAGCGGTACAAAGCGTTGCGCGATGTTCTGGCCGCCGCACCGAAGCGAGTCTGGTCCCGCCTGTCACGCAAGACCCTCGCGGATCCTACGCGGGAAGAGTTTTGGGCGGTGCAAAATCTGTCTTTCGAAATTCGGCAAGGTGAGGCGGTCGGGATCATTGGTCGAAACGGTGCGGGAAAATCCACGCTGCTCAAGCTTCTGAGTCGCATCACTGAACCCAGCACCGGACGGATCGAGGTGGACGGCAGATTGGCCAGTCTTCTCGAGGTCGGCACGGGCTTTCATCCCGAACTCACCGGACGCGAGAATGTCTATCTCAATGGCGCCATCCTGGGAATGACACGTCGTGAGATCAAATCCCGATTCGACGAAATCGTGGCCTTCGCCGAGGTCGAACGATTTCTCGATACGCCGGTCAAGCGCTACTCCAGCGGCATGTACATGCGTCTGGCCTTCGCCGTCGCCGCACATCTCGAGCCGGAGATTCTCGTCGTCGATGAGGTCCTGGCGGTGGGAGATATGGAGTTCCAAAAGAAATGTCTGGGAAAGATGGAGGATGTCAGTCACGGAGGACGGACGGTGCTCTTTGTGAGTCATAACATGGATGCGATTCTGCGATTGTGTTCGCGGGTCATTCATCTGGCCAAAGGAACAGTGGTCGACATCGGGCCCACACCGGCGGTTGTGGCCAAATACCTGGCCAGCCAGAACGAGCAATCCGCAGTTATCGAGTTTCAGCAAACTTCCCCCTCCGATTCTCTCCGGCGCAGCGCCATTCTCTTGAAAGCTGAATGGCCGTCCTCAGAAACCCATTCGCCCTGGACTATTCCGTACGGCGACGAGATTTCGTTCGTCATTACCGTGGAATGCCGGGAGCCAATCCGGGCGGCGGAACTGGGGGTGGCTTTGTATGCCCCGACGGGGACGGAGATCGCTTCTTCCACCAGCATTCTTGCCCTGCCGGATCTGGAGCTTTCCCGCGGCACCCACCATTTTCGCGTCACTTACCGAGGCCTCAAGCTCGTCCCTCACAGCTACAGTTTCGGAGTGGGTTTGAGGTCCAGTTTCGGCATGGAGGACTATTATCCCAAGGCATTCGCTTTGGATGTCGTGCAATCGACCGAGTCCAGCATTACCAAGGTTGATGGATTTCTCGGCTACGTCGTCCCCGACGTGGACTACGCCCTTTCCTGATATGACTTTCCTCAATCACCTCCGGCGATCTGCAAACCGCGCTATCCAGCCACTCGGCTTCGAGTTGGTAAGGTGCGAACGGACACCGCGATCGAACTCCGGACTGATCTCAGTGAAAATCGGTGACTACGAGGTGTCCATCCAAAGCAACAACTCGCTCTGGAGGGAATACCAAAAGAACCCGGAATACACTGCCCAATTGGGCCGCATCGCCGCCTCCGTGTTCGAATCCTATCCGGACGCCTATGCGATCGACATCGGCGCGAATATCGGTGACACGGCCGCACTGATCAAGTCGCAGGCGAAGGTCCCGATCATTTGTGTCGAAGGTGATTCGGCCGTATTTCCAATCCTGGAGAAAAATATCTCCCCGATGAAGGATGTTTCCGCGTTCTGCTGCTTCCTCGGCGAACGGACTGAGGACGTTCACGTCACCGTCGAAAAGGACGGTTGGGACGCGACACTCATTCCAACGAACATCGATTCTTCCAAATCTGCACGGACCATGCCGTTGCTCTCGCTCCCCGACCTGCTTCTTCGGGCAAAGCCGAGGGGCGCCTGCAAGTTACTCAAAGTGGATATTGAAGGCTTTGACCTTCGGGTGATTCGTGGCGCGACGACGCTGCTGCGCAGTGACCACCCCGTCATCCTTTTCGAATTTAATCATCAAAACCTGACCAAGTTGGATGAGAACGGGCTCGCCATTTTTGCCTATCTCGCTGACCAAGGATACGAACGGTTGCACATCTACGATGCACAGGGTTTCTTCATCACCCAGTGCCCTACATCAGATTCCGAAACCCTTTGTGATTTGGACAATTACGCGCGCTGTGTCCAGGGATTATTCTATTACGATATTTGCGCCTTTCATTCTTCTGACTCGGCTCTCGCCGACCGGCTCCTCGAAAGTGAGCGCTCGCATCGCCGCGGGCTAATTCGGGCGCGGTTGGAAGCTGAAAGCTTCTAGTTATTTGAGCTATGGCTCAAAGCTCGCAATCGCTCCTGAGGCAAGGATTCGGATTCCTCAACCGAGCCCGCCTTGGCTTTTCCAAGCATGTCTATGTCGGCGCTGGCGGGATCGGTGATGACTTGATGTGCTCGACGGTTTTCCGTGAACTGCGCCGGCGGCATGTTCATGGGATCGTCTTTACCACAAGGGCTCCCGATCTGTTCCAAGGCAATCCCGACCTCGACGTGGTCATCCCGCAAAAAAATTCACGCTTCGATCGCTGGTTACGCGAAGGCCTCGAATTCACCAGGCTTGGCTACGGGCACTACCATCCCGAGACTGACAAGGACGATGCACCAAACGAACACGTGCTTGCCGCACTTTGCCGCGTCGCTGGCATCTCCGGGCCGATCAAGCTTCGTCCCTACCTGCATCTGACGCCCAAGGAACGCACCGCTGGCCGTCTTGCCGAAAATCAAATCATCGTACAATCCTCGGCACAAAGCGCCACGTTTGCCGTGCGAAACAAGGAATGGATCCCGGGGAGATTCCAGGAGGTTTGCGACCATCTGCGCTCCGGCAATAGCCTCATACAGATTGGTGCGAGCCAGGATCCGAAGCTAGAAGGCGCAGTCGATCTTCGCGGCCAGACCAGTCTGCGCCAATCCGCAGCAATTCTCGCGAACGCTTTGGTTTTCATCGGTTTGGAGGGCCTTCTAATGCATCTCGCTCGCGCGGTCGATTGCCGCAGTGTCATCATCTATGGTGGTCGACTGCGGCCATGGCAAATTGGTTACGCTGGCAATAGCAATCTGATAGGCGACACCGCGTGTTCACCTTGCTGGCTGCGCAGCCGTTGCGATTATCAGCACGAATGTATGAAGATGATCGAACCCGAGGCGGTCATTCGCGCGGTCGAATCCCAACTGGCGAAGAAGTCCGAAACCCTGGAAGTCGAAGAATTCGTAATCTAGACTCGCCGTCGTTTTACCCGAGCACAGCGCGGTAGAATTTCGCGAATCGTTCTCCCGCCTTCTCCGCCGAGCAAGTCTCCGCCGCCCATTTCCGGCCGGACTCCGAAAGGGTGCGCTGCAAGTCGCCATCCGCCTGAACCTGTCGCATCGCTGCGGCGAGCCGGTCGGTAGTGAGTGGACTGGCCAGCGCGGCATGGGCGGCGACCATCTCTGGGGCCATATTGATTTCGTCGGAGACGATGGTCGGTAGTCCCAGGCCGATCGCTTCCGCTTGCGAGATGCTGCAGGCTTCCCAGCGAGACGGAGAGACGAAAGCCCCGGCCATTTTGAGCAGGGACCACTTCGCTTCTCCCATCCGCGGACCCAGGAAATGGACTCGTGAACTCTGGTCGAGCTGTCGTGCGAGCTCCTCCAGTCTCGCCTGGCCACCTGCCCAATCAGGGCCGATCATCAGCAAGTGCGGAAAGCTATCGGGCAATTGGTCGGGTTTCCGATCTCCACGGCCGTGAGAGAGGAGCGAAAACGCCTTTAGCAGGATGTCGAGTCCCTTGTGCTCGACGTCCAGACGGCCGAGGTAGGCGAAGATGAATGCGTCGGCGGGGATGTCCAGGTCGGCTCGATCGGCTGGGGTAATCTCCGCTTCGTCCGGCAATTGAATCAAGTTGGACTGCACAAGCACCGATTTGCGCCCCCACGGGAGGATCGCCCGGCTTCGTTCCTTTTCCCGCTCCGACAAAAAATGGAGGCCGCTGGCGCCCCGGAGAAAGCGATCCACAAAGTTCAGGTAAATCCATTTCTTCAATCCGTGGCTCCAGCCGTGGTAATGCAGATGGCCGTGGGAAGTGAAAACATAGGGAATCCCCCTTTTCCGAAGCACCTTCGCCATTCGGTCCATCCAAGGGGCGATGCCGTGGAAATGCAATACGGCGCCGGCTTGGCCACCGTCGAGCGAGGGGAGAACCAAATCCAATTCAGCCGATCTCCCGCGGTCGAACTCGGTGATCGGAAGGTCACCGATGCTTTGCTGCCGCTCGGCGGGAATCGTGTCATCCGCCGGTGAAATGCCGTGGACATTCAGGCCATGCGCCAATTGGCATCGCATGAACGCCATGATCGCATTGCACGGACCCGAGGATAGCCGCGCGCTATCTGGGAATACGTGCACGATCCGCAAGGCGGAATTGGGGTTCATTCGCGCACGCCGGAGAGCTGGCCTCGATCGCTTTGTTCGAGGCTGTGTCCCACCGATCTCAGACTTGCTTCAATGTGGTCGACCATTGAATTCAGCGTATGATTTGTGAGGACGTATTCTTTCCCCGCACTGGCGATCGACTCGAAAAGCGCCCGGTCTTGCACCAATTCCCGAATGGCCCGTGCGCAGTCTTCCGCATCACCGGCCGCGAAGGTCATGGCATTTTCCCGGTTTCGAAAGAGTTCGCCGCTGCCTCCGGTGACCGTTCCGACCACGACCAAACCGGAAGCCATCGCTTCCAGCGGCGTGATCGCAAATGGCTCCTCCCATTCCGAGGGGAAGATGAGGATGTCGTGCTCTCCGTATATGCGAGGCAACTCCGAGCGCGGGAGTTCGCCCACGAAGGTCACGCGCTCTGGAATACGGAGCTGCGTCGGAAGATTGCGGATTTTTGCCGAATAGTCCCGATCCGGCCCCTCGCCCACAACAGTCAACGTGAGGTCCGACAAGCCTTGGTGAACCACAAGCAAGGCGAGCGCGGCGAGCGCAGTATGCAGCCCCTTGGCCGGGCTCAATCGCCCGACGAAAAGCAGTTTGGAATGCGTGCGCCGCGGACGATCTGACACCGCAAATTTCCCTGTCTCGATCCCCCAATGAATGACTTCGGAAGTCGCGGAGGAGAATTGGATTCCGTCTTTCAGCGCCACTGTGCGCAGGAAATCACTCGCGAAATGGCAGGTCCTGCCCTTAACGATGGGATACCCCCGCACCGGAACGGTCCGGCCCAAGGCGTAACGGACGAAGGAAGCGAATACTCCGGGTCGATTCGCAAATCCCCCGAGCCAAGCTCCGACGCGCCAGGAAACAAACGAAGTATCGGAAAGAAAAAACGCCATCGGAAGGCCGGCGAGACGCACGACTAATGGCAGCCAATGGGAGAGCCCAGCCTGACTCCAAAAGTAAACGAGGTCCGGGGAGAACTCCCGGATCAATCGGAAAAATCCACGGCATTCCGCAAGCTTCCTCCCCCGCCCCGACCCGCCTTCGGTCCGAAATAACAGAGAGCGCATCACGCCATCGTCCAAGTCCCCGACATTCGATGAGCGGAAATCGCCCGCCAGAACGCGAATTTCGTGCCCTCTCTCACGCAGCTTCTCGACGACGTCGCGACAACCGAGTTCGTAACCACCCAGATGGTGTGGCGGATAAAGGTTGGAAACGACCAGGATTTTCATGGCTTCCAAATAGGAAGCATGTTCGTTAGCCAATTACCACGCTTCGGAAATCGCTGCGCGGCTCATTTTCGGATAGCCCAAAGAAGCCCAATCCCCGCAGACGCTTCCGCCGAAAGATGGGTTCGAAAATCATTCTGTTCGAGGATTTGGACGATCCGGCTCGCTGGATTTTCGCGATCTGGGTGAACCTCCATGACGACGCGCGCAATTCGCTTCCAGAGTGATGCTGGGATTTTCTCGAAGAGACTAAATTCGGCGCCCTCGATATCGACCTTGAGAAGGTCGCAATTGACGACATTTCCGATTTCGAAAACTTCCGCAAGGGTATAACCCTTCGCAGTGACGGTTTCAACACGTGCCGCGTCCTGCGGGACTTCTCCGGTCTTCAACTCACCGCTCGTGGCGTACCAGACGGTCAGTGGAACTGTCTGAGTAACTTCGCCGCAGATGGCGCCCGCGACGAGTGTGGCATTGGCGATCTTATTGTCCTGAATATTTTTCCGGAACGTCTCCTGATATAACGGCAGGGGCTCGACAGCCACAATCCGCACATCCGGGGCGGCGGCACTCACCTGGCACGAAAAGAAGCCCATGTTCGCACCGAGATCGACGACCGTCCAACCAGGCTTTGGAATGAAATCGGCGGTCGGCTGATAGCATTTCGACAAGAATATCTCCTCGAATAAGAAATCCCATCCGGCGTGGCTCGCCGGGACCATGTTGATCCGCAATCCGGATCGAAAGCAGATCACGGGAGGCTCCGGGATCGTCTCACCGGCAATGGCACGACGGGCCATGTGGCGCAACTGCCGCCAGTTGCTAAGCAAGCGAATCTCACCCGCCAGCAATGACGCCCTTCGATAGTAGCTGCGTAATCTCCGGATGCCTCTCATTGGATTACGTCGTCACCCCAAAAAGCGGGGCAGAGATTGGCGGTTTTAAGCTCATAGACGGGAAGGGAATTCGGGCGTAGCGGAATGTCATTAGCCGAAGCTGAGTGGAAGAAAAGGGCAGATTGCCATGCCACATGGATGTGACAACGAACGCTCTCCGCGATCGGCCCAGGCCGAGACAACTTCGCCCCGGGGACCGCTCTGATGTCAGGCCCGCGCGCCGACAGCGCACCAGAACTTTCATCGTTTTCGAAACACCGCATGAATCATGTCGTCTTCGAGGTCACACCTCAGGACCTCCAGACGGTCAAGCAACTGGCGATTGACGTTCAGGGTGCGGCTGCCTTTCCAGACCAGCAAGTCGCCATCCTTTAGCCGGAAGTTCCATTGATGGAGTCCTTGATAAGCCAGTTTTTCCGCTTCGTCCTGATTGTGCCACAGATAGATCACCCCTCCCGATTTCGTCGCGTCGACCATGTTCTTGACTGCTTCAATGGCATCGTAAGCGTGATCCAGGCAATTCCTGGCAAAAGTCATGTCAAAGACTTCCCGGCCGAATTGAGCCACGATGCCTTCGCCTTCCCCGAGCTGCGTTCGCACAGGGGGAACGACGCCAAAACGGTCCAGGATCTGATCGTAAGCACCGGCCAACGGATCGATCGCTTCGACCTGCACGCGGCGGTCGCCCCATTTCTTTCCGACCCAGGTCATCGGCCCGGCGCCAACATCCAAAATGCGGACCTCGCCTCCCGCAGGAACGTTCAACCATTTCGTCAACCACGGCTGAAGCTCGCCTTCCGCGGAGGCGCGAAATTGGAATTCCGCTTCCGCGTCACACGATTTTCCGCGTGATTCCACATAGTGCTCCCAGAACTGCACCTCGGACGGCAGCGCCAGTTTCCAGATGACTTTACCCAAGCCGAAAGAATGTCCGATCCGTTTTGCGAAGGCCAGAACTCGCACGCGACACCAAAAAAGACGGCGGCGAATGGGCTCGGGAAGGAGTTGCTTGAGGCTCATGAAGGGGTCGGGACGGCGTTCGCGAAGTGAACCTCATTGCTTAAAACGACCCCAATGAAAAGGCCAGATCGCGACATCACGAGGATGTCACATTGACCCGGCGGCGGAAGGTTCAGCGGTCTTGAGGCATTCCAGGCACTTTTGCAGAACCTGTTCTACGTCAATGGATTGCATGCATTTCACGTTGTAGGGGCAACCCATGAGCCAGTGCAGGCGCGGTCGACGATGTTCGCAACCTGCGCATTCGACTTCAGTCCGCACAAATTGTCGGCGAGCCTCCGGTTCGTAAAAGAACTGCGGGTCGGTTGGACCGAAAAGTCCCACCGCCGGCGTTCTGGTACTCGCTGCGATGTGCAACAACCCGGAATCGATGCCGACGACCAGCCGGGCCAGCGAGATCGCTGCGATGCACTCCTCAATCGACAAGCAGTCAACCAGCGAGATGGTTCCAGGGATCGCGGCCACGGTCGTTTGGCCAATATGGGCGTAGTTTCCCACACCGAGGTGGGCGATTTGAGTATGCCCTCGTGAACGCAATCCAGCCACCAATTGCATCCATAATTCCCGCGGCCATTCCTTGATCGCCCAACTCGGGCCGGGGTGGATTAAGATGAGGTCCGACAAATCGAGCCCCTTTCCGATCAAAATACGCCTCGCCCTGGCCGTGGCTTCCGGGCTGGCGGCCAGTTCGGGATGCTGGTCGGTAATGGCGACCTCGAACTGACGACAGAAATCCGCCACCATTGGTTCCCGCGCAGTCCGGCCCGGAACGTCGTCGCCGTGTGCGAAATCGTAAAATCCTCCGAGAAGGAATCGATACCAGTGTCCGATCTGACCAATGGATTTGAGTGAGGTTACCTGATCCGCGACGCCAGCGATCCGGGGCAATTCAGCGAAATTCCGGTGACAATTGTAAATGAATGTGGTGCCCGCGTGACGCTGCATTAACTGACGCGCTGCCGGAACCGTGCAAATGATGTCGCCCATACCGGTGTAGCGCGAGAACACCACCGGTCGACGCCCTGTGCGGATGATGATCGGGATCAGCACTTTCAGGGCGTAGGCGAACGCAAGAACGTGCGAATTGAATGAATCAAAGAGACGTCTCACGAGGGCATATGCGGCATACAGGCAGGAGAATACCGAGATCGGAATGATGAATTTTGGGCATTCTGCAGGCCTGCGAACGTGGGAAAAGCTAGCAATGGAACCCACTTACAGCACGGAATTTTCCTCTCTTCCGCTGAATTTTGCAAAGCACCGATCCGCAAGTGTCGAACATGTTTCATTACGGTCTGAGCGAGTTTTTGCCTAAAAGTTTCGTGCAAATTGGCCTGCTCGGGAAAATCCTCGCCGGCGCCCAGGGCAATCCGCTGAGGAGCACGAGACGGTCTTGGCAGCCGATCTACAGTGCGCCCTTAGCTCCCCAGGGGATTGCTTCCCAAAATCGTATCCCGCCTTCGTCCTTTTCATCCGAATTACCACAAACTGGAAAAATGAATTTCGACATTTTGTATGCTTTTGGCCTGCTGGCAGCGGCTGGCAATCGTTTGACTTCCACTTTCCCGAAGGCGTTCCGCCGGCAGCGTTTGGAACAACTGCAGCCGAACGTTTTCGCCCAAAGAATACGCGCTCTATGCCTGAAATAGCCGCTTCGCATCCGAAGCGCGCTCTCATCGCGACACTTCTGAACGAAGCAGGCGCGGTTGAGAAATGGTGGAGCTGCCTGGGCGCCCAGACCGACCAACCCGATGAAATCGTCATCGTGGATGGCGGATCTCGCGACGGCACCTGGGAAAAGCTTCAGAGCCTCGCGACGAAGAATGCAACTCCGGTGCGACTCGAGCAGCGGCGTTGCAATATCGCCGAGGGCCGGAATTGCGCGATCCGACTGACCGATGCTGAGATCATCGTTTCGACGGATGCGGGCAGCTTTCCCGATGCGAATTGGTTTCGTGAATTGACGCGCCCACTCTTGGAGGATCCCACCATAGACATCGTGGGCGGGCGCACGTGCTCCGTTTGCGAAACTCCATTTCAAAAATACTTGCGCCTCTTTGAACCCGCTCACGATACGCCTCAGGCGGAAGGCGCGGTTTTTTCCTCGTCGCGCAACATCGCTTATCGCAAGAAAACTTGGGAAGCGGTCGGCGGCTATCCGGAATGGCTGACCCTGGCGGCGGAGGACGCCTTGTTCAACTATGAGTTGCATGCTATCGGCATGAAGTTTGTCCCAAATCCACAAGCGATCGTTCATTGGCCGGAACGTTCCGCTGAACGAGATTATCTCCGCCTCCTCTACCGCAACGGATTCGGGGCGGCGGAGGCAAAGCTCTACACTTCCCTTTTTTTGCAGAAGCTATTGATCGTCCTGCTGCCTCCGCTTTTGTTGCTCTCGCGGCATCGCTTTTCCCATCTGCGCTTCCGCTACCTTCGGAGCTTCTCCGCGGCCATGGGCTGGCTCGCCGGCAAGTTGAGGGGGAAGCGACCGCCGCCGGGATGGCAAAGGCAAGAGGGGGTGCTCCTGAGCCCTGAAGCGCAACGCCATTTGAAAGAGAAAACCTGAATGAACCACGGCGATATTCCCAAAGTGTTCCTGGCCACAGCCGGAGCCTGGTACTTGCGACAGACCTCCCAGGCCTTGGCCGCGCACGACGCATTGGCGGCGCTCTGGATCACGGACAAAAACTCCACGGGGCTCCCCGCAGGCCAATTTCGTCGTTGTTGGCCGTTTCACCTCGCCATAAAGCCGTTCTACCATTTCGCCCCGCAAATCTGGACGGAGAAGGCCTTTTACGGCTTCTTCCCCATTTGGCGGCAGTGGTTTCGATCCCAGGAGCCGCCGTCCTGCAACGTCGTTCACGCGATTATGGGATTTGCCACCGAGCCGTTTGACGTGGCGGAACGCATCGGCGCGCTCAAGGTAGTCGATTGTCCGAACAGCCATCCGACCACTTACTTCGGCCATTGGCAACGCGAGTGCGACCTGTGGTGTCCGGGCGAAAAAGTCCCGATTCCCCGATGGATGTTTGCCCGCATGAACCGGGAACTGGAACGGGCGGACATGATTCTTTGTCCATCGACTTTTGTCCGGGACAGCATGCTTCAAAACAACATCCCCGCGGAGAAGCTCTTTGTGAATCCGTTTGGAGTCGATACACAAATCTTCAAGCCGCGCCCGATGCCGCCGGAGAAACCACGCTTTATCAGCGTGGGGACGATTTGCCTGCGGAAAGGCTTTCAATATCTCTTCCGCGCCTTCGAGAAGGTGAAATCCTCGGTGCCCGATGCGGAACTCATTTGCCTCGGCGATTACAAGACCGATTTTCGGCTCGAACGACGAAAATGGGCGGGCACGTTCACGCACATTCCGCACGTGAGCCACGCGAAGCTGGCGGAAGTGCTGGCGACCGGGACCGCCTTCGTTTTTCCTTCGGTGGAAGAAGGCTTCGCGCGGGTCATCGCCGAAGCCATGGCGGCAAGCCTTCCGATTCTCGCCAGCCACGAGAGCGGCGCGAGCACCCTGGTCGAAAACGACAAAGAGGGATTCATCGTCTCGCCTCGCGATACCGAAGGGCTTGCCGAAAAGATGGTACTCCTGGCGCGAGACCGCGAACTGAACCGGAAAATGGGCGAAGCTGCTCACCAAAAGGGCGCCGCCAGCAATACCTGGCAGGACTATGGCGATCGTCTGCTGGCGGAATTCAGCCGGCGGCTCGCCGACCGCAAAGACTCTGCAACTCCGCAAATCCCATGAGCGTTCGTGGCCGTATACGCGGAAGTATCGATCCGTTCAGCTTCTTCGCCGCCCTGCCACGCTCAATCCGACTCTCCTGACGATGCCGGATCCTTTCCCGACCTCCCGAACTCCAGCAGCGCTGACCGTCGCTCAGGTCGTCATCGACAACCGGGAACCGTTCCGCCAGTACGACCGCCCGGAGCCGTGGTTTGGGACGGCGCCGGAAGCGCTCTACCACGGGTTCGCTGCTCTGCCCGAAGTCCAGGTCCACTTGGTGACGTGCACCCAGCAACCGATGGTTTCGTCGCCGGCAAAACTGGCCGACAACATCTGGTTCCACAGCCTCCATGTGCCCAAGCTCGGCTGGCTGCGCACCGGCTATCAGGGGTGCATTCGGGCGGTCCGGCGGAAGCTTCGGGAAATCCGGCCGGACATTGTTCATGGCCAGGGCACGGAGCGCTACGCCGCGCTGGCCGCTGTTTTCTCCGGTTTCCCGAACGTCCTCACCATCCACGGCAACATGCGACTGGTCGCCAAAATCAACCATGCCCGGCCGTTTACCTTCGACTGGCTCGCGGCGCGGTTGGAGGCCTTCACGGTGCCGCGCACCCGGGGCGTGATTTGCATTACCAACTACACGCGGGAGGCGGTGGCGGGCGACGGCGTCCGGACCTGGCTGCTTCCCAACGCCGTGGATCAGGAATTCTTTCCCATTCAACCCGTCGCTGAGACACCGCCGATCATTCTTTGTGTCGGCAATGTGACGGTCCGAAAAAATCAAAATGCCTTCATCCGGGCCCTCGATCCGCTCGCTGCCGAGACTGGCTTCCGCCTGATCTTTCTGGGCCTGGCCGGGGATGGCGATCCCTATGTCCGCGAATTCAAGGAACTGGTCTCGAGCCGGCCGTGGATTACCCACATCCCATGGGCGGACCGGCCAGTGCTGCGCGATTGGTTTCGGAAGGCCGCTCTGCTCGCTCTGCCTACGCTCGAAGACAATTGCCCCATGGTGGTCCTCGAAGCGATGGCTGCCGGCGTGCCCGTGGTGGCGGCCAACGTGGGGGGAGTTCCAGACTTGATCGAAGATGGCGCGACCGGCCTGTTGTGCAATCCGTTGGACGGGCCGAGCATGGCGGGGGCCGTCAGCCGGATCTTGCGTGAACCCGCCCTGGCGCAGTTGTTCGCAGAAAACGCCCGGCGGAAAGCGCTCGCAACCTACCTTCCTGAGGTCGTCGCCCGTCGCCATTTGCAAATTTATGGTGAACTCCTGCAGGGAAAGCCCTCGGACGTCGAAAATGCATTGCGGCACGCGGGGTCGGGAGATTGAGTAACCGCCATGATCGAGAACAACGGACAACTCAACGCCGAAGAACGCCGAATCGTGACTTCCGCCGTCCGTGAGGCGTCGACCAAGCCGAAGGTGGTGCTGGAAGTGGGGACCTGGCTCGGGGGAGGAAGCACTCTACATTTTCTCCGCGCGCTGGAAGCGAACGGCGAGGGGCATTTGTGGGGGATTGAGGCGGACCGCGGAATCTACGATCAAATGATCGCGAATATTCGCGATTCGGCCCCGGAGGCCGCGCACCGCTTTACACCGCTCTTCGGCCGGTCGCAGGATGTGATTCCCCAATGGCTGACCGAACAGGGACCGAAGACCAGCATCGACGTCGCATTTCTCGATGGGGGCGACAATCCCCTCGAACAGATCACCGAGTTCCGTCTGATCGCGGATCGCATTCCGGTGGGCGGCCAGTTGCTGGCGCACGACGCGAATTTCCGCAAAGGCAAATGGCTGCGCCCTTATCTTCAGCAACTCGATAATTGGCGGGTGGAAATTCACAACGTCAGTGAGGAAGGTCTCCTGTCAGCGACGAAGCTGGCGCCTGCTCCATCCGAAACCAGCCAGCGCTCCGCTGCAGCCCTGCTGCGCAAGCTCCGCCTCAACCCGGTGGAGTGCATCGGAAGCATCCTGCCCAGGTCACTCTGCGGATTCCTTTTGGATCTGATGCCCGAGAAGCTTCGCCTGCGAGTCTCGCAAGGCCGCTGATGCGGATTGCACTTCGCCAGCTCCGCCCTTGAAAAACGCCATCCCCAGCGAGCTGATGGAGGCGATGCGGCCGGTGTGTTACCAGTTCACGCTGGCGGACAAAATCAAGGGCGCGTGGATCGCGCTGAAGTTGCGCTTCTTTCCCCGCAAAGTGCTCGTGGCTGGGCCATTCGCCGGTGAGTTTGGCCATGAGCTGATGGATTGGCAGGCCTGGGTGCGTGCACTCGCCGGGCGCTACCGCGAAGTGCACGTGATCACGTATCCGGGGCGCGACTTCCTCTACCCGGGCTGCCAGGTTCATTACCACGATATTCCCCTGACGAGCGCCGGGTATCGTTTCGGAAAATTTCCGCCGCAGGAGCTCGAGGCCATGGCGCGGCGCAAGGCCGCGGAACTCGGTCTCCAGAATTACGACCTGATGACCGCGCTGGCCGTTTGCACCCGCTACCACCGGAACTATTTGCTTCCGCCGAAGTTCGAGCTTTTGGCGAAGCGTCCCGAGGGCGGCCCGATTCGCGATATCGCTTTCCACTTTCGTGCAGTGAAGAAGGAGGGGCCGGATGTCTTGCGGAATTATCCGACGGAGCAGTGCGATCGTGTGGTGGCGTGGTGCCGCGAGCGGGGCTATCGCGGGTGTTGTGTTGGACATCCCCTCTATTCCTATTGCCCTGCGGGTGTGGAGGACCTGCGCACCGAAGATCTTGCGGCCAGCGTCGCGGCCATTTCCTCGGCGCGGTTGCTCGCCGGTGAACTGAGCGGTCCCAGCCATCTCGCGCAGTTGTGCGGCGTGCCGATCGTCATCTGGGCCCCCGATCAATGGCGCATCGATAATTGCCACCGCTGGAATGTCTTTCAGGTTCCGACGTTCGTGGTGGCGAATGATACGTCCAATCCGCCGCCGGAGAAGGTGTGCGAGGTTCTCGATGAGGCTCTCACCCAACTCAAATCGCCGGGCGGATCGGAAAAATCCTCAGCGCGGCCGGAATGGACGAAGCCATGAACGCATCTGGCGCATCCATCGACGCAGCGGCCGGTATTTTGCCTCGAAGGCGGCAAAGGCATATTGGTGGGAGAGCGTCTCGAGCTGTTTCGCCGATGGCCTGCCGCCGACGGTTTGCGTTCCCTCGCGGAGCCACGGGAGCCGCCGAAAACGGACCTCGGCCGGGTAATGGTTCTTCGTGTAGTGCCCGACCAGTTCGTATTCGCTAAGGAGATTGACATGGGTGCCCTCGAGATTGCGCATGATTTTCCAAGCCCACTGCTCATTTCCCGCATGGCGGGCCTCGATACTTCCGAGCATTTCCCGGACAATGGCCTTTCGCACCACGATGTGTTGCGCGATGAACGAGCACTCGCGCTGCGGCTCTTCGCCCAGGAGCTTTCGGTAGTTGTCGAAATAGGGCGGATGTTCTTCGTCCGCGATCGTCAGGAGCATCGCCCCGTTTTCATCGAAGAACTCCATTGGCCGCAGCGGGACGGTGTCGGCATCCCAAATTAAATAATGTTCCTCCTCCGGTCGCACGAAAGAGAATTGGAGCTTCAGCAGTTGCTGGAAGTACCAGCCGGCGCCCTGGGGAAATCCGGGCAAGGTCAGGCGGCTGATTTCTTTCAGGGTCATGCCGGGGATAAAGGTGTCCTCGTCGATCAATTCGGACTCTTCGCCGAGAACGCGACGGCACTTCGCGAAATTGCTCCGCGCAGTGATGACGCGCAGCCGCCGCATGGGCACCTGTTTTTTTAGCGCCGTGAACGTCAAGCCCAACACCTGCAAATCCGCGGCACGGCAGGCCGTGACGACATCCAGCGGATGGCGGTGCAGGTCTTCTTTCAGCATCCCGCAGCCGATAGCGGTTTCCGGGGAACGAGACAACCCGCAACGATATTTCTTCCGCGGTGCGTCTTGCGACCGACAACCTGCATCCTCCATTTCCCAGCTTCGAAGCCCGATCTTCGTTTCCTGATTTCTGATGCGTTTCTCCATCGTCACTCCCAGCTTTCGCAATTCCGCCTGGCTGAAGCTTTGCATCGCTTCGGTGGCAGACCAGGAGGGTGTCGAGGTGGAGCACATTGTGCAGGATGCCGGTTCGGATGACGGCACTCAGGAATGGCTTCCAAAGGATCCGCGGGTCCACGCCTTCATCGAAAAGGACGAAGGGATGTACGACGCGATCAATCGCGGATTGCGCCGGGCCACGGGCGACATCCTCGCTTACCTCAATTGCGACGAGCAGTATCTGCCCGGCACTCTCGCCCGCGTGGCTGAATTCTTTGCCGCCCATCCGGAGGTGGACGTGCTCTTTGGCGACGCCATTCTCATCGACGAACATGGCGCGCCGCTCTCCTACCGGCGTATGGTCCTGCCCATCCGCCCGCATGTCCGCATCGTCCATCTCAACACGCTGACCTGCGCGACTTTCTTTCGCCGGTCGATCCTCGAGCGCGGACACTTCTTCGACCTGCGCTGGAAAGTCATCGGCGATGCGGCGTGGATGGATGAGTTGCTCCGCGAGGGAGCGCCGATGGCCGTGGTCCACGAGCCGCTCGCGGCTTTCACTTTCACGGGCGCGAATCTCGGGGCGTCAGTGCGGGGTGTCGAAGAAATGAAGGCCTTTCGTGGCGCGGCCTGGAAGAAGGCGCTGGGACCGGTGATCTCGCTGCACCATCGCGTGCGGA
Organism: Chthoniobacter sp.; assembly: GCA_036501065.1. Classification (GTDB taxonomy): domain Bacteria; phylum Verrucomicrobiota; class Verrucomicrobiia; order Chthoniobacterales; family Chthoniobacteraceae; genus Chthoniobacter. Next base: position 53,384 of record DASYAY010000099.1, on the reverse strand, counting down.
AATGGCTGGCCGGCGCTTACGCACCTCATGCGGTGAAGTATGCGCTTTACACCCGGCAAAGTCCCGAACAGCGCGTGGAGTTTGCCGACCCCAAGCTCGGCTTCGATTGGCCCCACGCCCTGGCCACTTCGGCGACCAGCGCACCGAGCTAAATTCGGCCGCAGAGGGTGGCTATTTCGCTTTTCGTTGATCGCGCTCGGGGGTGCTGGCGGAAATGCGAGTCCACTCGAGCTTGCCCAAGACACCATCGGTCTCGATGACGCTCATGCTTTTGTAAACGAAGGTCGAAGGGAAAGCATCTTTGCTATTGTCCGGCTCCAGGCTGATGATGCCGAGCTTGGCCCGGATGATTCCGGTGATCGTTCCGGAGTCTGTGGTTAGCTCAAAATGGGTGTCCGGATAAATGATGAGCCGCTTGAGAGGCTTGCCGTTGGCATCCTTTTGGATGGTCTCCCAGACTCCCCCCAAGCCTGATCCCACCTGACCCGCACTTCCGCCGGAAGGCGGAGGCGGCGGCCCACTCTGGTTTTGCGAGGAGTTATCCTGCTGTTTTTTGGCGAGTTCCGCGGCTTTGTCTGCGGCAACTTTGTCTGCCGCGGCCTTTTCCTCGGCAGCTTTCTTGGCAGCCATTTCGGCAGCGGCTTTTTCCGCTGCCGCTTTCTCGGCCTCGGCTTTTTCCGCGGCGGCTTTTTCAGCTGTGGCTTTTTCAGCGGCGGCTTTTTCAGCGGCGGCCTTTTCCTCCGCGGCCTTCTCGGCGTCTGACTTCTCCTTCGAAGGGTTGTCGCCTGAAACCTTTTTTGCATCCAAAGACTTTTGTGCGGCGACCGCTGCTGCCAGTTTTTCGGCGGCGGCCTTTTCCGCGGCGGTCTTCTCAGCCACATTTTTTTCCGCAGCAGCTTTGGCAGCAGCTGCTTGATCGGCGGCGGTTTTGGCGTCCGCGGACTTCGGATCCGCGGCCAAAGCCGCAATCTGTTGTTCGATCGCCTTCTGAGCCAGATCCTTTTCCGCCGCGGTCTTTTCGGCGGAGGCCTCGTCCAGTTCGGCTTGTTTCGCCGCGACATTGGCTGCTGCACTTTCAGCCGCCGCCTGATCCGCTTCACTGCGAGCTTGGGCGGCTTTCTCGAACGCGTCTGCCGCGGCTTTCTCCGCGGCCTTTTTCCTGGCCGCGCCTTTGGCCTCACCCGCTTTGCTGGCCGCCTGCGCGGCGTCGCCCGATTCGCTCTCCGCCTTTTCTGCCGCAGTCCTGGTGGCGTCCGCTTTTTCCTTGGCGGCTTCGTCGGCCTGTTTTGCGGCCGCGGCTTTGCCCTCGGCGGCTTTTTCCGCAGCTTTCTGATCCTCCTCTGCCTTCTTTTCGGCTTCGGCAAGTTTTTGCTTCTCGGCCTTGCGTTTCTCTTCGGCGGCCCTCGCTTCTTCCGCCTTCTTCTCTTCTTCCGCTTTCTTCGCTTGTTCGGCTTTCTTTTTTTCTTCCTCCGCTTTCTTCTGCTCTTCGTCCTTCTTTTTCTGATCCTTATGGTCGTCGTGGACGATGATCAGCGGGACCGGCTTGGGACGGAACAGGTACCACCCGCCCGCGGCAATTACCGCGAGGAGGACGGCGGCACAGATCCGGACGAGCGCTGGCTTGGAACGCCAGCCGGCGGTGTCCGTCGCGGGAATGCCGAGCATTTTGCGCCAGCCTACGATGCTCTGCGGGCGGGCCGTGGGATCAGGCGCGAGGGCGGCGTCGAGCGCCGAGAGGAATTCCGTGCGGTATTTTCCGGAGAAACGCGCGGCGAGTTTTTGATACGGATCGCTGGTGAGACGCGCGGTCGCCTCCGGCGGCAACTGGCCGGCGATGAGGCGGTGCAGGACGGCGGCGAGGCTGTAGATATCGGTCCACGGGCCTTCCGGTTTGGCATCGTCATATTGCTCGATCGGCGAGTAACCGCGAGTCGCAGCGCCGGCACCGTGGCTCCGCCGGGCAATATCCTGACGCGCCCCGGCGAAATGAATGAGGATGGGCTGCCCATCGGCCGTGATGCGGATGGTATCGAACTTCAAATTGAGATGGCACAGGCCGGCGGCGTGGAGTTGCTCGAGAGCGGAAAGCAACGGCCGGAGCAGACCGGCCAGTTCCGCTTCAGTGGGGGCGCGACCGAAACGCTCGAGCCAGACTTTCAAGTCGCGCGGTTCGTCGGTGGCCGTGACCCAGTAAGCGGTGTTGTTTGCCTCGAAGACCTCGAGAACTTTTTGAATCGCCGGATGTGAGCACGCCGCCAGCGCGCGGCCTTCGCTCAAGAAACGTTCGCGCGCCCAGGCGAAATCCTCCTTGTCCTTTCCGGATTTACCCTGGATCGATCCGTCGGGAGCGCGCTCGACCAATTCCTCCGGGACCAATTCGTGGACCATGGCCTGCCGGGCTGTGCCATCCACCTCGGCGAGGTAGGTGATATAAAATCCCCAACAGGAATGGAGGCTATTCAACTGATATCGACCGACCACCGATTTCGCCGGCAAACCAAGACTGAGACGTTCCTTGCTCATGGCACGAGTTACTTTGCCCCGGATGCGGGCGGCGGTGTCGCTGCGGCCACAATCGGCGGGCCGGTTGGCACGGGGACAAATTTCATGCCGAGTCCATTGAGGAACGGTTTGTCCGGACGCGGGTCTTTGGTCAAAGGCGGCACCTCAATCGGCTTCGGATTGTAGTGCGGAAAGAGGATGAGCATGATGATGGCAAAGGCCCCCATGGCGGTGGCGAAAAGGTCGAGCGCCGAAAGGCTAAGGGTGTTGATTTCTCGAGAAGCGCGTCTCATGGCGCGGACCGGGGTTGCGAGTTCACGACGAGCACACAACGAAAGCCGCCAGTATCGGGGTGATAAGTTTTCACCGCTCGACTGCGCAGAAAGGAACGCAAGGAATCGCCGTGGTTTTGCCAGTTGCTCCCGCGCATGACGTAAAAGTCATCGCCCTGAGTGTCCTTTTCCAATTTGAATTCCGGATACAGTTGCAAGACCTCCGGCGGCATCATACTCGCGCGATATTTGTCCTGGCACCATTGCGAGACATTTCCCGCCATGTCGTAGAGGCCAAATCGATTGGGGGCGTAACTCCCCACCGGCGCCACCATCCCGTGTTTGTCGGTGTAACCGTGCATGTCAGGATAACCCGATTTGTAACCCATGCCATGCGCCCAGGTTTCATCGGCGAAGTTACCGGAGTTCGGCGGGGGCGGCCAATCGTTGCCCCAAGGATATTTGCCAGGGCCGGCGGCGGCCGACCATTCCGCGTCGGTGGGCAGGCGGTATTCATCCTGCGGCCCGATGGTTCCCTTGGCGCGTTCCGTCCTGGTAAGCCACTGGCAAAAGGCCTCGGCTTGAAGCCAGGTAACGCCCACGACCGGATCATCCGGTTCCTGCACATAGCCCGGCTTTTTCCAGACGTCGTCCTGGACAAAGAAATCCGAACGGAATTCTTCGCCGCGCTCTTTCGGATCCTTCACGTCGTCGACAAACTGCTGGAAATCCTTGACCCGCACGGGCCAGGCACAGAAGAGAACATTCCCCGGTGTATTGAGGACTTTGTCGTCCGGTTTGTGACGGAAATAGGGAAAGAGGATCATCATGAGGATGGCAAAGGACCCCATGGCGGTGACGAAAAGGTCCAGCGCCGACATCGTGAAGATCTCGATGGAACGCGCCGGGCGATTCATGGCGCTGGCGTGGGCTGTTCTCCAGGCGAAGAGCGCGGGTTCCGAGGCACGATGCGCTGAGTCGTGTTCGCAGAATCCTCCCGCGTGGCTTCCGGCTCGGGCGGCGGCGGGGCAAAGGCGAAGGGAGCAAACAGCCAGTCGGCCGGCGGCCTGAGAATGGCGACGGTGGTGTTGTCCTGCTTGGGATGCTGCTCCGCGAGCACCGACTGAATGACACGCACCGACAGCATCGAAGCTTCCGCTTCGAGATTCTGGCCAACGACTTCGCCGATAGCTTCATCGCTCAAGGTCTGCAAGCCATCGCTGCCGGCGAGCACGACGTCGCCTTCCAGGAGCGGCAGAGGTGCGCGCGGCATGTCGACGAGTGAAATCTCGTGACCATTGACCGCGGCCCGCAGGCGGGTGCGCAATCCAGTGGCGGCAGCCTGTTCCTCGGTCATTTCGCCGCTGGACACTTTCTCATCCAGTACCGGACGAAAGGAATGGTCGGCGTTCAGCCGGCGAAGGCGTCCGCGGCGCCATAAATAAAGCGGGGAATCGCCAACGCTGATCCACTCGAGCCCGAGCGGCGTGGCGGCCACCGCGAGTAGCGTGGTGCCCATTCCTTCCAGGTTCACGGGATCAGCCTCGACGGCTGCGGCGATGGATTCGTTGGCCACGTCGAGCGCGCGGAGGAAACGCTCGTGCATGGTTTCGCCACCGCGATGAAACGCACGGACGAAATTCCGCACGGCCATTCCACTCCCACGATGTCCCCCGGAATGCCCGCCCATGCCGTCGGCGACGACCAACAGTACGCCGGTGGCCGAGCCCGGGCGGCCGGGAATCTCGGAGAAGGCATAGGTATCCTGCTGTTCGGCACGTTTGCCGACGGACTGGCGCCCGGCAAAGTCCTTTTCCGCAATCATCGCGAGCGGACTCATCCAGTATTTTGGGAAGAGGAATTATTTCGCCGGCTGCGTCTGATCTTCCCAGTCAAAATCCGGGCCGCAGAGCGGGACGAAACGCAGTTTGGTGGCGCCGACTTCGATGACGTCGGCCGGTTTGAGCGGGCGGGAGTCGGCGAGCAAATCGCCATTGAGATAGGTGAGGTTCGCACCATCACCGGGCCGCAGGAAAAACTGGCGCTTGCGCGGCTCGTAAAGGACGAAGGCATGTTTGCTGCGCGAAATGCTGGCGTCGCCAAAATCGAGGCTGATGCGCTCGCCTTTGTCGCGGCCAATGCTGTTCTGACCGTAACCGAGCCGGCGGGCATTGCCGCGACCGGGCCCGTCCAATACGACCAGCCAGCCCACGACGGGATCGAGTTCGCCGCCATCGTTGCTGGTCTCAGCGGTGGCCGGTTCCGTTTTCACGGAACGCCGGGCGGGGCCGACGAGCTTGGTATTTTCATCGCTCTCACCCTCCGGATTCATCATCCAGTCGAGGACGCGCGTGGGCCGATTGAGGCCGGGTTCCGTGTCGGTATCCTCATCGGAGATGGGGGGCGGTTGCGCTTGCGGTTGCTGGCGGCGGATCAGCCGCGTTTTTTCATCATCTTCATCAGCCATAGGTCGCGTTGGGTTTGGTGGGTTATTGGTGGGACAGCCACAGAACGGCTGCGGTGGTCGCAGGAAAATGGGTCAATGAGTTTTGCCGCCGCCGTCGATGAGACGGTTGATGAGTTGATCGAGACAGTATTGGGCGGAAGCGTTGAGGGCCTTCTCCTCCTTCATCTGCGCGATGTGCATGAGAAAGACGAGGGCGGCGGAAAGGAGGAGCGCGAGAAAGGTGCCGTTGAAAGCGATCGACATGGCGCTGGTGGTGTTGGTGAGCAGATTCGGATCGTCGGCCTTGGTCGCGCCAGCCACGGCAAGGGCGCTGCCGATGCCGATGACCGAACCGATGAAGCCAATCGTGGGAATGAGCCACACAATGTAACGGATCATGTGATAGCCAAGGTCGAGTTCATGCAGATAGAGGTCGAGGCAGGAATCGAGCAAGGTATGGGCGTGGGCGACCGATTTGTTGCCCTGGAATTGGGCCACGGTGCGTTCCAAGAGGCGCGGCAGATAACGGCGCCTGGGCACAGCGCGCAGCTTTTTGTAGAGCTCGCCGAGGTCCTGGTTGGTCAAAATGATATCATCGCCCTCGGGGAGATACTCCTGCTTGAGTTCCGCCTCCTCCGCGCCGGCTTCGCGAAGACGATAAAGCAAGCGACCGAGGCCGATGAAGAAGATGATCCAGATGACGGTGTGAATCGAGAGCGGCTCCATGTGACCGTTTTTCTGGTCGAGAAGGAGCGAGCCCAGGCGGGCGGGCAGAGGAAGATGATCGAGGATGACGATGAAGATGATCCCGACGAAGACGGAGATGATGTCGAGAAATTGAAACATCCGCGGTTTCGCGGCCGCACCGGGCCGACCATCGACAGCGCGGGCAAAGGCGCCCGTTTTTCCAGAAGAAGCAGTGAGGTTCATTCGAGGACGATTTCGCCAAATTCATTCCGGCGTGGGCCGGACCGTTTTCTCTTCGCCGGCTGCGGGTCAGGCGCCGGTTGACCGGGTTTCGTTTTTTCCATCGCTTCCGGCGAAACGGCAGCGAGCAGCTTGCGGGGCGTGGTGTGATAATCGCCGAGCATCAAATCCGCGTCGAGGGCGACGACACGCGTGCCGGTGACTTCCTCCCATTTCCGGCCGACGCTGACAAAGGTCCCATTGGTGCTCTGCAGATCGGTGATGCGTGCCTTGCCGGCGTCCGTCTCCTCGACTTCGAGGTGCAATTTGCCCACGGTATCCTGTCCCTTTGGGACTTTGATGTCCGCAGTAGAGCCACGACCAACGGTGTAGGCTTTGCTCATGGTGATGTTATGCAAGCGGTTTGACTTTTAGGCGATGAGAAAACGGATGCGCACTTCGCCGAGTTCGATGATGTCGTCGTTCTTGAGGGCGGTCTTGGTGACCGGCTCACCATTGACAATGACACCGTTGCCGGAATTCAACTCGGTGATGGTGAAATCGCCTTCGCGAGTGCGATGAATTTCGGCGTGATGGCGGGAGACACTGTCGTTCTTGAGGGCAAGATCGTTGTCCTTGCCGCGGCCGACACGCAAGGCCGTGGTGCGCATGAGGAGCTCGGTGCCGTCACCGTCGAGAACCTGGAGGCGGGCGTAGATCGGGGCGGAAGCGAGTCTCTCCGCGAGTTGCTTCGCGGCCTGCTGCCTTCGCCGCTGGATGACGAAGCCAACGACGAGCAAGACCAGCGCCAGGCCACACAACTCGGCGGCGACGATGAACCTTTTCTTTTTCGCCGCTGCGGCCAGGGTCGCCACTTCCTCGGCCTGCTTCTTTTGCCGCGCGGCTTCGTCCGCGGCCCTCGCCTGCTCCACGATTTTGCGGCTTTCCTCAGCGGCTTTTTTCGCGGCTTCGTCGACCTGGCTGGGGACTTGCGCCATGTTTTTGGCCATGTCGGCCATCTTCTTCGCGACCTCGTCGACTTTCTTTTCCACCTCGGCTTCCTTCGGTGGTTCGGTCGGAGCGAGCGTGGTGAGCGTGTACGAGGTCTTGATGGGATCGTGACCGTCGAAGCGGAATTCCAGATCGATCTGCCGGCCAGTTTTCAACCCCGAGAGATCGACGGTGGCCTGGCCGCCGCTGCGCAACCGCGCCAGCAGTTCGTGGAGAAACTCCGGTGGTTCCTTTTTGGTGCGGATATCGGCAGCGACAAAATAACCGCACGTGCCGTCGGCCAACTGCCGCATGCTTTGGAGATGAATGGTGGCGCTGGGTTTTTCGGCGTAGCCCACCCCGCAAATGGCGACGCCGGCCTGTTTCGCCGCACTGACGGTCTGCTGGAGCGAGAAGGTCGTATCCTCGGCTTTGCCATCGGAGAACAGGATCAGCGCCTTCCGCGCGGCCTTCGTGGCTTCGAGAATCTTCACCGCATCAATGGTGTCGCGGTACAATTCCGTGGCCATGCCGACCGCTTTGAGCGATTTCAGTTTGGCGAGCGCTTCCGGTTTTGGCGTTCCGAATTCGGCCACCGGAACCAGATCGGCGTCGAAGGCATAGACGGCGAAAACGGTGTGCTCATCGAGCGCGTCGATGGATCGCTGGACCAAGGCTTTGACGGCCTCGACCGTTTTGGCGCGCGCGGGATCGCTCCGGTCGATGAGGAACAAAAGGGCGGTGGAATCCGGGGCGTTTGGATCGAATGGCGAAAATTTGACCGGAAGCGACTTCCCGGCTGAGGAGGCGGCGACCTCCTTCACAGGCCAGGGTTCGGGCAGCCGGAGTTGCAGTTCGAGCCGGGGCGGACTGGGCTTCTCCGCAGTCTTGAGGTCGATGCCGGCCACCTCCTGGGCGCACAAGTTTAGAATGCCGCCGCAGAGCGCGAAAAGAATCAAGCAGGCGGCTTTGGACATAAAAGCGCAGAGTCTGGAAGACGACCCACCTTGTGTGCCGCATGAAGAATTTTCCAGCGGAAAATCCGGGCGGCTTTGTGGGGCCGCGATTTGGTTGATAGCCGCCTGGGGTGTGCCGGGTGAATGGCGCATTCGGATATCGGCCCAAGGGACACTTCCTCTGTGTGCCTTTCGCAGGGGGCGTAGATTCTCTCCGGAGAACTGATGCTGTGAAGGCGCTGGAAGTAGGAGAGGCCCAGCCTCTTCTGGTCGGATGAAGCGGCAAGGATGCCGCTCCTACTTCGGTTGCGGCTTGGCCGCACTGGAGCAGTGGTGCCTTAGACGGCCTTCTCGCCGTGCTCGTCGGTGCGGATGCGGACGGCATCCTCGACGACCGAGACGAAAACTTTCCCGTCGCCGATTTTGCCGGTCTTGGCGGCTTTGACAATGGCCTCGACCGCCTGATCGGTGAGGGAATCGGCGAGGACGATCTCGATTTTGATCTTGGGCAGAAAATCGACCGTGTACTCACTGCCGCGGTAGATTTCCGTATGGCCTTTCTGGCGACCGAAGCCTTTGACCTCGCTCACCGTCATGCCTTCGACGCCAATTTCCGCCAGGGCATCTTTGACCTCTTCGAGTTTGAACGGCTTGATGATTGCTTCGATTTTTCGCATGGTGTGGAATTACAGAATGTAGCCTTCCTCCTGGTGGTCAGTCAGGTCCAAACCTTGAGTTTCTTCTTCGCGAGTCGGGCGCATCCCGGTGACGAGCTTGACGATCACCGCGAGAATCACCGTGCCGACGATGGCAAAGAGAAGAGTGACGCCGACGGCCGCAAGTTGCTGGAGAACGAGTGAGCCATTGTGGATGTAAACATCGACGTTTGCCGACAGGTTGGGGTTGCCCACGGGATTGGGTGCGCCGTTGGCGAGTTTGCCTGGCACGGCGAGGATGCCCGTAAGAATGGCCCCCAAGGTGCCGCCGACGGCGTGGACGCCGAAAGTATCGAGAGCGTCGTCGTAGCGGAACTTGCCTTTCACGAAGACAACGAAGATGTAGGGAACGATGGCGGCGAGCAAACCGATGATGACGGCGCCGGTAGGTGAAACAAAGCCGCATGCCGGAGTGATGACGACCAGGCCGGCGACGATCCCCGAGCAGAAGCCGAGGATGGAAGCGTGGCCTTTATGAATCAGTTCAATGAACGCCCAGGCAAAACCGGCAATGGCCGCGGCCAGGGTGGTATTGGTAAAGGCATTGGCGGCGATGTCGTCGGCGCCCACGGCGGAGCCGGCATTGAATCCGTACCAGCCGACCCAAAGCATGCCCGTGCCCGCCATACAAAGCACCATGTTGTGCGGGGCCATCTTTTCTTTTCCGTAGCCGATCCGCTTCCCGAGAATCATGCAAAGAATCAGGGCGCTCCAGCCCGAAGTCATGTGCACCACCGTTCCACCGGCGAAATCGATGGCGTGGATTTTAGCGTGGGCATTCAAGACGCCGCTCATCAGGCCATTCACACCCCAGACCATGTGGGCCATCGGGAAATAAACGACGAACATCCAGAGCACGATGAAGAGCATGATGGCGCTGTACTTCATGCGCTCGGCAACCGCGCCGACGATGAGGGCGGGCGTGATGATGGCGAACATGAGCTGGTAACAGGCGTAGACGTTCTGCGAAACCCAAAAGCCGTAGTTTGGATTCGGCGCGCTGGTGACGTTGTGGAAAAAGAAGAACTTGCTGCCGCCGAAGAACGAACTGCCAAAGCTGTCATCGAAGACGAGCGAGTAACCAACCGCCCACCAAAGCAACGTGACGAGGCCGGCGCAACCGAGGCATTGGGCACAAACACTGAGGACGTTTTTGCGGCGCACGAGGCCGCCGTAGAAAAGCGCCAGACCGGGCAAAGTCATGAAGAGTACGAGCGCGGAGCTGGCCATCATCCAGCCATTGTGCCCCGGTCCCGAATGCTGGGCGGTGGGGGTGTTTTTGAGCAAATCCTCGGGCACGGTGGCGTTGCCCGACTTGTCCTTGATCTTCAAAGGCTCACTCGGATCGCTGTTCATGAGGTAGGCTTCCAATACACCGACCCGCTCTTCCAACGTCGGCGTGGAGCCGGTCGCCGGCGCGGCGGCTGGGGTCGCGGCAGGAGCCGTCTCCTGCGCGGTCAGCGACGTTCCAAGACCCAACCACGACAGAAAAATTGCCGCAGCCAGGAGACACAACATTCGATTCGCTTTCATGGGAGGGTGTGTGTGTATGGCGTTTTAGGCCGTTTCGGCAACCGCAGAAATTGTCGGCGGGTAATAATTGCCGATTAAGCTCTGGCGGAACAGTATGCGCACCATCCGCCAAACTCCGTAATTTCGCGTTGGCCGGCACAAAGAATGGCCTCGGCTACCACACCACGCTGTTCCCTGGGTGAGGAAGGCGATTCCAAGACGGGGGGTCTCAAGCCAATGGGCATGCTCCCAACTTTGCGATGCGGCGCCGAGCAAGAGCTGTCGGTACTGGAATTTTGAGTGGCACAGAAAAAGCTAGAATAAGTTCAGCTTGTGCCATATGGTGCGAGCAGAAGCGCGAATGCGACTACCCCGGTCTCCGCTCAGCGCCATCGGCCTTCTGGCCTTGGTCTGGATGGGTTTATCACCTCTTTTCGCTGGGCCGCCCCCGAATTGGAAATTGGTTTTCAGTGATGAATTCGAGGGCAATACGCTCGACCGGAACAAATGGACGACCTCCATGGAGTTCGTTGGAACACAAGGGCCGCGCTATCATAATGAATTCTACTTGAGCTACACGCTCGATCAGGACGTGACGGTGAGTGACGGGTTGCTCCATCTGCGCACCGAACGGCAGGTGGTTTCCGGGACAGAACCGATGGGGCTCTTCAAATACTCGCAGGGTCTGGTCTCCACCCACGACAAATTCACGTTCACTTATGGTTACGTGGAGATTCGCGCCAAGTATCCCGGCGGCAAAGGGTTGTGGCCGTGTTTCTGGCTGATGCCGGAAGACGCCGACAGTTGGCCGCCGGAATTCGATATCGCGGAATACCATGCCGGGCAGCATCGGATGCACCACGGACTGGCCTACGGCACAATGGGCGACGCCAAGTGGGACAGTTCGAACGATACGGAAACCGACTTTGTAAACAATTGGCACACCTTCGCCCTGGAATGGTCGCCTGGGCGCGCGGTCTGGTACGTGGACGATGTGCCCTGCAAAATCGTGACGGCGAATTACGTTCCCCGTGTGCCCATGTACGTGATCCTGAGTAACAGCGTGGCCTCGCGGCTGGCGGCGTCAGGCGAGCCGGACGAGTCGACAGTGTTTCCGAACGATTTCGCGATCGATTACATCCGGATTTACCAGGAACCGCCCACGACGCTGGTGAAAACACGCACGCCGAAACCGCCAATGGTGGCCGCGGAGAAGCCGCAAACGCCGACGCCAGAGGCCAAACCGATCATCGCGGTGCTGCCGGTGGCACCGCTGCCGTAGAGGTTGCGACAAATCAGCGTACTTCGATCAGACGGTCGCCGTTCTGAATTCGCACGACAACGGCAGGCAATATCGGAAGAAACCAAACCGGCAGCGCCGAATTGGCGGCGTTGCCAATGCGAAGCCAGACGATCACGGGTCCACTCATTTGACGACGAAAGCGCTCCACGAAATCCTCGTCTTTGGTCACGATCACCAGCTTTTAGCGCTCTGCGTATTCCCAAATGGCGGCGTCATTCCCATTGCGCAATCCAACGTCTTCAACGTGCTCAGCGATATAACCGGCTTCGATCAAGGCCTGCGCCAATTTTGGCGGGAGCTGAGCGTCGATCAGAAACCGGATCAATTTACGCGACTCTCAATATGGCGTGATCCATTTCTGCCGCCGCAAACTCCAAGCAAGCACGGATGTCTTCGACTTCGAGGTACGGAAAATCGATCAGGATTTGCGCCTCGCCCACCCCCGCAGCAAGCATTTCGAGCACATCTTTAACCCGGACCCGCATTCCCCGGATGAATGGGCGACCGCCGCACTGCTCCGGATTGAAGGTAATGCGATCGAGGTTTTTCATGACCCTTGAACTTTTGTGGAATATCGCGGTCGAATCAACGAAGGTTTTTGGCCTCTTTGGTAAACGCGCGGCTGACTGGCTTCTACTTCTTGTCTTCGTCGAGCTTGGCTTTGACGGCGGTTTCGAGCTCTTCGTAAAGGGCGGCGTCGGACTTGAGCAGTTCCTTGGCGGCGTCGCGGCCTTGGGCGAGTTGGTTGCCTTTGTAGCTGAGCCAGGAACCGCGCTTTTCGACGATCCCCTTCTCCAGGGCGAGGTCGAGGAGCGCACCGGTTGAGCTGATGCCTTCGTTGTACATGATGTCGAACTCGGCCTCGGTAAACGGCGGGGCGACCTTGTTCTTCACGATCTTCACCTTGGTGCGGTTGCCGGTGACGGTGCCGTCGGCCACCTTGATGGCGCCGATTCGCCGGATGTCCACCCGAACACTGGAATAGAACTTCAGGGCCTTGCCGCCGGGAGTGGTCTCAGGGTTGCCAAACATGACGCCGATTTTTTCGCGAATCTGGTTGGTGAAAATGCAAATGGTGCGGGCCTTGGAAATGAGTGCGGTGAGCTTGCGCAAGGCTGCGCTCATGAGCCGGGCTTGCGCGCCGACGGTGGTATCGCCGATCTCGCCTTCGAGTTCGGCCTTGGTAACCAGGGCGGCGACGGAGTCGATAACGATGACATCGAGAGCGTTGGAACGGACGAGGGTCTCGCAAATCCGGAGCGCTTCCTCGCCGGAACTCGGCTGGGAGACGAGGAGATCGTCGAGATTCACGCCGAGCTTTTTGGCATATTGCGGGTCGAGGGCGTGCTCCACATCGATGAAGGCCGCCAGGCCGCCGCGCTTCTGGGCCTGGGCGATGACCGTCAGAGTCAGTGTCGTTTTACCGGAGCTTTCCGGTCCGAAGACTTCCACGACACGGCCCCGCGGCAAGCCCCCCACGCCAAGCGCCCGGTCGATGAGGATATTGCCCGTGGGAATGACCTCAACGTCCAGTTTTTTGCCTTCTCCGAGCCGCATGATCGCCCCCTCGCCGTAGTCCTTCGCGATTTGCTGGATGGCGAGATCGAGATTTTTGTTCCGCGCGGTGGTGACTTTGCTCTCTTCCTGGGGTTCGCTTTTCGTGGCCATAGGAGGGCGACGCTACATGCCGACGAGGGCAACGGGGAAGTAAAACCTTCGGTCGATCATGCGAATGAAACCGCTTTTTTCCTCGCGTTCGGGGCCGTTGCGCCTTTGTTTAGCGACTGATTTTTCCAAAAATGGAAACGAATTTGCCCGCGGACGAACCGACGCCCCCACCTCCAACTGAACCAATCCCTGAACCGGCCCAAAGTTCCGCGCCGCCGGAGGGGTCTGTTCCGCAGGGGGAAATCAGTGAGACCGTCTCGATGCCGGAGACGGGGGAACCGGTGGAAACGCCGGAAGCCGCGCCGGTAGAACCTGTGGCCCTGGACGAGTTGGGCCAATTGGCCGAGGCCTCACAAAAAGCACGGCTGTCGCCTTCCGACGAAGAGCGGATGGCGACACTTCTCAAAGAAGCGCTGCTCGGCGGACGTGCCGGTGTCGCGCGTGCGATCGAGGCGCTGCCGAAGGTGCCGTGGATCGTGGGGGTGCGCGCCGTGGAGGCAGTGTGGCCGGAATTGACCGCCGGATTCCGCACCCAATTGCTCTCCGGGTTGACCAAGGAAGAAACCGATGCCTCACGCCGGATCCGGCTGAGCCTGGCGCGGGCGCTTTTCAAAATCGATGTGCCGGTGGCGCTCAAGGTTGCCGTGGGAGTGGCGCGCGAGTTGCCCGACGAAACCACGGGAACGATCACCCCGAAGCAGGCGCAGATTTTTGCGAATGTTTTCATCGGCCGGGGCAAACCGTGGCTGGCGCAACTGTCACTCGCCGAGCTCAAGCCCGCCGATGGCGATGCGCTGGTGCATTGCGCGGTGCTCGCCGTTTTCGCGCTGCCGCATCCGCCGGTCACCCAACTGGGCGTTTTGAAATGGGTGCGAGAGCAGGAGCGGCTGGGGAAGCTGAATCCCTCGGCGCTGGAAGCGGTGAAGAAAGGGGTGACGCGCTGGAGCGCCAAGTGGCAGAGTGCGTTGCGCAAGGAAGTGAGCGATCTGCCGGAAGAGATTCTCGCCATGCTCAAGCCGGTTGCGGAACGAGCCGCTTCACCCGAAGGCGAGCGGACGCCTGGGGAGGAAGGCGAAAGTGCGGAAAGAGCCGAAGGCACCGAGGAGGGCGCGGAAGCAGGATCTGCGGGTGGCGATGAGGAGGGCGACGAGCAGGATGAAGACGAGGACGAGGAGGGCGACGAAGAAGATGAGGAGGACGAAGAGGAAGACGAGGAGGATGTTCCCAAGCAGAGGCCCGTTTACGAGCCGCGGCCGCAGAAAGAACGCCCGGTCTACACGCCTCGAAATGCGGGAGGCGTGCCCAAAAATTTCAATCTCAACGAGGCTTTGCGCCACATCGATGGGTATGTCCAGTCCCTGCGGTCTGAATTGAGTTCGGCCCAGGCGAAGATGCGCAGCCGGGATGAGCGGCGAGGCCCCGAAAAGTCCGGACCGATCCTGCAGGGCGAACCGACGCTCGACGAATTGGCGCGGCTCAATCAACAGCTCGAAGCCCGCAACACCGAACTGCAGGAACGCATCAACGAATTGACGCAGCACTCCGAGGACATAGCGGTGAGCACCGGCGCCCTGACGGGCGAACCGGTGAGCGACGCAGCGGCACAATTGCGCACCTTGCTGGCGCTCAAGCTGAAGGAGGACTTCGCCGATTTTCTCGCGCTGGAAAAAGAATCGAACGACCTGGTGGTGCAGCAGCATTACAAGTCGCTGCTGCGGCACGTGTTTGAAGTCCTGCAGCAACTCGAAGTTCCATTGAAGGCGGAATAGCGAGGGGCGTGGTTGGGGGGGCGGGCGGGCAGGCGGGCAAATGACGAATGACAAAGGCCGAAGGAATGCCCATTTCGTGCTTCGACGATTCGGACATTCATTCGTCATTCCGTCATTCGCCCGGCACCCTGAGGGTAACGTGTCACCTCTGCCCGAGACACAAAAAAAGCCCCGGCCTCTTTCGAGGCCAGGGCTTGGGAAGTTGCGGTGATATTACCGGTTATTATTGCGGCTTGGGCGCTTCAGGAGCGGGCGCTGGGGCGGGTGCGGGAGCCGGGGCGGCTGCAGGCGCGGGAGCCGGGGCCGGAGCGGGAGCAGGAGCCGCAGCGTCTTTCACGGCGTCGGCAGCCTTGTCAGCCGCGGCCTTCGTCTGATCGACGGCCTTGCTGGCAGCGTCCTTGGCGGCATCGGCGGCCTTGTCGATCGTAGCGGCTGCATCCGGAGATTTCTCCTTCGCCGTCTCCGCGGCCTTGTCGATCTTGGCATCAGCACCAGCCTTGGCGTCATCCGCCTTCTGCTCGACAACCGCCTTGGCGTCGTCGGTCTTTTGTTCGGTGCTCGCATCCTTTTTCTCGCAAGCGACGAAGGCGAAGGCCATCGCCGCGGCAAAAGCAAATGTGTGGGACAGTTTCATGTGTGGTTCAGTTTAGGGGTTGATTGGTTGGGATAACGGGAATCGGTTTCCGGGAGCAAGGCTGAACACGCCGCGATGGCAAAGTCAATGCCTGTCTGCGGGGCGGTGGTTCCAAATTATGCCATATTCGATGACTCCGAGGAGCCACCAGCGGCGGCGGGCATCGTTAGAGGATCGTTAAATAGAAGCTGGCGAATGTGGGTGTCGCGCGGTAGAGCCCCAGGAAGCCTATTTGGCGAGGAGCTTTTCGAGGAGGGTGTTGAGCCGGCCGAGCATGGCCCGGGGATCTTCCAGCAACCCTGCGGCCACCAAGGCGTTGTCGAAGATTTGCTCGGCCACTTCCCCGGCCAGCGGGGCGTCGGATTCCCGGATCGCATTGAGGCGGACGAGCATCGGATGATCGGGATTGATCTCCAGATTGGGCTTCGATTCGAGGCTCGGGCCGCCTTCCCGGCTGCTCATCATTTTCATGACGCGGCGCATGCTCGAAGTCATGTGCGTGTCGCTGTCGACGACCACCGCCGGGCTGCCGACGAGCCGCTTGGAGGTGAGCACTTCATTGACCCGATCGCCGAGGCGTTCCTTGATGAAGTTGGAGAGCAAACGGGCTTCGTCTTCGCTGAGCGCGCCGGCTGTGTCCTTGTCGAGTTTCAGGTCCGCCTTCTCCGCGGCGACGAGGCGCTTCTTCTCGAACTCGCGCAGGTGCTCCATGACGAATTCATCCTGGGGCGCGTAGAGGAAGAGGACTTCGAATTTCTTTTCGCGGAAGACTTCGAAATAGGGGCTGGCCTCGGCGGCTTCGCGGTTCGGCGCAACCAGGTAGTAAATCTCCTTTTGCTCTTCCGGCATGCGGCTCACGTAATCGGTGAGCGAAGTGGTTTTGCCCGCTTCGGTGTGCGAGGACTCGCTGCGGAGCAGCTTGGCCAGAGCGTCACGGTGCGACCAATCATTGGCCACACCTTCCTTGAGACAGTGGCCGTGCTCGGCAAAGAACTTGTCGTATTTCGCCGGGTCCGCCTTGGCTTCCTCATCGAGCCACTTGAGCACGCGCTTGGTCAGCACCTCGTTGATCTTTCGGAGGAGCGCCGAATCCTGCATGGTCTCGCGCGAAACGTTGAGCGGCAGATCTTCGCTATCGACAACGCCCTTGAGGAACCGCAACCATTCGGGGAAAAGGCCCTTGGCCTTGGGCTGAATGAGGATCTTGCGGGAATAGAGACTCACCTCGTTTTCCCCGCGCGTGAGCATGATATGCTCGTAGCTCTTCTCGGGGACGAAGAGCAGCGCCCGAATGGCCAGCGGCGCGTCGGCGGAGAAGTGCAGGCGGTACTGCGGCGGCTCGGTGTCGTGGGCGATGTACTTGTAGAAATCGTTGTACTCGTCGTCGGTGATCTCGCTCTTGTTCTTCGTCCACAAGGCCTGGACGGTGTTCACGGCGTTGCCATTCAACTCGATCGGGAAAGGAACGAAATTCGAATAGTGTTTGATGATCCGCTCGATGTTCGTCGCTTGCGCGAATTCGGTGTCCTTGAGCTGGACGACGATCTTCGTGCCGCGTGAGAGTTCGCTGGCGGGTTCGATCTCGTAGCCAGTGCGTCCGTCACTCGACCAGAGCCAGCCCGATTCGCCGGGCAGATACGACCGCGTGAAGACGGTGACTTTCTCCGCCACCATGAAGGCGGAATAAAATCCGACGCCAAACTGGCCGATGAGATTGGCATCGTCTTTGTTGGCTTTGAGCTGCTCGAGGAAAGCCTTTGAACCGGAGTGAGCGATGGTGCCGAGATTATCGATCAACTCGCCGTGGGTCATGCCGATGCCGGTATCGGTGAAAGTGATGGTCTTCGCCTGGTCGTCCGTCGAAACGCTGATTTTCAACGGGGCGCCGGGCTCGAAGATTTCGGCGCCGGAGGTTTGGAGGAACTTGAGTTTCTCGCTGGCGTCGGCCGCGTTGGAGATCAGCTCGCGGACGAAGATCTCTTTGTCGGTGTAAAGGGAATGGACAACGAGATCGAGCAATTGCGCGATTTCGGCCTGGAAAGCGTGTTTTTCGATCGTGGACATAAAATGAGGGCGGCGACTCTACATGCACCGAAGGGCGGCAATCAACCGTGAGTTGTTAATCTCAAGGCGGCAAAAATTGGAGTCGGGCAGGCCTTGCTGCGCGGCGTCGGGCAAACGGCTCTGATGGGAAGGATGGGAAGAATAGGACAAATGGGACGAATAGGTCAGATAGAAGCCTCGCAGATTTTCTGTGTTTTGGATTGCGCAGTTGCGCAACGGGGTGGGTCTGGGCCAAGCTCCCGGCCCCAATTTTCATTTAACCCCGAAAACTCCCGCATTCCCTATGGGTCGCCAATGGCTCCAAGCAAAACGTGAAGTCGCCGGTCTCAAAAAAGGCCAGATGGTCGGCAAAATCGTCAAAGAAATCATGGTCGCCGCCAAGCTTGGCGGACCCGATCCCGACGGGAATCCCCGGCTCTTTGCGGCGATGGATAAGGCGCGCAAACAGAGCGTGAGCCGCGACGTCATCGAACGAGCGGTCAAGAAGGGCGCCGGCATCGGCGAGGATAAGCTGGTGATGGAGCACGTGGTTTTCGAGGGCTACGCGCCGCACAAAGTGCCGGTCATTATCGAAGTGCTCACGGACAACAACAACCGCACCAACCCGGAACTCCGCGTGCTCTTCAAGAAGGGCCAGCTCGGGGCGCCCGGGAGCAACAAATTCCTTTTTGATCACGTGGGTCTCGTCGAGGCGCATCATCCCGACGCCGGCACCGATCTGGAAGGTGCGGCGATCGAAGCCGGCGCCAATGAAGTGGAGCCGCTGACGCACGAGCAGAACGACGACATCCCGGCAGGCGTGGCTGGGGCGCGATTCATCACGGACCGCGCGGCGACGGCGGCGGTGTCGAAATGGCTGGCAAGCAATGGATGGACCGTGGTGACGAGCGAACTCGGCTACGTGCCGAAGCAATTTCCGCAGCTCACCGAGGCCCAACGGCAGGAAGCCGGTGGGTTTCTGCAAAGCATCGAAGACCACGACGATGTGCACCGGATCTGGGCGGCGCTGAAGTAGCTATCCATCGATCGTCGATCGATATCTAGCCGGCGCCGCGTTCACTCACGGCTTCGTCCGTGGCTTCGGCCAGGACCGCCAATCCTTCCTCCAGCGCATCGCGCGGGATGGTGAGCGGCGGGGCGATCTTGACGGTCTGTCCCCAAGCGCCGACCGGCGCGAAAAGGAGCAGGCCCTTGTGGAAGCAGCGCTCGATGATGTTGTGCGCGAGATCGTGGTCGGGTTCCTTTTTGCCAGGAAGAAGGGTTTGCATGCCGCCCACCAGGCCGCGGGCGCTGACGTAGCCAATGACTTCGCGATGGCGCGCCTGGATCTTCTTCAATCCATCAAGGAGGACCGGCTCGAGTCGCGCGGCATTGCCGGTGAGATTTTCGTGGATGATTTTGCGAACGCTGGCCAGGGCTGCCGCGCAACAAACAGGATTGCCGGTGTGGGTGCTGGTCATGGAGCCGGGTTGGAATTGGTCCATGATCGATTCACGGCCGATGACCGCCGAAATGGGAAGTGAACTGCTGATGCCTTTGCCACAGCAGATGAGGTCGGGGGTGACGCCGTAATGCTCGAAGGCCCAGAATTTTCCGGTTCGCCCGAAGCCGGACTGCACTTCGTCGAAGGTCAGGACGATTTGATGGTGGTGGCACCAGTCCGCCAACTGGTGGACGAACTCCACGGGGGCGAAATCCGGACCGACGCCCTGGTAGCTTTCCATGATCACGCCCGCGACGTTCTCCGGCTCCATGCCGCGTGCTTCGACCGCGGCGAGAAAGGCCTCGAAGCTGGTGTCGGTCTGCCAGTAACCATCGGGAAACGGCGCGGTGATGATCGCCGGGTCTTCGTTGACGATCCAGGATTTCTGCCCAGCCATGCCGCCGGCTTGTTGTGAGCCGAGCGTGCGACCGTGGAAGCCCCGTTCCCAACCGATGATGCCGATCTTCTTTTTCCCGCCGACTTTGATGCCATGCGCGCGGCTGAGCTTGATGGCGCACTCGGTGGCCTCCGAACCCGTGGTGAGAAGAAAAACTTTCTGCAAGCCAACGGGAGCGACGCTAGCCAGGCTTTCGACGAGTTCGGCCCGTTCTTCGTTGGGAAAAACGTAGCTGTGCAGCAAGCCGCTCTGAACCTGGTCGACAATCGCCTGGCAGACTTCCGGCGCGGCGTGGCCGGCATTGGTGACCAGAACGCCCGAGGACCAGTCGAGCCAGCGGTTGCCATACTTGTCGTAGACGAAAATATCGGAGGCGCGCTCCCAGACCACGGGAGGCATGCCGCGCATGGAAATCGGCTCGAAGGTGCGCAGTTTCTCCAGCGTGGCCAGGGAATCAGGATGGGGTAACGCGCTGACGATGCGTCGATAGATGGTTTCGACGTGGGGAACTTCGCGGGGAACGATGCTGTATTCTTTGCCCATGGGAAGAGTAGGTTTCTGGTTTCGCGTTTCTGGTTTCTGGTTGGAGCGATGCGACGCGGGAAAACGGCGGGAATACGCGCGGTGCTCGGCTAGGTGAAACTGAGACTAGCAGCGCGGCCTTGCGTGCTCTACTCGGCGCGTTACCATTTCCGATACTTTTGTGACGGCACGGCAACCCATCCTCGAGACCACCCCGCAGTCTTCACGGGAATCATTTCATTGCGAAGTGGTTCGTGGCCGGGGTTACGGCGCGCGCTGGCATTTTCATCCCGAAGTGCAGGTCACACTGGTGCTGAAGAGCGCGGGATATCGGGTCGTCGGTGACAACATTTCGCCACTCCTCCCGGGCGATCTGGTGTTCGTCGGAGCGAATCTTCCGCATGTCTGGCATCAGGATGAAAACCGCCGCGGGTCGAATGACGCGGTCCACGCCATCGTCATCCGTTTTCGCGAGGACTTTCTCGGCGATCACTTTTTGCAAAGCCCGGAGTTGGAGACCGTGCGCCATTTCCTGAAACGCGGCGCCCGGGGCCTGCAAGTCACCGGACCCACACGGGACGCCGCGGCCGCCCTGATGGGCGAACTCGCCACGAGCCATGGCCTGGACCGATTGCTGAAGCTTCTCGAATTGGTCAATCTCCTGGCGGCAGCGAAACACCTGAGACCGATCGCCAGCGCGAACTTTTCTCCATTGCTCCGCGGCTCGGACACGCCGCGCATGCAACGGGTCATGCGCTTCATTCACGACCATCTCGACGAGGTGATTGAACGCGACGCCGTGGCGCGTTGCGCTGCCCTGAGCACGGGGGCCTTTAGCCGGTTCTTCAAGACGCGCACGGGGAAGACGCTGCCGCAGTACGTGAACGAGCTTCGCGTCGGAAAGGCCTGCGCGCGTCTGCGGGAAGCGGAGGCCAAGATCTCCGACATCGCGCTCGCCTGCGGCTTCGAGAACCTGGCCAACTTCAACCGCCAGTTTCGCGCCATCACCGGGATGAGCCCGAGTGAGTATCGCGTGGCTTTCGAAAACCACGCGGTGTGAGGCTGGGACATGTCGACATGTCCGCCCACTCCAAGGCGCCCGCCAGCCCTCAGACGGGCTGATCATAGATCCGCTCGAAGACGCCAGCAGGACCTTCGTGGACGCGGTTGGGGTCAACGATCACGATGCCGTCCGGGCCAAAGCGCGCGGTGACCGTCGCGCCTTTGCCTTCGCGCAAATATCGGAAATTCAAATCGCGAACCTGCGCGGCCGCATGGACGAGGGCGACGGTGATGCGACTTTCCTCGGCAGTAGGGTAGAGGCCCGCCACGGAATCACGGGTCTCGCCGTCGAACTTGATCCGGCAAATCGCGGCGAGTGCGACAGTGAGACTGTCCACGCCGTAGCCGACATAGGCAGAGCTGCCGTCCGGGCGGGTCACTTCCCGCGTGAAGTGATTGTTGGACGTGCGCGACTTGTCGCCTTTGTTCCACCAGCGCAGGCCGCGGTACTGTTGATCGCTCTCGACTTTGCCATCGGCGCCGACGATTTCGTGGCCCTGGTTGACGGGCCCCTCAAACTCCGGCGGCGTCACCCAATTGTTGTGGAAATTGATGCTCATCCCGTTCTCGAATTCGACGCGCACCTGCACAGCGTCGTAAGCGTCGATGCCATCACGGACGAGGCGCTTTTTCTGGCCGACGGCGGTCAGTGAGACGGGCTTGCTGCGGTAGTAAGTGTAAATGAGATCGGTCCAATGCGCGCCGACATAACTGAATGGATCGCTCGATTCGACCCACTTGAACGTCCCGGTGGCGACCTCGAGCGGTTCCTCGAGATAGGCGGTGCCGTAGAGCGGCGGCCCGATCCGTTTCTGAATGTCGTCGCGCACGCGAAGATGGTCGGGATCGTAGCGCTTATGCATGTCCACGGCGACGACACAACCCTTGGCCCGAGCCGCGGCGATGATCTGGTCGGCCTCGTGGATGGTGAGGCACATCGGCTTTTCGGTGATGACGTGCACCCCCCGAGCCAGCGCGGCTAGAATGGGCGTGGTGTGAAGATTATCCGGTGTTGCGACGGCGAGCACATCGAGGTCCGGAAAATCGCGCAGGATATCTTCCCACGGAGTATCTCCGTGATAGGCACGCGGTTCGTGGCCGGTCCATTCCTTGAAACTGGCCTGCGCGCGGCGCGCGGATTTTTCCGAGCGCGTGGCGATGGCCACGAGATCGAATTTCACCGGAGCGAGGTCACGCGTCCATTTGTCGAGGCCGACGCGGGCGAGTTGTCCGGCAATCCCGAAGCGCTGCAAATCCGCATAGGCGCGGAGATGAACGTCGCCGCCAAACATGCCGGCGCCCGCGAGGGCGATTTTGATGGTGTGTTCCATGGGGAGAAGCGCGTGGGCGCGGGAATTTGTCGGCGTGCAGGGTGCCGGGTCTGGCCCGCCTGTCGAGGCCGAAAACGGGAGGCGGCGAAGCCGCGTTACTCCTTTTTCGGCTCGTGCTCTCCAGCGGAGGACGTCTTCTTGCCGGCGGCCGGCAGGGCGACGTGTTCTTCACCGCCGGCAATTGCAGCGCGAATCTTTCCGCCTGGGTCCAGGGTCTCCACGGTCTTCTCGTCTTCGTTGGCGCCGACGTGGGCCTTGCGCAAATCCTGATAGGCTTCCTCGGCGTGCTCAACCTGGTCGCTGGCTGCGCGAACGGTGCCGCGCGTGTGCATGAAGACGAGGCCCAGTTGCAAGACGCAGAGCACCGCGAGGACGATCGAAACGTACCACGCCGGCCGATTGGAAAGCAGGACCGCCAGAGAGGCAACGACGATGCCGATTTCGGCGATCAATTGAGCGCGCTCGTACCCTTCGGCCG
The DNA here is from genome assembly GCA_036501065.1 of Chthoniobacter sp. Lineage (GTDB taxonomy): Bacteria > Verrucomicrobiota > Verrucomicrobiia > Chthoniobacterales > Chthoniobacteraceae > Chthoniobacter. The sequence goes on along the minus strand of DASYAY010000099.1, from coordinate 30,373 downwards.
CTTCGAAATGTGCCTCGATGGCCGGTTTGAAGCTGTCGGACCATGCCTTGGTGAAGCTCCGCTCTTTCGAATAATCGGTGTAGAGACGAATGAATCGCTCGAGGACCGAGTGCGCCAGTTGGGTCTCGGGAGTGCCCGGTTCGGAGCCGGCGGAGATCGCCGGTGAAAGCCTTTCCTTCTCCAGTTCCATCATCACCAGCCGGAACTTGGTGCTCGCTCCGGTGTAATCGGAATGGGCCTGCGTTTGTTCGATCATGGTCCGGGTCAATTCATTGCGCTCCGAGCCCACCATGGCGGCGCAAAAGGCGATGAGGACGCCGATCAAAGCCATGGTCAAACCGATGAGTTTATTGCCGGAGTGGCCTTGGCCGCCTCCGTGAGCGGCATGTTCCGCGCGTTCGAGATCTTCGTGTGCTTCCGACATTTTCAGTTCCTGGAGTGGGCCTTACAAAGTCTTGTGAGTGCCGTCGCAGAAGGGCGCATTGCCGGTGTGCTTGCACTGGCAGAGCCAGGCGTCGCCGTCCTTTTCCGCGGTGAACTTTTTCGGCGCAAAGGTCGTGCCCTTGTGGCTGCCATCGCAAAACGGTTGGGATGCCGATCGGCCGCAGGCGCAAAACCAATAGTCCTTGCCGGCTTGAAGGGAGACTTTCACGGGGAACTTGGCGGCGATGTTTGGAGAGTCACTCATAGGGTGGAATCGTCTGCCAGTTTTCGATCGCGGAAACAAGCTTTGCGATGTGCGGGTAAGACTGATGGCAAACGTCGCTCCGCGATGAATCATTTCACGGCGGGCTTTAGCACCCGGAACTCGTGAATGCTCCACGAGTTCCACTTCGATGTCTGCGTGAGTGTCACGCGAAGGAACCGAATCTTTACTGGCTTGCGAAAGAGGATATCGGTGACGGCGTCGACACCCCGGCCGCGCAAAACCGGCCTGCCCCACGTGTGGCCATCGTCCGACGCCTCGATTTCGTAGCCGAGCGGGTAGTCATTCGGCGATCGGGTGCTATCCAGGACCAGGCCGGCCACCTCGGTCTTCTCGGGAAACTCAATTTGGATCCACATGCCCGGCGATTGCAAATCGTTGCTGCTCCAGCGGGTGGCATCGTCGCCATCGACGAGCTTATTGATGTCTCCGGGATTGTGGCTGGCGCTGAGCTTCCAACCTGCGTGGCTTTCGATGGGAATCGGGCTGGCCGCACTTAATTCCTCAATGGTCCACGGGACGGCGCGCCCTTCGTTGGCTTTGCGCACCCTGCGCACGTCGCGCTTCGTGACGAGTGGACCTTCGTTGCCAAACGCCTTGCGCACATAGCACGCGACGTCGGCGATCCAATCATCGGTGTTCGCACCCATCGGAACCATTTGCGCACCGTAGGTCTTTCCATTTACCGGGCCGGCCAATCCATGCAAGAGCACGCGCAGGACGGCGTCTCCTTGCACGACCGTCTTCGAACCGGCGAGCGGTGGCGCGAGCGTCCCGCCATCGTGCCCGGGCATCGGCATGCCTTTGCCGTCGAAGCCGTGGCAGGCAAAGCAGACCGAACGAAAAATCTCCTGACCCCGCTGGAGTTGCTCCTGCTGCCTTTCGGTGAAATTGCCCACGATCTTCGGCGGATCGACGAGCAACTGGCCGCCGATCTCCTTCACGCCCTGCGACGGGCTGCCGACGACGATGGCTTGCGCGGTCTTCTTCCAGTCGGGCCATTCGAGCCGCTTGCTGGTCATCACCGCTTGCAGCACGACGGTCGGGTCGGTGTCGTGCACCAGATTCTGGACGTCGCCGATTAACTCGGGGTGGCCATTCTCGAGGAGTGTTTCCGCGGCGCGAATCGCGCCCGCCCGGACCATGGCGTGATCGTCGTGCAGTTTCTCGCGGACCAATTGCGGGGTCAACGCACCGAGACCTTCGAGCGTCCACATGGCATGCAACCGCGCGAGATGGTTGGCCGACGTCTCCGCCATTTTTACGAGGGACGGGACGACGGACCGGTCGCCCTTCACAATCAACATTCGCTGCGCCGTGTCGCGCCACCAGCCATTTGGATTTTCCAAATGTTGCACAAGCTGGGCGGGCGTTTCATCCAGCATATGGGGCTGTGGGCCGGGCTGGTAATCCTGGTGTGTCAATCGCCAGATCCGCCCACGGCCGATGTTATTCTGCAGGCCGAGTTCTTTGACGCGTCCGCGCAGGTAACTGCCTTCCCTCACCCAGTTACCCTCCTGGATGATGCCGCGATACATATCCACGATGTAGAGACAGCCATCCGGGCCGGTGGTCATGTTGACCGGACGAAAGTTCGGGTCGGTGCTCCGGAGAAATTCCGACTTCGAATGGGGATTCTCTATTTTCGTGATTCCGTCCTCGACCTTGACCGTCGCCCGGCGAATGAGGCGCCCGACCGGCTCGGGCAGGAAAACATTGCCATAGAGATCGGGTGGGAGGCGGTCGCCACGATAGATCGTCTGCCCAGCGCAACCGGTAAAGTAATTGAGCGTTTTGTCCTCGGGGCGGTAGCGAAGCGGACCCGCCTGGACGTCGGCCAAACCGACGAGCGGCCAGACCTGATTGAAGTCTTCCGGCTTTTCGTTCGCGACGTCGATCGCGCCGTAGAGGATCGGTGTTTGAAAGTGCCAGAGGCCTTTCTCGGCGCCGGCGTTCGACCACCACATCTTGCCGTAATCGTCCTGGGCCAGGCCCCATTGGCCACCGTTGGCCGGGGTGCTTTCCTTGAGCGGGGCGCCATTGCCATTCCAGCGCAGGCGATAACTATCGCAAGTAAGATAGATCCAGTTATCCAATCCCCAGACCAATCCGCTGGGTTGTTGCTCCAGGTTCAAACCGCGAGGGCCGCCTCGGTACCATACCTTGCTTTCGTCGGCCACGCCATCGCGCCGGGAATCGCGGTGCAGGGTGATGTCGGCGGAGTCAGTGACACCGACGAGCACGCGGTCGTCGAGCGGCAACACCGCACGGGGCAGGACCAGATGGTCGAGATACACGGTGTGCTTGTCGAAGACTCCGTTCCCCTTCGTGCTCTCATGGCGCGAAATCCGGCTCATGGGTTCTTCCTCTCCACGGCCGTCGATATCCTGCATGTAGGTGCGCATTTCGGCGACGTACATCCGACCATTACCGTCGAACACCGCCAGCACCGGCTCCTTGATATCGGGATCGCTCAGGACCAGTTCCATCTTGTAACCCGCGGGGAGTTGAAAGGTTTTCAGTTCCTCTTCCGGAGAGAGCATCGGCACCTGGTGCACTTTCGCCGCCGGGGCGGGAGGCTCGGCGGTGAGAAGGTGGGACGACGATAGTAAGCCGAGCGCAACGATCACCACTGCAGCCAGCGAAAGCCGAGTGAAAAGAGGCGGCTTCGCCGTAACATCCAACATCCAACACCCAACATCCAACATCCAATGTATTACCGCGACGAACCGTAACTTGGAGTTTGGAAATTTTTTCGTTGATTTGGAAATGATCATTTTCCGACCGAGATGAGGTGCGTGAAGGTGCGCAGGTACATGCGTCCGCCACTGATTGCCGGAGTCGCATACGAACCTTCCCCGAGCGGGATCCGGGCGATCTGCTGGAATTGATCCGCAGCGGCAACGACGTAGAGGTCCCCGCGGGTGCTCATATTGTAGAGCCGATGATTCACGCACACCGGAGACCCGTAAAACGAACCGCGGACGCGCTCCGACCAAAGCTGCTCGTTGGTCTCCTCGCGCAGACAGGTGACGTAACCATTTTCCCTCCAGAGATAGAGCCGGCCGTCGATGGCGATCGGTGTCGGCACATGGCCACCGACGCGCACCACCTCGTAGACCTTCGCCGCGGACCGCCCGTCAGCGGCTGGTCGAACGACTTCAACCGAACTGTCCTCCGGCCCCTCACCACATTGCGCGACGATCAAGCCTCCATCCGTGACGATGGGAGAAGCAACGCAACGCAACCGCATGAGCTTCGGAATCTGCCACATCAGCTTACCGTTATGGGCATCGACGGCACTGAGACCGAGGGTTAGCGTGGCCAGGATGACTTGTGGGCTGCCGTGCGGCGGAAAGAAGAGGCAGGGAGTCGCCGGTGTGTTGTTGGAGCCCTCGTGCTCCCAGCGCCATCGTTCCTTTCCAGTCCGCGCATCGACGGCCAAGAGAAAACTCGGCGGACGGTCCTGATCGAAACTTAGAATGACCATGTCGCCGAAAACGATGGGAGAAGTACCTGGTCCATCCTCCGTGACAAAAGGGCCGAGATGCACATTCCAGATTTCGTGGCCATCCTTCTGATCCAGCGCGACCAAGGCCGAATCACTCGGCGACGCCCAATGAAAATAGACGCGTTCCGAATCAACCGCCGCACTCGAGGCCGCATAGCTATTGTCCGAGCTCAAATCATCTTTTCCGAAATCGTAAGTTTTCGTCCAAAGGATGCGCCCATCCTTGACGCTGAGGCAGACGGCCACACGCTGGGTCGTGCCCTTCGGGCTGGCGGTGAGAAAGATCCGGTCGCCGCAGATGACCGGCGAAGAATGGCCGATGCCGGGCAACTGGACGCGCCAATTGAAATCGCTCGCGGAAAATTCCGCCGGCAGATTGGGCGCATTTCCCAGTCCCGAGCCATTGGGTCCGCGGAAGCGCGGCCATTCCGGCTCATTCGCCGGAGATTGCGACCGCAGGTGCAACGAAAGAAACGCGCACAAAAAGGCCACGAGTGCCACTGGAGAAAAGTTCCGCCATGCTCGCCGGATGGCCGCGAACGTGCCGTCCACGGCGGCTCGCGAGTCGTGCATTGAAGAAGGCAATCGCATCAGGCGCAATGCCACTGGGAAATGGGAGTGATTCTAAGCATCGAGGAACTCAAGAGGCGGGGCGAATATACACACGGGCTCCCCTCCACCGTCCAGCAACGACGATTCAACATGGCCTTCGGCCCCAACGGTCCATGCTCAGCCAGAAAGCAGTTAGTTTTGGGCGGCGACTTCAGGTTTGAGGGGTTCTGGCTGCCGCCGCCGGCTTGGCGTGCTCGAGCTTGCGCTTGTGCCGATGCGCGAGCCAGAAGCACACGAGGGCGAAGGCAATCATCACTGCGCCCCAGATGAGATTGATGTTGATGCTCGACCTCACCCCTTCCGAAGTGGGCGTGGGGCGCAGGCCGGCGATCTCGAGCAAGATACCGAGGATGGCGAAAAGCCATCCCAACGGAAGACGCAGATCAAAGAAGCTCATGGGAAGTTACCAGAATAGGATGTTCAGAATAAGCGCCAATACGAGGACCAGAGCTCCCATCGCGACCGGTCGTTGATACCAAGCGACACCCTCCTCGAGGGTCCGTGGCGTGAGGGAAGAAACAAGGCCGGTGAGTTGCGCATCCGATTTCTGCCGCCGGGTGACGAGGGAGATGAGGATGGTGATCACGAAACAAGCGCTCCAGGCATAGATCGCCGTCCAAAAATTCTGGGCCATTTCGCTCGGGTAAATGCGCAAGACATGACCCAGCCAGCCGCCCTTGACGAGAGTCGTCGCGCCATGCGGTTGCGTGAGTCCGTGGTGGACCGCAGCCGCGAGGATGCCGCTGACTAACCCAAAGAAGGCGCCGTGACCCGTCGCGCGCCGCCAAAACATGCCGAGGAGAAAGGTCGCGAAGAGCGGCGCGTTGACGAAAGCGAAGACCAACTGGAGCAGGTCCATGATGTTATTGAAGTGGGCTGCGAAATAGGCGGCGCCCACGCTAACCGCAATGCCGACCACGGTGGCCACACGCCCCATCCAAAGCAGCGCAGAATCGCCAGCCTTAGGACGCAGATAGGCCTGGTAGATGTCATAGGTCCAGACGGTGTTGAAGGCGGTGACATTACCAGCCATTCCAGACATGAAGGAAGCCATGAGGGCGGTTAACCCGAGCCCCAATATTCCCGATGGGAAATAGTGTCGGAGCATGAGCGGGATCACCAGGTCGTAGTTGAGTGAGCCATCCGGTTTCGCCGGCAGCGAAAATGCGGTCGCCCCATGCCGTTGGGTGAGAGCGATGGCGATCATTCCGGGAAGAATGACGAGAAAAGGGAAGATCATCTTCGGGACGGCGGCGACGAGCGGCGTGCGGCGTGCGGCCATCATGGATTCGGCGGCCATCGCCCGCTGCATCACGAGGAAATCGGTGCACCAGTAGCCAAAGGAAAGGACGAAGCCGAGACCCATGAGCATGGCGACCCATTCCACGCCCATGGGATTGGCCGAGGCGCTGCCCATGAATTGCCACGAATGCGAAAAAGCGCCTGGAGCATAGCCTTGCGCAACCGAGACCTCAGCCAGGCGCTCCTGCAATCCGCTCCAGCCACCGACATCACGCAAGCCGAGATAGACGAGCGGCACGAAGCCAGCCACGATGAGGAAGAACTGCATCACTTCGTTGTAGATGGCCGAGGTCAAGCCCCCCAACGTGATGTAAAGCAGCACAATGACGGCGGAGAGCCAGACGCTCACATTGAAGTCCCAGCCCAGAATGAGATTGAGGAGGAGCGCCATGGCGTACATGGAGATGCCGGAGGAAAAAACCGTCATGACGGCGAAGGTGACGGCATTGAGTCCGCGGGTCTTTTCGTCGAAACGCAGCTTGAGATATTCGGGCACCGAACGCGCTTTGGAGCCGTAGTAAAACGGCATCATGAAGACGGCGACGAAGACCATGGCTGGAATCGCTCCCACCCAATAGAAATGGCTCGTCATGATGCCGTACTTCGCGCCCGAAGCGGCCATTCCGATGACTTCCTGGGCGCCAAGGTTGGCGGAGAGAAAGGCCAACCCGGCGACCCACGTTGGTATCATGCGACCGGAGAGAAAAAAATCCTCGCTCGTGCGCATCTGGCGCTTGAGGACGAAACCAATCCCCAGCACGAAGACGAAATAGACGACGAGAATCGTGCAGTCGATCCAGTCGAGATGAATGGGTTGCATCGTGGGGGAAGGGACAAACTTACGGGCATCGCGGCCCGCTCTTCGAGCCTACACCCCGCCTGATCCTAATTGCAATGACCGGTGAATCCTAGAGCGTATCCTCCGTCAGAAGCATGTAAGCAATCATCGCTACCGCGAGTAAGACAACGCCTGCGGTGACGATCAGCACCAGGCCGCGGTCCGCTTTTACCGCGCCGTGCTCGATTGCCAGATTGACGACATGATAGCGCCAGACGGCCAGCAAGGCGAGCAAGCCACCCAGTGACATCATGGCCACGCCCATCCAAAGCGATGCTCCCTGGTTGCGGACTTGCAGGTGAGGATCAATGCGCGCGGCAAACTCCCGCAACCAGACACCGAATTTGGCGACAACGAATCCCAGACTGACAATGGAAATGCTCGTCCGGATCCACGCCAGGAACGTCCTTTCATTTGCCAAATATTCCGTGGCCTTTTTATCTTCAGGAACATTCGCTTTCATGAGATCAGGATCGGTCCCAGGCGTTTACATGGTCAGGAGGCGATAAATGATCAGACCCGCTCCAATCAACGGAAGCGGGATGAAGGCGAGCCGGATTTTCGGTCCGCTGAAATATTGCGTCCCGGCGACGCCAATCTGGGCACCCACGGCCGCGCCGGTGTGCATCACCAGAGCCACCATGATATCGACGTTGCCTTTCATCGCGTGGCTGAAAGTTCCATAGCTGGCGGAAATCATGACCTCAAAGAGATCCGTGCCTACTGCGACGTGCGTGGGCACGCCAAGCAAATAGACCATCAATGGCATGCGGATGTAGCCGGCACCGCCGCCCAGAAATCCGCTGAAAAGGCCACCGACAAAGGAGACCAATAAAATGATCCAGAAAGAAATCTTGCGGATGCCGGATGTGGGAAGGTCGACGGTTGGCGGGAGGTGAATGCGCTGCAGCGCTTTCGAAACATATCCAAAAGCGGAGAAATCCTTCCGCGGCGGACGCTTTGGCTTGCCCGCTTGCGATCGCAGCGTGCGCAGCGTTTCCCAGGCCATGAATAGGGACACGGCAATAAGGACGACGACGAACGTGATTCCGACGGTGAAGTCGACTTTGCCGGTGCGTTTGAGCATTTGGATTCCCTGCGCACCGAGTTCACTGCCAATCACCGTGCCGATCACCATGATCCAGGCGAGTTTCATGTCAACGTTCCCCAAGGTCTGATGTTTTCTCGCGGCAGCGATCGACTTGCCGACAATGTGCGCGAGATCGGTCCCGACAACGAAGTTCATCGGCATGCCAGCAATGAAAAGTGCCGGGCCGGCCAGGAAGCTGCCTCCGACGCCGAAAAAGCCCCCAAAGACGCCGATGACGAAGCCGACCACGATCAGGTACACTGGATTGATGTGCTGGCCGGAAATGGGAAAGTTCATCGCGGACAATTCATTCGGACTTCGCTCGGATTACCCGCATCAGACGAGTCGTCAACCAATCCAACCCAAACCCCTGGCCGACCATCAGCGACAGGGCGACCACGGCGTACCAGCGTTTGTCGTCGTCGTAGAGACGCTTGACACTGTCCCCCAAGAAGTGAAGCACCAGCAGGAAATAGATCAGGACCAGTGCCGCGTAAATCGCGATCTCGATCAAGAACGATTTGGCCGATGGCGGGGGCTCTTTTGGATTCGGGGTGGGCATAAATGGGCAGCCGTATCGGTGAACGGCAGGTCACCAGCGATACCCCTGTTCGTTTTCGAACAAGTCGGCCACCGCGTAAATCCTAATTTCTGCCCATCGGGTCATGGTATCTTGAATTCGAAGAACCCTCAGCCCGCGGACGGGCAGAAGGCCAGCCCTATTCGCATTTCGGCACGGCCGAAGAGAGCGGCGACGCCTAGAGCTAGCAGTGAGATACTGGCCGGTTCAGGGGCGGGAATGGCGGCCGGCATGCCTGGATCGGTCGGTCCATTGTTTTCGTCGCCCGCCAAGGCTGGCGTGGCCAGTTCTGCACCCGCGGGTGGAGGCGGATCGACGAGTTCTCGAGGACGAGGCTGGTGCTCGTCTCCACGAGCGTACCGGTGTAGTTGACCGGTAGCTCGAGGGTGAAATCCGACTCGATAAATGTCGTCGAGGCGAAGGTCGCCAGGGTGTAAGTCATCTTGGTGATGCCGGCATTGGTGATATGCCGCGGAGGAGGCGCGGAACCGCTGGATGGAACTCTTTGAACCGGACGCGGGCTTCAAAGACACGACCACGTTCTGCCGCCGGGCTAAATCTCTTTCGGGGGATGCCTGCTCCGCTCCCTACTACGGGACTGATGGACGCCCTCTTTGTCCTTCTGTTAATCTTTCTCTTTTTCCGCTCGTGCGGCGCGGGGAAAGGGAAAAAGAAGAAGAAAATGCTGAAGAAAAGGAGGAGAGCGCGGAGTGGTTTTCGCCAACGGTTGGTCCCGCATCCTGATTCTTGAGATCCGCATTTCGCGAATTTCGCGCAGTGAAATCTCTGGAGGCAGTGGGACGTAGCCAGTTTTGGGGATCGCCACGCGCTGGGAAAGGTAGATCCCGGAGTGGCCACTGCAGAGATAGGCCACGAAACAGGCGGTGGCCAGATAGACGAGGTGAGTCGCGCCAAAAAGCTCGACACCCATGATCGTGCAAGCCAGTGGAGTGTTGGTCGCGCCGGCAAAAATGGCGACGAAGCCGAGCGCGGCGAGAAGATCCGTGGGCGCACCGAGGACGCCGGCTAGGGCATTGCCCAGTGCGGCGCCCACGAAAAACAACGGTGTAACTTCACCGCCCTTAAATCCACTGCTTAAGGTGACCGCGGTGAAAACGATTTTCCAAAGCCAGCTCCAATAGTGGATTTGCGGAGAGCGAAAGAAGGAGACAATGGTGATCGCATTAGGATCTGGAGACGAAACTCCGAGACCAAGGCAATCGCTGGTTCCTGCGAGATAAAACAAGCCGATGACCAACGAGCCTCCGATTACCGGCCGCAGAGGTCCATATGGGATGAACTTTTTGAAGAGCGCGCTGAGACGATGCGAGAGTTCGGCGAACACCGTCCCGGCCACGCCGAAGGCCGCAGCTGCCACGACCACCTTGGCGAGCAGTAGAGGCTCGAGGTGAAAAAATGCCGCTGGGGATGAATCGCTGGCCAAATAGGCGATCCGGTAATGTGTGTGGCCGACACCCCAAGCGTGACACGTCCAATCGCCGGCGACGGCGGCGATAAAGCACGGGAGCAGCGCCCGATACTCGATGCGCCCGATCATCAGCACCTCCAGCGCAAACACCGCTCCAGCGAGTGGGGTGCCGAAGACTGCCCCAAAGCCGGCAGCCACACCGGCCATGAGAACGATGCGCACTTGATCCTCATTCAGTCCAAACCATCGACAGAACACGCTGGCGATACTGCCACCCATCTGCACCGCCGTCCCCTCCCGTCCCGCCGAACCGCCAAAGAGATGGGTGGCCAGCGTTCCCACAAGGACCAGAGGAGCCATCCGCGCCGGCACTCCGCCGCCGGGCTGATGGATCTGATCCATGATGAGATTGTTTCCACCTTCCGCTGACCGACCGTAATGATGATAGAGCGCCCCGACGCCAAAGCCGGCAATGGGCAGGAGAAAAAGGAGCGCCGGATGATCGAAGCGGAAGTGCGTGAGGGCATCGAGACTCCAAAGGAAAAAGGCGCACGCTGAACCGACAACGGCAGCCATCGGGAGGACGACGATGAGCCATCGGGCGGCGCTCCCGATGCCTCGCAAAATCGGGGGAAGTTCTCGCGCGATTTCGGCGGGGTTGGGCTCCGGCACTCTGGGCTCCGGCGGCGCTTCAGACTGGGTTTCGATATCTTGAAGCGCCATTCCGGGATTTCCTTTAGTGGCCGAGCATCCAGGGGCGCCGATACTTTTTCTTGGATGCCTGGAGTGCGGGCTTCTCGCCATCCGCTGCCTTGGCTTTCTTCTTGCGAGTGTGCGAGCACCCGCCGGAGGCGCAGCATGGACGGCCGGAAGTCATGCGAGGTTCGTGCTGGCTGCGTTCGTTGCGCGTTGCCGCCATGCGTTGTACCGGGGACATCACGGCGAGAAAAGGCGCCGAGATGTTCCGCGGGGCTGGACCGCCGCAGGTGGGGCAAAGCGCCGGATGATTTCGCTCGGCGATCACCCGGGATTCCGAGAATTCGCCGCAATCTTCGCATTCGTATTCGTAAACGGGCATAAGTGGGAAAGGAGTGTCCTGCTGGCCGCCGGGCGCAGTCGTGCGCGCCCGGCGGCGGAGAGCAGAATGGGAAAGACGACTAACTGGTCTTGGCCAAATCGACGCTGCCGCTGACGCCGGCGAATGGGCCAGAGGCTTTCGGGGTGATGTCGAAGTCGAAGATTTCCGTGGGAAGATAGAGCGTCGCGCAGGCATTCGGAATATCCACTATTCCGCTGATACGACCTTCCACCGGGGCGGTGCCGAGGATGGCGTAGGCCTGTTCTCCGGTATATCCAAATTTCTTCATATATTCGATGGCGTTGAGACAGGCGCGGCGATAGGCGATATGAGGATCCAGATAGTATTGCTTTCCAGCCTCGTCCACGGAGATGCCTTCGAAGATCAAATGGCGCAGATATTTCGGCTCCAGCGGGCTGGGCTGGAAGATCGGATTCGTGATCCCATACATGGCCACGCCGTTTTTGATGACGCTGACCCGGAGATCGAGCCAACCGGCCATTTCAATGGCGCCGCAGAAGGTGATTTCGCCGTCACCCTGCGAGAAATGGATATCTCCCATCGAGAGACCGCCACCTTTCACATAAACGGGAAAGTAGACCTTCGACCCGCGCGTCAGGTTTTTGATGTCACAGTTACCACCGTGCTCGCGAGGCGGCACGGTGCGCGCGCCTTCCTTGGCGGCTTCCGCCGCCGCGTCGCCGGTCATTTTACCCATGTGCGCCGTCGGGGCGTACGGGAGGGCGCATAGCGGCGGCACGCGATCGGGATTAGTTGCGAATAACTCGGATTCGCGCTTGTTCCAGGTATCGAGCAGGGATTTGGAGGGCAGACACCCGATCAAGCCCGGATGCATGATTCCGGCAAATTCGACACCGGGAATGTGCCGCGACGACGTGTAAATTCCGTGAAAATCCCAACACGCCTTTCGAGCGTCCGGATAATGGTCGACGAGAAAGCCGCCACCGTTGGTCCGGTCGAAGATACCGGTAAATCCCCACTCCGAAGTGGGCAGACTGCCGATGTCGAGAATGTCGACCACGAGCAAATCTCCGGGTTCGGTGGTTTCAACTCCAATGGGGCCGCTCAGGTAATGGACTTTGGTAAGATCGACATCGCGCACGTCATTGGCGCTGTCGTCGTTGAAGATTTGACCGCCGGTCCAATCGACACATTCCACGCGAAACTCATCCCCGGGTTTCACCCATGCGACCATGGGGATGTCCGGGTGCCAGCGATTGTGAATTACTTCCTGGCTGGAGGCTGGTGCATTGAGGTCGACTTTGATCAGTGTGTTAGGCATATGGGTTTGGGTGTTGGGAAGTATTTGGGAGGCTCTCTCTGATGAGTACATCAAAGAGCGCGATGGTTGGGTGTTTTGGGTTTGGGACTTAGACGGCGAGCAGCCTTTTGACCTTCTCGTCGTTGACGTTGGCGCGCAGATCTTCGTGAATAAACCGGCCACGATCGATGACCAGCATCCGGTCGCAGACTTCCATCATAAAGCTAACCACCTGCTCCGTGACGACGATGGTCAGGTCGCGCATCTCCCGCACCTGTTTCAGGGCACGCGCGATGTCCTTGATGATCGAGGGCTGGATGCCCTCGGTTGGTTCATCGAGAATCAAGACCTTTGGTTCGGTGATCAATGCCCGGCCAATGGCCAGTTGCTGCTGCTGGCCGCCGGAAAGGTTGCCACCTTTGCGATTGCGCATTTCGGCCAGGACGGGAAACAGGCCGTAGATTTCGTCCAAGGCTTTCTTGCTGACTTTCCCCCGGGCGCCAGAGATGAGGTTCTCGAAAACCGAGAGGCCGGAAAAAATCATCCGGCCTTGCGGGACGAAAGCCATGCCGCATCGCACCCGCCGGTGTGGCGGGAGTGCACTGATTTCCTGACCATCGACCTTGATCGAACCGGCGCGGGCGCCGAGCAGGCCGACCAATGCTTTGAGCAGGGTTGTCTTGCCCATGCCATTCCGGCCCATGACGGCGAGGATCTCGCCCTTCTTCACCGCGAATGTCGCGGCGTGAATGACTTCACTTTGTCCGTAGTTAACGTGCAGATCGGATACTTCGAGCATAATTAAGGAATCAATGTCCGAGGTAGACCTCCTGAACCTTCGGGTTGTTTCTAATCGCCTCCATGCTGCCCTCGGCGAGGAACTTACCGAGGTGCAGCACGGTCACCCGGTGAGCGATCTTTTCCACGAAGTCCATGTCATGTTCGATGACCAGGATGCCGCGCTTTTCGCAAATGCGCTTGAGGAGTTCGACCGTCTGCTCGCGCTCCGGCTGGCTCATTCCGGCCACCGGTTCGTCGAGCATCAGTAACTCGGGATCTTGCATCAGAAGCATGCCGATCTCGAGCCATTGCTTCTGGCCATGGCTGAGAAACGCCCCTTCCACCTGGAGTAGATCCTGCAGGAAGACGGTCTTGGCGACGCTCTCGATCCGCTCGATGACCGCCGGAGTGCGGCGGAAACCGAGGCAGCCGAAGACGCTCTGGCCGGAGGGATAGGATATCTCGAGATTCTCGAAGACGGTCAGATTTTCGTAGATCGACGGTGTCTGAAACTTCCGCCCGATCCCGGCGTGAACGATTTTGTGTTCCTGGAGGCCGAGCATCTCGCGGCCTTTGAATTTGATGCTGCCGCCCGTAGCCTTGGTCTTGCCGCAGATGAGATCGAGGACCGTAGTCTTGCCCGCGCCGTTCGGGCCGATGATGACCCGAAGCTCATTGCGGTCGACATACAGGTTCAAGGAATCGACGGCTTTGAACCCGTCGAAGGAGACGGTGAGATCCTCAATGGAAAGGAGATAGTCGGAGTTGCTGGACATGAATTAATCCCCTTCGACGTTGACCAGTTCCGCCGCTACGACCGGCTGGCTCACCTTGGGCCTTCGCGTCTTGCTGGCGCGTATCACCCAGCGGCGCACGGTGGTGTAGATTCCGGCAAGACCATCGGGAAAGAGCATGACTACGGCGATAAACAGCCCACCCATGAGGAAGAGCCAAAGTTGGGGAAAGCTTTCCGAGAACAGACTCTTGGCGGTATTCACCACCAGGGTACCGTAGACTGCCCCGAGGAGAGACATCTTCCCGCCGACCGCCGCGAAGATGACCATCTCAATGGACGGGACGATGCCAACCAGCGAAGGGGAAATGAATCCGACTTGCAGGACAAACATCGCACCGCCGATGGAACTCATCATCGCCGCGAGGGAAAAGACGAAAATCTTGAAATTCGCGACGTTGTAACCCGAGAAGCGCAACCGGTCTTCGCGGTCCCGCATGGCCAGCAAGACGCGGCCCATGCGGGTGGAAAGAACCATTCGACCAATAAGGATGCAGCCGATCAGCAGGGCGACGGCGACATAGTAGAGGATGTACTGCGCCGACGTGGTGCGAATGTCCCATCCCAAAAGGGTTCGTAAGTCCGTGATACCATTGCGGCCACCGGTGTAACCCTGATTACCATCGATTCCGAGTGACACGATCAAGGCCACGGCCTGAGTGATGACTGCGAAATAGACGCCGCCGACGCGGCGCTTGAACATGGCGTTCCCCAGCACATAGGCCAGGAGTGCCGGAAGGACAAGAATGGCTGCCATGGCGAAGGGGAAACTTCGAAATGGCACCCAAAAGGCCGGAAGATGCGTGATCTGGTTCCAATCCATGAAGTCGGGAATACCCGGCGTGGACTGAATCTTCGTACTAATGGGATCGGAGGCTTCGAGTTTCAGAAACATCGCCATACAGTAGCCGCCCAGACCGAAGAAGATTCCCTGGCCCAGACTGAGGACGCCGGCATTCCCCCAAAGCATAACCAAGCCGACCGCGACGAACGAGTAACTAATGTATTTGCCGACCAAGTTTAATCGGAAGATATCCATCGAGGCGGGCAAGATAATCGCGAGGAGGATAAGGAGCGCGGCGAGGCCAATGGTACCTTCAGTGCCGCCCAGGAGGTGTTTGTAAACCTTTTTCATAGAGTGAGACGGATGGAATGGATGGAGTTTTAAACTCGGACTTTGCTCGGAAAGAGACCTTTGGGCCGTAACATCAGGATGACGACGATGGCCGTGAGCGTCATGACCTTCCCCATGGTGCCCTCCAAAAAGAATTCTGAGATGGATTGGCCCTGGGCAATGGTGAAAGCCGAAGCGATGGTCCCAAGCATGCTGGCCGAGCCGCCGAAAACTACGACCAGGAAGGTATCGACGATATAGCGCTGGCCGCTGTCGGGTCCGGTGGAACCAATGGTGGTAAAGGCCGCGCCGGCCACCCCGGCGATGCCGCAGCCGAGGGCAAAGGTGAAGCGGTCGACCAAGCCGGTGTTGATGCCGACCGCGCCACTCATCTGGCGGTTTTGCACGGTCGCGCGAATCCGCAGACCGGTGCGTGATTTAAAAATAAAGAGAGCCAATCCAGCGGTGAGCAGCAGCGAGAGCCCCATGACAAACACACCATTGATCGGGATATCGATACTTTCGGAGGGCTTGAAAGATCCCATCAACCATTCTGGTAATGTCGGCGTAACTTCGCGGGCGCCGAAAATCGACCGGAAGGCCTGCTGCATGATGAGGCTCAGGCCCCAGGTGGCGAGGAGCGTATCCAGGGGACGCCGATAGAGGAACCGGATCATGCTCCACTCCACAAACATGCCAAAGATTCCCGCAACGAAGAAGGCGATGACGATCGCGACCACGAAATAATAGGGCTGCAACGATGGCAGGTGGTCCTGGACGATTTGCGAGCAGAGATAGACCACATAGGCGCCCAGAGCCATGAACTCTCCGTGCGCGAGATTCACCACGCCCATCTGTCCGAAGATAATGGCCAGGCCCAGGGCCATGAGGAGAAGAACGCTGAACAGGCTGAGCCCGGCGAAGCCCTGCATAACCAAGATGGACCAAAGTTCAGACGCACTGTATGACGCAAGAATTGTCATAGGAGATCGGTGGAAAAGGAAAGAATCAGGAACGCGTGGCCGGAGAGCTTCGGGGGAATCGTTCCCCCGAAGCTACTCCTCCACACCAGAGTGTTATTGATAGCCCTTCGGGAACGGATTCGGTTCGATGAGTTCGGACTCGTAAAGAACTTTGGCTTGCCCGTCGGTCCCCCACTGACCGATGCGGAGCTTGCTCCAGAGATGATGGTTCTCGTGATGGATCCGGACATAACCTTCCGGGGCCTCCTTGAATTCGAGGTCCGGAGAAGCCGCAACGACTTTGTCGACGTCGAAGCTTTGCGCTTTTTCGCAGGCCATTTTCCACAGCCACGGCCCCTCATAGGCGGCCTGGGTGACATCGCCGATCACGGCTTTTTCTCCATACTTGGCCTTGAACGCCTTGACGAAGGCTTCGTTGTTCGGGTTCTGCAAGCTTTGGAAATACTTCATCGCGGAATAGAATCCGACGAGGTTTTCCCCGCCGATGCCGAGCGCTTCATCCTCGGTGACCGAAATGGTCAGAAGGGTATGATTCGCGCCGGTGATGCCCGCGGCTTTCAACTGCTTGTAGAAGGCGACGTTACTTCCGCCGACGACGATCGCATAGATGACGTCCGGCTTCTTGAGCTTGATCTTGTTGATCAGTGTCCCGAACTGCGTCGAACCCAACGCGTAATACTCCTCACCGACGACCGTGCCATGGAGCACGTTTTCAATGTATTTGCGGGCAATTTTGTTGGAGGTTCGGGGCCAGATATAGTCGGAGCCGATCAAATAGAAGGTCTTCGCTTTCTTCTGCTTGGCGATCCAGGCTAGTCCCGCAATGATTTGCTGGGTCGCTTCCTGGCCGGTATAGAAGACGTTGTGAGACTGTTCCAGGCCCTCGTAAAAGGTCGGATAGTAGAGGAGCCCGTTTTCTTTCTCAAAAACCGGCAGCACGGCTTTGCGGGAGGCAGAGGTCCAGCAGCCAAAGACCGAAGCGACGTGGTCGTCCACGAGAAGCTTCTTGGCCTTTTCAGCGAAGGTGGGCCAATCGCTGGCGCCGTCTTCCTGGGTGATCTTGATTTGCCGTCCGAGAACTCCTCCAGCTGCGTTGATCTGGTCGATGGCTAAGCGCTCCGCTTCGATCGAGCCGGTTTCGCTGATCGCCATCGTGCCGGTGGCGGAGTGCAACTGGCCGACGGTCACCGTGGTGTCGGTGACGGCCAAGCCGGTGGTATCGACTTTTGAAGTCGGCAACTCCGCGGCTCCAGCGCGGAGCGAGCAGGTGAAGGTGGCTAGGATGGCGGCGGACGCCACCAGGAAAGGGCGCCGATACATTGGGTGTTTTTGTGGGTGTTTTTGTGGGTTTTCGTTCATGCGGCTAGGTTATTTGCTGGATGTCCTGGGGAAGACGCTTGGGAAAATGTCACCCGGCCAAAGCCCAACGCAGCGGGCGATTCTCGGTCGAAGCTTTCATTCCATTCGGGCTGGGCGGTGGTGCGGACTCGCGATGCAGGCGGGAACCCGAGTTCGGTTCCTCCCGCGGACCGACCTCCTGGCAGGCCTCCTGGTAGAGGTCCTCGCGAAAGATGCGCGAGATGACGTCGGGCCGAAACCTCCGGCACGCCCGGGCACGTCCCGCTTCGCGGATTTGATTGAAGACCTTCCAGCCTTGGGATCGCGTTGGGGCGCTCGCGTTGTCGCGGTGAAAGATAATGAAATTCGACGCGTCTCGCTCCTCGTACCCCGTCGAAAGTGGGCCCAGCAGCGAGTTCTCGAGAATCCGCGCGGGAACGTCGAGATAGCATGGCTGTGCAAGGATGCGGATCAGTTCCTTGCGATTGGCGGGTTGCTCGCAGAAGATGCTTGCTTCGATCAAGGCGGCGAGCAGCGCGCGGAATTCCTTGGAGCGATCCTTGGCAAATTTCTCGAGGACGAGGAAAACCTTCTCCGGGTGCCGGGGTGCGACGTTCGAGGCGGTCTCGACGATCCAACCGGTGCCTTCGTGAACGGCCAATGAATTCCACGGTTCAGCGACGCAATAGCCATCGAGGTGCCTGTCCGCCAGCGCCCGATGGACCAGCGGAGGGGGAACCACTGTGATTTGGACGTCGACGTCCGGATCAATTCCGCCCGCCTTGAGCCAGGTCCGCAGATTGTAGTTCTGCGTCGAAAGATCGAGCACCGCTCCGAAGTGGAAAGTCCTGCGGTCGCGCTCCCGGTCGATGAGTTGCTTGAGAGTTACCGCGTTGCGCACGCCGAGCTTCCGAAGTTCGTGCGAGAGGGTGATCGCGCTCCCGTTGAGCGACATGACCATGCCGGCTACGCAGGGTCGCGGAACGACACCGATGCCGCAATGGATGGCAAAGGCCATGCTCGCAGGCGCATGCGCGGCGTCCAATTCCTGGTGCAGCAGTTTCTCCCGAATGGTCGCCCAACCCAGTTCCCGCGTGAGGCGGACGGAGGTTCCGTGTTTGGCAAAGAGCCCCAGTTCCTGCGCCACGATGAGCGGCGCACAATCGATCATCGGGACAAAGCCGATGTTGCAAGTCTGGCGCTTTGTCGCGCTGACTTTGAGTGACTCCCCCTGTGGCGCTTCTTTGGAATTTTTCGGAGCAGTCGGCGAATCGGGCACGGGCCGGTGGGGCTAGCAACGGATGTGCCAGTCGTCGGGGATATCCTGATAATTCCGACATTGAATTGCGCTTGATCGATTGCTGAATCCGATTCACAGATAGATTCCATGACCGATTTTTCCCCCCGGCTTTTCGGCCTTTATTCTTGCCTGCGCGGAGCCGCACTTTCGTGCAGGAGGCTGCGTCGATGGACGAGGTAATTGATACGCGGTATTTGCGGGTCTTCGTGACTGTGGCCCGCCAGCTCAACCTCAGCCGGGCAGCCCAGGAACTGGCTCTGACTCCGTCGGCCATCAGCCACTGCCTCAAGGCTTTGGAAAAGGATTTGCGTTGCCGATTGCTCGAGCGGACTTCCCGCCGGGTGACACTGACCGCACCCGGAAAACAGCTGTTCCTGGAGGCCGAGGAGATCCTGCGCCGCATGGCCAAGGCCCGCACCACGCTCAAGTCCTGGCAGGATTGGAAGCAGGGGCGCCTGCACATCGCCGCGAATATCACCTCATGCCAGTATCTTGTGCCTCCGGCGTTGCGGGAATTTCGCGAGAGTTTCCCGGAGTTTAGGGTGAAAATCGATCCGTGCTCCACGGAACGGGCGCTCACCGCCATCGAGGAAGGCGACGTCGACCTGGGAATCTACGTCGAACCCGCGCTGCACCCCGGCACGACCTTTACGCCGATCTGCGACGATGAATTGGACTTCCTCGTTAATCCGCTCCATCCGTGGGTGTTGAAGCGCAAGGCCATTCCCGAGGATCTGGCCGAGCAGAATCTCATCCTTCCCGAAAGAGGCAGCGAAACACACAGCCTCATCGAGGCGTATTTCCGGCGCAAAGGCATCCGAGTTCAGCCATTTATCGAGATCGACAGCGAAGAGGCAATCAAGCAATTCGTCCGCCTGGATCTCGGGGTCGGTATCCTGCCCAAATGGATCGCGGCGACGGAGATCCGCCAGCGCTCACTCGTCTCTCTCCCCCTCGGCCGCTGGAAGTTGCGCCGCAGATGGGGGGTGCTTCATCGCCGCGGGATCAAGCTGACCTTTGCCGAAAGCGTTTTCGTAAACCTGTGCAAAAATGTCGCCCGGGAATTAATGCAGGGCGACAAGGAGTGAGGCACCAAAATGCGTTCTCATTTGACAGGAGCATCGGTCATTTCGTCGCGCCAATCGCAAAAAATTAATTGGGTTCAGCAACGGAAGATTTCTCCACTCAAACTCGATTGTGCTTCGGGTTGGCGGAATTTGATCGGTTCATTGCTCAAATCTCCGCAGAGACAATTCGGCGTAGCGTGAGCACCGCGGGCCTCATCCAAGAACTCGAATGAGGCCATGCAAGATGGTGCTCGCGGGCAATAGCGGTTCATGATTTAGGAAACGCGAGCTGTCGCCCGTGAACATCACCCCATTTTCGCGGACGTGGGGGATGATCTACACGGCGAGCGGTCGAGACGCGACCCAACCGCCCTCCACTCGATCAAACTAAGCTCGCGAGGCGGTTCAACCGGAGCACAGGTGCACCGAGGATGCGCGAATCCACAAGGTCGACTTCGAATTCCGCAACCCAATCATTGGCTTCACCCGGATCGACTAACATCTGTTGCACCCGCCAGCGGCGTTTGTCTTCGGACGGCGTGATATAGGTGTGCTGTGAATTGCGCGCGGCGGGGTCCAGGCAGATGCGTTCGTGATCCACGTGGTAGGCGTCGAGCGCCCGCCGGAGGCGGTCGGTCGTCCACGGCTCGCCGTCGATGGAAGGTTGCGCGCTCAGGCTCGCCAGCGCGGCTTCGAGGTCGCCGCTAACGAGGGCGCGGAGGAAGGTGAAGATTTGCGTGCGGATGGCCTTGGGGAATGCCTTGGGGTCGCGCGTAATGTCGGCAGCGGCTTCTTCCGCGCCGGGCGGACGCACTTCTGGCGACTCGCCACGCGGCTGGTAGCTGGGATCGCGCATTTTTTCCCATTCTTCGAGGAGGCTGGAATCGATCTGCCGGAGCATCGCGGCCAGGTAGAACTCCATCTCGCGAATGTTATCGTTCTTGGCGGAATCAGGGACCGTCTGCGCGAGGACCTTGTGGACGTTCGAGAGATGCCGCAGCAGGACCCCTTCCGCGCGCTGGAGTTCGTAGATCTTGATGTAGTCGGCGAAGGAAAGAAATCCCTCAAACATCTCCCGGGCGATGGATTTCGGCCGGATATTCTCCTCGCCGATCCACGGGTGACGGACGGCGAAGGCGTTGAAGGTCGAATAGATGAAGTCGCGATTCGGCTTGGGATATTCCAGCTTTTCGAGTTCCTCCATGCGTTGGTTGTATTCAACCCCTTGCATCTTCATCTCCGCGATGGCTTGGCTCTTCACCTTGTCGAGTTGCTTGCGGAGGATCAAATCGGGGTCTTCGAGGATGGATTCGACCAGGGTGAGCACGACGAGCGCGTAGTCGGGCGCCTGGGGATCCATGAGCGGAAGCGTGTCGTGAACGTAGAGCGAGAGCGTCTGGTTCATCGAGAAATCGTCCTGGAGGGCCACGTTCACTCTCACCTTGGCGCCTTCCGCGGTCTGAGGGATGAACTCGATGATCCCGCGCTCCAACAGCGCACGGAAAAGTTGCCAGCCGCGCCGGGTCAGCGCCTTCTTCGCCTTGAGCAATTCATGGCAGCGCGCGATCAGTTCCTGCATCGCGCGGCATCCGTCCGTCGGGCGGCTGAGGACGTTGAGCAGCATGCCATGCGAGACTTGGAACTGGCTGATCAGCCGCTCCGGCGGTGCGGCGATCAGCCGCGCAAAGGTCTTCTCGTCCCAACTGACAAAGTTCCGCTCCGGCGGCTTGCGTTTGACGAACTTTTTTCCGCCCTTGGATTGCTTCTGTTCGAGTTGGAGATTTTCGATCACATGCTCGGGCGCCTGTGCGACCACCCAGCCGCATTCGTCGAAGCCCTTTCGGCCCGCGCGCCCGCAGATTTGATGAAAGTCACGCGCGCTGAGGATGCCAGTCTTCTGTCCGCTGAATTTGCAGAGCTGCGTGAGAAGAACGGTGCGGATGGGGACATTGATCCCGAGCCCCAGGGTGTCCGTGCCGCAGATCACCTTGAGCAGACCGCGTTGCGCCAGTTGCTCGACCAACAGACGGTACTTCGGCAAAAGCCCGGCGTGGTGCAACCCAATCCCGTGCTTCAGCCATTTCTTGATTTCGGGACCATAGGGGCTGTGAAACTTGAAACCCTCCAAAGCATGGGCGATCGCCTCCTTCTCCGCGCGAGTACACACATTGGTACTCATGAAATCCTGCGCACTTTGAGCCGCGTCCAACTGCGTGAAATGGACGACGTAGACCGGGGCCTTTTCGTCCGTCACCAAGCCCTCGAGCGTATTTGCCAACGGCGTTTCGGCGTAAGAAAATTCCAGCGGCACCGGGCGATCCTTCGAGGCAACGATGACAGTCTGCAAGCCATTGAGACGCGTCAGTTCCTCCTCAAAAAAGCCAGCGTCCCCGAGCGTCGCGGACATCAGCAAAAACCGCGTCTGCGGCAGAGTGAGCAGTGGCACCTGCCAGGCGACGCCGCGGTCGCGGTCCGCGTAGTAATGGAATTCATCCATAACTACGTCCTGCACGTTGGCGCGGGAACCCTCACGCAAGGCGATATTGGCGAGGATTTCAGCGGTGCAGCAGAGGATCGGCGCGTCGCGATTGACGGAGGCGTCGCCCGTGCTCAAGCCCACATTCTCCGGCCCAAACAGCCGGCAAAGGGCCAGCCACTTCTCATTGACGAGCGCCTTGATCGGGCACGTGTAGATCGAGCGCTTACCCTGGGCGAGGCTTTTGAAATGAAGGGCGGCAGCGACGAGCGATTTTCCCGAGGCGGTGGGCGTGTTCAGGATGACGTTCTTCTCGTCGTACAACTCCACGATCGCAGCTTCCTGGGCCGGATACAGGTCGTGCTTTTGTTCTGCAACGTACTCGAGGAACCGTCCCAGCAGGACATTGTTCTCGGAGACCGAATTGCTGGGGATCAGATGGATGGGCATCGAAGTCGCCATCGAAGGAGTTGATCAACAACGATCTGCAAGACCGTCATTCTCTCACTGAAAATTGCCGCCAATTACTGCCCAATACAAACCGTTATTTTGCGGTTTTATGCGTAAGCATATGGAGGTTCGAACTCACCGAAGAAGTGTCCCAACCCACTGTATTCGAGCAACTTTCAATGTAAATCGGGTGGCAGCGCATACGGGATTCGAACCCGTGTACCAGCCTTGAGAGGGCTGTGTCCTAGGCCTCTAGACGAATGCGCCTTTTAAGTCAGGGAAGAGGGGTCGGAAAGTAGACACAGTTCGCTTTGGGCACAACTGGTATTTCCCCCGGCTGCCGATCTCGCGGGGGCGCCGGGCTGCGAAAATGGCTCTCTCCCCAGGACTATTGCTTGGGCTTCCGGAAGGTGGCGGGATCGACAGCCCCCTGAATGCGGGCTTCGTAATAACGCCCGGTGCACGCCTTGCGCATCGTTTCCATTTCGTCGTGATCGAGGGTCTTGTCGATCTTTTCGAGGAGGTCGAACAGGCCGTTGTAATATTCGATAAAGTGTTTCCGGTACTCGAAGTCGGTTTTCGATTTGAGGGCGGTTTCCTTGATCGCATTGAGCCCGGGATCGCGCAGGGCCTTGGTCATCGCCTTGCGATACTGGATGCGTTTGTGAAGCTTGTCTTCCTCGACGACGGTCTGGTTCGGCTTGGCCGTCTTTTCCAATCCGCCGCTGGATTTACCCGCTTCGGCGGACGGCTTGTCGGCGGCCGGCAGGGCGTCAGGAATGAGCGGGACGCCCAACGGCGCAGGTGCCGCCGCCGGAGACGGGGACGCCGGCTGCAATGAGTCAGGCGGCGTCGGCGCGAGGCCGAAGTTGCTCTGCGGATCGGCGGCAGCAAGCCGGGCGGACGCCGCGAGGGCGAAAAGCATTGCAAACGGGAAGATCGTCAGTCTTTTCATGGCAGAAGAGGCACACAGTAGCCGAAAGTTTTCGTTTGAAAAGGGAGCGATTCTCCCGCAAGCGATGCCATGCCGATTTTCAGACCGGGGCCCATTGCCCGCACGCCGCGTCCCGTGGCGCTGGATCTTGCGCCTGTCGATGTGGCCGCGGCCTGCGCCCACCTTCCGGGACGCGTGTATTTCGACACCGCACTGGAGTGCGGTGAGGCGGGGCAACTCTCCATCGTTGCGGCCGGGCCTCGCAAGGTTCTGCGTGGCGGCGCGCCGAACGACTGGCGGGAGTTGCAAGAGGAATTGCGGTGGCGCGAGAGCGGCCTGCGCTGCGACGACGGCCTGCCGGACGGCTTCGCCGCGGGCTTTGTGGATTACGACGGCGCCTTTTGCTTCGGCTTCTACGAGGATGCGCTCATTTATCGTCACGCGGAACAGCGCTGGTACGAAATCGGGGATTTATCCTCCCGGCTGAAGGAAATGGCGGGAACTGCGACGATGCCCGGGCCGAAATTCGCCCCGGAAATGGACCGGACGAGATTCTGTGAACTGGTTCGACGAGCCCAGGAGTACATCGCGGCGGGCGACATTTACCAGGTCAACCTGGCGCACCGGTTCTCGGCGCGATGGAACGGCGATGCCTTCGCCTTCTATGAAGCGCTCCGCCATTATTCGCCTGCGCCGTACGCGGCATTTTTGGAACTGGGCGGGCGTGCGATCCTTTCGACCTCGCCGGAATCTTTCTTGCGAATCTCCGCCCGCGCCATCCGCACACGCCCCATCAAGGGCACGCGTCCGCGCCACGCCGACGCCACGGCGGATGCGCTCTCGGCGTATCAACTCCGCAATTCAGCGAAGGAGACGGCGGAATTGGTGATGATCACCGATCTCGAACGCAATGACCTCGGAGCCATCTGCGAATACGGGAGCGTGCGGGTGAAAGAACTGCTGCGGCTCGAGGTCTACGAGCACGTCTTTCATCTGGTCTCGACCGTGGAAGGGCTCCTGCGTGAGGATGTCGATCATGTGATGGCTTTGCGGAGTTGCTTTCCCGGTGGCTCGATCACGGGTGCACCGAAAAAGCGGGCCCGCGAGATCATCGCCGAACTGGAGCAGGGCCGCCGCGGCGTTTATACGGGCGCGCTGGGCTGGTTTGGATTCAACGGCGAGAGCCAATTCAATATCGCCATCCGCACCGTGGTCATGGAAGATGGCTGCGCGCACTTTCACGTGGGCGCCGGGATCGTCGCGGATTCCGTGGCCGAAAAGGAATGGCAGGAAACCATGGACAAAGCCGCGGGGATTCTTCTGGCCGCCGAGCGCTTCGGGGCAGTTTGAGGACAGCCGGCGAGTTTAGAAATGGATCTCGAATTGCAGGGTGCCCACCAAGGCACTCGGATACTGACCGCCGGGATGGGTGATGTATTGCAGGTCCGGTTGAATGGCGGCCCAAGGGGTGACTTGGATTTTATAGAAACTTTCGAACGTTTGTTCGTACGATTTGGGCACGCCGGCGCTTTCGCTCAAATGGATGTATTGCAGCGTAACTCCCAATATATCCTTTGGCCGCGGGGGTATAGGACCAGTCCACGATAACCCTCCGCCAATGTGACGGTCCATGATGGATACATCTCCCGGCGTCTGGGCATATTCGAGAAACATGCGCACGCCGCGGGGATCCTCTTCCGCTGATTCCTTGGCATCTCTGGTTTCCTTTCCATCTTTCGAACTCTTGGAATCAGTCACGTCTTTCGACTCCGGCTTCCACAAAGTCTGATCAAAGATCCCGTAGAATCCATGAGTGCCTTCTTTCTCGCCGCCAGCGAGTCGAGGGAAATTGCCGTTATGCCCCCAGAAGCCGAGGCGCAAGTTTCCATCGACTTGCCAATTGCCCAACTGTTTCCATTTCATCCCCGTTTCACCGATAAAAAACATGCCTCCTTCGGCTTGCTGGGCGTTGTAAGGGCTTCCGTAAAAATCGAGAAAACGATCGTGCCGGTTGGCGTAGTAAGCGCCGAAACTGGCGTAGTACGTATCATTCGGCGTGAAGAATACATTTACGCTCGGCTGCGGGTCGGGAAACGTCGGAAAGGGCAGGAGCGTCCCGGTCACCTGGGTCGAGCTGCTCAGAAAGGGCAGTCCGTTGTCGATGACACTGAATTCGGTATTGGCGTCAACCTTGCCAATTTTCAGCCGCAACTTATCTCCGAATAGTTTCTGTTCATACCAGATTTCCGCCACCTGGAAGAAAGGCACCCAATTCAACTTGGTGAATTTTTCGACGTCCCCAACGAGATTCAAACTGGGATCAGGCCCCGCGTGGTCCTCGAAATCGACATAGAATTTTCCGCCCGCCCAACCGACTAACTTTTCGGTGTCAAAGGTAATATTCAAGTCGAGGGTTGATGCAGCGGTATCACCGACATGAACGCCACCGAGGAAATTGCGGAACCCCTGCCCTATCCACGTGGCACCAAAGGATACACCTTTGTCTTCCATCTGTTTCCGAATCCCGCCCCAATCGCCAGTCATCGTATCTCGCGTCCAAAAGTCGTCCGTTTCCGAAGACGCTGAATCTGGAGGCGCGACGGAGGCAGGAGGAGGAGTTTTCGATTCTTCATCCGCCAGTAGAGCGGAGCCGGCGACGAAGACAAAAGCGATTGTCGTCGCGGTGGCAGCGCACCGATTCAGTGAGGACAAATGCATCAGCAGGAAGCCGCAGACATGCCGTGTTCGATTTTCCATGAAGCCGTTCTTCCGGCGCCCTCAATCGCCGAACAAATAAAATCCAACGATGATGAGCCCGGCAGCCGCCACGCTTGAGGTGACGATTCCCACGAGCCGCCCGGCGCTCATATCGAAACCGCGCCCGCCTTTTGCCAGGGTGAGCACTCCACCAAGAGCGAAGAACAGCACCAGGACAATCAGGCTATGAGTCGTCCAGTGGTGACCGGTGATCTTCTTCATCCCGTTCATGATGGCATCGTTCCTTTCTTTCACGACAACGATGATCGCATTGATGATAGAGGCGATCGCCAGCGCCAGACCGAAGCCGATGCTGCGTTTGGAGATGGTATTGTTTTCCATGTTACCTTTAGAAGGGGAGTTCATTTTGGGAGGAGACCGACCTTCACACCCATGGCGATAATGCCGCCTTCACCGTCCATCCCGAGGGCCAGCAAGGCGACGAGGGCCGCGACCCAAAGCAGGAGTTTGCGCGCGCCTTTGCTCGAAGCCAGCTCTTCGGAAGCCGCGATGGGCAGATAGGTCGCGAGTAATAGAAGCATGATGACGAGGTGTTCCTTGGTTTCCATGACCATGTTATGCGAAAACTTCCATGGTCCCTTGAGGATGATAGCTTTGTCGAATTTGTAAAAGGTGACATACCAGTAACCCCCTGCCAGAAAGGCCACCCACATGAAGGCGGCGGCCAGCCAGCTTACCACTCGGACACGGACGATGTTAGCGTCGCTGATCTGCAGCACATCGACAAAGAGCCACACCGCGGCCAGCATGCAGGCCACACCAAACAGAACGTGCGTCATCAAAAGGACTTCAACCATGGATTTGCTTTCGAAAAAAGGATAGAGTGGCGGCGTTTAGGAAGCGCGGCGCGGGCCTCGCGATTTTCGCGCGGCAGGATTTCGGCTGCGCGACTTTGCCCGGCCTTCTTCGTTATCCGTCTCGTGGAACAGTTCCCGCAGGCGGGCACGGGCTTCCTTCAAGGCGATGCGGCCCTTCGCCGTAATACGATACAGGCGCCGGCGGCTTCCTTGAGATTCGTCGCGACCCTTGATCCACCCGTCTCTTTCCATGCTGCGGAGCATCGGATAAAGCGTGCCGGCACTGAGGCGGTAGCCGTGATGCCGCAGCTCCTCGATCATCCAATTGCCGAATAATCCACCCTCTGCGGCATGATGGAGGACGTGCATCCGGATGAAACCGGAAAGCAGGCGCTGGAGGGGTTTGTCGCCGAGTTGATTCATCGAAATTCGATTACGAATATCGTAGCTAGCGAGACGACCTAGGCCGGCGCAAGAGAAAACGCTGTCGCTGACTTTTTTCACGCCAGCTTCTCCGTCTCACCCTTCGCCTCGATGGCAAGGCTCTTTTAGCTTTGCCTGGCGTGATCTTTCAGCAATTTCGCGATCCCTGCCAGGAGGTCGGCGATGGAGAAAGGCTTGCCGAAAATAGCGTCAAACAACTCCGGATGCTTTACGAGCCGCGGAAAGCCGGTGATCAAGATTATCGCCTGGGCCGGCGAATCTTTTTTGATGGCGATGGCGAGAGCTTCGCCATTCATGCGCGGCATCATCCGGTCCGTAATGACGAGGTCCCAAGGCTGATTGTGAAAAAGGTGCAAGCCGGCAGCGCCATCCGCGGCGACGGAAACCATGTAGCCAGATTTTCGCAGAATCAAGCCGAGGAAATAGCAAATCGCGGCATCATCTTCGACGAGCAATATCCTCTTCGGTGGGAAGTGGTTCTCGATGGGCACACTCATGGGATGGTGGACTACGGCGCTCGAAATCGTTTATGCAGGCGCAAACGGTTGTTTGCCGTGCGTTGCAACGGAACCGTCCCCATCGGCAGCGCCTTCGTGAAAACCAGTAGAAGAAACAATCGGGGCGACAGGATTCGAACCTGCGACCTCTTGGTCCCAAACCAAGCGCTCTACCAAGCTAAGCTACGCCCCGTTTCGTGGGAAGGCACTATGGGGCGAAACCGCCCGACGGCAAGGAAATCGTCATTTCTCCCGTTCAGCGCGAGGATGCGAAGGGGTTGCTTTCGATCCGGCTGGCAAAGAGCAACCCCCAATCCTCACCCAGTTTTTGGCTGGCGGAATTCACTTTCATCCCGCGACTTTCGACGAGGGCCTCGATGTCGCGCAGCGTGGCGCCGGGCCGTACGGCGAGGTGATATTCCATGGCCAGCGCCCCCACGGCGTCGAAACTCCTGGCGTTCTCAATGATGTCCCACTCGGCGCCTTCGCAGTCGAGCTTCAGCAGATCCACGCTGCCACCGATCCGTTCGACCGCAGTATCAAACGCCGTCATCGGCAATGTTCCATCGGCGCTGACGACTACATTCTTGAAGAGAGACTGTCCCGATCCGCCCATGTCCGCCCTGGCCATGCGAGACCCGACCGCTTCCTCGAAGACCTCGACTTGCAACGGTTCCACGTGGCCACGCAGGCAACCGTGAAGTTCCGGATTGGGCTCGTAGCAGTGAATGACCGCGCGCGGGAAATGGTGTCGGGCGACGAGAGAGAACAACCCGACGTTGGCGCCCACATCCAGAATAGTCGCCGGTTTGGGGTTGATGCTGGCCAGCCGATAGCAATCGTCAAAAAAAATCTGTCCGAGCTCGTATTCAAGGAGGTCTTTCTCGCCCGTAGGAAAGTTGAGCACGATTTCCCGGCCGGCAACTTTCAGGCGATCCAGCTTGAAATCACGCGAACGAAGAAAGTGAACGCCGAGCTGCGCC
Source organism: Chthoniobacter sp. (assembly GCA_036501065.1). Taxonomy (GTDB): domain Bacteria; phylum Verrucomicrobiota; class Verrucomicrobiia; order Chthoniobacterales; family Chthoniobacteraceae; genus Chthoniobacter. Next base: position 1,211 of record DASYAY010000099.1, on the reverse strand, counting down.
CACTTTCTGCGAAAATTGAAGCTGGAAAGAAGTCCGGAGATAGTCACCGCAGTGGATGTGAGTAATCACTATGCTATGGCCGCCCCCTTGCAAGCATTTGCAAAAGAGCTGTTGGTGAAGTTGGGAACCGTCGAAGCAACAACGGTCCCCTGTGCAGGTCGGAGCAGCCGCGATCAGCCAATCAATGGACATTTGGAGTGGAACGAGGGCGGCGGCGATGCCAATATCCTCGCGGACGACTGCGCTATGATATGGCCTCCTTTCTTTTACCGAATTCGGCCGTCTTTCCTGCAGGTCGAGAACTGCGTTGATCGGCGCAACGGTTCCGCCTGGCAGGAGTCCTCCCGGGCAGCTCGCTGGACGCTGCTCGGATGGATCGGCCGGATCATCATCTTTATTGCCGTCACTGGGCTGTTTGTGGCGTGCGGGCTGGCCGTGGTGCTGTTTTGGATCGACATGAATTACCCGGGTGGGGGCGCTTCCCTCGAGCAAAAGCGGCAAGCTCTGTTCACTTCGACCCCGTTGGCGCTCATCGGAGGGGCTCCGATCATCGCCGCAGCGTCCATCTTTTTGGCCGGGGTGGCGACGTTTGGCCGCCGGTTGCCGACGTTGGCAGTATTTGGAACGATGGCGGCGATCTTATTTTTCGCGACCAAACCGGTGCTGAAGTATTGTCTGGCCCACTATCGATTGCCGACGCATCTGACCGGAGCCGCAAACACCGCGCAAGAGCGGGCGGTAGCGAAGTTTCCCGATCTCGCCGTCCGCAACTCCGCACTCAACCGGGAATTCATTCGCCGCTATCAGCTCTATCAGCAGTCGAACCCCGCGTATTTTCAAGATCCCGAATGGCCAATGCACCTCGCGGAAGAGAGCCAGACAGCGCTGCAGGCGCATTGACGGGCCTCGCACTGAGAACGCCGCGCGGCGGAGCGCAGCCAAAAGGGTTGTCCACGAAACACACGAAAGATCGTTACCGGAAGAATTGGACCACGGATTACACGAATTTCACGGATTGATTTCGCAGCGGAGGTTTTAATTCGTGTAATCCGTGGTCCCCTTTTTCTGACCTAAGAGGGCGTCTAAAAAATAACTATGCGAGGCGGCGGAGCATCAAACGAGAGGCGGCGATGAGGATGAGCGCCTCGCTGTTGGCGGGATGATATTCATAATCTTTGGCGAAGCGGCGATAGTTGGAAAGCCAGCCAAAG
>DASYAY010000098.1:0-23926 GCA_036501065.1 Chthoniobacter sp. | reverse complement strand
CTCGTCCCAGTGCGGCACGTGCTCACTCTTCGGCCTCCGCCGCTGTGGTGGCTACCCGCAGCGGCGGTTTCTTTTTACTCCCGCGCCAGGCACAAGCCCAGCGAGGAACAAAGAGCGCTCTTCAACATACAAGTGCGGCGCTGCCGCGCCGCTTTCGGAAGGTCTGCGGGTAGGGCCAGCCTGCCACCACTTTGCCTCCTCCAAAAGCGCCAGAGCACCGGCGCATTCCAAAACGCAAGCGCGCGTGCTCACGTCTCTCGAATCCGTGAACACACTCTAATCGCCCGCCCGGCGGAGATACAGGGTGTGCTTCGGGAAATTGAACGTGACCACGTGCCGGGCGAGGAAACGCAGGCCGAGGAAATCGTGATCGGCAGCATCGACGATGAGCTTGTCGTACGTCTCGCCCGCAAAAGTGGCGTGGGGAAAGCCCGCTTCGACCACGGTGCGGCCTTCGCCGGAAGGAAACTGTCGCGCCCAGTCGGGGTGCTGGGTTTCCCAGGCCTTGCGAAAGAGCGGCGGTTTCATCACTGCATCCACGCTGCAACCGGTATCCACCTGGTAAAGCGTGGAACCGGCGCCGAGAAGATCGCCCTGGATGAAGACGCTCTCTCCCACCGTGACGAGGGGAAAGGCCCGGCCGAGTTCCGGGCCAGTGGCGCGTTCGGGATCGAGGAAACGCACGACGTGATTGGGAAAATCCAGTTGCACGCAGTAATGCCGCAGGCAGTCGAGCCCGAGGATGCCTTGGATCCCCCGCCCCGGCCAGACGCGCCGGAGATCATCGCTCCAGACCCGCGGGCCACCGAGGAGGAGGGTGTTGTTGAGGAAAAGTCGCGGAGGGTCATGCACATCCATTACAGACGCACCGGACCAGGCATACTGCACGGGTTGCGTCCCGATCGCCGGGCCAAGAAATCGCCGCAGGGAGCGGTCGAAGATGGTCATGGGAGACCCTGAATCGACAAGGAAGCGCCAGTTTTCTCCGTGCTCTCCCTGCAACCGGAGGCAGAGGATACGAGTGGTGCCGATCCCGCGGTCAAAGGCCGCAACCGGCGGCAATCCCGGATGAAGCAGGTCCGCGGGGAGCGCTGGCGGCGGGGAACTGGCGCACGAGCCGATGACCATTCCAGCCGCCGGCAGGAGCATCCGCAGCAGGAACGAGCGAAATGTCATGCCGGGGAGTCAGCACCAGACTAGCCGGGCGAATCAATGCGATATTCCTCGAGCAGCCAGTGTTCGGCGACCACCGGATCGCGAAAGACGCGGATGGCGAAGGCGTCCTCGACCAAGGTGGCAAACATCCGGCACTGGGCATAAACGATCTGGTTGGTGACGATGATCGCGCGCGGGCCGGTGTACTCATTGCCGATCACCGCCAACCCCTCGCGGGCCGCCTGCCAGATTTCCGATTTCGTGAGGAAGGGCGGGGTGACACCGCGGACATCGACCAACTCCCGCCAGCCAAGCGAACCCTGCCGCATTTCGGCGGCCAGATGGTCGAGAATGTCCGGCACCGTGACCGGCCCGGTGATGGTGGTGCGTACCAAGCTCTGACTGTGATCGAGGACGTACGGGAAAGGCATGCACGCGGACCGCTGGTTTTCGCGGGGAGCCATAGGGCACCGCATCCGACCCTGTCGAGTGCGATCTACAAACTTCAACCCAAAGCTTCCAACCGCTCTGCCACCCGCCGCTCCTTCTTGCGCAGGCGCCGATGTTCGTCGCGGCGCTCGTCGAGGGCGGCGATGAATTCGGACGGTGACTCCGCGAAGACGCGCCCGGCGAGATCGAAAGCCGCATCGAGTAGCTCTTCGCGACGCAGCGCCAGCATCTCGAGGAGCGCATCCCGGGACGGCCCCTCCGGCGCCTGCCGGCAGTGTTTGCGCAAGCCGACGAGATCGTGGTCATCTCCGAGGAATTCGCCGAGGATTTCCAGTTCCCCGGTGACTTCGTCGAGAAAATCCGGCGCGGCGCGGTACGCCAGGCAGAGGTGATAGTAGAGATCCTTCGTGTTCCGGCGCCAGTCGTGGAGCCGCCGTGGCTTCGGTTCGGAGCGGGCCTGGCGCCAGCTTTCGCGCGCCCGGCGGTAGCTGCGCCGCAGCGCCGAGCGAAGGTCCTTCCAGCGGTAGTCTCCCAGCTCCCATTTCGCCGCGCGTTCCCGCGCCTCGCACAGGCTGGCCAGCGCACCGTCGCGGACCACGCTTTTTTCCAGGGTCCGGCGGGCGCGCTGCTCGTCAGCGGTCAGGATGCGCCGCACCGCCAGCACGACGAGGGGGCGGCGCTTTTCGAAAAAGCGGCCGGTGAGTTTTTCCAAAGCCGCCACCTGTGCCTGGGCATCGCGCAAGCGGTGAAAGGTGCGGCCGAGATCCCGGTAGAACGCCAGTTCTTCACGCACGCATTTCGGACCGAGCGGTTCTCGCAAAAGCTGCACCAAAGCGCGCAGCTTCTTGAAGTGTTTGCGCGCTTCGTGGACGGCTTCGCCGATATCTTCGTTGCCCAAGGCGCGCAATTCCGCCTGCGCCGCGGAGATTTCCTCGTCAGCCACCCGTTGCAATGTGGGGCCAACCCTACCGTGGGTCTTGATACGATAGCTCATTGAAAAGGAAGGAGTTTTGGGAGCGTCAGGATACTATCGCAGCGAGGCGAGCGTCTGCTTTTATTGCGCTCCTTCGCACAGATTTTACGTGCCGCTCTCCTGCGGGAAAAGAACTCGCCGCACTGCGCGGCATTCGCGACACTGCCGCCTCATGTCCGCACCGAACACCGTTGTCGAACTTCTCCAGGACCTGGTTCGCATTCCCAGCGTCAACCCGCACGGCGACCCCGGGACGGATCAAATCGGAGAAGCGCGGATCGCGGAATACCTGGTGAATTTCCTGCGAGGCTTGGGCGCACAAAGCGAGTTGCGCGAAGTGCTGCCCGATCGTCCCAACGTCGTCGCCCGCTGGCCAGGCGACCGGCCGGGAAAGCCCCGTCTCCTTTTCGCCCCGCACACCGATACGGTGAGCGTCGGCGGGATGACGATCGACCCCTTTTCCGGCGAAGTGCGCGACGGCAAAGTGTGGGGACGAGGCGCCAGCGATACCAAAGGACCGATGGCCACGATGCTTTGGGCGCTCAAGGAATCGCGCGAAAAATTGCCCCAGCTCGACCACGAGATCTGGTTCGCCGGATTAATGAGCGAAGAAACCGACCAACACGGTTCGCGGGCGCTCGCGGCGCAGGAGCAGTTCGACTTTGTCATCGCCGCCGAGCCGACGAACCTCGATGTGGTCCACATTCACAAAGGGTCGGCATTTCTCAACCTGCGCACGACCGGACGCGCCAGTCACGCCTCGCAGCCCGATCCGGGCAGCAACGCGATCGACAAGATGCTCGACGTGCTCGCGGTCGTTCGCACGGAATTTGCCACCGAGTTCGCCGCGCAACAGGATCCGCTCCTCGGCAGTTCGACGTTGAGCATCGGGACGATTCGCGGCGGGACCAAGACGAACATCATCCCGGACTTCTGCGAAGCGAGCGTCGACCTGCGGTTCGTGCCGAGCCATTACCAGCCCGAAATGATCGACCGGTTTCGCCGGCGGCTGCAGCAGGTCTGTCCCGACGTGGAGGTCGCGGCCATTCCCGCGCCACCGCTCCATACCGATCCGTCCCACCCGCTCATTGCCAAGCTGGGGGAATGCGGCGCCAAACCCGTGGGCGCCCCGTGGTTCTGCGACGCTTGCTTCTTCGCGGAACGCGGCATGCCAGCCGTGGCGCTCGGGCCAGGGTCCATTCAGCAGGCGCATACGAAGGATGAATACATTTCCGTCGAAGATTTGCAGCGCGGTGTGGATTTCTTCGGTAGATTTCTTGCGAAGCTATGAGTGACGACCTGCTCCCAATCCAGATCGATGCTTTGCGGCGCATGACTCCGGCGGAGCGTTTCGAGAAGGGACTGAGGTTTCTCGAGCTCACACGAGAATGGCTCACAGCTGGTGTTCGCCAGCGACATCCCGATTGGCCGGAGGAAAAGGTCCTAGTTGAAGCACGGCGCCTCATCGACCATGCCGGAAATTGAGCTGCCTTGGGTATTCACCGAGCCGCTGGATAGAGCGGAGATCGGTTACATGGTGGTCGGCGCCTTTGCCACGATGGCTTTTGGCGTCTACCGAACAACGACCGACCTTGATCTTGTCATCTCGTTGACTCCCGGCGATGTCCGCAAATTCGAATCGACGTTTCCTGAGGCAGACTATTATCGGCCGCCACGCGAGACCTTGATCGAAGAGAGTCGCCGCACTGCGCGAGGACATTTCAATCTGGTTCATCAAGCCACGCAGGAACGTGCCGATTGCTATCTGGCCGGCACCGATCCCCTTCAGCATTGGGGTTTGAAGAATCGCCGCGCGATCGAATTACGCGGGCGTCGCGTTTGGGTAGCACCGCCAGAGTTGGTAATTCTGAAGAAGCTCGAGTTCTATCGCGAAGGAGAGAGCATGAAGCACGTTCGGGATATCCGATCAGTCCTTGAGATCGTGCAAATCGATCGAGTCATGCTCGAACAGCAAATCGAGCGGCTTGGCCTGCGTGAACAGTGGCTTGCCTGCCAGCCACCGGGGCACTAGCTTCACGCCCCCTTTCCAAAGAAAATGAGCCAGCCCCAAACCGCCATCACCCCGCGCCGCGACGAAGATTTTCCCGAGTGGTACCAGCAGGTCGTCCGCGCCGCCGATCTGGCCGAGAACAGCGATGTGCGCGGTTGCATGGTCATCAAGCCGTGGGGCTACGGCCTGTGGGAAAACATGCAGCGCATTTTCGATGGCATGCTCAAGGCCACCGGGCATCGCAACGCCTATTTCCCGCTCTTCATTCCCCTGTCGTATCTCGCCAAGGAAGCGGAGCACGTGGAAGGGTTTGCCAAGGAATGCGCCGTGGTCACGCATCACCGCCTGGAGTCCGATGGGCGCGGTGGTCTGCGCCCGGCGCCGAGCGCGGAACTCACCGAGCCCCTCATCGTGCGGCCGACGAGCGAGACGATCATCGGTGCGAGCTACGCGAAGTGGGTGCAGAGCTATCGCGATTTGCCCATCCTCATCAACCAATGGTGCAACGTCGTGCGCTGGGAGATGCGGCCCCGCCTTTTCCTCCGCACCGCGGAGTTTCTCTGGCAGGAAGGCCATACCGCGCACGAGTCCGCCGAACAGGCGCTGGAAGAAACCGATCTCATTCTCAAACTATATGAGACCTTTGCCCGCGAATATCTCGCGCTGCCCGTGATCACCGGCGAGAAGAGCGAAGCGGAGCGCTTCCCCGGAGCGGTGAAAACGATCTGCATCGAGGCGATGGTCCAGGATCGCAAAGCCATCCAGGCCGGCACCTCGCATTTCCTCGGCCAGAATTTCGCCAAAGCCAGCGGGATCAAATTCCAGTCTCGCGAAGGGCGCGAAGAACTGGCCTGGACGACGAGTTGGGGCGTGAGCACCCGGCTCATCGGCACGGTTCTCATGGCCCACGCCGACGACGACGGCCTGGTGCTGCCGCCACGCATCGCGCCGGCCCAGATCGTCATCCTGCCGATCTCTCCCAAGCCCGACACCCGCGACGCGGTCTTTGCCGCCGCGGATAAACTGGCCGCCGAACTGCGGGCGCAGACTGCCTTTGGCGAACATATCACCGTCGAGGTCGACAAGCGCGACATCGGCGGTGGCACCAAGAGCTGGGAATGGATTAAGAAGGGCGTGCCGATTCGCGTCGAACTCGGACCGCGCGACCTCGAAAAAGGGAGCGTGGCCGTCGCCCGGCGCGATCGCGGTCCGAAGGAAAAAGAGTTCGTCCCGAATGCGGATTTCATCGGCAAAGCCGGCGCGATCCTCGAGGAAATCCAGGCGGGTTTGCTGGCCCGAGCCGCGGCCTACCGCGACGCCAATACGGTGAAGATCGATAGCAAGGATGACTTCTACGCCTTCTTCACCCCGAAGAATTCCGAGAAACCCGAAATCCACGGCGGCTTCGCTCTCGCCCATTGGAACGGCTCGCGCGAGGTCGAAGAAAAGATCAAGGAAGACCTCAAGGTCACGATCCGTTGCATCCCTTTCAACGCTCCCGAGGAAGACGGCAAATGCATCCTCACCGGCGAACCGAGCCAGCGGCGGGTGGTCTGGGCGAAGAGCTATTGAGCGGAAGAATTTCCGCCGCCCGTGTACATACACAGGCGAAAGAATTGGACCACGGATTACACGGATTTCACGGATTGATTTCGCAGCGGAGGCTTTAGGGCATCTCTCGAAAGTAATTTCCGTTTTGACGACCTGCGGCTCCGCACCGCCGCCCCGCAGAGATTGGAGGTTCTTCGGCTCCGCTCCGCTCCGCTCTCAGAATGACAGGCTTTTTCGATCGCTTCGCAGAGGCGCTTCGGCCGAACCGGAAATCACTTTCGAGAGATGCTCTAATCCGTGTAATCCGTGGTCCAATTCTTCCGCTGCTGTCTTTCGTGTATTTCGTGGGCATACCCCTCAAGGTTGCAGCCATAGGCCGCTCCGAGCCATCCGCGGGCAAAACGAAAACGGCCCGACGGGCGTCGGGCCGTTTCGCAATTCAACAAAATCGAGTCAGCCTTATTTCTTCAGCTTCTCCAGCTCGGCGATGAAGGCCGACGCGCCGCCGGGTTGATAGCCGAGTTCACCGACTTTCTTTCCCTGGCCATTCAGGACCACGACCGTCGGATACCCCTGAATCTGATACTTCTCCTGGAGCCTGGCATTCTGGGACTTCAAGGACGGGGACTGCGGCTTGGTCTGCGGAAAATCCACCTCCATCAGCACGAGGTTCTTGGCCGCGTATTCCTTGAATTCCTTCTGCGAGAAAACCTCCTTGTTCAGCTTGATGCACCAGGGGCACCAGTCGGAACCGGTGAAATCGAGGAGGAGCAGCTTGTTGTCGGATTTGGCGGCAGTCTGGGCCTTTTCGTAGTTGTCGCCCCAGCCTTCGGCGGCGAGTGCAGCCGAAGCGCCCAGAGTGAGAACCGTCGCGGCGGTGAACAATTGGGTGAGAAGCTTTTTCATAGTTACCCTCAGACCATACACCTCGTTCAAATGTTCACCAGTTTTCGCAAGGCGGAAAAGAGCCACCAGTTCGCCTGGGCATCCTTGAGGGCGATCGCCCCGACGACGGCCAGCAGGCCTCCCAGGACGGCCCGGCGGCTCGGTCGTGTGCCATCGATGAAGAAGGAAAGGATAATGGTCACCAAGGGCGAGGTGGCGACCACGGGCAGGACGAGGCCGCTGGGCATCGTCCGCAGCGCCCACTGGTAACAACCGACACCGAGGGTCGGTCCAGCCAGCGCATTGCCGAGGACGAATCCCGCGCCACGTTCCCAGCGATCCGGCGCCGGTGGAACGTCTTCGACGCGCGACCGGCGCAGGAGGAGAAATCCAATGATCGTCATCAACAAGCCTCCGATCACCCGCTGGTAGGCCGCGGTGCCACCATCGATCGTCCATCCGGTCAGGGCGGCCGCTTCGTTCGCCTTGCGGCTGAGCACGGCGCCGCTGGCCTGGCCCAGCGCCGACCCCACCCCAAAGAGCGCCCCGATCCAAAACGTTCGGCGTGAGACACCCGTCCCGTGATCGGGGGCGAGGGCGATGGCCACGCCGGCGAGAATGACCGCGCCACAGGCCAGATCCACGAGGGTCACCGTGGTCCCGAGCCACAGCCATTCCACGATCGCCGCGAGCGGCGCAGCCAGGCATTGCGTGATGAGGATGGCGAGACGCGGGCCGATGCGCGGAAGCGCCCCGAAAAGAGCCATGTCGCCCAAGCCGAATCCGATGACGCCGCTGAGGAAGAACCAAGGCAGGCCGCCCCCATGCAAGCCCTGGCCGAAGGTGTGCGCCCAGATCGTCAGGAACACAGCCGCCACGCTGATCCGCGCGAGATTGGCTGTCTGCCCGCCCAGGACCCGGGCGGAACGCGCGCCGAAGATGACCGAGAGCGAAAAGAAGATGGTGGTCAGGAACGACGGGAACATTGCGGGGAGTCGCGCAGTAAGCCCGACGAGGCGTGGGAGGCCAAGTCCATTTGCGGTCGGCGGATACAGGGAATTCCACGTTCCCTTCCCTGCAGGAGGATATCCCTGCCGGGATGCGGCGCCGCTTCCTGTGGAGAAGGGGAGCGCGAGCTTCCAGCTCGTGCTCGCCGGCATCCTGCCGGCGAGATTAGCGGCGTCCGCTGCGCCTCACCGCGCGATGGTCCCTTTCAGATGAACAGCCGAGACGTCCTGCTGCGGCCATGCACCCGGGCGGTTCGCCCGATGCGGGCATCAAGCGGGCCGTTAGATCTGGCCGGCAGGATGCCGACCAGCACGAGCTGGAAGCTCGCGCTCCCTTTTTCCTAACTGCGACCGGCGCCGCTGGCCGAAGCTAGCCCTTCAAAAACCGCTCCAGAGCCCCGCCGAAGAGATCGCGCACGTCGCGTTCGATCTCCGCACAGGTTGGCTCCCAGCCGGTCGCCGCAAGGTCTTCGTATTTGTCGGCCAGCACCTTCCCGATCACGCCTCGCGAGTGCTGCCATTTGTAAACGAGCTGGTCGAGCACCCGGCAATCGCTGTGTTGCAGGGTCACGCTCAGGCCGATGAGTTCCAGCCGCATCCGCGTGATTTCTTCGATGATCGACGGGTTGTTCATGAACCACCAGCAGCCGAAGATGTGCAGATTGCGGAACTTCCGCGCGGCGACACAGAGCTCATGCTGGTTCTCGCGCGAGAGCATGGTGCAGAGGAATTTGTTGTTCGGATATTCCGCGCAGAGATTTTCCACCGCGGCGATGTTCGCCTTGCCCAAGCTATCGCCGGCCAGCCGGAGACGTGGGTTCACGCCGCGCTTCACGCCGATCATCAGCGCGAAGGCCTGGCCGTGTTCTTCGCCGTGCGGCATGATGGCGTGCTGGATGAGCTGCGCCGTCTCGGTGTGCGCCGGGAAGGCGAAATCCGGGGTGAGCGAGACCATGCAATACTGCGCGTTGATCTTCTTCGTCCAGTCGGCGAGGAAACGGCGGACTTCTCCGAAGGTCTCCCCGGAGAAATCCTCCTTCACGTCGTAGCCCCATTCACTGAGCTTCGGCGCGGTGTTTTTCCAGTCGAGGAGCAGCGGATCGATGCGCAGCGCGGCGACAAAGCGCGGGTCGCGTTCGAAGCCGCGTTCCCACACCGGCCGCTCCAGATCGTCGAAGGGCGAATTGGTCATGCAAATCTGGCGGACATTGGCCAGCTCCATGCAGCGCGTGATGAAATCGCCGACTTTCCATTGGGCGAAATGCTGCCGGAGCGCCGGCAGATCGCGCTTTTTCACGTCGAGCCCGAACGCGTTCAAGGCCGTGAGCACCCCGCGGCAGGCCTCGGAAATGGGCGAATGATCGATGAACAGGGCCTGCCAGATGGCATCGGCCTGCTGCGTTTTGTTCAGGGACCAGAATTTCTCGTAGGAAAAGTCAAACTGCCGGAAACTTTCCGCGATGAGGTAATGATAGATGAGCAATTCATCGATCCCCCAAAGGAGCAACTCGCCAAATGCCGGATCGTAAAGGTGAGTATGGATGTCGCAGACGGGCGTCCGATGGACGACGTCGATGACCGTTTCGCGAAGCGCAGCGGGGGCATGCATGCTTCTTTTGTAGGACGACGCGGGAAAAGTTCCACCTTCTTTCGCGGCGCGGCCAAGCCGCAGCCGAAGCTCGAAGTCTATTGGACCGCGGAGGGCGCAGAGGAATTTACCTCTGGCAACTTTTCGGCCTCTCGGTCTCTCGTTCCCAAGGTTGGCGAAGTGCTTTGAGGAACGCGTTCTGACAGGTAAAAACTCAGTTTCCCTGCCACCGCCAGCGATCACAGCGGAAACGGTGGCGCCGCTCACCACCCTGCCAACTGCCGCGGGAAGGGACAGCGGGCGCAGTCGGTGGCGTCGCGCAGGCAGAAGTCTTCGTAAATTTGGAGCAGGCCTTGTTGCAACGCGACGGAACGGAGGAACTCGGCTTTGCGCACGCTTTCGCCGAAGAGCCGGAGGGCGGCGACTTCGACTCGCTGATTGGCCAGCGGCGCGCGCAGTTTTTTGAAGTCGGCCCAGCGTGCTTCGTTTTGCGCGACGGCGAGGGGGAAGAAGACGTTGGCGAGCATCTCGGTGACGCGCGATTCGCCGACCAGCGCCATCCGCCGGGCGGCGGTCTTCGAGGTGACGGTGTAGTGGAAATCCCAGTAATCGTCGGTCAAGTCGGCGAAAAATTCGTGGAGTTCGCCGGGCTCGCAACGGTCGGCCAGGGCGCGGAGTTTCGGCCAGAGGGCGACCATTTCCGCGAGAGCGGCGAGGCGGCGTTGCGGATGATTCATCGGACGCTGGCCGCTCATGCACCATAAGTCCGGGGCGATTTCCAGGCGCTCGAATTCCGCGCGACGCGGCCACCATTTTTCCCACACGGTGCGCAAGTAACTGCGCGTCTGCGGATCGAGCGCGCCGAGATCGTGCGGGAGAAATCCGCTCACGCCGAAGAGCAGTCCGAGCCTACTGCCCGTCCGGCTCGGACCGGGCGCTGCGAGGCGGATTGTGGTGCGAGCTTCCAGCCTGCTTTCCTCCGGCGGCAGGCAGGATGCCCGCACCACAGCCGGACCGCCGGCTTCCAGCTTGCGGAGCAGACGCAGGGGCAGGCGTTGCGCCAGCAACGTGAAGGGCAGCTTGTTATTTTTGTAACCGAGCGTCGCGGCCAGGGCCTGGTAAAGCGCTTCGTCCGGGCCGTGCAATTCCGCGAGTCGCGCCAGGGCGCCGGCTTTGCGTCGCAGACGGAATTGCGCGGCGCCGAGCAGGACCTCGCGGACTTTGTCATCGGGCAGTTCGCGCAGCGGGCCGGAGCAACGCCCAAGTTTCGCCTCGGGCACCGTGGGCGCGAGGTCGCCGCTGAGTTGGTTGAGATCGAGGAAGACTTGCGGCACCAGCCGATGCGCCGCGGTGCGGGTGAAAAACTCCGGGCCGCTCGGGCGCGTGTGAATGTGCAGGACGACCGATTCGTAATGGGGATTGGTGGCGTGCCCGTGACGTTCCCAATCGCGCGCATCGAGATCGATCTCGATGCTTCCACGCTGCGGATCTTCTTCTGTCCGGTCCGGACCTCCGCCCGTGCGGCCCGCACCGCCGAAGGACACCGCGGCCTCGGCAAAATCCGGCCCGGCTTCGCGATTCCACACGCCGAATTGCACGATCCGCACCGACTGGCCCGTCGTGGTCACGAAGTCCCGTCCGAAATCACCCGCAAACCAGTGGGCCTGCACTTCCAGCTCGCTCCATTGTCGCGGCACGCTCAGCAGCGGTTCTTCGCGCACCGCGCCGTTGCGCAACTGCTCGTACCGATGCGCCAGATTCATCGCGCCATGGTCGGCGGTAATTGAAAAAAGTTCAATGCCGGCGAACTGTGGGGAGGCTAGATTCTGTTCACGAATTTTATTGGGCCTCCGATTGCGCGACAGCGTTTTGGAGTGCGGCGCTGCTGCGCCGCTTTCGGAAGGTCCGCGGGTAGGACGAGCCTGCCACCACTTTGCCACCTCCGAAAGCGCCAGAGCACTGGCGCACTCCAAAACGCTGGCGCGCGAATGCAGGCCGGATACAATTCGTGAACAGTTCCAGAGCCGTTCAAAATTGAGCTATCGCCGAAACGAGTGGTGTGACGCTGGGTGGATGCCGATCTCCGAGCGGCATGGGAAAAACCGGCCACGCCGGAGGCGTCCATCTGCCGGCAAGAAAATGGGCGCGTTGCGCGTTGGCTTTCTCATCGCGCCCGGAGGTCGCGATCCACCTCAATTCCGCACTTCTCTCACGATCCACATCTCTTCGAAGGCGACTACCGTTTTTTCCTCCTTCGTCATTCGTCATTCGTCATTCGTCCTTCGTCATTTCACAATCCCACCACTTCCTCCCCCTGCCGAACGCGCTCCACACGCGTGCTGATTTCGTCCTGCTTCAGGCCGGCGACTTTCAAAAAGTTCGAATACGACGAAGAGACATTTCGCAGTTCGGGAAGATCGGCTCCGGCGACCTTGGAACGCCGCACGAGAATGCCGAGGGCTCGCCGGTAAAGTGCGTCGGCCTCGGATGTTTTGTGCAGGTGGCTGTAGACCGACGCGAGGTTGCTCAAGTGATTGGCGAACTGCGTCTCGTCGGGCCGCAGCGATTCGTCGATGGCGATGGCCTGCTGCATCATTTCTTCCGCCTCGTCGTTTCGGTCCAGGCCGGCCAGGGTCGTGGCGACGCTGTTCAGGGCGATGGTGTAGTTGGGACTTTCCCGGCCAAAGTTGCGCTCCACGTTGGCCAGCACTTGTCGCTGGAGGGGCAGCGCCTCCTTCAGCCGTCCGGCGGCCTGGTAGAGCTTGGTCAGGGAACTGAGCGCTTCGCTGGTTTTGACGTTTTCACGCCCGAGCGTGTGCATGCTCAGCTCCGTCGCGCGCTTCAGCGATCGCTCGGCGTCGGGCCACGATCTCGTGCCCATCTCCGCCCGGCCCAAAACGCACAGCGTCTCGACCAGCTCGGGATCGGAGGGACCGAGCTGCTTTTCCTTCATCGCCAGGACCCGCCGGAGGATTGCTTCGGCTTCGGCGGACTGTTGCCCGTGGATGAGAAAATCCCCCAGGTTCTGCAAGGCGTTGGCGAGTTCCATTGCATCCGGTCCGGTGAATTTCTCCAGCATCTCACAACTCCGCCGGAGATCTTTTTCCGCTTCGCCCAGATGTCCTTGTTTGTAAAGCTGCGTGCCCAGATTGTGCAGGCCGCGCGCGAGGTTCAAGGAGCCTTCCGGATGCGCCGCCTCATTCGCGGCCACGAGCCGGCGCGTCTCCACTTCGACATCGTCCCGGCCATCCATTCGCGCCTGCAACCCGGCGAGATTGCGCAGACAAGTCTTCAGCTTCGGCGCATTCGGAGGAAGACTGGCCTGGTAGCATTTCAAGGCGTCGCGGAGATAGCTTTCCGCCTCCGAGAAGCGATTCATTTTCGAAGCGATCACGGCCAATCCGTCGAGGTCATCGCCGATTTGCGGATCATTCTCCGGAAGATTTTTCCGATCCATCTTCAGCAGGTTGCCGAGGAGCAATTGCGCTTTCTCGGTATCCCCGGCCTGGGCGGCGGCCAGCCCAACATAACGAATGACGAGGCGCGTGACCGGATGCTCCTGGCCGTACCACTTCTCCAGGCGGCGGATCGCGTCCGAGGCCATCTGCTCCACATCGGCTTCACGATGGATCGAGGTCAAAAAGAGAACGAGCCGCGCCTGGGCCAGAGCCGTCTGCGCATCGTCCTTGCCAAACACGCGCAAGGCATCGGCGAGCATCTGCCGGAGCTCCGCTTCGCAGCCCGTGGGCTGGTGGGTTTCCCGGAGGAGAAGAGAATGGAAAGCGCGCGCGACCCACACGTCCGGATGTTTCTTGTCCAGAGGCTCGGCGGCGGATTTGAGGCGATCGTCGAGCAGGGCCAGCGCCTCGTCCGGCCGGTGGAGATCATGCAGGCACACCGCCATGCGGGTCGCCGACATCAGTGGCGCCGGATCGGGCTGGCCGGCATTCTCGCGCCCGCCCGCGGACAATTTGCGCTGCAACGATTCCACGTCGTATTTCCCCTCGGCGTGATAGACATCGGCCAGTTTCGCGTCCAACTGCCAGCGGGGCGCGTCCGAACCTGCGGCCGGCAATTCGATAGCCCGCTGATAGTACTGCTCCGCTTCGGGCAAATGGAAAAGGGCCATGGCGACATCACCCGCTTGCACCCAGCGCAGTCGCGCGAGCTTTCCGGCACGCGGCGCCGCGGCGGCGATCTCCGGAAGCTCCTTCGCCAATTCGTCTTTCAGGCGGTCCGGCGGACAGCGAAATTGCGCCGCCGCGCTGAACTGTTTCGCCGGCCAGAGCTCCGCGCTCGAAGTCCAGAAGTCGAACATCGGCGCCGCATCCAACACGCACTGGGCCGCCGCCGCTGCCGTCTCGCACCGTGTCGAAACGGGGCTTGCGGGGTTTTCCGGAGAGTCGCCCCGATTGGCCCTCTGGTGGATGAGAAACCACACCACCGCCACGGCGAAAAGGCAGGCCGCGCCCGTTCCCAGCCAAAACATCTGTCGGGATTTGCGCCGGGACCTTCTCACGCGCCTCGATTAAGCGGGCGATTGCCGGCTGTCAACCGAATGACGCGGCATGGGTTGACCGCACGCCCATTGCCCCGCATAGTGCGCGGCTCTTCCCGTCATGCCCCAAACGCGCACCCGTAATTTTTGCATCATTGCCCATATCGACCATGGGAAGACCACGCTTTCGGACCGGCTGCTGGAATTCACCGGGACCATCCAGAAGCGCGAGGCCCAGGATCAATTGCTCGATGCCATGGATCTGGAGCGCGAACGGGGGATCACAATCAAGGCTCACCCCATCGCCATGCAGTACACGGCGAAGGATGGCGCGGTCTACAAGCTCAACCTCATGGACACGCCGGGCCACGTGGACTTCGCCTATGAAGTGTCGCGTTCGCTGGCGGCGTGCGAAGGCGCGCTGCTCATCGTCGATGCCGCGCAAGGCGTGGAAGCGCAGACCGTGGCCAATGTGCACCTCGCGATGAAGCAGGGGCTCACGCTCATCCCGGTGATCAACAAGATCGATCTGCCGAACTCGGACATCCCCACGGTCAAGAAGCAGCTCGAAGACATTCTCGCCATCCCCGCGGATGAAGCCCTCATGGCCAGCGCCAAGGCGGGCATCGGCATCGAGGGAATTCTCGAGGCGGTCGTCAGCCGCATCGCCTGCCCCAAGGGCCATCCCACGCACAAGCTGCGCGCGCTGGTCTTCGACTCGACCTTCGATACGTACCGCGGCGTGGTCATCTACGTGCGCGTCGTGGACGGCAGTATCAAGGCGGGCGACCCGGTCAAGCTCATGGCCACGAATGGCAGCTACGAGGTCAAGGAAGTCGGCCTTTTCAAGCCGCAGCAGCCGAAGTTTTTTGCCCAGCCGGTGCTCAATGCCGGCGACGTCGGCTACGTCATCGCCAACATCAAGACGACCAGCGAAGTCAAAGTCGGCGACACCCTGACCAATGGCCGCACCCCGGCGGAGTCGCCGCTGCCCGGCTTCCAGGTGGTGCAGCCGATGGTTTTCAGCGGCATTTACCCGATCAACACCGCGGACTTCGAGCATCTCAAGATGGCCATGGGCAAGCTCCAGCTCAACGATTCCAGCTTCGTCTTCCAGGCCGAATCGAGCGTCGCGCTCGGCTTCGGTTTCCGCTGCGGCTTTCTCGGTTTGCTCCACATGGAGATCATCCAGGAACGGCTCCGGCGCGAGTACAACATGGACATTATCGCCACGTACCCGTCGGTCATTTACGAGGTGCAGAAGACCAATGGCGAAGTGCTCCACGTGGACAATCCGGAGTTTCTGCCCGACGCGAGCGTCATCCAGGAAATCCGCGAGCCCATCGTGAAATGCTTCATCATGGTGCCGAACGAGTACATCTCGCCGCTCATGCAGCTCATCATGGATAAGCGCGGCGTGCTCGATCACACCGAGACGCTCGATTCCCGGCGGGTCATGCTCACGACCATTCTGCCGCTCAACGAAATCCTCGTCGATTTCAACGACAAGATTAAGTCGATCACCCGCGGTTACGGCTCGATGGATTACGAGCACGCCGGCTACCGCACCGACAAATTGGTGAAGCTCGACATCCTCGTGAATGGCGAGCCGGTCGACGCTTTCAGCAGCATCGTGCATCGCGAGAAAGCCGAGTCCCGCGGCCGCGTGCTCGCGGCCAAGCTCAAGGAAGTGATTCCCACGCAGCTTTACCAGGTCTCCATCCAGGCAGCCATCGGCGGCAAAATCATCGCCCGGGAAAACGTCAGCGCCATGCGCAAGAACGTGACCGCGAAATGCTACGGCGGCGACATTTCCCGCAAGCGCAAACTCCTGGAAAAGCAGAAGGAAGGCAAAAAGCGGATGAAAGCGATCGGCCGGGTGAACATCCCGCAGGAAGCGTTCATCGAGGTGCTGAAGGCGAATTAAACGCGTTCCCGAATTATTTTCTTGCGGAAGCCACTGGCGGGGGTAACCAGCCGGTGGCGATGAAAATAACCATCGCGATGCTCACCGGGCCGTTCGAATTCGTAGCGCTCGGACTTCCTGTTGGCCATCAGGCTGCCGGTCCCCGCAAGGCAGCGTGGAAAGCAATTGTGCGAAATGCGGCTGCGCAATATTGGCAGAATCGCGGCTCGCCCGTCGTCCAGTCATTACAGGTAACGATCGTTCACTACTACTCGACGGTATCCGTTGGCGACACCGACAACCTCGTGAAACCCATCCTCGACGCCCTCATCGGTCTCGTCTATGTGGACGATAGTTTTGTGACCGATGTCATCTGCCGGCGGCGGCGCATGGATACGCGCTACTCTTTTCCAGAAGTTTCGGACATTTTGCTCGATGGGTTGACCTGTAGCGCCAATGACTTCATCTATGTAGTTGTCGAACCCGCTCCTGATCCTACTGTCCTCAAGCCATGAGTGCCCAAAAGTTGTGCGAAGAAGATAAAGCTCGCAGCCTTGCAGAGGAATATCGCCTTGGCGGCTACGAGGTGATTTTCGAGCCGGCGCCAGATGCGATTCCGGGCTTCGATCCGGGCATGCGTCCCGATTTTCTCGCAAGGAAGAACGATGACCGTGTCGTAGTCGAGGTGAAGAGCCGCAACTCGCTTCGCGAGTCCGACGATGTCAGGCGGATGGCCGACGCGCTTGCGCGGACGCCGGGTTGGCGATTCGAATTGGTCCTTGTTGAAGATTCAGCATCCGAGCCCGGTCAAACGGCCGAAACCAATTCCCTACGCGAGCAACTGAGTGCTGCCGATTTCTTGCTCAAGGAAGGTCAGCAGGCGTCGGCCTTTATCCTCGCATGGATTGCCGCCGAGTCTCTCCTTCGAAGGATCGCTCTCGCGCATGGCCCGCAAATAGAAGATGCGAAAGATGCCTCGCCAATTCGCCTCATCCGAGAGCTGGCGTTCAATGGCCTCATCGCCCGGGAGGACTACGATCTTTTGGCTCAGCAGTGTGAATTGCGGAATCGACTCGTGCACGGGTTTAAAGCTCCTACGCTGACCGTGCGGAATGTTGAGCAACTTCGAGATTTGGCCTCGCGCTTGATTGCCTTGTGTGAGGGTCAGACGGCGGCGGCTTAGACCGTCCACTCACGCCGGCTCGAAAATCTCCGTCCCATTCGCCACCGGCACATCCCACGGCGCCAGGCAATTCGGGCATGCGCCTTCCATCACCGGCCGCCGATGCGCACAGTGCGGGCAGCGCACCCGGACCGGCCAATCGATGGACAGCCGATAGGCCAGCAACCCACCCACGCCAAAGATGGCCGTCAGCCCGACCCACCCGAGCGTGCGCGCCGTCGAGAGTCCGGCCTTTCTCGCCCACGCCACGGAGATTGCGCAAAGGACCAGCGTCCAGCCGCCGAGGGCCGCCAGTTCGCCGGGCTCGAGCATCCGCTCAAACTCCGGAATCAGCGCCGGGGGAATGCCCGATGCATAGTCCGCCTCGACGCTCACCTGGCGATGCGTATTCCAAATGCTCAGCAACACCGACGGCGCGGGCGCTTTCAGCAAATCGGCAGTCCACTGATTCCATGACTTGTGAGCCGGAACGTTGCGCTCGCGAGGCGATGGGTAACTGGCCACGCGCTTTCCCTGCCCGTCGAGCACGTCCAGATGCACCACCACGTCGCGGCTCATGGCATAATTGTTGTACTCCACAAAGATCCGGGAGAGATCGTCCGTCGCCGTGATGCCGACATTCGGCCAGCGATCGACCGGGTAGGCGTAAGGAATCCGAAAGAGCGGGGCTCCCTTCATATCGTAGATCTGAATCCCCGCGCCGAGAGCCACCGCAATCAGCGGATGCTCGGATTGATTGGGGACCTTCTGCGCGCCATAGATTCGCTCCGTGCCCACGTCGATCAATGGGCTCACGTGCCGGTCCAAAAAGTCGATCGATAGAATCTGCGGCCCGATCCAATACAGTTGCGGAGTCATCTGCAGCATCTCGCCTTGCGGCACGCTGGCAAACGGCTGGCGAACCGCGTCCGGGCTTTTGAAACCCTCCCGATCGAGAAAACCGACGGGGCGCCTGCTCAGGGTATCGTAGCCGACGAAGTAGGGTTCCTGGCCCTCCACGCGGTACCAGAGTTCCGGAGTCTCGTAACTGCCCTGGATCATTTCCACCCGGTATTGCGACGAACGCTCGTTGCGCAGGAAACGCCGCCCCTGCGCGATCGTTCGATCCGCCAATAAAGATGGGTAGAGCGAATAGCGATCCGCAGTATTCCCGACGTAGCGTTCATCCGTCACGGCTTTGCCCTGCATGTCGGTCAGTTCGAAACCGCCCTTGCCGTCCTGCTTTTGCAAAAAGACCGCGCCATCGATGGCGATATAAAAATTGGTGTAGTAGAACCCGAAGAGCGCCTCCTCCGGAACGGCGCGCAAAGCAATGCCCAGCAGCACCACACCCGCCTGGACTCCAGCGAGAATGGCCGCGCCAAAGGCCAGCCGGCTGAACCACGGACGTTGCGCGACGGGATTGCGCATCGCACCCCACGCCGCGACGCAAAACACGATCACCGCGATTATCGGCAGCAGGAAGGGCCAGCCATCTTCCAGATGAGCCATGAGAAGGCCGATGGCCGCGAGGACGATCGCGCCGCGCGTCCCCAGCCAGCGCCCCGGATGCAAACCCACGAGGAGCGCACACACGTAGAAAGCCAGGCCGAGCAACCCATCGCTGAGCGCCGGCAAGGCCATGCTGGGAATGAAGGGCGCGGGATAGACTCCCGGCCAGATGAGGTAAACGATGCTCGCCAGCAGAGGGATACCGGTCGCGGCCGCATAAAGCAAAAGCCCCGCGACCATTTTCCCAGCGAGAATCTTTTCGCGCGCAATCGGCCGGTGCAGCAGGCTGGCCCATTGGTCGCGCCGCAACTCGGGCAGAATCTGCAGGGCGCCAAGAACCGCCCCGACTGCGGCACAACCAAATGCACTCACCATGAGGAAGTTTTCGCCGCAGAGGGAAACCGCCACGAAGGAATTGCCGACCAATGCCTTCTCCATCGAGAGGGCATAGAGCTCGGCCATGAGCAAGCCGAGTCCGGCGAGCAGCGCCCACCGGGCATTCTCACGCAGTTCCTTCCAGATCATCGCTTTCATTGGTTTCTCCTTGGGTTCAAGAGGCCGCGGCCAGCGCCGCCGGTTCCGTCAGCGGATCAATGATCGCGGTTTCATCGGATGGGTTCGCGGGCCACGACGCTCCGCAGCAGCCACAGACCTCTTCGTCGATCCTTCGTCGCTGCCCGCAAGCTGGGCAGCGCACCGTGCGCGGTCGGGCCCCGGCGAGCCAAAAGACGATCAACCCCGCCAATCCGAAGCCGAGCGCGACCGCCGTCCATCCCCACACCTGGCGGGCCGGAAGCTGCGCCCGCCGCGCCCAAAAGTAGACGACCACCGCCAGGAGCAGCGCCACCGACACGAGGACCGATCCCACCTTCCGCGTATCCGCAAGATTAGGCCCGAGCTGCTCGGCGAGGAGATTGCGCAGGCGCGTGGAGCCAAGCGCCGCACCGACCCGGCGGTAAAGCATTTCGCCGAAGAAAAAAGCCGGCCCTTGCACACGCGCGGCGAGGAATGACGACCAGCGCTGCGAAGACACCGAGGGCGGACCCGGCGGGACGGTGTAGGCCGTGAGCACGTTTCCCTTCACGTCCATCACGTCGACAAAGCTCGGCATCGACACCCGCGTCTTCCGATCGATCCAATCGCTCGGATCGTAGCGCACCACAAATCGATCCCGGCTGTTGAGCACGCCGAGCCAGATCCGGCCCCACCGATCCACGTCGTGCCGATAGGGCAGCAGCGCCACGACCTGGCCTTTCAGATCGTAGACCGCCAGCGCCGTCCCAAAAGCGACTCCCTTGTAATCCTCGCTGCGATTGCCGATGCGGGCCCAGGCGTGGGCGACACCATAGATGGGCGGCGGCGCCGGCAGCGGCAGCTCGGTGATTTCCCGTTTCGACAAGCTGACGAATTTCAACGAATCCGGCGCCGCAATCACGAGCAGGTCCCCGCTCGCCTGATCGAGGGAAACATCATCCGGAAACGGCCGCACCTTCGTTCCCGGCGCGGCAAAACCGTCCGCCCCCAGCACGGCAAATTCCGTTTTCTCGAGGGGTAACATGCCCACGTAATGCGCATCCCGCTCGAGATGAAACCACTGCTCGAGCCGGGGATGGGAGTAAGGCTCGTTCGCGTAGAGATAAGCCCGCGATTCGCGATATTCGGGGTTATAGGGCTCCCGGACGAAACGGTGGGAATTGCCGATATGCGAGGTCGCCGTATTCATGCCGAGCGCGTGATTGCGGGCGCGATCGCCCTGATACTTCGCGTCGGCGAAGGGCTTCCCTTTCATGTCGGTCACTGACACGAGCACGTTGTTCACGGTGTTGAAGCGTGCCGGACTTCCGTCATCGAGCACCTGCCAGTAACTGTAAGTGGGATGCGCCACCAGACCGGCCATGCGGCCCAATTGTTTCGCCAGGTCGCCGATTCCACACGCCCCGTAAAACGCGACGATGAGAAAGGCCAGCCGCGCCAGCCACGGCCGGCGGCGCACTGTCTCCCCGGAGTAAATCGCGCCCCAACCCGCCAGGCACAGGACCACGATCATCGCCACAGCGGCTTCCACGGCGACACGGAAAAGGTCCTGATCCACGGCAAAAAACGAGACATGCAACGCCGCCAGCAACGGGAGCGCGCGCAAAAGGACGGCGCCGCCCTGCAGCGCAGCCAGCAAGGCCGCGAAGTAATAGCCGAATCCTCCGATGAAGTCGGCGACACCGGGCTTGACCATTTCGGGAACAAACGGCGTCGGGAAATTTCCCGGCCGGGCCACATGCCAGATGGAAAAGGCCAGCGGCACTCCGGCGGCAATCAGGTAGAGCACCGTACCAGCGAGCGCTTTGCCCCAGAAAACCTGGCCCCGATCCACCGGCCGATGAAGCAACGCCGCCCAGCGATCGCGCTTCAGTTCCGGCAGCACCTGGAGAAAGCCCAGCAAAATCCCCGCGGCCGCGCAGCCAAACAACGTCGTCGTCAGGAAAGTCGTTTTGCAAAGCGTCATCCCAAAAATGTATTGGGGATCGCCCTGATTCTGTTGATGGAGCGCAAAGACCTCGGCTCCTCCCAGCGCCAGCATCAGCAACACTGCCCAGACGATATTCTCGCGCAGCTCCTTCCAGATGAGCGTTTTCATTTTCCGTTGAGTTGGTGGGTGAAGAAGGTCTTTTCACCGCGCTCGCCGACGTAACTCACGAAGGCGTCCTCGAGCGTCATCTCCACGGGCTCGACGGATTCGGGCCGAAGTTCCGCGATGCGCGCTTCCACGTCCGGAGTCGCGTTGGCAAAGGTCATCATCAGTTCGTGGTCCGTCCGGAAACTCTCCAGCAACCCCGGCAACGACGGCGGCGCCGGCGGTGTCTCGCGAAACTTCAGCACGTAATGGCGCAGCCGCTGGCGAAACGTTTCGACCGTGCAATCGGCGCGGATCACGCCGCCATCGAGCACCGCGATCCGATCGGCCACGCGCTCCACGTCGGAAAGCAGATGAGACGAGAATAAGATCGTGCGATTCGGCTGCCGCGTGACGTAGAGCATCGATTGCAGCAGGCTCCGCCGCGCCACTGGGTCGAGGCCCAACGCGGGGTCGTCGAGCACCAGCAATTCCGGCTCCGGCGCGAGCGTCAGCGCCAGGCACAATCCCGCGCGCTGTCCGCGCGAGAGATGGCCGGCCTTCATTTTCGGCTCGAGACGGAAGTGCGTGATCACCGCCTCGAAAACATCCTGGTTCCACTTCGGAAAGAAACTCGCCTGAAACTGGCCGCACTCCCGCACGGTCATCCACCCGTAGACGTGATGTCCTTCCGGGAGATAGCCGATGCGCGCTCGCGTGGCGGGGCTCAGCCGGCTCGAATCCTCGCCGAGAATGCGGGCACGGCCACGTGTCGGCTCTTCGAAACCGAGGAGGATGCGGATGGTCGTCGTCTTGCCCATGCCGTTGCGGCCGAGAAATCCGTAAATGGAGCCAGTGGGGACGGTCAGGCTGAGATCGCGCACGATCTCGCGGGTGCCGTAGAATTTCGTCAGATGCTCGATCTCGATTGCCGGGGGTGTGCTCATGCCAGTGATCCTCCTTTAGGGATGGGACTCGGGTTGCGACTGCAGTTGCTTCCAAGTGGTTTCCAAAAGCGTGCGCAGCTCGCCCCAACGCGTGCCCAGCAAGGCCGCTTCCTGGCAAAGCTGTTCCGCGAGATGCCGCAACCGGCGCGCCTGTTCGGCTTCGGAAAAGACCTGGCGGCGCTCGGCGACAAACACCCCGCGCCCGGCACGGCTCTCCAGCAAGCCTTCGCGAATCAACTCCTGGTAAGCGCGGGCCACGGTATTGGGATTGAGGACGAGGGTTTCCGCCAGAGACCGCACCGCCGGCAACTGTTCGCCGACCTTCAAATAGCCCGAGGCGACGGCCCGCTGCACCTGGTGCATGATCTGGCGGAAGATGGGGACTTCGCTGGCAGGCGAAATGGAAAAGCCGAGCGGCATGCGTGTACTAGTAAACTAGTACACATGGGGGCGCAACTAAAATCTTTTCGCCGGGATCACTTTTTTCCGGCGCGCTCGAGGCCCGGCCGAAACGGGCGGTATGGCGCTTGGGTGGATCGCGACCTCCGGGCGCGATGCGCGTGGGCATTTCCCATCGCGCCCGGAGGTCGCGATCCACCAATGTTCCCCGCGTTTTTCCCATCGGAGCTTCTCCGCATCCGGCCGCAGTCCACCCTTACCGGTGATCCGCCAAATCGCGGAAGCCGGCCTCCACATCCGCCATCTCCGCATCGGTGTGCAGACCGTCGATATAGCGTTTGAGGCGGCCTTTCACATTCACCTTGTCGAAGACTTCATCGCGCGGAATGAGGTTGAGACGGAAGCAGAGGTTCTCGGCCTCACTCGGAGAGAGACTTTCGACACGGCGGATGATGGCGTCTTTCTCCGCGCGATGCCACACGTGCGCCGCTTCGGCCGTGGAATTTGGATCGACCGATTCCGACGGTGCGGCCACCGTTGCCGACTTCGCCACCGCACGCGGCTTTTCCTTCTCCGCCGGCTCCTCGCGCATCGTCGATGTATAGGCCGTCCGGTTATCGACTTTCGGACGCAATGTACAACCCAGGAAAAAACCAACAACTGCTATGAGGACTGCAGCCACAGCGAAGGCAGTTTCACGCATGGCCGGAAGGTACCTCCGGCGAGAGGGAAGTAAAGCTTTCGCCGGAGGTGATTCCGAGCCCAAGCGAGGCGCGGCCAGACGTAGCGCGAGCCGCAACCGAAGCTCTCGGTCTATTTGACCGCAAAGGCCGCAGAGGGATTTGAGAGGGTCGCAGCGGAACGTCTGCCCCCTTCCGCCCATACCCTCGCGCCCAAACTCCGAGTTTGTGTGAAAAGCCCGAAAAATCGAGTTTCGCCGACGAACTTTCGATGACTTACAAAAGTTCATCAATGACTTGCATAAGCACCGCCGACTTTTCACACAGTCTCTCCATTTGGGCGCGCAATCAGGAGCGAAATTCCATTTCGCAGGCGGGGTGTCTGCGGGTGTGCAGCATCGGTCCCCGCCCGAAGACACCCCCTCCGTGCGAGATGGAATCTCGCTCCTCAGCGCGTGCCCAAATAGAGAGTTTGTGTGAAAAGCCCGAAAAATCGAGTTTCGCCGACGAACTTTCGATGACTTACAAAAGTTCATCAATGACTTGCATAAGCACCGCCGACTTTTCACACAGTCTCAGAGTTTGGGCACGAGG
>DASYAY010000097.1:0-9652 GCA_036501065.1 Chthoniobacter sp. | reverse complement strand
GGCGACACCCCCCACAACGGATGCACCCCGGAGGGTGTGCCGGAGTCGCCTTCCCGGGGTAATTTCCGGCGCCCCGGCCGGGGTGCGTGAGTTATTTTTTGGGGGTGCATTCCGGGGGTGTTACCCCCGGCTACGGTCCGGGAAGCCTCCGGCTTGACCCGTGCGCACTTACTTTTTAGACGCCCTCTAAGGATAAAACACCCTGTTACGTCCCAATAATATCGACAATTACCCACATCGGACAAAGCCAATGTCCGACGCATTCTTGCCCCCCACGACTCGCTTCGACCTATGAAAACTTTCCTCGTTGTCTGTCTCTTCGCCATCGGTTGGATCGAATTTCCATTTCGAGGGGCGGGGCAAGAGGCTTCCGGCGGCATCCAAGCCGCGGCTCCTCGTGCCGTGCACGATGAATTGGAACGCCTGCGCCACGACTTCGAGCGCCGGCGCGAGAGGGCACTCGGGCCTTTGACGGAAAGATACATTTCGCGCCTCGAGGAACTTCAGCAAAGTGCGTCTTCGCAGGATCGCGCATCCGCCGCCGAAGTGGCCGACGCGCTGAAGTCGGCGCGGGAAACCTATTGGCAGGAAGCCCAGGTCGAACTCCAGCGGATGCTCCTCTCGGCGACCTGGATCTGGCGCAGCAATGACGACGCCAACGGTGTGGTTGTGACCTTTCATGCCGATGGCATTGCCGAACACCTCGGTCTGCATGGCCGCTGGCGTATCAGCGGCCCGTGTGAAGTCACGATCGATACCGACGGCGACGGTCAATACATCCTCCGTTTCGACGACTCCTTGCGGACGTTCGAGGGGAATCGGGGCGGAATCTTCGGAATTGCGCTGCATTCGCCGTTTTTCGATGCCGCCAAAGAAGCCGCCGTCGATACGCTCTGTTCCAATCTCTGGTCTCTGCGCGACGACAAGCTGGAGTTTCACCGGGATGGCCGCCTGATTCAGCGCGGCGCCGGTTGGGAGGGCAGAGACTGGCACATGGCCGAGGACGGCTCTCACGTAAGTATCTCCTTCAAAAATGGCAACGGCGGCACGTTTAAGTTCGAGAACGGGACACTGACTCACTTCGACGGGACTCCATTCCAGAGAGCTCCGAGAAATTAGACCTCACTCGGTCGGCGCGATCGCGGCATGGTGCCAGAGGATGGGTTACACGCATCCCATCAGACGTCAGGCTCCCGTGGACTGCTTTTCCACGAACATTGACGCGCACCCGCTCATGCCCTCAAACAAAGGCATGAGCGCCAATGTCTACGACACCGTTCCCTACCCGAGCGCTGTCTATCCGCAGACACACCCCGACCGTCTCGCCGTGATCGGCACCCTCTACGGACTCGACGTTCCGCCCGTAGAACGATGCCGTGTCCTCGAACTCGGTTGCGGCGACGGCTGGAATCTCATCGCCATGGCCTACGGGCTTCCCGGCAGCGAATTCGTCGGAGTCGACACCGCGGCATCCCCGATCGCACATGGCGCCGCGCTTACCGCCGGGCTTGGGTTGTCCAATCTTTCCCTCCGGCACATGGACGTCGCCGCCGCCGCCGAGTTGGGAGAATTCGATTACATCATCGCCCACGGCCTTTTCTCTTGGGTCGCAGAGCCCGTCCGCGAGCAGATTCTGCAACTCTGCGAACGCTGCCTGGCACCCAGCGGCGTAGCCTACGTCAGTTACAACGCCTATCCCGGGAATCATCTCCGGGACCTCGTGCGGGGAATGATGCGCTATCACATCGCCCACTTCGCCGATCCGGAGGAGAAGGTGCGCCAGGGCCGCGCCTTGGTGAAGTTTCTCGCTAGCTCCCAAGAGCCCCGCCACCTCTATCATCAGATACTCGCCCATGAAGTCGACCGCTTCGACTCTTACACCGATGCCGGCATTCTCCACGACGACCTTAGCCCTAACAACCAACCATTTTACTTCCACGAATTCATGGCCCAGGCGTCCGCGCACGGCCTGCAGTTCCTCGCCGAGGCAGATATGCCGGACAATGCCCCGCGGAGTTACCCGCCGCACGTCGAGGCTGCCCTCGCCAATCTCGATCCCGCCGACGTCGTCGTCCGCGAACAATACGTCGATTTCCTCCGCGGCCGTCCCTTTCGCCAGACGCTTCTTTGCCGCCGGGAACAGCACCGCCTGAGCGCACCATTGCCGGAACGTGTCATGCGCTTGCGCGCCGCCGGCGATATTCATCTCCCCGCATCTGCCGGCGATCCCCACACGCATCAGTCCGAGATCCTTTGCGGCCTGAACGGGTCCGAAATCGAATGCGATCAGCCCCTCATCAAATCCGCCCTCCTCCATCTCGGCACTGTCTGGCCGGAATGTCTGGCCTTCGACGAGCTCCTCGACCGAGCCGCTGCGGCTGGAACGGACCAACCGCCGGACCTCGCCAGTTCGCTCGCCACCGACCTGGTCCGGGCCTACGCCGCAGGTTTCCTGCAGCTTCGGGCCCATCGTCCACCGCTCTCGGTGCGCCCCGCTCTTCGCCCGCGGACCAGCGCTCTCGCGCGCTTGCAACTCCGCTCGGGAAATCGCGTCACCTCGTTGCTCCACACCATTGTGCAAATCGACGATCCGCTCGGCCGCGCACTTGTGCAGTTGCTCGACGGTTCGCGGGATCGCGCCATGCTCGAGATCGAACTCGCCAACGTGGCTGACACCAGCGGTCAGCCCATCACCGCCGAAGCGCTGGAGGCCAGCTTATGCGGGCTGGGCCGCCGCGCCCTGCTCTTTCATGCAGAATAAGTGTGACATCTTGATAACCGCCGCCCACCTAACTTCGACGCGCTCGGGCTTGCTCGGGACAGCTTCGCCGCAACACTAACCTTATGTTTGAAAAACGATTCTATGTCACAGGCCTGGCTCACGCGTCCTATCTTTTCGGCGCAAACGGAGAAGCCGCCGTCGTCGATCCCAAACGGGATGTCGATGACTACATCGAAAGCGCCACTGCCGCGGGCCTGAAGATCGTCGCGATCTTCAATAGCCATCCCCATGCCGATTTTGTTTCCGGGTATCTGGAGTTGGCGGAGCGAACGGGCGCCAGGATTTATGTCTCCCATCGTGCGCCGGTGACCTACCCGCATACGCCTTTGCACGACGGCGAGATCGTTCACGTCGGTTCGCTGGAAGTCGTCGCCTTGGAAACGCCGGGACATTCCCCGGATAGCTTGAGCTTTCTCGTCCACGAAGAGAGCAAACCCGTCGCCGTCTTTACCGGCGATACGCTATTTGTCGGAGACATTGGCCGGATCGATCTGCGCGATCGCGAAGAAAAACCTTCGGTGCTCGCCGAGGCCCTCTACGACTCGCTCTTTGCAAAACTCTTCCAGTTGCCGGAGAACGTGCGCGTCCTCCCCGCCCACGGCGCCGGCTCGCTCTGCGGACGCAGCATCTCAAACGTCCCTTTCAGCAGCATCGGCCAGGAACTGCGAACCAACTGGGCCGCCCAGCTTTCCGACCGTACCGATTTCATCGCCCGCGCCGTCGCCAATGTCCCGGATCGCCCGGCCTATTTCGCTCACGCCGTGGAAACCAATCTCCGCGGCGCCTCTTCGCTCGCGCAATTGCCTGCACCGCGTTCACTTTCGGGAGCGGAATTGGAAGACCACGGCTCCACGGGTGGCCTCGTGCTCGACCTGCGCTCATCGCCGCTCTTTGGCGCCGGCCATTTCCCCAAGAGCCTCCATTTCTCGCTCGATCTATCGCTCTTTTCCACCTGGGTCGGCTTCTTCGTCCCGCCAGACAAGCCCCTCGCCCTCGTCGTCGAGCATGCCGCGGACGCCACTCGCGCTCAGTTGGAACTCGCCCGCATTGGTTTCGACCAAATCGCCGGCTTCATCCTCGCCGACGATCTCCCGCGCACCGAGCAGACGTCTCAACTCAGCGCCGCCGACCTGCGCGAAGCCATCGAAATTGGCACGGCGCCACGAATTCTGGATGTGCGCACCGTCCAGGAGTGGCGCGAATATCACATCGACCGCACGATTCATATTCCACTGCCCGCGCTCCTGCGCCGCCTCGACGAACTCCCCAAAGGCGAACCCATGGCCATCATCTGCGGAGCGGGCAGCCGCAGTTCGATCGCCGCCAGCCTGCTCCTCGCGCAAGGCGTCAGGCATTTGCAAAACGTCATGGGCGGCATGGCCGCCTTCCGCGAAACCGAACGCCTCGCCTGGCACCCCGCCGATCTCGTCTTCATGGGCGAGAATATCTAAGTGGCCGATAAGTCGGAATCTATGTTTCTCATCATGACGATTTATGACGTCTTTCAAATTGAAGGGCGCGGGACATTGATCAGCGGCGAACCTGGACCAGCTGTCGATCTAGCGCAGCCAGGGGCCGCAATTGAACTTCACACTCCCGAAGACAGCGTGGTTTGTAACTCCGTCGCCGACTTCGAAAGACCCTATTGCTGCTTTAATGAGGGTCGTCCGCGTCCGATTCTAATCTTGCTCCGAAAAAGAGTTTCCGCAGAGCAATTACCCGGAGGCACCAAAGTCTATTGCACCGATCCGTCAAGCGTCCCCAACGACCGGCAATCCTGAACCACCCCATTTCTCGCCAAACAGCGCTTCAATATCACGCGCGCCGTGATAAACGTGCAGCACTTGAATGCCACCTGCTATCGGCCGGTAGAATATCAGGTAATTGTCGTAACCCGCGACGCGCAGCGAGCGGACCCCATTGAGCCGGGCATCTCGAAATTTTCTTAGTCGCCCAATCCCAGGAGTAACCGCGAGAGTCTTGAATGTCTCGTAAGCCGCTTCAACGACACGCGTTGCGGCGCGGGGATTATCGCGGGCGATGAAATCCCAAATCTCCCAAAGCTCACTCTCAACGCAAGGCGCGAGAATGAATTCAGCCACGGCCCTCCTTCATCCGCTTGCGCAGTCTGCGAAGCATTTCCTCGCCATCCACTCCTTTGCCCGCCTCCAGCGAATCTACCGCCCGAACCAACTGCGTCTCCAGTTCTTCCAGGGAAGCCGGGGATCGCATCACTCGCATTTCTCGTTCTTCCTTCAAACGACGCAGTCCCGCGCGGACGACTTCGCTCGCCGTTTGGTAAAGGCCGCTGTTCACTTCAGTTTCTACAAATTTTTCCAACTCCGGTGTCAGTGAGACGTTCATGGTCAATTCTCTTTCGGTCAGCGAGGGCACTTTTAGCTCTATAACAGGATTTGCGCAAATCCTGTTATTCCAGCGGTTTTGACCCTTTTTGGGAGAACCCCGTCCGCACGTAGAATTCAAATCAGTCACCGATCCGCGTCGGAAATATCTATTGCTATATCGTACGATATATCTAACACTTCACGCCGTGCACCACTTCTTCTCCTTCTTCCGCTCCCATCATTGCGCCCACAAAAGCTTCTTCGGCCGTCACGGCGACTTCTTCGATCGCTTCGCCGGCGGTCCCGGCGGACCCGGTTTCCGCCCCGGCCGCCTCCTCACCTCCGAGGACCTCCAACTCATCATCCTCGCCCTCATCTCCGAAAAGCCCTCGCACGGCTACGAGATCATCAAGGAAATCGAACGCCGCTCCAGCGGCATGTATGCCCCCAGTCCCGGCGTCATCTATCCCGCGCTCACCTATCTCGAAGAAGCGTCCTTTGCCGTCTCCGAAGCCGAGGGTTCCAAAAAGCTCTTTCGCATCACCGAAGCCGGCGCCAAACATCTCTCCAAAAACCGCGCGCACACCGACGAGATCCTTGAGCGTCTCGGCCGGTGGGGCGAGAAGATCGCCCATTTCCGCGATCAGATAGCCCAGGAAGAGGAAGCCGAAGAGCGTTGGGGCGGCTCACCGCGCGAACAGCAGCGCCAGGAATGGCGCGAGATGAAACGCGAATTCCACGACCTGCGCCACGAACTCAAGTCCGCCCTGTTCGAAAAATTCTCCGCCTCGATGGAAGAAAAGAAACGCATCCTCGGAATCCTTCGCAAGGCTATCGAAGAAATCCGCCACAGTAAAAGAGACTCCTAAAGGCGATGGCGGGGGCCACGGAATTCCCATCCCATTCAAATTGGCGTGAATTCCCGGCGAGTCTCGCATATTGGGAGTGCCAGACTTTGCCGACTCGTCCTTCTTTGATCGCTTCCCTCCCTTCATGATCAATCTTGGTCTTCCACGAGCATTCACCATGGCGGCTCTTGGCTTGATCGCGACGACGCTTCACGCAACGGAGGAGTTTGTCTTTTGGCACAGTCAGATCGGTGGAAAAAAATACACTGCCGGCCCGTCCTGGAAGTGGATTCGTGAAACCCCCAATTGGATTCCCGGTCAGCCATTACCCTTGAGTGTCGACAAAGCCGTGGCCTCCGCAAAAAAGGAATTGGAGCGATTCGCTCCCAAAGATGAACACTGGGGTTTCAGTTATGTCGACTTGCTCTCATTTCGCAGCGGCCACAAGGACAAATGGTATTTCCTCATCACCTTCGGCACGTCCTTGAATGAGTCGACTTTTCCGCAGGCCCAGATTCCCGTGAATATGAGCGGAGTCGCCAGCCCACTCTTTCCGGATAAGAAACCGCAGGTCCCATTGAGCAATCGCAAGTTTGTCTCCCTCGAAGAGCGGCTCTGGGAGCGGGCGAACTATTGGACGATCCCGCGCATCGAGTTTCGCGAGGCCACTCTTCCGCAGGCGCTGGACTCCTTGCGGCAGGCGGCCGCGGAGCGGGACCCAAAGCATGCCGGCATCCCCATTGAGACCGGACATATCCCGAGTCCGGACGAGACAGGGCTGCCGGAGGCTCGAATCACCGTCTCCCTCTCCGATATCTCTCTTGCCGGGGCCTTGCGCTACGTCGCCAGCCTCGCCGATTGCCACGTGGTTCCCACCCCCAGCAGCCTGCAGGTCCGCTTCGGGCCGGGTTTCAATGCCATCCTCACGCACACCATTCCCCTGGCCGCCGCCTCGAAATCCGAGATCGCCAGGATTCGCCTCGATCCCCGGCAATATTTTACCAACAAAGGCGTGACATTTACCGACCAGACTTCGTGCGCTGTCGAGGACGACGGCGGAACTTATCTCGTCGTCAAAAACACCGCCGAACAACTCAAACTCATCGACGAGGCACTGGAAAACCTAGTGAATCATCGCGCCCACAAAAAGTCCGAATGACCCAGCTCAATATTGCGACTGGCATATCGTCCGAATTCTGACTCATCCGGGACAATCTCATGCCCATCCGTGAATGGTCCCGCAACGAAGAGGTCGCCAACAGCCTCAGCCACGGGTTCGGCTTCGTTGCAGCTTTGGTCGGCGCTCCTTTCCTTTTGCTTTCCGCCGCCCAACACCCCGGCGTTCGACCCGTCCTCGGCGTCACCATTTTCGCCGTGGCCACGATTTTCCTTTATCTGAGTTCCGCCGTGCACCATTGGCTCCTCCCCGGCAAGACCAAGGATTTCATCGAACTGCTCGACCACTCCGCGATCTTCCTCATGATTGCCGGCACTTACACGCCCTTCGCCACCGGCGTCCTCTGGGGCCCGTGGGGCTGGTTCCTGCTCGCCGTCAATTGGCCGCTCGCCATCTTTGGCGTGCTCCGCAAAATCCGGGTCGGTCCTCACCCGGAAGCCTGGAGCATCATCCTCTACGTCGTCATGGGTTGGATGATGATCTTCGCCTTCCCCACCCTCGCCAGGCGCATGCCCGAGACCGGCCTCGTCTTCATCTTCGCCGGCGGGCTCGCCTATACCGGCGGCCTGTTTTTTTACCTCGTGCGCCGTTTCCCCTACCACCATCTCGCCTGGCACGTCTGCGTCCTCATCGGCACCGCCTTCCACTATTTCGCCATCCTCCGCTATGCCTTCTGACGGCTCCGCCAGCGCCAGGACATTTTCGATTCCATTACTCGCGTCCCTTACAGAGCCCATTGGATGTTGGGTGTTGGATGTTGGATGTTGGATGTTCCCCAAAATTGCCCGTCCAGCCCAGCCCCACCCACATGCCTGACGCCTCTTCCCAGGCAAACTCCCCTCCTCCCGAGGACCACCTCGAGCGCGGCCTCGGCGTCATCCCCTGCGTCGCCCTCAACATCTCCAACATGGTGGGCATCGGCCCATTCATCACCATCCCGCTCATGCTCACCGCCATGGGCGGGCCGCAGGCCATGGTCGCCTGGGTCCTCGGCGCCGTGCTCACCCTTTGCGACGGCCTGGTCTGGAGTGAACTCGGCGCCGCCCTGCCCGGAACCGGCGGCACTTATCACTATCTGCGCGAAGTCTTCGGCGGCTATCGCTGGGGTCGACTCCTCCCTTTCCTTTTCATCTGGCAGTTCCTCATCAGCGGCCCCCTCGAAATCGCCTCCGGCTACATCGGCGGTCTCGATTATGTGAAATACATCGCCCCCGGTCTGGAAGGCGCCGTCACCCGCTGGCATCTCCCCGGCGGCCTGGCCGTCCTCGCCGCGCTCGCCTGCATCGCCCTCACTCCGCTGCTCTGCGCTCGCATCCGTTATATCGGCCAGCTCGGCATCATTCTCGGAATCGGCACCCTCATCACCATGCTGGCCATGATCGCCGCCGGCCTCGCAAATTTTCATCCCTCGCTGCTCCACCTCCCCCCAGGCGCATTTCATTTCAATCTCGCCTGGGTTCTCGGCTTCAGCGGCGCGCTCCGCATCGCCATCTACGACTATCTCGGTTACTATAACATCTGCTATCTCGGTGGCGAAGTCCGCCAGCCATCGCGCGCCATTCCGCGGGCCATCCTCTGGTCCGTCGTCATCATCGCCGTGCTCTACATGACGATGAACCTCTGCGTCATCGCCGTCATCCCCTGGCAGGAAGCGATGCAATCGCAAAACATCGGCTCGCTTTTCATGGAGCGACTTTTCGGCCGCGGCGTCGCCGTCGTCTTTACCGGCTTCATCATCTGGACCGCCGTGGCCTCCGTCCTCGCGCTCACCCTCGCCTACTCGCGCATTCCTTACGCCGCTGCCATCGCCGGTGATTTCTTTCGCAGCTTCGCCCGGCTCGATGCGCGCGGTCATTACCCGAAAATCTCCCTCTTCGCCGTCACCGCCGCCACCGCCGCCTTCTGTTTCGTCTCGCTGCAGGACCTCATCGACGCTGCCGTCACCGTGCGCATCCTCATCCAATTCGTCGGCCAGATCGTCGCCCTGCATTTGCTGCGCAAAAGCCGCCGCGACCAGCCGCTCCCCTTCCGCATGTGGCTCTATCCGCTCCCCGCGCTGATCGCCCTCGCCGGCTGGATCTTCATGTGGGCTTCCTCCGGCGCAAAACTCATCGGCTGGGGCGCCGCCGTCATCGTCTCAGGAATCATCGTCTTTTTCGTGTGGCAACAAGTCGCGCGTCGTGCGGAACAGCACGCTGCATAAGGACGAACGCGGCAGACGGTGAGGGAATGGGGAGCGCGAGCTTCCAGCTCGTGCTCGCCGGCATCTTGCCGGCGAGATGGATAGCGCTTCGCCTCACAGGCGAGTAAAACCCCGACGCGTAGGCGATCAACGGCAGGATGCCGTCGACAACGAGCTGGAGGCACGGCGTCACGAATTCGTTGACACTTTTGCGACATCAATTGGTTGACACATTTTCGGGGAGGGGTGGTGGGAGAGAGGGATGCCTTGGAAGAATTCATCGATAGTCAGAGAGCGGGAGCGATTTGTGATTTTGGC
>DASYAY010000096.1:0-61835 GCA_036501065.1 Chthoniobacter sp. | reverse complement strand
GCCAAAATCACAAATCGCTCCCGCTCTCTGACTATCGATGAATTCTTCCAAGGCATCCCTCTCTCCCACCACCCCTCCCCGAAAATGTGTCAACCAATTGATGTCGCAAAAGTGTCAACGAATTCGTGACGCCGTGCCTCCCGAGTGCTGGCGAAGGCGTCCCCGCCTTCGCGGACTTTCCAAGAACCACCGAATTTCTCTTTCGACCAGCCCGTCGAAAAAGTTCGTTTCGGCGAGACGCCGAAACCAGCACTCGGGACAAGTGCGCTCCCCAGACGTCCACTGCCTCGCGCTCACGTTTATTTGAAATGCTCTACATCTCTCTCACTGCGCCATCAGCCTTTTCCGTCGCTCTTCGATCGATAGATGGCGCATCTTTTCGACGTCGCGATAGAAGGCGGGAAGGTTGCCGTGCTCGCGCTGGAGAAGACGATTGAAA
This sequence comes from Chthoniobacter sp., assembly GCA_036501065.1. Taxonomy (GTDB): domain Bacteria; phylum Verrucomicrobiota; class Verrucomicrobiia; order Chthoniobacterales; family Chthoniobacteraceae; genus Chthoniobacter. Next base: position 61,396 of record DASYAY010000096.1, on the reverse strand, counting down.
CCGGGGACTAAATCGTAATACGTGGCGACGGTATTGAGACGGGCGTTGTTCCAGGGTTTGGCAAAGGCGCGATCGTAGAGGGAATCGCCGTGATGCTGGCGGCGCACCTCCAGGTAGCCGGTGTGCAGGTCGGCAAAGAGGGCGTCTTTGCGGCGGCGCATTTCCACGGGAGAAAGGCTTTTTTGCGCGTAGAGTTGCGCGAGCTGGTCGCGCGTGTGGAGCAGCAGGTGGACGATGTCGCGGTCCTTGGCCAGCCCGGATTCATACTCCGCCAGCGCCGCACGATCGCCGCGCGCAAGCAGCCAAAGCCGGACGGCGTTTTCGGAGTTGGCCGTGGCGAAGGCTTCGTTGAAATCGCTGTCCCCGGGGAGAAAACATTTCACGTGGGTGAGTTCGTGAAAAATGAGTTCGGCGACCTCGGCATCCGTGCGGTGAAAGAAGGTATTGAGCACGGGATCGTGGAAGACACCGAGCGTCGAGTAGGCTTCGACGCCGCCCACATAGACTTCCAATCCCTGGGCCTTGAGTTGCTTGGCTTCGGCGCGCGCGTCTTTCTCGGAAAAATAACCGCGGTAGATCAGGTCGCCGACAAACGGATACCACCAGGTCTTTGCCTTGGCGGAGAATTCCGGAGAGGCAAAGAGCACCCAGGAAACGTAGGGCCGGCCAAGGTCCGTGTAGCGGTAGTATTCGCGCTCCGCCGGCAGATCGAGGTGCGTGGCCGCGTACTGGCGCACTTCCTCCACGAGCTTGAGCTTTTTCTTCACTTGCGCGGGAACCCGGTTGTCTTCCATGACCACCGGAATCGGCTTGGCCTTGTCGAGGATTTCGAGCTGGCCGTCGATGGCTTGGGAATAGAAGTGCGCCGTCTCGCAACCCGCGAGGGCGAACGCGGCGGTCGCCAGCGCGACGAGTCCCGGCGCCCGCATCAATTCACGATCCTTTCGCCGCCGGCGGAAGCGGATGGAAGACGGAGGGCGCCGCCGGCTGTGGCGACGAATGACGGAGGGTGGACCATACTCGAAGGAGAGTGAGGACTAGCACCTCACCGGGCGCGGATCAAATCCAGTCCAAAAACTTCGCGCGCCTCAGCAGAGGGGATTGGAGAGGGTCGCAGAGGGACGTTTTGCTGCCCTTCCTCTGCGAACCTCTGCACTGCTATCTGGAAAAATAGCGCAGATTCGCGAGGATTTTCCGGTGGGGAAAAGAGGACCACGGATTACACGAATTACACGGATTAAAGCCTCCGCTGCGAAATCAATCCGTGAAATCCGAGTAATCCGTGGTCCAATTTTTCCGAGCGTGCTCTTTCGCGTGTTTCGTGGACAACCCTTTTTGGTTGCGGCTTCGTCGCGCCAAGCCTTTGCGGTCGTTCCTCACCTCCGCTCGCGCCGGTCTTTGAGCCGCTCGGCCGCTTCAGTCGGTCAATATCTGAAAATTATTGGCATTGTGGCTGCTTGTAATAAGTGACAATACGAATTTTCTCATGCGCATCTCCGCCTTTTTCTTGGTTCTTCTTTTATCCGGCCCCGCAATGAAAGCGGCTGCACCCGCGCAGGCCGACTCGGTGGCTGAAGGAATCGGCGCGTTCCATCGGGAACCGGCGCCGGTCATTTCCAACGTCTCGCACAGCCTCATCTGGATCGGTGACGCCCGGAAGATGGACGAATTTTTGGCAGAAATGGATCCGAAGGAGACGGCGACCGTTCGCGGGTATGAAGTGCTGCCCGACACCCGCGGCGTGTGGCACGAATACGCCCGCCAGGCCTGGGCTTTTGCGGAGCGCGGCGACGACGATGGAGTCGCCGGCCGGATCAACCAGATGCTGAAGCTCGCCGCGCTTTACCGGGAATTTGGCGGCCTGCAGAATGTCGTGCAGTCGGAGGAGATTCGCTATCTGGCCGGCCGGACCGTGCAGGAATTGGGTTACGGAGGTCGGATCAAGTCGCAGTATCTGGAGATGAATTCGCAGGAGTGCATGGCGACGATTCAGCGCCTGGCTGGAGCGGAGCGCGGGGAAGTGACGCCGGCGTTCTGGCAGCATCTGCTCGCGGTCTCCCGGCAAAGCTTTCTGCGTCTTGCGGGTAACGCGCCCCGGCAGCGCGTGGCCTCGACCGTATCCGTGCGGTAAGGCGGCCGGCGAGGCTGTCGGTGTCGCGCGTTTGCGACAATTTCGCCCTTGGCAGGTGTGGCCTCCGTGCCATGCTCCAGCGGCATGAATTTTCGTGTGCAAATCTCGTTCATTGTGGCGCTGGCTTGGTGCGGGGCGGTGCCGGGTGTGGGCCGGGCGGAGTCGTGGTTTCAGGAGGCTCGCGCCATCCGCAAGCAGGCGGACGCGTCGGAGCCGCGGTCGAAGACGTTTGAAATCCTGCCGGTTTTCAATTTCACGCCGGACTTGGTCACGGCGGGCGCATTCTTTCAGGACCAGGGCGAACGGGTGATCGTCCGCGAGGCCAGGATCAGCGTCAGCACTCCCATGAAACGGGCCCACGGCGAGACCGTGCGGGCAGAGCGCGAACGCACCCAACATTATACCGGCGAGCCGACGTGGAGCGGCTGGTGGCGCGATCCCTGGAAGACGGGCTACTTTGATTACACGGTGACGGCGACCTACAAGGGGAACGTCTATGAGACGTCATTCCGGATCAGTCCGGAGGGAGCGAAGGTGATCGAAGGCGGGCGCGCGAAATAGCGATTTATGAAAACGACCAACGTTGCCCTCGAGCCGGCTTCCCCAGCCATGAAAGCGCGTGGAGCGGAGAGCCAGGGGTCGCGGTGGATCTGCTCCGCGATCGGGATCACGTTCCTGGCATTGCTCGGGCAGGTCGGGAGCGCCGCGGATTCCACCGGAGTGCGCGTGGAAAAAGATGTGGCCTATCTTCCGGCGGATCGCGCGGAAAAAGCCGACCTCTACCTGCCGGCCGATGATTCGCACGAGCATCCGGGCGTGGTCATCATCCACGGTGGCGGATGGACCGGCGGAGACAAGGGGGCGAAACGTGAACAGAACATCGGGACGAATCTGGCCGAGCACGGTTACGTCTGCCTGAGCATCAATTACCTTCTGGCCGATCCCAAAGCCGGGAAGGGCGCCTGGCCGCAGGATCTCTACGACTGCAAAACAGCGGTGCGCTGGCTGCGCGCCAACGCCCAGCGGCTCCACGTCGATGCGCAACATATCGGCGCCATCGGCGGTTCGGCCGGCGGACATCTGACGGCGATGCTCGACGTAACCCGGCCGGAGGATGGACTGGATCCGAGCGGCCCGTACGGCGAGTATCCCTGCCGCATTTCGTGCGGGGTGGACATGTACGGCCCGAGCGATGTGGCGAACTGGAAGGACATCGCCGCGCTGCTCAAATCGCGGAAGGAAGCGCCGGAACTCTACCAGCAATTTTCCGTGACGACCTACCTCGACAAGAATACGCCGCCGCTGCTCATCCTCCACGGCACGGCGGATACGACGGTGGACATCGAGCAATCGAAGATTCTGGACGCGGCGCTGACGAAGCTAGGCGTGGAACACCACCTCGAGATCGTGGAGGGAGCGAAGCATTCCTTCGATCTCCAACCGCCGCAGAAAGATTTGCGGCCGTTGGTGCTGGAGTTTTTTGGGAAGCATTTGGGCGGGGAGACGAAGTAGAAGCGGCGAGGGTGCTGGAAGTAGGAGAGGCTTCCAGCCTCTTCTTGAAGCGGCAGGGATGCCGCTTCTACGTCGTTTGCGGCTGCGGGGCGCGCTTTCTTTTATGCCCCGCGTGCCCGCCTCAAATAGCCCCTCGTGCCCAAGCTCCAGCTTGGGCACGCATTTGTCTCCGAAGCTCCAGCTTCGAAACGTTGGCTACCGGGTATCATCCACGCCTTTGGGCATCGCGCGGCAGCGGCGGCGACGCTGGACGAAGCTGGAGCTTCGGGGACAGGTGCGTTACCAAGCTGGAGCTTGGTAACGAGAGGCGCTTGGTAACGAGGGGGCAAAGTAGAAGTGCGGCGAGAGTGCTGGAAGTAGGAGAGGCTTCCAGCCTCCTTCTGAAGCGGCAGGATGCCGCTCCTACTTCGTTTGCGGCCGCGGGCGCGCTGTCGCTTCACTCGAACTGTTTGCGGAAGGCGGCGAACTCTTCCCGCAATTGCGCGAGTTCGGTGCGCAGGTCAGCCACTTCCTTGGCGAGCGTTTCGATTTTCGCCGTCGAGCCGGCATCTTCGCGGCTCGATTCGCGCGGCGCCGTTTCGCCACTGGGCTCGTCTTCATTCAGCGGTTGTTCCGCCGAGAATAGTTGAACGTAACGCCGCTCCTTCTGCCCCGGCCTGGCGTCCAGCATGCGGACGAGCGGGGCGTCGCCGCGAGTCAGTTCATCGAGCTTCGCCTGGACGTCGGCCACGCTTTCGAAGGAGTGCATCCGTTCCGTGCGAATCCGCAGTTCGCCGGGAGTTTGTCCTCCGCGCAGGAGAAGGACGCAAATCAGGCCCACTTCGCCTGGCGTGAGATTGTAATGTTCCAGCAGTTTGTGCCGGTACTTTTGCACCCGCGATCCCGCGCCGAAAATGACGCTGGCCAGCTTCTTCTCGCGCAGCGAGGTGAGCCCGGCGTCCACGGTCTTTTCATCGTACGACACCACCGGCTCGCGGTTGGTGCTCTGATTGCAGGCCACGGTGAGGCCGTTGAGCGAAAGGGGATAGTTTTCCGGGGTGAGGCGCTCCTTTTCGAGGAGACAACCGAGGATGCGGGATTCGACGGCAGTGAGAGAGAAAGAGGGCATTGCAAGGAGGGGATCGGAGGAACATCCAACACCCAACATCCAACATCCAACATCCAATTTTCCTCCGTGGGACCGGAGACTGCGGTGTTGGATCGTGGCAAACGAATGTTTTCGATGGCCGATCTGTAATGGCGGGGTGACTTCCATGACTGGCCTGTGCAAATCTCGGGCTGCGTCTAAACTGGCGCCATGAACTCCATCACGATCGCTCAACTCGAAACGCGGTTGCAGAGGTTGGAACGGCAGAATCGGATTCTCACGGTCGCGCTCTGCATTGCCGGCGGATTGGCGTTGCTCGGCGCCACGAAAGATGGCGGCGGCGCGGGGAATGTCCTCACGGTCGGCGAACTGCGCACGCCGCGCCTTACGCTCATCGACGAAACCGGCGGCGTCGTCCATAGCTGGACGGTGCACGGCCGCTGGGTGGTGGAGAAATAAGGGCGATCGCGCTCCGGCCGTTTCGACGGCGAGTGCCTTCTTCAAACGGTCTGGACGCCCGGCGGCGTCTTGGCCGAGTCCGGCGCAGGGCCTTCGAGATCGGGATTGTCGATGCCCAGGGCGTCGGCCAGATCGGTGAGATGCTCCTGTTCCTGGGCAATGATTTTGCGCAGGACTTCGCTGATCGCGAATTCGCCGAGGGCCTCGGCCTGCCGGATGCGTTCCCGGTAGTTGAGGATGGTCAGGCGTTCGTTATCGAGGTCGAATTGCAGCATCTCCTTGGGATCCTTCGAGGTCCGAACGGGCTTCGGAACGACGACGGGCTCTCCGTTCAAGTAATCGATTTGCTTGGCGATCTGCAGGGCGTGGGCCAGTTCTTCGCCGGCGTGGGTCGCCAGTTCGCGCGCGATATCGGTGTAAGCCGCGCCTTTCAGCGTCTGGCTATAGACGGTATAGGCGATGATGGCTTGGTATTCGCGGGCCAGGTCCTCGTTCAAGAGCGCGATCAATTTCTCACGCGTAATGTCGGTGCTCATACTTTCAATTCGGAAATGCCGAAGCGTTTGGCCCCCTTTTCCCGTTCACACCGTGCGCAAAGTGATGTGAACGATTTCCGCCGGCGCCTGGACGCGCAGGGGGAACCAGTTGCCGACGCCGTTGGAGACGACGAGGGACCGGCCCGACTGCGGATACCAGCCGGACCAATAGCGAAACATGGCCGGTCCAAAGCCGATCTCTTTGGTCAGCATGATTTGCCCGCCGTGGGTATGCCCGGCGAGGGTGAGCGGAATGTCGTCCGCGTAATCAAAGGCGTGAGGATGATGGGCGAGGAGGATGGGAAAGGCATCGGCTTTCCGCTGGGCCATCAGACCCTTCATGGAGTGGGCGATGGCGGCATCGCCGCGGTTGCTCGTGGCGCGCGCGTCGCCTCCGCCCCAGCCCCAGCGCAGTCCGAGCACTTGCAGCGGCACGCCGCGCACGGGAAATGTCGCGGTATCGTTGACCAGCAGACGGACACCCGCATCTGCGGTGCCCTGGCGGAAGCCGGCGGGATCCTCGAAGAGATCGTGATTGCCCTCGCACATGAAGGTGCCGAAACGCGATTGCAAACGTTTGACCACTGCGAGACCGACCGGGAGATCGCGGAGCGAATAGTTGATGAGATCGCCGGGGAGCAACACGAGGTCGGGTTGCAATTGATTCGAAGCCTCGACGATGCGATCGAGAATCGCGCCCTGGGTGAACACGCCCACGTGCAGGTCGCTGACCTGGGCGATGGTCAGACCGTCCAATGGTGCAGGCAGATTGGGAATGGGGATGGTCAAACAGCGGACACGGAATTCGTTCCACTGGATGGCCGACACGCCGGTGACACCCAAGGTGAGGACGGCCGGAGCAGCGCAGGCCGCGGCGGTGACGAAGTCTCTTCGCGTCATGCCGGTGTCCACCCGCGCCGGTGCCTCGGCGGCTGGCTTCGAGCGAGCGATCCGCGCGAGTTTGCGCGCGATCCAGAGCAGGCCACCGACGACCTTGGCGAGGAACCAGAGGAACGCCATCGGCAGCAGCACGAGGCAATGCCAGATGTAGACCGCGGCGATGGCCGGCTTCGGGTAAAACGATTCCATCGGAATGTCGAGCTGCCGGCTGAAAATCATCAGAAGGAAGCCGATCATCTGGATCGCGGTGAAGGCGATGGCCGCGACGCGTGCGGCCATTCGCCAGGGTCTGGGAAATCGGCGCGAAGCCAGGCAGGCGTTCCAGCACCAAACCAAATCCCCGAGAATGAATATGACAAAGGCGATGGTGACGACGGACATGAATGGAGCCGTCAATAAAGCCAGCTTGGGCGAGATTCCAAGTGGCACGACTTGGCCGTGAGTGAATCTCGAGGTGCCGGGAAGACGCGGTGACCGGTTGGCACTCGCCGGAGGCCGCTCGACGTCTTCTCCGCTCCCGGCTACAACTTCCTCACCCATGAAAGAGCGTTCCCCCAACTTCATCGAGAAACTGACCACGCCGGGCCGCGTACTGTGGCTCCTCACATTTCTCCTGGTCTGCCCGATTCATTCCCGCGGCGCCGATCCCATCGCCACGGCCGAAGCGGCGATCGCCAGCTTCCGCGCGGCCTGCAACGGGGAAATCAAGCAGGCGGTTTCGCCGGAAACAATGAAGCGCATCACCGTTCTTTGTGACGCCCCGTTCCTGATGGTGGCGCGCAAGTCCCATGTCGACGTGACCGAATTCATCGATCCGAAGGTGGCCTCCGCGCTCTCCCACGATCCTTTCTACGGCTCGCAGGAAATTCTCACGAAATCGACCGGGGACGTTTGGGTGCTGACCTACGGAAACATGTCGAGCCTCACGATCTATCTCGAGGCGGCGTCGGGGAAGATTCTTTGTGTGGCATTTATCCCCGAGGGGTAGGGCGGATTCTCCTTAATCTGACGCAGGGTGCAAGGAGCGGCAGCGCCGAAAAGCAAACTCTGTCATCCTGAGCGGAGCGGGGAAGCACGGGCGGAGTCGAAGGACCTCCAATCGCCGCGGGTTCCCGGGCGGAGCGGTGGGCTTTCCCTTTTTCCGGAGCCTCGTCCACAGCCAGATGGATGAAGAAGAAGGATATTGGAGGTCCTTCGACTTCAGTCAGTCGCTGGAAGCTCCCTCCTTGCGCTCAGGATGACAGAGTTTGCTTTTTGGCGCTGGCGCTCCGGATCGCGCGGCGCACTCCATCGAAAATGCTCCAATTGGCTACTCCCCAGCTTGATCAAGATCGGCTCTGCGAGTTCGTGCGGAAACACGAAATCGACGTATCGCAGATCGCTTTAGCCAACCGGCGTCTCCCGCGCGAGGTCGTCTTCCTGGATTCTAAAACTCTCCTCAGTTCTGCGAGCCATTCCCCTCGCTGGGCCCGCTGGCGCTGGAACCGACGTCGGGACGGGGAAATTCGTTGAGCTTGGCGCGGATGATCTCCGCGCGCAGCGAGTCGCGTTCGTCGGCGGCGAGTTTTTGCTGGGTGCCTTTTTGCAAATGCGCCGGCTGGGTTTCCATGAAGAGTTCGTCGATGGGCGTGCGGCAGGTTTCGGGGAAGAAACCGAGGTCGATGCCGAGCTTCATGAAGGAGAGCAAATTGAGCGCTTCCTTCGAGTTCATGGAATAAGCGTGGCGGAGGATGCCGTAGCCGCGCCCGATGTGGTCGAGAAGCGTGTTCGGCTTTTTCTGGAGGAGCATCTGCCGGGCGTTTTGCTCGTGCTCGATGATCTGCTCGATGACCTTGTGCAGGCGGGCGATGATTTCATCTTCCTTCTCGCCGAGCGTGGTCTGGTTGGAGACCTGGAAGAGATTGCCGAGAGCTTCGGTGCCTTCACCGTAAAGGCCGCGCACGGCCAGGCCGATCTTGTTCACGGCTTGGATGACCTGGTTGATCTGCTCGCTCATGACCAGCGCGGGCAGATGGACCATGGCCGAGGCGCGCATGCCGGTGCCGACGTTCGTCGGGCAGGCGGTGAGATAGCCGAGTTGCGGGTGAAAGGCGTAATCGAGTCTTTCCTCCAGAGCCGAATCGACCTTGTCGATCATCTTGAAGACGCTCTTCAACTGCAGACCGGCGCGGATGGCCTGCATCCGCAGATGATCCTCCTCGTTGATCATGATCGAGAGGGTCTGGCGCCGGTTCATGACCACGGCCGAACCGACGCCTTTGGCGGCGTGTTCGCGTGAAATGAGGTGGCGCTCCACCAGGACCTGCTTCTCCAGCGCGGAAAGGTCCTGCGAGTAGACGGAGAAAGCGTCGTTCATCTCCGGCAAGGCCTCGACCTGCGGCTTGATCGTCTCGAGGATTTGCAGCCGCTCGTGTTTCTTCGCCCAGCCGGGGAAGGAAAAGGTCCGGAGGTTGCGCGCGAGGCGGACACGGCTGCTGACGACGATCTGGTGGTGCGGGCCTTCGCCGCGCAACCATTCACCGGTGCTATTGAGGATATTGTGGATGGCCATGGGCTACTCCACGTCGAGGTGGCGGATCTGGTCGCGGATGCTGGCCGCCGACTCGTAATCTTCGTCGGCCACAGCCTTGCGGAGGTCGCGTTGCAAAGTCTTCAGGGCGGATTCGCGCTCCAGCGTCTTGGCCAGCCGCGCCGGGACTTTGCCCAAATGCTCGGTGCCCTTGTGCATCCCTTTCAGGAGGGAGGAAAGCCCGTCGGCGAAGGTGCTGTAGCAGGCCGCGCAACCGAGCCGGCCGGTTTTCTTGAAATCGGCCTGGCTGAATCCGCAAACCGGACACTTCTGCACGGTGCCGCCCCGCTCCATTTCTTGCGCGGCGCCGAGTCCGAGCAGCAGGTCGGCGAGGGCGAAACCGGTGGGATCGGTCACGCCCTTTTCTTTGGAACAAGCCTCACACAGGTTCACCTTTTGCATTTTCCCCTCGACAATCTGGGTCAGGAAAACGGTGGCCTGGTTCGTTTTACAGACATCGCAATGCATGTTTGGAAATTGACGCTAACTATGAATCGGCGTGCCCGTGCTCTGCGTCAACTCGCGGAAGCGGCTGATGATCCGGTTGGTGATCGGGCCGGGGCGGCCGTCGCCGATCACCCGGTTGTCAAGTTTCACCGCCGCAATGACTTCCGCCGCGGTGCCCGTGAGGAAAAACTCATCTGCCGTATAGATGTCGTAGCGTGTCAACTGCTGCACGTTTACCTTTAGCCCGAGACTGGTGGAAATGTCGAGCACGGCCTGCCAGGTGATGCCGCGGAGCGAGCCGGCGTAAATGGGAGGGGTATAGATTTCGCCGCGCTTGACGATGAAGACGTTGTCGCCGGTGCATTCGGCCACGTAACCCTCTTCGTTGAGCATCAAGCCCTCGTCGGCCTTGGCCATGTTCGCCTCGATCTTGGCCATGATGTTGTTCAGGTAGTTGAGCGATTTCACCGCGGGACTGAGCGCGGCCGGCGCAGTGCGGCGGGTGGCCGTGGTGACCACGGTCATGCCCCGCTCGTAAACTTCCGGCGGGTAAAGCTGGATGGTCGCGGCGATGATGATCACCGAAGCCTTGGGGCAGCGATCCGGACTGAGGCCGAGGTTGCCTTTGCCGCGGGTGATGAGGAGGCGGATGTAGCCGTCGCGCAGGCCGTTTTTGCGGATCGTTTCGAGCGTGGCCGCTTCCATCTCGGCCATGGAAATGGGGATAGTGAGAAGGATGGCGCGGGCCGAATCCCACAGCCGTTCGAGGTGCTCACGGAACTGGAAGACCCGGCCATTGTAAAAGCGAATTCCCTCGAAAATGCCGTCGCCGTAAAGCAGGCCGTGGTCGAAGACAGACACCTTGGCCTCGGATTCGGGGTAGTACTGGCCGTCAATGTAGATCGTGAGTTCTTGCATGTGGTGGGAGGGGGAACTTGCCAGTGCTTGGGCCTGAATTCAAGCCACCAGCACGCCATCGCGAATTTCCAGCCGCCGATCGCCCCGCATGGCCAGTTGGGAATCGTGGGTGACGACGATGAGCGTTTTCTTCCGCCCATGCACCAGGCCGAGGAGCAGTTCGATGATGCCCTCGCCGGTTTTTGAATCGAGATTTCCGGTCGGTTCATCGGCGAAAATGATGCTCGGATCGTTGATCAGCGCCCGGGCGATGGCTACGCGCTGCTGCTCACCCCCGGAGAGTTCCGCCGGAAGATGCTGCATGCGATCGGCCAGGCCGACATCGGTCAGGGCGCGCTCGGCGGCTTCGCGATTGATCCGTCGGCCGATCAAGGACGGCAGGAGGACGTTTTCCAGAGCGGTGAGTTCGGGCAGGAGAAAATAGCCCTGGAAAACGAAGCCGATGCGCTCGTTGCGGATGCGCGCCTGAATGCCTTCGCCGCCCTCGTAAAGCCGCGTGCCTTCGAATTCCACAGTGCCCGATTCCGGAGTCTCGAGACCGGCCAGCGTGTAGAGTAGCGTCGTTTTGCCGGCGCCGGAAGCACCGCAGAGAAAGACCGCTTCCCCCGGCTGAATATCCGCGCTGATCCCGCGCAACACCTCGATCTTGCGCGCCCCCATGAGGAAGGACCGCCGCAAATCGCGAGCGACGAGGATGGGCGCGGTGGGTGGGGGTGAGGCTTCGGGGATGGACATCAGGAGGGAACATCCAACATCCAACGTCCAACATCCAACATCCAATTTTCCGACCGCGGGACCGGAGGGTGGGGGAAGGATGAAGGATGAGGGATGAAGGATGAAGAGAATGGCCGCTGCGCGGGAAGGGGCTCCGTCCAAACCCGCGAAGCGCATTCTTCTTCATCCTTCATCCTTCATCCCTCCTCCTTCCTCCTTCCTCCTTCATCCCTCATCCTTCCTCCTTGGCTCCGCTGTCTCACCGCCTCGTAGAGCACGATTCCCACTGCGGTTGCCAGGTTCAGGCTGCGAGTCTTTGCCGCCATCGGAATCGTGAGGAGATGATCGCGGTTGGCTTCGAGAAGAGGTTCGGGCAGGCCTTTGGTTTCGCGACCGAAGACGAGAAAATCGCCGTCCTGGAAACGGGCATCCCAATAGGGGCGCTGGGCTTTGGTGGTGAGATAGAACCAGCGCGCGTCGGCGCCTTGGGCGGCTTGCAATTCCGCGAGCGAATCCCACAGGCTGACCTTCACGTCCTTCCAATAATCGAGCCCGGCGCGTTTCAGCGCACGGTCGCTGATCTCGAACCCGAGCGGCTTGATCAGATGAAGATGCGAATCGGTCCCCAGACAGAGGCGGCCGATATTGCCGGTGTTGGGCGGAATTTCAGGTTCAACCAGGACGACGTGGAACATTATGGGAGATCGGAGATGGGAGATGGGAGATCGGGGATCGGAGGCGAGCAGGGTAGGGGAGAGTTCCGAGTTCGGGAAGAGCGTCGGAATGTCCCGGCGGCGTTTCCTGCCCATGCGGCAGCGACAGTTGTGTTACAGATTTCCCCGCACTTTCCTTTGCGGGATCTCTCCATACAGGGGTTGCGCGGACCGGTGTTTGCATGCTAGATGCGCTGTTACCCCGTGCGTTATCTCAAAGTCACCCTCCTCATCGGCTCGTTCGTCGTCCTGCTCGTGGGACTGCTCTATACGGTGCGTTTTTTTGAACCCGCCGAGGCCGCCCTCGCCAACGTCACGCTCCAGAATTACCGGACTTTCCCCGGGGTCCAGTTTACGCTCTTCATCCTCCTGGCCTACGGCATCGCCTGGACGACGATCGATATTCCCCGCAACAGCTTGAAAGCGGTGGTGGCCGCGGGCGCCCTGCTTCAGGTCATGAGCATGGTCCCGGTGCTGAAGCTCCTGAGCATTTTCTTCTCCCCGTTTCCCAGCCTCATGGCGATTGTCTGCAGCTTTGCCGCCGGGCTCGTTTATTCGCGCAGTGAAGCCGGCAGCCGCAAACGGATCATGCGCCAGATTCTCGGCGAACGCGTTTCGACAAAAACCTTTTACGCGCTGCTCAACTCCTCATCGCCGCTCAACCTCGACGGCGAACGCCGCGACATCAGCATTCTCGTCTGCGAAATTTTCAATCACGACGATCTCGAAGCTTCGCTGACCGCGCCGGATTACGTGGCGCTGACCAATTCTTTCCGGCGCAACGCCGCCGATTTTCTCGTCGACCGCGGCGGCTATCTCGACGAATGCGACGGAGAAAGCCTGCGCGTGGTCTTCGGGGCGCCGCTCGCCGATCCCGACCACGCCCGGAACGCCTGCGAAGCCGCCCTCGCGCTCACCGAACGGCTCGACGAGGTCAATGCCGAGTGTCACGGCGTGTGGAAGCAGATGTTCGATTTTCGCATCGGGGTGAACTCCGGCGAAATGGTCATCGCGGCCTACGGGTCAAATCGCTTGGGCACCTTCAGCGTGGCCGGCGAACCGGTGGAATTTGCCCGCCGGCTCTGCCGGGCGAATCTCATTTACGGCTCCCGCATTTTGCTCGGCACGAATACGTTTCAAACTGCGGAGTCCTCCATCGAAGTGCGCCCGATGGAACTCATCCAGCGCTACGACGACGGCAGCCGCGAGGAAATCTACGAACTGCTCGCCCTCCGCGACGTGCTCTCCTTCGAGGACCTGGAACGGCGCGATCTTTTCTGGCAGGGCGTCATCTACTATCGCGAACAATTGTGGGACGACGCCCTCGGCCTCTTCCACAGCGCCCGCAGCGCCAGCGGCTCCGACGGCCCGGTCGAGTTCTATATTCGGCGGATCGAGCAACTGCGCGCCGGAACCCCCGCGCTGGACTGGACGAGCGCGCGCCTTTAGGGGGGAGTGGAAAGTTGATGGTTGATTGTTGATAGCCATCGCCAGTCATTCGTAGTCCTGTTCCCAAGCTGAATTCCACCTCCGGATTGGCGCACCCGCACACCCCACGCGGCTCTCAACTCTCAACTCTCAACCATCTACTTCCCCAATGACCTCCTATCCCCAAGCCATCCAGGAACTCATTGGTGAACTGAAGCGTCTTCCCGGCATCGGCCCGCGGAGTGCGGAACGCATTGCCCTGTGGATGCTCCAGTCGCGCGATGCGCGGCTGCTGGAGATCGCGCGGGTCATTCGCGAGGTGCACGAGACGGTTCACGCCTGTCCGCGCTGCGGCTTTTTTACGACCGGCGCGCTCTGCGAAATCTGCGCCGATCCGGCGCGCGATCCGGCGCAGCTTTGTGTCATCGAGCAGCCGACGGAAATCCTCCCGCTGGAACGAACGGGAATTTTCAAGGGACGCTACCACGCCCTGGGCGGAAGGATTTCGCCGCTCGATCACGTCGGGCCGGAAGACTTGCGGATCGACGCTTTGATCGAGCGCGTCAAGACCGAGCAGCCCGCGGAAATCATCCTCGCCCTCGGTTCGGATGTCGAAGGCGAGGCCACCGCGAATTACCTGGCCAGCCTCTTGCGCGAACTGCCGGTCCAGGTCACGCGCCTGGCGCAGGGTCTGCCCGCCGGCGGCGGCCTCGAGCAGGCCGATGAACTCACCTTGAGCCGGGCGCTGTCCGGCCGCACCGCGGTGAAGTCGTAGGATTGGCGGTGAACAAGGCACGCGGGCTTTCCTCTCCGCGACGCAACCAAACCGTTCCCGGCTTCGTAAGAAATTCTAGATGACCACCGCCATCCATTGGTTTCGCCGCGATTTCCGGATCACCGACAACACGGCACTCTCCGCGGCAGTGGCGGCGCACGATTTGGTGGTCCCGGTTTATATCGTCAGCCGGTGGAAGCAGGACCACCACTGGTGCGGCGCGCCGCGGCAGGAATTTCTCTGCGGCTGCCTCGCCTCGCTCGCCAAAAATCTCGAAGCGAAAGGCGGAAAACTGATCATTCGCCAGGGGCGTGCCGATGCGGTGCTGGAGGAACTGGCGCGCGAAACCGGAGCCGTGGCCATCCATTTCAATCGCGACCCCGACCCCTTTGGACGGGCCATGGAAGAGCGCGTGGAAAAATTCGCCCGGAAACTCGGGATCGCCGTGCAGGCGCACAAAGACATCGCGCTCCATGAACGGGACGAAATCCTCACCGCCAGCGGTTCGCCTTTCAAAGTCTTCACACCCTACGCCAAGGCTTGGTTGAAAATCGACAAAGAGTCGCCCCGCCGCGCCGTGGCGAAGATTTCCACACCGGCCCGTGTCCGCAGCGATCCACTGCCGACGCTAAAAACGTGGGGGTTGACCGGCACCGCGGCGATTCCGGAACCCGGCGAAGCGGCGGCGCGGAAACGTCTCAGTCATTTTCTCGACGGGCCGATCCTGCGCTATGGGCAAAGCCGCGACCTGCCGGCGGAGGAGGGGACGTCACGGCTTTCGCAGGATTTGCGGCACGGCACGCTGTCGATTCGCGAGGTTTATGCGAAGTGCGCCGCGGCGGCGGCCAAGGGAACAGCAGCGCAGCGCCGCAACGCCGGGCTTTTCATCAACGAACTCATCTGGCGCGAATTCTACCTGCAGGTCCTCTGGCACTGGCCGGAGGTGCTCGCCCACGAGTGGCGGGAGGATTGCCGGAAATTACCATGGCGCGACCACTGGCGTCCGGGCGCGCGCCGCCCCAGCGAAACCTTCGAGCGTTGGTGCCGGGGCGAGACGGGCTTTCCCATCGTCGATGCCGGCCTGCGGCAACTGGCGGCGACGGGTTTCATGCACAATCGCGTGCGCATGATCGTGGCCATGTTCCTCACCAAAGACCTGCACATCTGGTGGATGCACGGCGAGAGCTGGTTCCTGCGGCACCTCGTCGACGGCGAGATCGCCAGCAACAACGGCGGCTGGCAATGGAGCGCCAGCACCGGCACCGACGCCGCCCCTTATTTCCGCATTCAGAATCCGTGGTCGCAGACGAAGCGTTACGATCCCGAGGGTGCATACATCAAACGTTGGGTGCCCGAGTTGCGGGATGTGCCAGGGCCAAAGCTCTGCGCGCCGCCGGAAGATGGGACGCGATTGGCCCGGGATTATCCATGGCCAATGGTCGATCACGCCCGCGAACGCGAAGTCGCCTTGGAGATGTTTCGGAAGTGAGAGACGCAGCGCGGCGATGCTGCAGCGAAAGCTCGAAGTCCATTGAACCGCAGAGGGCATAGCGCGGCGAAGCCGTAACCAAAAGGGGGTGCCCACGAAACACGCGAAAGAACAGGCTCGGAAAAATTGGACCACGGATTACACGGATTTCACGGATTAATTTCGCAGTGGAGGCATTAATCCGTGTAATTCGTGTAATCCGTGGTTCTCTTTTCCCCACCGGAAAAACCTGGGCACGCCCTTGGGAGCGAGATTCCATCTCGCAGGCGGGGGTGTCTGCGGGCGGGCATCGTCCACTTGCCCGCCGGCAGCGCGCGCTCTACGCTCGCGGCATGAAATCGCTCGCCGCGTTGCTCGCTTTGGCAATCCTCTTGCCGGCTTGCGCCGCGCACTCTCATCCGCATCCCAAAGCACAACGGTTGCGGCGAGCTCCCGGCGAGTCGGCCGATGATTTTGCGGACCGGAAAGCGGAGGTGCGGGAATATCAACAGGAAGTACGGGAGACCCGCAAAGAAAACGCCGAGAATGCCAAAGCCCAGACGGTCGAGCCTTTGGGCGGGCAGTGAGAAGGATCGGGAAAAGGAACGCCCGATCGTCCCGGCATCTTCCTCCCGCTGCCGCTTTTGCCCCGTGCAGACCGGGCGCCGAGCCCTGGCCAGCGCGAGATGTCGCGGAACCTTCGTTCCAGTCTTGCCGAGCACGAAAAAAGCTGCTTAGCGTGCGCCAATGAAGTTTCTCGTCCCGCTGACTGTTGTTGTTTTGCTCACCGCGTGTTCCACACCGGAGGACAAGGAAGCCGCTCATCAGCGTCAGCTCGAGAAGGAGGCGAAGGAGAATTTCTACGCCATGCGCGCCCGATTGGGCACGCATCCGGTGCCGCCGCCGACACCCACTCCGGCTCCGCAAGGGCGCGGGCTCTTTGCTTTTGCGGACACGCATCCGGCTCCAAAAAGCGTTCCGGTAAACCAGGAGCAGCCGCGGGCCGCTGCGAAGCCGAAGCCCGTGCCTCGCGGAGACGGCACGGTTTACTACTGGGACACGCGGCCTTCTACCGAAGGGCGGACGCGGAATTTCAGCGGCGCGGAAATCCGCTATGCGCGTGAATTGGCCAAACGTCCGGAAAACCTCACCCCCGAAGAACGGCTCTGGGCCAAGGAACACTATTGATCTGGGAGCAGTGACCCTGGGAGCGGCGACCTCCCGGTCGCCGAATAGAGCCGGCCGCCGCCGGCGCTCTGAAAAAAAAGAGATCGCCGTGGAACTTGGGTGGATCGCGACGATGCCCGTCCGGCCCGGACCCGGGCGCGATGAGAAAACACTCACGCGCGAAGCGCCATTCTTCCTCGAGACCGACGGATAGACGCCTCCGGCGTGGTTGGTATTTCCCATCGCGCCCGGAGGTCGCGATCCACCCATGCGAGAGATCTCCCACGATTCGGCGGCGAATTTTTCGATTCGAACCCTCCCAGTTCCTGGCGTTTTGCCGCGAAGAAATGTTGGCCCGCGCGCGGTCAGCGGTTATGCACTGCGCGACATGTTTTTCTCCCTAGCGGTTCTCTCCCCGAATGCGCTCCTGCTGGTCGCGGCCGTGGCCATCATTGCGCTCATCCTCCTCATCGCGCGTTGCAAGATCAACGCGATCATCGCCATTACCATTGTTTCTCTCATCCTCGGCCTGGCCGCGGGCATGGAGCCGGGCAAGGTCGTGGATGCCTTCACCGACGGCGTCGCCCATACCATGGGACAGCTCGCCATGATCATCGGCCTCGGCACGATGCTCGGAAAAATGCTCGCGGAATCCGGCGGCGCCAATGTCGTCGCCTCGGGGATCGTCCGGGTCTTTGGCGCGGAACGCGCCGACTACGCCATGATGGTCGCGGCGTTTGTCATTGGTGTTTCCGTCTTTTTCCAGGTCGGCCTGCTCCTCCTCGGGCCCATCGCCTTTGCCCTGGCCCGCGAGACGAAGATGCCCATTTTACGAATCGGCCTGCCGCTCGCTGCGGGACTTTCCACCGCCCACGGCTTGATCCCTCCGCATCCCGGACCGCTCGCCGCCATCCACATTCTCGGCGCGGACATCGGGAAGACGATCCTCTGGTCGTTGCTCGTCGTCGGTCCACCGGTGGCCCTGGTCACCGGGCCGCTGCTCGCCCGCTGGGTCACGCCGAACGTCAAGCCGGTGCACGCCGGACTCGGCGAAAGCTCCAGCACGAAACCCAGCGCGCCCAATGCCCCCGGCTTCGGCATCAGCATTTTCACCATTCTCCTCCCGGTGCTCCTCATGCTCGTGAAAACGGCCACGGAGCTTCCGGTGTTTGAGAATCTCATCGGCACGGGCGGCTGGCAATCCGAGGTGCACAAGTGGGCCGATTTCGTCGGCGACCCCACCGTGGCCATGCTCGTCGCCGTCCTCTTCTCGTTCTGGACCTTTGGACGCTCGTGCGGGCTGAACAGCCATCAAATCCTCAGATTCTCGGAGGACTGCCTTGCGCCCGCCGCCGGGGTGCTCCTCGTCATTTCCGCCGGCGGCGGCTTCAGCAAAGTATTGAACGCCTCCGGCGTCGGCGACGCGCTCGCCGCGGTCGGACGGAACATGCACATGTCGCCGCTCCTCCTCGGATGGCTCATCGCCGGGATGCTCCGCGTGGCCGTGGGCTCCGCGACCGTCTCCGTGCAGACGGCGGCGAGCATCATGCTGCCGCTCGTCCAGGCCGATCCGCACATCAACAAGGAATTGCTCGTCCTCTCGATGGGCGCCGGTTCGCTCGTGCTCTCCCACGTCAACGACGGCGGCTTCTGGCTGGTGAAGGAATATTTCGGCCTCGACATCCCTCAGACCCTGAAGACGTGGACGGTCGTCGAGACAGGCATCGCCGTCATGTCGATCACGCTCATTCTCATCGTCAATACGTTCGTCTAGGGCGCATCGCCCGGGCCATTCACGCATGGCTGCCCGCATTTCCAACGCAGACTGGAAGGCACTGCACGGCATCGTGTGTTTTGCGTTCCTCGTCGGAGCGACCTTTGTCCCGGTTTTCCGGATTTGGCCGCTGCTCTGGATCGCGCCCTTGGCCGCCTACTTTCTCCTCGTCGTTTTGGTGCCGCCGTTGCGGAAAACGTTTTTCGGATGGTCGTTCGGGCGAGTCACTCCGTCGGCCCTGCTCGCCGCCATTGGCATCGCGATCGTTTCCTGCGCTGCGTTGTTTCTTTTCGAGAGGTGGGAGCATCCCGATCTGCACGCCTACGCCGCGGCGCTGCCGGATATCCGCGGAACCGGATTGATCTTCGCCGGAATCATTTTCGCGATGCTCAATGCTTTCCTGGAAGAACTGCTTTTCCGCGGAATTTTCTTCGATGCCTTTGCCTCGCAGAGCGGGCCGGTGATGGCGGTGATTCTGACCTCCGTGCTTTTCGGCTACGGCCACATGCATGGATACCCGCCGGGGCCCATCGGTGCGGTCCTGGCCGGCTCCTACGGGCTGGCGCTCGGATGGTTGCGCTTATTCACGAAAGGCCTGGGCCTACCCGTGCTCACGCACATCACCGCGGATGCCACGATCTTCGTCGTCGTAGTCCATGCCGGCATTTTATCTGGAAGCTGATTTCCGGTAGGGGCTGCGGGCGGCTCTGCGCCCTTATCTGGAAAAGTCGCGCAGGTTCGTGAGGACTTTCCGGTGGAGAAAAGAGGACCACGGATTACACGGATTTCACGGATTAAAGCCTCCGCTGCGAAATCAATCCGTGAAATCCGTGTAATCCGTGGTCCAATGTTTCCGACCCTGTTCTTCCGCGTGTTTCGTGAAGAGCCCCTGTGGTTGCGGTTTCGCCGCTCTGCGTCTCCGCGTCTCTGCGTTTTAAAATCCGTTGTCGCTTTCCCCCTTTGCGATCCTCACCAATCCCTCTGCGCCTCTGCGGTGAAATGGCGACGGTTTTGTTCAAACCGCCCATCAACGGCGTCTGATCTTCGCCAGCGCTTTCCAAGGCGCCGCCGTGTGCCAGAACGGCGCCGACAGTTGCGCGTCCCAGATGGCCACGCCCACGCTGTCATCACGGACGATCCAGTCGAGATGTTCGGCGGCGCTGTTGCCGAGCCAGTTCTCTTTGTCACCCGGCATCCCGAGCAGCAATCTCGCCGCGTTCGGACCGGCGGCGGCGCGTTGCGCAGCATAAGCCTGCCATGTTTTGCCCTGCGCGCCGATCTGTTCGTACCCCATGGAAGTGATCCCGTCGACCAGCGGGAAAAGCTCCTTCCACCAGGTCTGATTCGGGGCATTCCATTGGTAGGCGAAGCTGTCGACCGTCAGTTGTTTGTCGAGACCGTGCAGCTTGCCAGAAAGTGCCCGCACGAAAGTGACGAACGCGTCGCGGGCATCGTCGAATTGCCCATTGCCCTCCAGATCGATGTCGACGCCGTCGAGACCCAGTCGCTCCGTCTCCGCGACAATCGCCCGGACGAACTCCTCCGGGTGCTCCGCGAACCCCGACCGCGCCAGGGACCAATCCCACGAATTGACGCTGTTATAGACACAGAGCATCACGCGAATGCCGTGCGCGTGCGCCCAATCCCGAAGCTCGACGATGGTCGCATCGCTGATCGCCCCGTACTTCGGCGTCTTTTCCAAACCGCCTTCCGAGGTCGGCAGCCAGAATTGCAGCGCGAGATGCGTCAGCCCATCCTTCGGCCCGACGCCATCGAAGTCCTCCTGGAGC
The DNA here is from genome assembly GCA_036501065.1 of Chthoniobacter sp. Classification (GTDB taxonomy): domain Bacteria; phylum Verrucomicrobiota; class Verrucomicrobiia; order Chthoniobacterales; family Chthoniobacteraceae; genus Chthoniobacter. The sequence continues at coordinate 41,008 of DASYAY010000096.1, read as the reverse complement.
CGCGCCCGGCATTTTTCGATGGCATAAGGTGGAACCCAGGTCAGGACCATGCGCGCGGAAGGCGGGTCGGCGTGCAGCGTTCCCGCCGGAATGAGCGCTGCGAGCACGGCCATCGGGAGGAAGAATCGGGCAATCATCGCGGTCGGAATCTGCGAACGAAACTCGCTAATCCTCGGGACGATGCACGACCACGCCCGGAATCGCCTTGATGAGCTTGCCTCCCGCTTCCGCCACGGAATCCTTTCCAATGTTCACCGTCTTCAACTCCTTGCAGCGTCCAAAGGATTTCAAGGCAGCCTCGGTCAGCGGTGGTTCGTCGATGCTCAAGTCCGCCAGATGCGGCAGTTTCGCCAGGGCGGCGACGCCGGTTTCGGTCAATTTTGCCGACGGGATCGAAAGGAAAGTCAGGGCGTCGCAATGGGCAATTTGCGCGGTCATCTCATCGTTCAAACCCTCGCCGTTGATGTGCAGGGTTCGCAGGTTATGCAGGTGCGCCAGGGCAGCCCCGCCGGCGGTGCTGATTCCCGACGCCGCGAGTTTCACATCGAGTTCCTCCAGCTTGGGAAAAGCGTGCTCGATATTCTTCAGCGCCGCATCGTCCACGCCGGGCGCCTCGCCGAGATTCAAGGCGATCATGAGCGGCCGCGCCGGCCATGCGGCAAAGACGCTGCCCGTCACCCGCGACGCTGACAGGTCGAGCGAACGGAGTTTCGGCAGCGCGCTCAGCGGCGCGACTTCGGCATCCCGGAGATTGCTGTTCGGAAGGGCGACGACTTCGAGACTCTTGCACCGTCCCATGCCTTCCACCATGCCGGAGAGGATGGTAAATCCACCCGCGTAGATTTGCTTCAAGCTGTGGCAATCGCCGAGATGGGCAAAGCCCGCCGAACCCAGCTTGTCGAGCTCGTTCAATTCCAACTGCTCGAGCGCCGGCATCTTCCCGAGATTGGCCATGCCCTCGTCGGTGATCGGCAGAGTGACCAGGTGGAGGTTTTTCAGTTTGTGGCATTGGGCGACGGCCGCGAGCGCTTCGTCGTTCACCGCGATATTGCCGAGATAGAGCTCGTGCAACTCCGGCAGCGTGGGAAAGACATGATAACTCGCCGGCGTGATCTTCGCCTCGACGAGGCTCAGGCTTTGCAGGACGTGGAACGGGCGGAGTTTCTCGATCACGGCGTCGGTCACGGATGGCCCTCGCATCGCCAGTTCGCCGATGTCACTCAGCGAATCGAGGATCGCGTAGTCGGCGGGCTCGAGTGGCGTTTGCTCTGCTTTCTCCGCCGGGAACTCGACCCGCCAAAAAGTAAACTTCTGGTCGGCCAACTGGCTGGCGGATTTGACATCGACGAGGTTGCCGGCTTTGCCCGCTTTCACCACGACGGACGCGTTCATCGCCAGCAACTTCCCGAGGATTTGTGCCGGGGTGAGTTTCGCCGGCGTGCCGGCCGTTTCCGGTGGAGCCGCCGCCGCCGCGGCTGCCGCCGGCGGTTGCAGCCAGGCGATGTGCAATTGATCCCGCTCCTTTTGCAATTCCGCCGAATCGTTCGGGCGGTTGCGGCCATCGAGGGCCGCTTGGTTTTTGGCGAGCAACGCATCGCATTGTGTAAAGAGCGCGCGAGCCCGGTCGAAGCGCTGCTTGTCGAGCCTGGCGAACTGTTCGCGGTAGCTGGCGCGCAGCGTTTTCAAGGAATTCGGCGTCCCCGGTTCGTCCGTGGCCGCCACGTTTCCACCGGCCGCGATGGCCTCACGGTCCGCCGTCCAAATGGCCACTTCGTCCTGGCGCCCCGCCTGCGTCGCCGCCGTGAGCGGCCCAGCCAGCGAGGTCAGAAACTGCCGCCGCAATTCGCCCACCGCTTTCTCGAAAGGCCCGGCGACATCGCGTTGATAACTGGCCTTGAATTTGGCGTCCGTGGCCGCCAGCCATTTGCCGGCATCGGCCTGCGGCGCGCTCAATGCCGCCACCTGCGCGCCGGCCTGCACGACGAGGGCCAACGCGATCAACGAAGAAAGCAGAATCCTCCCAGGGATGCGGAAAGGAAAAGGTCGGGGCGGCATGAGCGAACCATGTCCACCGGACACCCGCTTGGCAACTGTTGCCCGTCGACATCGAGCGCTCTGACAAGCGTAGTTTTTCATTCGTCTGACGCGCCGTGCCGGAGCGGCAGCGCCGAAAACCAACCTCTGTCATCCTGAGCGGAGCGGGGAAGTATGGGCGGAGTCGAAGGACCTCCAACGTCCGCGGGTTTCTGCGCGGAGCGGCTGGCACATCCTCTTTTCGAGAGCGGCTTCCCCAGCCAGATGGATGAAAAAGAAGGATATTGGAGGTCCTTCGACTCCGCCCATGCTTCCCCGCTGCGCTCAGGATGACAGCGCTGATTTTTTCGGCGCTGGCGCTCCCTGCCATGCAACTCACTCAATCGAAACCGCTCCAAGTTCGATGACTCCCGCAGAGCGGTGCGGAGCCATTGGATGTTGGATGTTACGCCGCCTCACTGCTCCGCCTGATGCACCACCAACCCCGGGATCGCGTTGACAAATTTCGACGATGTCTCCGGCAGCGCGTCCTTCCCGATGTTCACCGTCTTCAGCGCTTTGCAATGCGCGAAGGATTTGATCGCCGCATCCGTGATCGGCGGCATATCGAGCGTCAGGTCCGTGAGGTGCGCGAGGTGCGAGAGAGACGCCGCACCCGGGTCCGTCAACGTCGCGGCGGGAATGGAAAGCGAGGTGATGTTGGCCGCATGCGAAAGCTGATCGATGATCTCATCGGTCATGCCTCCGCCAGTAATCCGGAGAGCCCGCAATTCATGCAGTCTTCCCAGCGCCGTGGCTCCCGCTTTGGTGAAACCGGTCGCCGCCAGTTTCACTCCCAGGCTCTGCAGCTTCGGGAAGGCCTTTTCGATATGCTGACAAATCTCGTCGTCCACCCCACCCGAGTTATCGAGATACAGGCTGAGCAATTCCTTGTGCGACCGCCATTGGCCAAACACCGCGCCGGTCACCCGCGAATTCGCCAGGTTCAAGGAGCGCAACTTCAGCAGCTCACCCAGCGGCGCCACCTCCGCGTCCTTCAACTGCGAATTCGGCAGCGAAACCGTCTCCAGACCTTTGCAATGACCGAGATTCTCCACCATGCCCGAAAGGACGATGAACCCCGACGCAGACACGTTCTTGAGCGCCCGGCATCCGATCAGGTGCGCGAAGGCTTTCGAGGTCAGATTGTCGAGTTGGTTGAGTGACAGCGTGGTCAGTTCCGGGAGCTTGTCCAGGTCGGCCAGACCGCTGTCGTCAAATTGCAGCGCGGACAAATACAGCGTCTGCAACTTGCGGCACTGGCTCACCGCGGCCATCGCTTCGGCCGTCGCCCCGGTATCGTTCAATTGCAACTGCGTGAGCGCCGGCAAAGTGCTCAGCACCGCGTAACCCGCCGGACTGGGCCGGGCTTGATTCAACGAGAGATATTTCAGCGCATGGAAGTTATGCAGCTTCGCCATGATCCCATCCCGCACCACCGATCCGGCGAGCGTCAGTTGTTCCACTTCATTCAATGAATCCAGAATGTCGTAATCGGCCGCCGTCATCGGCGATTGATCCGGCTTGATCGCCCGAAAGGCCACGCGGGCGAAGGAAAACTTCCCCTCCACCGTTTCCGATTCCGAGACCAGTTCCCGCACGGGCCCCTTCAGCGGCTTCACCGCGACTTGCGCTCCGAGGGCGCGAAGCTTCTCCAGGACCTGCTGCGAAGTCAGCCGCGTCTTCCCCTCCGTTCCTTCCGCCGAATGCGCCACCTGCGCCGCCGCCGCCGCGTCCGCCGGCAGCCAGTCCTCGCGCAATTTGTCGCGCTCCTTTTGCAACAGGGCCACTTCCTCCGCGCGCTGGTGCGCTTGCAAATCGGTCTGTTTCCGCGTCAGCAATTCGTCGCAACGGGCAAACAGCGCGCGCGTCTTTTCGAGACGGTCCTTGTCCAGCCGCGCCCATTGCGCCTGAAAGTTCCGGCGCACGAGCTTGAGCGCCGGCGGGGCCGTCGCATCGTCGGCCGGCACCTTCGATGGATCCGACGCCGCGCGGCCGCGCTCCGCCTGCCACATGGCCGCCTCCTCCGGCCGGGCCGCTCGCAGCGCCGCGGTCATCGGAGGCTCCAGCGACGTCAGGTACGGCCGGCGGATTTCGCCCAGCGCCTTTTCATACGGCTTCGCCACCGTGCGATCGTAGTCCGCCCGCCATTGGGCATCGTTTGTCGTCAGCCATTTTTCCGTCTCCGCCGTCGGCGAAGGAGTGGCCGGCGCCGGCGTCGCTGCCGGCTCCGCCGCGTGCAGTGGCACCAGCGGCACGACGATCACGATCCAGCGAAACCAGCGCCCGAGCGCACTGGCAAAGCCTGCGCCATGCGATGAAGTCGGTCCCGCCGAAGTACGCAGGGAACGCCTTTCATCCAGGCGTGAACGCACTTTGCTCATAGTAGCAACAATCCACCTGGGCGCCCGGGCTTTGGGGGTAAGTACCGGCACAGCACGCGTTTAAGGCGGAAACTCCTCGCGGATCAAGCATGGAGTGGGCGCACATCGAGTTGTGGAGTAGACACGCATCGAGTTCCCCCATTGCCAAAATAGCCCCGCTACTAAAGCGAGCACAGCGCCGGAAACGCCGCCCCTTTTTCGATGTCATGCTGAGCTTGTCGAAGCATCTCTCGCATCCCGCGGGCGGAGGCGGCGGCCCAAAGCGCCGCACACTCCACGCCGTCTCCCGCACTTCGCGCCGACATCGATTGCGAGCGCCCTACCAATTACTCCGCAGCGTCATCACCACAAAGGCAATGACGATCAACACCGCCACGACAATCCCAAACCACTGCCTCGCATTCTTGCTTTCGCCATAACCCAGTCTCCTCGGCGAAGAACTGCGCTCATCCCATTCGGGCAGATGGACCCCATCGAGGTAACGATTCTCGCTCCAACCCGATTTCTCACACGCCCCGCAGTCCGGACACGCCTTGGCCCGGCGCGGCACCTCGGCGCCACAAATGGGACAGGTAAACGTCAGATGCTCCATACCGCTCAGCCCGCTTTGAGGGCCTGCGTCACCACCTCCGCCGTTTTCGCCAGGTCGGAGTCGGTGTGCGCCAGCGAGAGAAATCCCGCCTCGAATTGCGACGGCGCGAAATACACCCCGGCCTCGAGACACGCGTGAAAGTAACGGCCGAACGCCGCCTTGTCCGAGCGCTGCGCGTCCGCCAGGTTCCAGACTTCGCCTTCGGTGAAATAAACGCAGAACATCGAACCGATCCGCTGGAAAACATAATTGCGCCCCGCTCGTTTCAAAGCCTCCCGCGTCCCGATTTCAAACGCCTGCCCGAGCTCCTCGAGTTGCTTCCAGCCATTCACCCGCTCCATCTCGCGCAATTGCGCCAGCCCCGCGGCCATGGCCAGCGGATTCCCCGAGAGCGTGCCCGCCTGGTAGACCGGCCCGTCCGGCGAAAGCTGGTCCATGATCTCCGCGCGTCCGCCAAAGGCGCCCACCGGCAAGCCGCCGCCGATCACTTTTCCCAGCGCCGTCAGGTCGGGCGTAATCCCGCACCGTTCCTGGTAACCGCCGCGCGCCACCCGAAACCCCGTCATCACCTCGTCGAAAATCAGCACCGTCCCGGATTCCGCACAGAGCTTCCGGAGCAATTCCAGAAAACCCTCGCGCGGCAGATAGAGCCCCGCGTTCGCCGGCACCGGCTCGACGATCACCGCCGCGATCGCGTTTCCCTGCGCCTGGAACAAGGCGCGCAACGCCGCCGCGTCGTTGAAGGGCAGCGTGATCGTCAGGTCGGCAAAAGCCTGCGGCACACCCGCGCTGTCCGGCCGCCCATGCGTCAGCGCGCCGCTCCCCGCCTTCACCAGCAGCGCATCGACGTGCCCGTGATAGCAGCCCTCGAATTTCACAATCAAATCGCGCCCCGTGAACCCGCGCGCCAGCCGGATGCACGACATCGTCGCCTCCGTGCCGCTGTTCACCATGCGCACCTTCTCGACCGACGGCACCCACTCGCAAATCAGCCGCGCCATCTCCACCTCGTAGGGATTCGGAATGCCGAAGCTCACGCCATTCGCCGCCGCCTCGACGATCGCCTCGCGCACCACCTTGGGCGCGTGACCGAGAATCGCCGGCCCCCACGTTCCCACATAGTCGATCAGTTCATTCCCATCCACATCCCAGATATGCGCCCCCTCCGCGCGATTCACAAAAAACGGTTCCCCGCCCACGCCACGAAAGGCGCGCACGGGCGAATTCACACCCCCGGGAATATAACGGCGGGCTTCGGCAAAGGCACGATGGGAAAGAGAATGTTCAGACATGCGGGAACCCGAATTTGCCGCCGAATCGCCCCCGGCGAAAGCGGAAAGCAGGCCTTTCCGGCCATCTCACCCACCTCCGGAAAAAAAGCCGCCATCGCCTCCCACCCGCTCAGTTCCCTCGCCCCCCCCGAAGTCTCCGGCCCCAAGGTAGGAAGATTGGATGTTGGGTGTTGGATGTTGGATGTTGGATGTTAATCCCCACCCCCCTCCGTTCCTCTATTGGCTCCACGCCTCACTCGTGCTAGGATTTCGCCGTGAAACTGATCGCCCCCCTCGCCGCGGTGCTCCTGGTCTGCGCTCAAGCCTCGGCCGATTCGACCTCCGGTGCGGTCATTCGCGAGGCCGGCGCCATTTACCTCGAAGACCTCCTCATGAGGCCGGCGCATCTCGCCACCCTCGCGGATACCCCCATCTACTATCACAGCGACATGCTGCGTTATCTCGGCACCCTCAAGAAAGGCCAGATCGTCGAACTCCAGGCCGTCGGCGATAAATCCTACCGCGTCCGCGGCATGGCGCAGCAGGGGCAGGTCGCCGGCTGGGTCGAACCCCAGTACCTCAACCCGCTGAAAAAAGATTTCCTCGATAATCTCCGGCAGAACGCCGCCCGCCTCGAACAGGTCAAGGCCCTCATCGCCAAAAACGAAGTGGCCATCAACATGACCCCCGACGAAGTGCAGCAATCCCTCGGCAAACCCACGAAAAAAACCTCCAAGCTCGACGCCACCGGCCGCGAGGACATCTGGGAATTCATCCGCTACGAACTCGTCCCGCAGAATACCGTCAGCCGCGACCAGTTCGGCAACCTCGTGGCCAGCGTCACCTACATCAAAGTGCCGTCCGGAAAACTCGCCGTCACCTTCGCCAACAATTTGGTCACCGCCCTCGAGCAGACCGAAGGCAATCTGGCGGGCGGCGGAGCGCAGGTCAGCACCATCCCCGCGCCCTTTGCCATCAATAACTGACCCGAGCGCCTCACTCACACCTCCGCCAGCCGTGGGACTCCCCCCTTTCCCTGCGCTCCAGATCCTCGCCCTTGCCGGGCTGCCGAACGATCTCGCCGGCCCGATCGACCAGATCGGCTGGTTCCTCCCCTTCTTTGCCATCACCGTTCCCGTCGGCTTGATCGCCGCCGTGGTCTTCGCCCGCGCCGGCTACGTCATCCTTGGCGTCGCCCAAATCGCCGGCATCGCTTTCGGGCTGCGCGCCCTCCGGCGTCATCTCCGTCATTCGGGCTTCAGCCGCGCCCAAATCCGGATGGCCCTCTACCCCTCCTACTTGATCGCCTGTTTCCTCACCAATATCGCCGTCCTCATCAGCATCGGCCTCGCCCACAAATTTTTCTGAGAGACAATTTGGAGTGCGTGGACACGTCCACGCTTTCCCTCCGGGCGACATGTCGCCCCACCCCAAGCCGCGACAACTCGCATCCGGACCCCGCCATCGCCGCAAGACCCACGCAATTCACTCAACCCTGTTGACTCCCTCGAAATCTTCGACTATTGCCCTCTCCCTCACGCAACGGCGGGGTAGCCAAGTGGGAAGGCCGAGGTCTGCAAAACCTCTATGAGTGGGTTCGACTCCCACCCCCGCCTCTCTTCCAGAACTATGCGGGTTCGTCGGCGATTGGGGTCTTGAGAATGGCGGCGATAGGTCTAGACTGCGAATTATGAACGAAATCACATTCACTGTCTCGCCTTGTGAGGATTCTGGCGTGCTCGTGGCTTCGTGGGATGCGCCAGAGGGAGGTGGCATCACCACGCAAGGCGGCAGCATGGACGAATTGCGGGCCAATGTCCGCGAGGCAGTAGCCTGCCATTTCGAGGAGGGGGAGGCACCCGCTTGCATCCGCCTCCATTTCGCGGGCGAAGTGCTTTTGCAGCCCGCGTGAAGCTTCCGCGCGATGTTTCCGGCGTGCAAGCCGTCCGCGCGCTGCAACGGCTTGGCTTCGGCGTAGTGCGCCAGCGTGGTTCTCACGTCCGTCTGGCAAAAGGTGCTCTCACCGTTACCGTGCCAGCGCACGGCAACATCGCGCCCGGCACATTGCAAAACATCCTCCGACAAGCGGGAATCACCGTGGAAGCGTTTTGCGGGGCGTTGCGGTGACATCACACCGGGCAAAAGGAAGGTGAGGGCGAAGTGATTGATTTGATGCGGTCATTGCGACGTAAGCGCGAAGGCAGGCACATGAGCTTCGCGGGTATCGCGAGGAATTGAATGCTCGCCATGTGCCCACGTGAACCGGAGCCAAGTGGCACACAACGACCGTCCAAAACATCCTGAGCCGCTAGGCGGTGTCGCGGCTTTTTCTATTCTCCGAATAGTGTTGATTAGACCGCTGGTGGCCACAAATCGCGGGTCTGTGAATGCCACTGATTCACGTGCTCAAGGTCATTGCTGTGGCACCGATTACAGCTTGGCTGGAAATCGCCCGTGGCAAGCACAACCCCGCAGTATGGACAGGTAATGCTGCCGATGTCCACAGACCAAGGCTGCTTGGCAAAGGTTGCGTCAATGCGGGCAACGAGGCCGCAAAGGAACGGATACCGTTTGTAATGCGACTCGAATCGACTCTTCCAAACGAGCCAGTCAGGGCGAATCAAGAGCTTCGGAATGGTAATCGTCAAAAAGCAGTGAGAACAATTAAACGTCTGTGTATGTCGAGCCATGAACTCATCGTGCTCGGCACCGACGAGGCTTGGTGGCGTTGGGCCAAGCCAAAAGCCTTTGTGGTCAATCGTGAATTCCTCTCCGCACGCGCGGCATCGGTATGAGTCGCTAAACATGGGGACGAGAGTTGAGCAAACCATTGCCGAATTCAAACCATCAACCATCCCGACACAGGAAGCATCGCTACTTCCCAAAACTTCCCAACTGGCTCAGAGAAAAGGCTGATTTTTGACAAAACTACCGGCTTTTACTTAATGCGCGCGTATGAACGCTATTCCCTGTATTCATCAGCATTACAAGGCGATTCAGCTACGATTTTTAGCGTCTTATCTGTGGTCTGCAAAACCTCTATGAGTGGGTTCGACTCCCACCCCCGCCTCTCAATCGTCCGGCAGGATTGCCAGGAATGTCACCGTGCTTTCATCAAAGCGGTAATAGAGCGTCACTTGCCGCCCGCGCACCGCATTCATAGGCAGAGCCCAAATCGAGCCATCCGCACTCGCTGGCAGGCCGACATGCGGCTCCCGCGCAAGAATGTATTCAGCGCCGAGCGTGTAATCGTCCGCTTCCTCCATGTTACCAGCAACCTTTCAAGCTGCTCCTCAAATTCGTGTTCGCGAATGATTTCGCGCGAAGGGATTTCCGGCATGGAACCTACGCCACCCGCCGGCCGCGCCGCTCCCGTGCCAGACGCTCGCCGATTTCCTTTTCCCCTGGCGTCAACTCGCGAAAATCAATCATCGCAAGGCCAGCGCGTACCTTCGCTGGAGCGTCCTTCGCCAGTTTCGCGACCAGCGCCTTGCGCTCAGCCAGCGAAAGTGGCTTGGCGGTCATGGCGGTTTGGCGTGGCATGGCAAAAGAAACATCGCAGTTTCCGCGCCAAAGCGCAAGCCAGGACAAATGCCGGTAGTGGTACAGTTTCACGGGAGCAGGGGGGGCTCAATTTGAATCCGAAGGGGGCCTAGGATTCACCACTTCATGCGAGACGAATGTTCCAACATCGTTGAGGATGGTCAAATTCACCGGCTGATCATAGCGCACCTCAGCATAGGTTAACGCAGCAAACATTGTCGTGAACCGTTTTGTCCAAGTCTTCCCCTCCTCGGTTAGGACGAAGAACTCAAAGGATTCGCCACACCTGAGGATGAGGCGCGGAAATCGTGGGTCCTCTGCCATTCCACTAGTCTAGCAACGCGATAATTTCCTCCAAGCTCCAAACGTGATCGGCGATCCCCGCTTCCATCGCTGGGGTGACGCGCAAAGTTTTGTGAATTCGGCAGAAGTTATTCGTTATCGGGGATCCACGCTTCAAACTGTACCACTACCGAAGATTCTGACGAACTGCTCCGGAGTCCAGCCTACCAAGTCGGATACTTGACCATCGCCCACCTCAACCACGCGAAGCTCGCCGTCCGCACGACGGATAACATCAATGCTAAAAAACCGGCTCCGAATCCGCTTCGCGCAATCAAAAACAATTGACGGGACTTTGCCCGCAGGGGAGTGAGGAACTGAATCAAACACGAAGAATCTCTGCTCCGTCTCAGGGAGAAACTCTTCGACTTGTCGCACACAAAAGCCGCCTTCAATCGTGCCACGAAAATGCCGCATCTCGTTGGCGACCACAGCAGCTTGCTCTGGCGTCGATATGCGTGAGCCAGTGGAAGTTTTGAGCGACTTCACATAGTCTTTGATGAAGTATGCAGGCCAATTAAGTTTCGTGAGTTCTGCGGTGAGGTCGGCGGTCGCAGGAAAAATGCGCGTTTCGGGAGTAAACTCTGCGATTGCCGGATACCAGTTTGGCAGATGGTGGGTGGAGAGATAGGCGGTAGTATCGGTGAGGGGCGTTCCGCCCGCATTCTTCAGAGCAGCGACCAATGCCTCATACTCGGGCTGAGAGAGCATCCAACCCCGATATATGATGGTTGTGGCCGGTAATGGAGGAGATGCGCGGAATGAACCTGCCTGAAACTCTTCCAGCGAAAATACCGATACCTCAAAGCCTGCATCGCGAATGGTAGCGAATTCAGCAGCATAAAATTCGTCGGGCCGCTTCGTGCGAAGTGGGTCACTCGGATAAAGGAAATGCATAGTGAAAACGGGCGAAGTATTTTGAGACACGATGCAAGGTCAGCCCCTCCTTCGCGACATGTTTTCTCGGATTTTGCCGGATGTGATATTGAACAGTTATTCTAAAGTACTGCTGCCAACTCGCGTGAAAGGAGAGGTTATTGCGTTTCCAGATCGTCCGTCCGTCGAGCGCAAGAAAGACGTCATGTTCCTGTCCCCCGTGTCGCTCTGATGCGTTCCATTCACGGTCGAATTCACCTTCAGGCAAAATCAACCCTTCGCTCCGCGCCCACTCGCGCAGTGCCGTAGCCTCCCGAGTCAGGCGGCGTGCTTGTGCCGCGCTTCGCTCTGCTTCCGCAGGCGCTTTACTTGGGCGGTGAATTCCGCTCGCGACGCTGGCCGCTGCTTCGAGAATGGTGCCATCATTTTTCCTCGCGATTCCAAGAGCCTCTGCCGGGACGCGCTGGGCGATGGTTCCGAATTCGGGAGCATGCGGGAGATTCCTAATCGGCAGCCTCGCTCCTGTCAAACTGGACCTTCGTTGCGACGTAAGCGCGAAGGCGAGCACAGGAGCTTTGCGCGCATCGCTGAGGAATTGAACGCTCGCAACGTGTCCGCTAGAACCGGGGCGACATGGCGCACAACGACGGCCAAAAACATCCCGACACGCTGAAGGCGAATGCACCCATGAAATCGTTTCGGATCTACTCGCGCGAGCCAGTGAAAGCACCGGCTCGCGTTGCCAGTGATTACGCGCCCGAAGAAATCGGGTCTTTTCGGGAGAAGTTCAGACCAATTGCGGAGCGGTATCGTCAGCGCTCACGCATCGCCGGATTTGGCATGGCCGCGTTTTTTCTCTGCATCGGTCTTGGATTTGTAGTGCCAAAGCACCTGCTCACGTATCTTTGGATTCCGGCCATTTGCTCGTGGTTGTTCATGTTCTTTGTTGCACGCATGCCAGTTTGTCCGGCGTGTCAGAACCGGCTTGATGCCAGCTTCGGGGCATTCTGCCCGGAATGTGGAAGTCATTCACTGCAACCGGGAGGTTGGACTTGGTCGCCACGTTGTGAATCGTGTGGCAAAAGCATGAGACGCGGGAAGGGACGACGTTACAAGATCCGCGCCTGCACTCATTGCGGATTGATGCTGGATGACCAGGGACTTTGATGTGTCGGCAGATAACTCCTGGACGCCCCCACCACTTTCCAATCGGCTTGGAAAAAAAGCCGATTTGTGACAAAACTACCGACTTTTACCCTAGGACCTGTTCACGAATTCGAGAAACGTGAGCCCGCGCGCCAGCGTTTTGGAGTGCGCCAGTGCTCTGACGCTTTCGGAGGGGCAAAGTGGTGGCAGGCTCGCCCTGCCCGCGGACCTTCCGAAAGCGGCGCAGCAGCGCCGCACTCCAAGAACGCAAGCGTCCTTGCTCGCTTTTCTCCAATTCGTGAACAGAACCCAGTGCGCGCGTATTAACCTTACCGGCCAATCATGCGCTTTCACTCCCGCCCCAATTTCGCCATCCTCGCCGGATGAACCTTCGAACTTTTTTCATCCTCTTCGTTTCCACCCTCTGTTTCTGTGGCGGCATTGCCGAGGCGGCAGACCCCGTCATCACCACTGCCGAGGCCAAAAACCACATTGGAGAAACCGTCGTGGTCAAAGGCCTGGTCGCCCAAGTGACGAAAGGTCCGAAGGCCGTATTCCTGAATTTCGGAGCGGCCTATCCGAACAGCGAATTCACCGCCGTTTCGTTCAACCTTCCCTTCTCCGCTCTCTCCGGTTTCCAGGGCAAGACGGTGACGATTTCGGGAACGATCACGGGCTCCAATGGAAAGCCGGGAATCACCGTTTCGAATCTTGGCCAAATCTCCGCCGTCCCGTAATTTCAAAAGCGCGACTTACGCTTTCCCAGCCACTCTCGGATAGGTTGAACCCCCGTACGGATAGACGAGCACGCGGGCCTGCTTCGGAGCCTTCCGGCGCGCCGCCGCCATCATCTTTTCAATGCTCGCAAACTGCACGAAAATGCCGAGCTTTTTCCCGGTATCGGCAGGGAGCTTGCGCGAGTAGACGAAGATTTCGTTTCGGCGGGTAAGTTGGGCCGAGAAATGCGACAGGAACCGTTCTTCGATCCCAGCATCCTTGCGGAACGTATCGATAAAGCCGAGGACATGCTTGCGACCGATGACTTTTAAGACGCTTCGCAGCAATCCGTGCGGCAGGGTCTTCGGCGGCACCGTCACATCGCCGATTCCGTGTGCGCACTCCGCCAGAGCGATAATCAGCCCGTTCGGGCGCACGCTTTCCTGGACATTGCCGACGCACTTCATGCTCTGCCGGAGATCGGCGTTCATCGGATTCGAGGCGACAATGACGACGTCGGCTTGACCATCGACCGGCCGCTCTGCGAGCGAGCGTGCAAACTCCACTCCCTCCCGATGCGCTTTGACGGCATCACCCGCGAAGAATGCGCAGATTTCCAGCGATTCGTTCAGCACCGCATTCACGATGAAGATCTCCTTGCCGAGCATTCTGGCGCCTTCTTCCAGATCCAGCCGCATCGGACTTTCCGGAATGCCCACATAGTTGTATTTTACCGGGCTGACTCCCTGCATGTGATTTTCACCGATGGTGCGCGCCGACGCCAGACCGGGAATCAGCATCTTGCAGCCGCCGCTGAAGCCGAGAAGAAGATGCGGCTCGATGGCCCCCACGGTGATGATCAGATCGGCCTCGCTCAGATGGCGGTTCAGTGAGACGTAGGTTCCTCGGGAAGTCGTCCCAAGATGCTTCAGCTCCCGCTCATCGTTGTGCGCGTGATTGCGCCATCGGATTCCCCGCAAGTCGGCATCGCCCAACTTGTGCCGGGCTTCACCAGGCGTCATGTCGCGGTGCACGCCGAGCGCAAACAAAATCAGCATTTTTTCCGGCTGAGCCCCGTGGGCAATCAGGTAGTCGAGCAGGGGACCGAAGTATTCCGAGGTCGGTGTCGGGCGGCTGATATCGTCGACACACAAGACGATGCGCTTGCTTCCCAAATCTCTCTCGCGAAGCGGCTCATCATTGCCGATGGGATGGTCCAGCGCATGCACGAGTGAGCCGCTCACCTGGCTCAGCCTGGCATGCGGCCGTGGGCGAATCGTCTCCACGATCTTCCAGCCGTCGGGGAGCGGGAGAGTAATCTCCCTCTGCTCAAAAGGTATCGTCACTGTCGCCATGGTCGGAATGCCAGATTTCTTCGTATCACATTGTTCGACGTTCCTCCAGCGATTGGCCGTCTTTGCGGAAAGGGAATCGGCTGAACTAAAAGCTTGGTATTTCGAAAGCCGCTCGATCCGCGCCGGTTTCTCCTATTGGACGATTTTCTCGGTCCTGCGTTGAGACAGATATGGCGATTGTGCTTTCCTCCGCTTTCCCAGACGCTACGGCCCCTCATGCCCACGAGACGTCCCGACCCCGATTCGCTGCGAAAACCGCGCGTTCTGATTCTCGTCGACGAATCCAACGTGACCAGCACGGCGAAAGTCACCAACCGCAAGCTGGATTGGCTCAAGCTGCGCGATCACCTCGTCAGCGGACGCGAACTCCTGGAGATGGTCGTCTATGTCGGTCTGCCGCCGGCGATGTCCGAATGGCAAGCCGAGCGCGACAAGAAGAACAAGTTCGTCTTCTGGCTCCGCTCCAACGGTTTTTTGGTCATGTCAAAAGACGGTTCGCCCGCCGACGAATCGCATTACAAAGCCAACGTCGACGTCCTCATGGCCATTGATGGCGTCGAACTTTCCACGCAGATGCAACCCGACGTCGTAACATTGGTCACCGGCGACGCCGATTTCGCCGAGCTGGCCCTCCGCCTCCGCCGCCGCGGCATCCGCGTCGAAGTCGCCTCCGTCGCCCACACCCTCGGCGCCGGCCTCAAAACCTCGGCCAATGCCATCATCGACCTCGGCCCATTGCTCGCCAGCTTCGATTCCCTCGCCTGAGCCCGCTATCTCTCGCGGGAGGAGCAATTCCTCATTAATCCGACGCACGCCGCAAGGAGCGCCAGCGCCGAAAAAGCCCATGCTGTCCTCCTGAGCGGAGCGGGGGAATCACGGGCGGAGTCGAAGGACCTCCAATTTTCCGATTGTTCCCGGGCATGGCGGCGGGTGCCCTTTTTCCGGAGCGTCTTCCACCGCCAGATAGAGTCGCTTTCACTACCGAAAAGGCGTGGATATTTCCACCATTCTCTGGGCGGTCGATCCTCATTCCCCTCTGTAGCGGCCTGTCGGGGCACGTGACTCAATTGCGACATATATTCCATTCAAATATGCATAAGTCGTTTTAATGCGTCTGGGTGGAATATTTCAGAATAAATTCCTTGCTAGTTCCTGTCGTCGAATGGTAAAAACGCCTCCCGTATGGAAACTCCTCCTCCAGACGGGCACAAATGGCCAAGACTGCAAACAATTGCGATTTACCTCTCCGTAGTGGTGACCGCGATCACACCGTTCATCGGTCTTTTAGGACCTCAAACTAAGCACTTCCTGCTGCTGCTCCCGAACAATTCTCCTGCAACGAATTATTTTCTGTATGGGGATGACGGAACTTCCATCCATCCAAACGCTCAAGGCGCAGTCGAAGTCCCAAGCCGATGGAAAACGTTCCGCATTTTCTGTTCTTCGCCGTTGCGGATGGTCGAGATGCACGATGCAAAATCCCTCAGGGATGGAAGCGCCATTATTATCGAGATGAATATCCCAGTTCCAACAACATGAAAGACTACTTCACGATCCTAAGGGGAGCCATCAACAAAAAAGTGGAGGAGAAAGGATTGCTTCAGTCTCAACTCGCAGAAATGTTCAGTATGAGCCAGTCCCAGATTTCAAAGACTCTATCGGGCGTTCAACGTTCTACTATCAGCCTGGAAACGATTGCGGATCGTCTTGGTCTGACGTTCGCCGACTTGGCACAACACGCACAAGTTGAGCCCGAAAGTTATCCAGTATCTGGAAATCACGAGACACTCACAGTAGGTGTAAATCACGAGGCCGCACAGTGGTCCATGAGAAATCATATCGAAGATGCCCTGCGGCAGACGGACGAAGTTACCATTAGCGTGATTGCTGTCTCGCTGCGTTACACGTGGCGGTTCTTGGAGGAAGCCGTTCCCAAGATGCTCGGTAATGTTCCTCAGGGAAAGAGAATCAACTTGAATCTTGGCATGGTGGACGCCGCAACTTTGGAAAAGCATCAACTCCATGCATGGAAGAAGATTGGAGAAATGGTAAAGCGCGAAGTAAAGGAATTTATCCAAGACTTGGGATCCGAATCTCGGATTGGTATTACGCTTTTCACATATCAAAATCTGCCTCATTGGCACGGTTTACTGATTAATAGCAGTGAACTGTTTATGGGCAGGACGCGATGGACACGGGAGGTGGGTGGATCTTGGCAATTGAGCGTAGGTCAAGAGCCTTACCGTCTTTATTCAGCCAACAAGCCAGGGGGCTTGGAACGAATTCGAATGTTCATTAGTTGGTTTGATTGGTATTACTCGTGTGGATCTAGAGTAGAGAATAGTCGGACTAATGAGGCTTTCACGGATGAATCTCCTCCACGAGTGTAAAGGGGCTCTTGCATTTCCACGATTGGTGTTAATGCATAAGTTCCCCAGGTACTTTCTGGGGGTAAAAACACAATACCGCTTTTAACCCGTGGGCCAGAAGGGCAAGTCAGGAAAAGGCGGTCAGTTTTTGCTGTTTGACCCCTCGGTGGGAACTCAGCAAAAATGCGAGAAGCCAAGAAAGCCGCGGATTTTTCGCGCAGTCCGTCGAGGGCGTGGATTTCATGGCGTCTCATGGGCCTAGAGGGATTAGGGTGAAGGAATTCGATTTTTCTGAGGGGCGAATAAAAGGCGCGCGTGGTCCCCGCTGTTATCCCTGCAGTTGGATTCGCCCTCCTTTGCCCAACATCCCACCTTCAGCAACGTCTCCGCGCAACACGCCCCGTCACTTCTTTGCCAGTCCGTGTAGACATCTGGCTTCGAAGCATCTGAACAAGGACTAAAAAGCCTTGACCCGATCCTCGAAATACCGTCAGCCATCGGTGCCTTTCGCTATGTATTACACACTCTCCGGTGAAGGCCAGTTGCTCGAAATCACAGTGGGCGATGGCCTGACCAAAAAGCAGATCCTCGAGGTTTGGGACGCCATCGAAGCGCATCCCATCTACCACCAGGCGGTGGCGGGATTGGTCGTTTTTGGCCGGGACACCACGTGGACGGTGTCGGGCAGCGACATGGCCGAACTCGGGCGAACCGTCCGCCGGCTCCGTCCGTTGCACTGGGCTTTCGTCGCCCAGGACCCGCTCTCTTTCGGCATGACCCGGATGTTCGCTTCCCACGCCGAAGGCGACGGCGAATACCAAACCTTCGACAGCGAAAATTCGGCGCGCGAATGGTTGCAAGGTTTTCTTTCCTAGACAGCACCTCCCCAGCAAACTCCGATCTCCGAACTTCGATCCCCGATCTGCGAACTCCGATCTCCCATCTCCGATCTCCCAAAGTCATGTCCGATCTCCTCGTCACAGACCGCTGGTATGCACTCATCGTCGCCGGGCCCAGTGGCTCGGGAAAAAGCGTCGTCGCCGAACAGATCGGCCGCGAACTCAGCCTGCCGGTGATCGATGCCGACGACTATCACAGCAGCGCCGCCGTCGAACGCATGAAGAGCGGTACCGCGCTGACCGACGAGTACCGCGAGAGCTGGGCCGAACGCATCATCGGCGGCATGATCGCCTGGCGCCGCCGCGGGGAAAGCGTGATCATCGCCTGCTCCTGCCTGCGGCGCCACACCCGCGACCGCTTTCGCACTTACGTCCACGAAGCGCGGATCGTCGGCGGCCAGGTGCAGATTGCCTGGCTGGAGGTGTCCCCGGAAGTCCTCGAGACCCGCTTGGTCAAACGGGAAGCCGAGCATACCCATTTCTTCCCCGCGTCCCTGCTCGGTTCCCAACTCGACAGCGCCGAGCCGCCCGATCCAAAAAACGAGCCCGGCGTGATTAGTGTTCCCGTCACCAACGAGACGCCAGATCTCGTGGCCCGCCGGGTCTGGGAGGCGGTGCCGGCGCTCCATCCCTTTGTCGCGCGCCCAGCCGATTCCGTATAACCTATCTCCGACATGAAACCTCTCGTCCGCCTGCTGGCGCTCGCCTTCGTCTGCTACGCCCTCCCGATTTCGGCCGCGCCGAATTACACCGGCATGAACCAGGCGGTTACCAATTACTTTGCGGCGCTCGATGTTATCGATAAGAAACTGCCCTCGGTCGATAACGCCGCAGGCACCGCCGAAATGATCAATGCGTGGGCCCTGGCCAACGAGATTTTCGCGGACGCCACCGACCAATTTGCCGCCCAGAATCCCCAGATTCGCGGCCTGCCCAAACCGCCTGAGGAGTTCGCCAAAATCATTGGCCGGCTGAACAAGCTCAACACCGATTACCCCAAGCTCGCCAGCTCCATTGGAAAACTCGGCCAGCAATTCAAGGACGATCCCGAGGTTCTGAAGGCGCTCCTGCGATTCCAAAAATCGCTCATCCGGCTGCACATTTCCGGCGAGCTGCAAAAACCCACCGCCACTCCGGTGACTAAAGAACCTCGGAAGTGCCGGCTCCCGGCGTCTTCGTCGGCTCAGCGCCGCCGAATCTCCACCGGCCCCCAATAGGTGCCGTTGTAGGGAACCCCATTGCGGATCGGCCCGTTCGGCACCACGCCCGGAATCGCAAAACCAGGAATCACCCAGCCCCCGAAATTGATGTTCGGGCTGTCGATCCCGACGTCGATTCCGGTTTGTGTGCCCTGCGTCGAAACGTCCTGGCCCGTTCCATTGGCCCCCTGCGCCAGCGCATCCGCGCGCGCCTTGGCCTGCTGCGCCGCCAGTTCCGCTGCTTCCCGGCGCTTTTTCTCCGCCTCGAATTTCTGTTTCCAACCATCGGCATAGGTCGCCGCGTTGTAGCCAAACTCCTTCTGATCCGCCGCGCTGAGATTTTTGAAATCGAGGAAAGCCACCCCGTCGTCGTGCATCACCTGGATGCCCGTGGCATCCTTCCACTGGACGGTGATGTTCTTAAAAACGTCACCACCCACCGTCTTGATATCGCGCGCCCTGGCATGGCCAGCGAGAACCGCGAGAGCGACGAACAAGCAGAGAAACGCCCGTTTCATAGTCAGCGAAGATACAACGGTTGTGGGTCTGCGCGAGGGAAAACCGATGAGGAGAAACATCCAACACCCAACATCCAACATCCAACATCCAATGGGACTTCGCACCACGAATCGGCACGGCAGATTTGGTTGGCTCAGGCAATCGAGGAAGGTTTTCCGGTAACTGGAAGCGCACGCACCATTTCCGCTCCCGTTTGATGAGTGGTGTGGAACGATTGGATGTTGGATGTTGGGTGTTGCGGCGAAGCCGGCCCGAGTTCATCGCCCGTCCGGCCCGGACCGAGGGAAATGTTGGATGTTCCTCCGCCCCCTCCTATTTCTGCCCTGCCGGTGCCAATGTCGCGCCTTGGCGGAGGGCGTAGAGATCGTTCATCGTCGCGACGAAAATCATCCCATTCGCCGCCGTCGCGGTGCCGCTGATCGGCCTCTTGAAATCGACCATCGCCAGCACCTTCTTCTCCTTGCTCGCCGCGAGAATCCAAAAGTCCCCTCGGCGCGTCCCGATGTAAACCTTGCCGTCGGCGACCATCGGCGAAGCCCAGAAATCGCCGCGCGTTTCCTGCGACCAATATTCCCGGCCCGTCTCGGCATCGAGGCAATGAATCTTGCGTCCGGCATCGGCGATAAAGGCGAGACCGTCGTGGATCGCCGGTGTGGACATGACGTGCTTGTCGAGCGGCGCGGACCAGACTTCCGCGGTCCCGGTCACGTTGCCCGTGCGCGTGGTGTCGATGCACTTCAGCCAGGCCTCGTTCTTGCCCCAAAAAATGTCGCCGCCTCCCGCGACGTAGAGCCGGTTGTCGTAAAAGACCGGCATCGCATAGATATCGCTCGGACCTTGCTGGCGATTGCTCAGATAACTATGAATGTCGGTCTTCGGCGCCGTGGGATCGGGGTCAAACGACCATACTTTCTTCAGCTTCTGCACCTGGCCGGGCGGCCCGCTTTCCGTCACCGGTTCGAAGGCGCGGACGATGCCGTCACCGCCCGCGAAGAAAATCAGCGCCCGCCCGTTCACCTCCGCGAAGGACGGCGAAGACCACGTCGCATGGAAAATGTTCGGACTGATGTGCTCGTCGTCGCGCGCCACGTAGCGGCCCGTTTTCTTTTCCAGCACGATGAGGCTCGGCGCATCCGGTTTGCGAATCCCTTTGTGCGTATTGTCCACGCCCGTCCCGGTGTTCACGTAAAGGTAATCGCCGTGGATGAGAATGGAACTGTGTGCGCCGTCGTGCGGCCAGGTCCCGGCTTCCGCCGGCATGTCGAAGAGCCAAAGGATGTCCGCATCGGTCGGCCCGGTGGCCGGAACCGGCGTTTCCGGCGCGATCGGGTCGGGCTTGAAGGTCGGCGGCAGCGCCCGCCGCGGAAGCATGTGCAGGCCTTCGTCTTGAAACGGGCCGTCATTGCCGTTGGCCATGCCATTCACATCCAGACAGACCACTTCACCGCGGTTGTCCACGATGTAGGCGCGATCTCCTTCCACGCTCACCGGCGACGCCATCCCGGTCTTCGGCCAGTCGAAGTACTGGTCTTCCGTGCGTTTCGGGACGGCCAGTTGCCAGAGGAAATGACCATCCTTTTCATCGAGGCAAAGCAGGATGCCAAAATCGCCGATCTCCTTCGGATCGCGCGGCACTTCATTGTTCGTGCCGATAAAGACCCGCCCTCCAGCGACGATCGGGGTCCCGTGGGTTTGCGTCCCGAGCGGAGCGATCCACTGAACGTTGCGCCCGGTCTCCAGATCAAACGAATCGGGAAGACCGCGCTCGTCGGACACCATGTTTCGGGTCCAGGCTTGCCCCCATTGCGGTTGGTCAGCGGCCAAGAGTGCGGTCGCGAGGGCGGCAGAGGCGACGCAAGCCAGCGCGTGTGCTTTCAAAGTGGTTGGCATCTTAATCTTAATCTTTCTCTTAATCTTAATCCCCAACCCACATGGAGGATTAAGATTAAGATTAAGATTAAGATTAAGACCGCCGCCGCGGAGACTCCCGCCCTTTAATCAAACCACTCGTCCTGCGGATCAAAGACCGGCATGACTACATTGAGCACTTTCAGTTTTCCCACGGCCCGATGGCGGCAGCCGGGATGGATCTTCACAACAGTCAGCGGTTTCAGCGGAATGCGTTCACCGTCGAGCTCCAGGTATCCTTCGCCCTCGAGCACAATATAAGTTTCCGTCAGCTTCTTGTGATAATGAACCCGCGCATCCTCCAGGATCTCCACGAGATGCACACTGGACGAAGATTCCGCCGGGTCGGCAAATGCGCGCCGGCTCCAACCGCACGGGCAGCGCACGGGATCGACGGCATCGAGTTGGGCAATTTCGTAGTTCTGGGTTTGCGTAGTCATGGCCGGGCGGTGCGTTAAACGGAATGGGTGATATTATGACTCGTTTGCGGGCAGTGCCAAGAGCCAAGACCAACGACGAAGAAGGGAGCCAGCGCTTTCGCCTGGTTCCTATTCCCTACGGCCACACCCGATCGCCCGTCACCAACCCGGCCTGTGGGCTGGCCTCGTCGCCGCCGGTAACCGACGGCGGAGCCGATGAGCGCGTCGCCCCTCCGCTGCCGAGGCTCCTGAAATAGGCATTCCCCGAGCCGGTGGCCGGGCCGTGCAGCGGTGGCAGCGAAGCCGTCGAAGACGCGGCCGGGCTGCCAGCCAGAGCATCCTCCTTCGAGATGCCGGACCCCCATGCGCCACCTCCGGATGAACCTCGGGGAGAACCATTTTTCGCGGTGGCACAACTCACCAAAGTAGCCGCCAGCGCCATCAAAAATAGCGGCGCAAATTTCATGGTGAAAGCTACGGCCGCCTCCCTCCCTGAGCAACGGCAAACGCACCGCGAGAGTGGCTGCCACGATTCCGATGCGCAATGCTCTCATGAACGTGAAATTGAGATTCGTCCGGGGACTTCGAGCGGGACGAAACTTCAAAGGAATTGCTTCCAGAATGTCACCGCCGACATCACGAAACCGATGACCGTGATGAGACGTCTCACCTGCTGCTGTGGCAGACGCTGGGAGTAATGGGCGCCCAGCCAGTAACCCGCCAGCGCGCCCACCGTCATGATGCCCATCTTCGGCCAGTCGATCAGCCCGCTGGCGATAAATACCACCGCCGCCACGAGATTGATCAAAGAGCCGAGAACATTCTTCAGCGCGTTCATCTCGTTGATGTTCGAAAGTCCGAGAAAACCCAGCGACGCGAGCATGAGGATGCCGATTCCCGCACCGAAAGAGCCGCCGTAAACAGCCACGGCGAACTGAAAGACGATGGCCAGCCAGACGCCAGGATGATCGTGCCGCACCGCCGCTCCTTCCTTCGGTTTGGCCAGCCGGCGAAACGCATTCTGCGCGAGGAAGAGCACGGTGGCAAAAAGGATGAGAAACGGGACCAACCGGGCAAAGACCTGGTTGCTCGTGTGAGTGAGCAGCCAGCTCCCCAGCCAGCCTCCGAGCATGCTCACCGGCACAAAACGCGTCAGCCACGATTTGATCGCCCTCATCTGCTGGCGAAAACCAAAGATGCTCCCGGCCGTGCCGATGACCAGGGCCAGCGTGCTCGTGGCATTGGCCGTGATCTCCGGCGTTCCCACCAGGAGCAGCGTGGGAAAGGTGACGAGGGTTCCTCCTCCGGCGACGGCATTAATGGCCCCAGCGGCTGTGGCGGAAGCGACAAGGGCGAGGATTTGCAAACCAGTCATCACAAAAAGTATTCCGCGCACTAAACGCGAAAATCGATTTGGAAGTCCACGAAACACACGGAAAAGGCCGCTTCCATCATTCCACCGCAGTGCTAACCATGGAAGTGTAGGCAAGCCACGTAGATTATCTTTGGAGAACGGGTGCGACAGTGGCGCTGGAAGTAGGAGAGGCTTCCCAGCCTCTTCTGGTCCGATGAAGCGGCAAAGCCGAGGCTTGGCGAGACGCCCATGGCGCAATGGGGGCAAATGCCGCTCCTACTTCGGTTGCGGCTTCGCCGCGCTATACCCCTGGACTTTCTGGATGAGCTCAGGCCACTTGGGCCCGCTCCTGTTCGTTGGCTGGCGTGATCTTCAAGGCCAGCAAGTGTCCGAGGGAATCACGGCGGCAAATTATTGGGAATCATCCGCTCCGGCCAACCCGCTCGCACCAGGCAACGCCCGCGCTTGGCGTCCGCAGTTGTGGAACACGGACGCCTCGTGGAACGGGAAGTCCGGGTCATTCGGCCTGTTTTCGTGCCCCTTTGACGCCCTTTAAGCACCGAACATATCCTGGAAAAAGGGCTTGCGTTTGTCGCCCGACACAGGAATTGTTCCGCCCCTTTGCGACGGCTGGGTAGCTCAGTTGGCAGAGCAGAGGACTGAAAATCCTCGTGTCGGGAGTTCGATTCTCCCCCCAGCCACCGCTGCCCCCATCGGGGTTGGCGGGCGACTGCACCAAAAATTGCACCACGCGCCGGGGGGAGCGCGGGAGGGGAGCGCGGGGGATTTGGCGGGGGGGCGGTGGCCTTTCAAGGCGGCTCGGGAGTTGGCGCCTTCGACGGCGGATGTCTTTCGCTTTTTCGCCAAGGTGGAGGTCGGGCGGCCGGAGGTTTGCTGGCCGTGGAAGGGCGCGGTCAATCGCCACGGTTACGGGTTGTTTTGGCTCAATGGCGGCTCGGTTTTCGCGCATCGGCTGGCGGTGCTGATTTCCGGCCGGACGCTCGACGGGGGGCTGACGGTCGATCACGAGTGCTTCAATCCGGTTTGTTGCAATCCGGGGCATTTGGCGCTCGCGGTGCACGCGGTCAATGCCGGGCGCACTCGCCGGGCGCTCAGCCGTTTTTGCGCGCGCGGGCACGAATTCACGCCGGAGAATACGCGACTCTACCAGGGGCATCGGCATTGCCGCGAGTGCGCGAATGCGGTCCGGCGGAAGGGTTTTGTGCGCGTGGCTGCGGAGATGGGAAGCGGATGGGGCGGGGTGCGGGCGTTTTGGTCGATGGAGGATCGGCGGGTTTTGCGTGATGTGCGGGGGCAGGAATGCGTGGCGGAAAATACGATTCTCGAACGTGGGCGCGGGAATGTCGGCGCGGGCACGAAGGCGGCATGGCCGCCGAAGAGGCTGGAAGCCTCTCCTACTTCTGGCGCCGGCCCGGGGCGGACGCGGCGCCGGAGTTAGCGGCCGAGTTATCCGAAGAGTTATCCCATGAGTTATCCGATCGAGTCATTTTAGAGAGTTATCCCAACAGTTATCAGACCAAACTATCTCACTACTTACCCGAACGAGTTACCCACAATAGTTAGCCAACAACCCTACCCATTTCATCACCCATCCAGATATCCGCACATGAATACCACCCAACAACAACAACGATCGACTTCGGCGCTGGCGACGCATTGTTACGCCATTCTCATGACGGCCATGCCGGCGGTGGCCGGTCTGGCGCGCGACCATGGGGTGCTCCTCACCGAGGACGCCCTGCATTTCATCGAAGATACCGCGGCGACCTGCCTGATCCAGAGCGCGATCGCCATTGCCCGTTCGCGCGGTTACGAGGAGCAGGGGATCGATTTCGCCCTGGTCGATGCCATCGAATGCGGGCGGCGGTTTGTCGAGTTATCGCAATCGCCGGAGTTTCGCGAGCACATGGAGGCGATCCAGGAAAAGGCGCTCGAAGCGGAGAGCGTGCGCGAGGAAGGGGGCGCGGAATGAATTGGCTGAACCTGGAAATCCGCACGTTGCGTTCGCCGGAATACATCGGGAGCGAACCGGTGGAGCGCGCGACCTGGCTGAATCTGCTCGCTTATTGCTGCGAGCAGGAGAATGGCGGACGTCTGCTCGGCGCGGCTTCGTGGAAGGATCGCCAGTGGCAGCAGGTCTGCGGGGTGACGGCGCGCGAGGTGCAGCGGGCGCCGCGGCTGATCCGCATCGAGGGCGATGACGTGGTGGTCTTCGCGTATCCGGCGGCAAAAGAGGATGAGGTGCGCCTGAAGCGGGAGCAGGCCCGCGAGGCGGGCATCCGCAGCGGCGCAGCGCGTGCACGCCACTCGAACGACCGTTCGAACGGTCGTTCAGCGTCCGGTTCAACGGCACCGGAAATCCGTGCAACGCCACGTTCAACGGAAGGAGAAAGGAAAGAGAAAGGAAAGGAAGATCTGTCTCCGCCCCCTGTCGCGCGAGGCGGTCTGCCGATGCCTTCGAAAATCGAGGAGGTGCGGGCGTTTGCCGGGCGTTTCCAGCCGACGGGCGGCGCGGCGCAAATGCCCGATCCGGGGTTTGTGGAATGGTGGTGGGAGGAGCAGGAAAAACGGGGCTGGACGGATGCGCCGAGCGGTCTGCCGCTGCGCAACTGGCAATCGGCTTTCAACGCCGCCTGGCGCGGTCATTGCCATCGCAAGACGGAGCGCGCCGCGCGGACTTACGGGCCGCACAAACCCGCCGTGAAACATGAACTTACGACCGCACCGAACAATGGATTCTGAAGTTATCGAAACCGAAAGGCGAGCAATGGATTCCGAAGTTATCGAAACCGAAAGGCGAACGTGCGAGACTTGCCGGGATTTATTCGCGGCGCAGGTGGTGGTGTGTCTGGGCTGCCGGATTCTCGCGCGGCATTGTCCGCGGTGCGTGGAAAAGCATCTGGCCGATCAGGCGGCGCGGGCGGCGGCCAGCGCGGCGGGTGCGCCGGCGCCGACGCCGGAGGAGCGCTGGGCGCTGCTATGTCCACCGGAATTCCGGACGGAAACGGAGGGGGTGAGTTATACCGGCGGAGTAAGTCACACGGGCGGTGCAGGCCGCACGGGCGGTGCGGGCGGTGCGGGCATCGTGGGCGACGCGGGCGGCGCGAGTAGTGCGGGTCACGCGGGCGGTGTGAGTCACGTGGGCGATGTTAGACGTCTTAAAAGTGGCACAGCCGTCTTGGCTGTGGGGCCGGCGGGCATCCTGCCCGCCGTAAATCCAGCAGGCGGGACGCCTACTGGCCCCACAGGCAAGATGCCTGTGCCACTTCTTAGACGCCCTCTGAGCGACACGGGCGATGTTAGCGACACGGGGATTGTTAGCGACACCGGCAGCGCGAGCCACGCGAGTGGTGGCCGCACGTCGATCGAGCGTCTCCAGCGCGAATGTCCGAAGCTGCCTGTGGTCCTCGCCTGGCGGCTTGGGGCGCGCGGGCTGATGCTCCGCGGGAGCACCGGCACGGGCAAGACCCGGGCGATGTGGCGTCTGCTCCGCCGGCTCTTCGACGAGGGCCGCTCGATCGAGGCGCTGACCGCGGGCGAATTCGGGCGCTCCTACGCCGACGCCGCCGGCCAGTACCGGGCGAGCGCGTGGTTCGAACGTCTGGCCGCGGTCGACGTGCTTTTCGTCGACGACCTGGGCAAAGGTTGCTGGTCGGAAGCGGTGCGCGCCGTCTTCTTCGATCTCATCGACAAACGCACCCGCTTCGGCCGCCCGGTGCTGATCACGACCAACGACACCGGCCCCGAACTCTCCGAACGCATGCGCGACGTCAACCTGGGCGACCCGCTCGTCCGCCGCCTGCGGGAGTTTTGCGAGGTGCTGAAGTTTTGAGTTACCGCTAACTTTGAAGATTGCCAATGATACCGGCAAAGTATCTCCTATCTATGGCGGCGTTCGAACAGAAAGCCGCTCGAACCGCAATGGAAGTTTTGCAACTCAGCGCAGTTGGTTTTGTGAAAGGTGTGACGGTGGGGCGAAATCGGCCCCTGCTGTTGTCGTGCGAAGACGGTGGCGGAAAGGCGTTCGAAGTGGTGGTGAAGTTCCGCGGACGGGAGATGGATAGCCGGGCGCAGATTGCCGAAATCGTCTGCGCGCAACTCGCGGACGATCTCGGTCTGGAAGTTCCCCGGGCGGCGGTCGTTGACGTCAGCGCGGAATTCGCGGAGGTCGTTCCCGACCCGGCGATGGCAGCGCAAATCCAGCAGAGCCTCGGGGCGAATTTTGGTTCGATCCACCTCGGCGCTGGTTTCACGACATGGCCCTCTGGCAAGGCTCCGCACGGCGGCCAACGCGACCCGGCGGCGATGATCTTTTCCTTCGATACTTTGGTGCAGAATGCGGATCGCCGATCTGGAAATCCGAACCTCTGGGCGCGCTCGGATCGGCTGGGCGTCTATGATCACGAGCAGGCCTTTGCCTTCCTTTATCTCCCGATGATTGGCGGGGCGAAGCGGCCATGGGTGACGGCCGATCAAGCCACTGGATTTGATTTCCTGAAGAGCCACGTATTTTTTGCCAGCCTTCGAGGGACGCAGTTCGATCTCAGTTCCTTCGAGGAAAAGTTCGGCGCGATGGACGATGCGCGGATTGACGCTTACTTCGATTGCGTGCCGGCTTTGTGGTGCGACGGAAACGACTTGCGCGACCAGATTCCCGCCTATCTTCGTGATGCTCGCAAACAGCGCGGAGCTATTGTAAACTTCGTCAAACACCTCCTCCGATGAAGACCGCCTACAGCTGCCTGACCCTCCGCTACGTGCATGACGTGGTGACGGGGGAGTTTGCCAACGTGGGGGTGGTGGTCTATGCGCCGGCGGGGCGGTTTCTCGAGGCGCGATTCACCTCTTCCTACGAACGGTTGAACTCGATGTTCTTGAAGATCGATCACGCGCATTTTCGTTCGCTCATGCGCTACCTGGCGAACAGTTTCGAGGAACTCGCCGCGGAGGTTCGTGATGGATTTATGGTGCCGCCGCTCGATGCGCTGGGTGAGTTGGCGCGGAAGATTCTGCCGGCGGATGACAGTTCTTTGCAGTGGTCGAGTCCGGGTGGCGGGTTGAGCGAAGATTTGTCGCGGACGGTGGAGGAGCTTTACGTCCGGCTGGTCGAGCGCTATGTGCGCGGGCAGGAGCAGCAGAGCCGCAGCGACGAGGAGATTGCCAAGCCTTTCAAGGCGCGCCTGGAGCAAAGGCGGGTCGCGGATCGGGTGCAGCCGAAGGTAATCACCACGCCGGATTACCAGTACGAATTTCGTTTCGCCCGGCAGAATGGCATCTGGCATGTCTACGAACCGGTTTCGTTCGACTTGGTGGATCCGAATAGCATCGCGGAGAAAGCGGTGCGGTGGTTGGGGCGGGAGAAGGAACTCCGGGACTCACCGGATCGCTTCAAGATTTACTTTCTGCTCGGCGAGCCGCGGCAGGGGGAGGCGCGCAAGGCGTTCGAGCGCGCCATGCATTTGCTGAAAAAGATTGATGGGACGGAATTGGTGCGCGAGAAGGACGTGGAAGGATTTGCCGACGCGGTCGCCCGGGAGATCGCGGAGCACGATCGGGAAACGGTCGGGCGCGAGGAACGGCCGGGGGAGTGACGGGCTGAGATCGATGGCGGGGGCGGAAGAGATTGCCTATTGCTTCCGAGCTGCGGTAGATTTCCAGCCGCTGCCGAGGCGGTGGAACGCGGGGCACGCCAGGTCCTGGCGGCCGCCCCGCCCTTGGTAGCGCGACGAAGCAGACCACTTTCCTGAAACCTGATCATGGCGCGAGACGATGCTTATCTAAAGGCCGAGCGGAAGATTGAAGAAGCGCGGCGCACGCAAAAGCGGGATCTCTATCTCGGACACATGACGCTCACCGAGTTACCGGAGTCGCTGGGCCAGCTTACGGAGTTGCGATATCTGGACATCTCCCAAAACCGATTGACCGAGTTGCCGGAGTGGCTGGGTCGGCTCACGCAGTTGCAATCACTGGACGCCGCCGGCAACCAATTGACCGAGTTGCCGGAATGGCTGGGTCACCTGATGCAGTTGAAGAGTCTGGAGGTTTCCAACAATCGATTGACCCGGCTTCCGGACACGCTGGGTCGACTGAGTCGACTCGAGCACTTGCTTTTGAGTATGAACCACCTCGATGAGCTACCGGACTCGTTTAGCGGCTTCACTCGTCTCGAACTTTTGAGTATTTCCGAAAATCGCTTTTCGCGGTTTCCTGCCGTTATCTGCCAGCTCGAGCGACTTGTGTCTTTCAGCGCTACTCGAAACCAAATTCCTTCAATCCCGGAGGAGATTCGAAACTTGACCCTCTTGGAATCGTTGCTCCTGGGGGGGGAGGAGTTCTTCCGCGCGCATCTTGGATTCTACTCATCCTACGTCTCGCGTTCCCGTCGGCCGTCGAATCACCAATGGCCAGGGAATCTCCTACAGACATTACCTATCGGTATTTCACGCCTGACCAAGCTGAAAGAGCTTGAACTCTCGGGTAATCCTCTGAATCCGGAACTCGCCGCTGCCTACCGGGAGGGCGTGGAGGCGGTCAAACGCTATCTCCGCGCGCAGGCGGGTGAGCGGGTGACGCTCAATGAGGCGAAGCTGATCGTGGTCGGCGAGGGGGAGGTGGGGAAGAGTTGTCTGCTCGGCGCGTTGCGGGGCGATCCGTGGGTGGAGAATCGCGACACGACCCACGGCATCGAGATCAAGCCGGTGAAAGTGACCGATCCCGCGAGCGGCACGGAGATGACGCTCAACGGTTGGGATTTCGGCGGGCAGCGGGTTTATCGGCCGACGCACCAGTTATTTTTCAGCGCGCCGGCGGTGTATCTGGTGGTGTGGAAGCCGCGCGAAGGTCCGCAGCAGGGCTTCGTGAAGGATTGGATCAAGCTGGTGAAGCATCGCGAGCCGGAGGCGAAGATCCTCGTCGTGGCGACGCATGGCGGGCCGGGCGCGCGGCAGCCGGATATCGATCGGCAGGAAATCTGGGACCTCTTTGGGAAGGAGATGGTCATCGATTTTTTTCACGTGGACAGCAGGCCGGATAAGAGCGGAAATTGTGACGGGGTGGAGGCGCTGAAAAGGAAGATCGCCGAGGTCGCGGCGTCGTTGCCCGAGATGGGGCGCGAGGTTCCGAAAAGCTGGCAGCAAGCGCGCCAGGCGCTCAAGCGCGTGAAAGCGGCACATATTACGACGAGCCGTGCCTTGGGAATCTGTGCGAAGGAAAAGATGAGCAAAGAGGACGCGAAGCTTTTCCTCACCATCGAGCACCGGCTGGGACATCTGATTCATTACGGCAATGACGAGGTCCTGCACGACATCGTGGTGCTGAAGCCGGACTGGCTGGCCACGGCGATCAGCTTCGTCCTCGATGATAAGATAACGCGCGAGGCTCACGGGCTGGTGAATGCCACGCGCTTTGACGAATTGTGGAATGACCCGCATCGCGCGCAAGCCTTTCGTTATCCGGCGAAATTGCATGCGGTTTTCGTGAGGCTCATGGAGCGCTACGATCTCTGCTATCGCGTGGCGAGCCTGGGGGAATCGGCCGGCGACGGCGCCTATCTCATCGCGCAACTGGTGCCGGATGTGAAGCCCGGGCAAATCCTCGGTTGGGCGGCGAAGACGCCCGCGGGCGAGGAGGAACAGGTGCAGATTTGCCGGATCGTGGAAAGCCAGGGCGGACAATCGGCGAACGCCGAAGGGCTTTTTTTCCAGTTGATCGTCCGGCTCCATAAATTCTCTCTCGGCCGGGTGGATTACCAGGAGAGTTCGCACTGGCAGCGGGGGCTGGTGCTGGACGACGATTACAACGGGCGGGCGCTCCTGGAGCACGTGGGGAATGACGTGAAGATCACGGTGCGCGCCGCTTATCCGGAGGCATTTCTTTCCGTGCTGACTTCCGAAGTGAAGTGGCTGGTGGAGAGTTTCTGGAAGGGGATGCGCTGCGAGGTGGTGGTGCCGTGTGTGGCGCCTTGTGGGAAGAAACTGCCGGGGACGGGTGTCTTCGAAGTGCAAAAGCTCATTGCTTTCAAAAAGCAGGGTGTCACTAAGTTCCCGTGTTTTGTTTCGGGATGCAATCAACTGCAAGATATCGATTGCCTCCTGCGGAATGCGTCGGCGGCGCGTGCCGCGGTGGCACTGGAGTTGCAGAGCGGTTACCAGGGGTTCCGCGAGGAGTTAGGCCGCGCGCGGGATTTGTTGGTGGAGCAGCACGGCGAGACGATGCGGCAATTCCATGGGCTCAATGTGGTGACTTTGCGGATCATGAGCAAAGTGGATGATGGCTTTGCCAGTCTCATGACGGCTTTCACGGATGAAGCCAAGGATGGGCCGCGTCTCTTCACGATGGCGCCGGTCGCGCCGGGGTTTTTCGATAAGCCGAACTGGCTCAGTCAGAAGTTTCGCGTCACGCTCTGGTGCGAACATTCGCGGTTGCCGGTGTGGGCCTTGAGTGATCGGAGTCGGACGTCGTTGGATGACCAGGAGGGCGTGTATGATTTCGATGTGCCGCGCGAATGGTTTGTGAAAGCGGCGCCGTTTCTCAAGTTACTCGGGACGACGCTAAGTCTGGCGTTGCCGGTGGCGTCCGCGGCGACAAAGGTTTTGCTCGATGAGAGGACGTTCAAGGAAATCGACCGTCAGTTGGAGCTCGGCAACAAGAGCGTGGAATCGCTGGTGAAGGCCGGCGAGAAGATCGGCGAATGGCTGTTGGAGGAGGAAGGTGAGGCGATGGTGCACGGCGGCGGCGAAGGCGGTGGAGTGATCCGCGCCGAGGGCGGGACGCTGCGACAACTCCAGGCCTGGCTGAAGGAGCGCGATCCGGGCTTTGGCGGGCTTCAGCGCGTGCAAAACAAACGGCACGAATTTCTCTGGGTGCATCCCCAGTTCGCCGGGGAATATTGAGTCTCCACGGGCCCGCCTGACCCGCGGCAAAAGTGGATGATTCTCTGCAACGAGACTAATGGGACTTATCGGCCGCAAACCGCACGCTTTTCCCACGAAGGAGAGAAGGTTCGAAACGCTGAAGGTGGCACAAAATGTTGTAGGTGAACGTAAAGCCGACCCCATTCTGTAGATATTTTCTTGCAAAAAGTGGATTTTGATTCAAAACTTTTTCCCTCCGATCAACGTACGTTGGTTCGGTTCCCTTTTGGGGCATCTATTGGAGAACGAAAAAGAAAAACAGGAAAACGCGTTGACGGCAAGGTATCAATTGATACTCTTTAGCTGTGACGTACGCGTTATTTAGCAAGTGGCTGGCGAGATTCCAATTCCTCGGACGTGGGCTGACACTGTCTCTAAAATCCTTTCTGAGGGCGACGCCAGGAAGATCGACTGGACAAGGCGCGCGTTTGACGAATGGCAGGCTGCAACCCTCTCTGTCTTCCGTCATGAACCCCAAGAGGCCATGGCAGACGCGCTGCGAACCCCAAATGTAATTGGCTCGCGAGTTTTTCTTCACGAGGATGGCGAGACTTATGCTTTCTGGTTCACCTTTAAACGAGCCACGTTCTATGGCAAAATCTGTCTTCGAGCAGATCGGCTGAGAATCAAAATTGTCTCAGCACACCCGCCGCGACATGGCACCACGAATCTTTACTAGACCCCCGCAAAATGAAAACCGCACAAACTACTGAGATGGTCGACTTTGAGGTTTTGATCCCAACTGTGGAAGGAAATGAAATCGCGGATCGAATCACGATCAAAATCCCAGTAATCAGAGATGCCACTGGCGAAGAGATTTTAACGCCGGAGGCTCACGAATTGATCGAGCAAACTCAAGCCCGATACACGGGTTTGATGCTGCCTGACCAACTCAGGGCGCTCCGAAATCGACTCGGATTAACTCAGCGAAATCTGGGTGAGCTGCTCCAAGTGGGTGAGAAGAGCTATACCCGCTGGGAATCGGGTCGCGCTCGCCCCTCGAGGAGTATCAATGTGTTGCTGTGCGCGCTGCGAGACGGGCGGTTGTCTGTGTCTTATCTCCAAGGTTTGCAAAAGCCGATTGTTGATTGGTGGAATTCTGCGCACCAGCAGCCAGTGGTGGTGGGCTTTTCAAATCGGAATGACAGTGACGAGATGCCGCAGGCCGCTTGATGAAGGCAGCGTTGATCGAGTTGACGAATTATTTCGTCTCCGAAATGCAGTTCACGGCGAATCGCGGATTCGATCCCCAGAAGCAATCGTGCGTTGGCGTTGACGATCTGCAGGTTACCAATCAAGCGACGCCCAAGAGCGATAATCGTCGAGATTGGCAAATTACATTGCGTATTGCTCTGAATGCACCGCCGGATCGAAATTCTCCGTACAGCTTTCTCGTCGAGATAATTGGATTCGTTCACGTTTCAGATGGCGTGAAGGACGAGAATATTGATCGAATGACCTGCATCACTGGTACTTCTCTGGTCTTTAGCGCCGCACGTGAAATCATTCGCGCGGTAACGTCCCGGGGGCCGTACCAACCGATTTTGTTGCCGACGGTCACATTTTGGGAGCCTAAGCCAGCCCCTCCTCCAGGGGAGGCCGTTGCGGAATTGGCGCCGAGTCCCGAACGCGTAGCCTTGGAGGATGTACAGGCCGAAAATTCGACCTCGAAAGAACAGATGTGAGTTCTCGTTCCAAAGCACAGCGCTAATTGCTGTCGCCGCCCTTCGGAACAGGCTTCCTCTGGCCTCACGTCGCGTTCGAGTGTTGGGAACCAAATTGGAGCTGGTCGAAAGGGCAGTTATTTCGATGTGTCTTCGCCGGAGTCGGGGAAGCCGAAGGTTTGTTCGAGGATGCGGCGCTCCGGGGCGGTGAGATCGAGGAGGATGCCGCGGTCCTGGCCGCCGGCTTGGAGGAAGGCGATGCCGGTGCGGAGGAGGCGCAGGGTGAGGCGGAAGTCGGGGAGGTCCTTGGCCGCTTCTTCCCAGGCGAGATACCAGTCTTCGAGGTTATCGGTGGCGGGGAAAGGAGCGCCCTTGCGGAAGATTTCGCCGAGGTGTGTGATGACCCCTTCTCCCAAGGTGGTGAGGGCTTGATACTGTTGATGAATGCGGCAGAACTCAGCGAGCTTTTCCCGCCGGCCAGAAGATATCAGGCCGGTGGAAAAGACAAGCTGGATCAGATTCGTCAAAGAGGTCTGCTGCACCGATTGTTCATTTGCACCGGATCTAAGACCTTCTTCGAGCATTTGAAAGCCGGCGGCCCATTCCCCTTCGCTGATGTGAAGCGCCGATAGATGATAGTAGGCGCTCGTCATGGCGATCTCTGTGGTCCCCGGTGAATGGACCAATGCTTCGAGATCTTTCCGAGCTTCAGCTTTCCGGCCATTCACGAAGAAGACTAGGCCACGATTAAACAACGCCATGGCAGAAAGTTCAGCCGGAACGCCAGGGAGGGCAATTACAGTCGTATACTCTCGAATAGCGTCGTCGAATTTGACGAGTTGGGTATAAAAAATCCCACGACCGACATGGGCCGAACCGACTTGTTCGACGGTTGGTTTGGAAAGTCCGACGACTGCGCTACAATCGTCGAGTGCGCGCTGTATATCCCCCAATTGGATTAAGGCAACGCTGCGGTTTAGGAGTGCCGCCGCCACGTCGCTATCCGGAAGGCCGTGGAACTTCAGCATTAGCGTATAATCATCGATGGCTGAAATAAACCGCCCACCTTTGGCCAATGCGAATCCCCGGCCTAAATGAGCCTTTGCAGATTGCTCATTTGATATCCCTGGCAAACTCAATGCGGCCGTGTAGTCAACGATTGCCTGGTCCGTTTCACCAGCTTCCTGATGCAAAATGCCGCTATTGAATAGAGCGTTTACGATATCCTCAACTGGCGCGCCGTGGAGATCGACCACCGCTCTGCAGTCGCTCAGGGCGTGTTGCCTATCAGCTAACTGCGCATACGTGACGCCGCGATTTAGATATGCTCTGCCGATCAGCTCGACAGGAGCGTCGGCGAGTTGAATTACGGTGGTGTAATCGTCGATCGCTTCCTGCCTTTTGCCTACCTCGCCGAAGCTAATCCCGCGGTAAAGTAGAGCCTTGGCGACTTCGTCCGCAGGTGCTTCGCGAATCTCAATGGCGCTCGTGTAATCTTCGATTTCGCGTTGCGTCTCGCCAATCTTTCCGAGGGTAATGCCGCGATTGACAAGCGCCATTGCAACCTGTTTTGGCGGCGCGCCAGACAACGCAACCACCCGCGTGTAGTCGTTGATTTCAGACGAGGCATCACCGATTTGGCCGAACAATTTACCCCGACTCACGAGTGCCTTTGCGAGTTCTCCCACGGGCACCTCTGGGATTTCAATCAATGCAGTGTAATCGGCGAGTGCGGTCCTCGGTTCACCACACGCGACCTGGAGTTGGGCTCTGGAAGCAAGCAATGCAACTTTGCTAGCAGGATCGGGCTCCTCCGCGAGGGCTTCGTCCAAGCACATTCTCGCTTCACTTTTGTTACCCTCTAACCAGTTCTTCGCAGACAATGCAATTGCCTCTGGCTGCGTATCCAATTCTTGCAGTATCTCTTCCCATTTGGTTTCTCCCATTTTAGGCGGTATTAACGCCCGAAGATCTTTCAAGAAAATCTGTTTTCGCAGATTACCCTCGACGCTATTGCGTCGGATAGCGGACTCCAGATAGGAACGGGCTTGGGAAGTGGCGTCGCACTCCGCCAGCCGGCGTTTCAATTCCGGCTCGTCGTACCAGACGCGGAGAAAGTCGACGATGAGACGCAGCGGTTCGTGGCTTTGGATTTCTTTGACTTCCACGCAGATGCGCATCAATGGCTCGGTGATTTCGTAGAGGGATTCGCGGCCACGTTGGTTGGAGTCGACGTAACCTTTTTCCCGCAGGTCCTGGAGCTGGCCGGAGATGGTTTGCGGGGTGGCGAAGAGGCGCCGGGCGATTTCTTTGACGGGGACGGTGTTTTCGCAAGTGCAGAGAAATTCGACGATCTTGCGCTGGAGCGTGGGCAGCCAGCGGATGCGCTCCTGGTAGTAAGGCGTGAGTTCGTCGACCATCTTGAGGAAGGGCGGAAGGAGGGCGTCCATGCTCTCGCGGGTGATGAATTGCGAGAGGACGATGTAGATGCGGTGATTGCCGCCGGAGAGATGGTGGAGGGCGCGGATACGGGAGCGGCCGCGGCTGGAATCGAGAAACTCGACGAGGCTATCCTTGCCCTGGACGCGGGCGATATTGAGGAGGAGTTCGCTGGCTTCGCCGACCTTGAGCGGTTTGAGGTGTTCGGTTTGGAAGAAGCCGAAGAAGGGACTTTTGCGATCGGATAAGTCTTCGACGAGGCGCTGGGCGGTGGCGACGAGGCAGAGCCGGGGATGCTCCTGGATGAAGGCGCGGAGCTCTTTCTGGCCGGCGTCGCCGAGGCCTTCGAAGATGGCGTCGAGATTTTCGGTGACGACGAGGAGGGTGCGGGCGCCGAGGGCGGCGAGTAACTCCTGGCCGAGATATTCCGTGGCGTCCTTGGGTTTCCGTTCGTAGGTTTGTTCGAGGGTAGCTTCGGGATAGGCTGAGGGGTAACGCTTTTGCAGGGCGCTGTAGATCTTGAGCAGGAGCTCGAGCAGGGTGGTGCAGGTCTCGTCTTCATTGAGCCAGGCGAGGTGGAGACGGTCGGCGAGGGCGGTGTCGGCGCTGATCCGGCTGACGATAAGGGTGACGAGGTGGGTCTTGCCGCAGCCGCGCGGGCCGACGAAGAGAAGGTGATGCTTGTGGCCGGTGGTGCCGCTTTCGCGGACGCGTTCGACGGCGTCGCCGAGGAGCTGGTGGCGCTGGACGAGGATGGCCTCGAGGATCTTCGGGTCGGTGCGGCTGGCGGTGAAGACCCAGATCGGTTGTGGAGGAGTGCGCTGCGGCTCGGCGGGGCTGGTGGGGGCTCCGTTCATCGGGTGGCTGGTAAAACGGTCGTTATTTTACCGCAGAGGCGCGGAGGGGATTGGTGAGGGGCGCGGAGGGATGTTTTTGAGGTGTGTGCTGGGGCACGCGTTTGGAAGGATCGAGGAGGGGCGCTTTGCAAGCGCCCGGGCGGTTGAAAACCGCCCCTCCTTGGGGAGGGCGTCCCGACGTCGCGAACTTTTTTTACCGGAGACGTGAACATGATCCCGGGAAAGAAGAGGAGAACGGGAGAAAGTTCGTTTCGGCGAGACGCCAAAACCAGCACTCGGGACGAGTGCGCTCCCCGGAAATCTCGCTCGCGGCGGCCACCCTTTGCGTTCAAAATGTTCATAGGCCGCGATTGATTTTCCACCAGCGGCGGAGGAGGGGGAAACGGAAACGGTATTGGCCGTCCGGCTCGCGGAAGAGATAGTGGTCGCGTTCCATCCAGGAGAGTAACTGGAGGAGGCGTTCGCGGTCGTCGAAGTGACTGGCGCCTTTGAGGGCGGAGAGTAACTCATTGACAGATGCTACCAACTGGGTCTGCGACAAATCGAGCGGCAGGGATGCCGCTCCTACTTCACCGCCCATCCGGCCCGGACCGGGCGGGCAGGCGAGGTGATCGAGGATGAGCAGGACCGTCTTTTCATCCGGACCGTAGTAAGTGCGGACGCGCTGGCGGTAATGAAGTAACTCCCAGGGATCATTGGCGTCGACTAACTGCGCGGCGACGATGTCATGGACGCTGGCGGGCGTGGCTGCGCGCCCGGCGATCTTCAAGGCGCGGACGATTTGGTGGATGTAAAACGGGAAACAATCGGCTTCCTGGGCGATGGCGATGGCCGCGGCGGATAAGTCGGGCGCCTGAAGTTTCTCGCCCTGGATAAGTTGGCAGGCCAGTTCCTGGGCGTCGCGCTCTTCCAGTGGCGGCACGTCGATGGCGGCCATGTCATTGACCGGGGAATTGGCGTAGTTTTTTTCCTTCAAGGAGGCGAAGACGTGATGCAGGCCGATGGAGCCGGTGATGATCATGCGCAAGCCGCTGTGGGTCTGGCGCAAGGCGCGCAGGGTATCGAGCACTTCCATGGCGCGTTGCTCGCCTTCGCGGTCGCGGATGTTGGCGAGCATGAAAGGCACTTCGTCCCAGAGGAAGAGGAGGCGCGTGCCAGTAGCGTTATTTTCCAGGATGAGATCCTCGATGGAGCGGGTGAGGACGTCTTTCCAGTGCGCGCCTGGCCGATCGGGCAGTTTGAAAAGACCGCCGACCTCCAGGCCGCCGATGGCGCGGAACCATTCGGCGGCGCGGCGGGCGGCTTTGCCTTTGCCGCTGAGAAATTGGTGGACCTCCCGGTAGACGGCCATGGCGAAGTCCTCGGCGGTGTGGCATTTCTCGAGGTCCTGAAAGACGGGCACCCAACCGTCGGCGGGTTGGTCGCGCATTTTCTTGATGACGGTGGTCTTGCCGATGCGCCGTTCGGCGGTGATGCGGAGGCTCTGGTTTTCGATGGTGTCCCAGAGAATGCGAATGAGCGTGTCGCGACCGATGACGGAATTGGGATCGATCTGGCCGCCGGGGTTCGCTTTCATGCATCCATATATACGTCCAAATGGACGTACGTCAATACGGACGTATGTTTATTTTGGCGCGGTAGGCTGGAGCTGCGGATAACGCTCCAGGCGATGCTCGGCGTCGAGGGCTTCAGGGATCGGTGCGCGGGAATTGGCCGCCGGCCACGTTTTTATTAAAACCGGCTCTGCCGGAGAATTCACCACGCCCTACGTCAAAGTGATCTGCACTTCCGGCGAGAGGGGGCTGGGGCCGGTGGGGTTGGTGGCGAGGATTTGCACGCTGATCGTGGCTTGGGCGGGGAGGTTTTCGAGGGTGGTTTCGGTGGTGGTGACGGGGGGGAGGCCGACGGGGGCGGGGTCGACGTTTTGGACTTTCTTGAAGGGCTGATACTGGGTGGCGCGGGGGGACGCGGTCCAGGTGATCTTGAGGGTGGTGGGGCTGGTTTGCGTGAGTTTCACGTTGGCCGGCGGGTCGGGGAGGCGGGCGGGGGGAAGGCCGATGAGGGCGCGGATTTCCGGGTCGTACTCGTAGGTTTCGAGGTCGTCTTCGGCGCGGAATTCGCGGGGATCGGCGGTCTTGTCGGGATGATCGTGCTGGAGGGAGATCTGGAAACGGAGTTTCCAGTTGTCGTCGATGCGCAGGGCTTCTTTGATGGCTTCGATGAGGCCGGCGCGGATGTCCGGGGTGACTTGGGTGCCGGCGGCGAGGAGCCAGGCGGCGTTTTGTCCATAAGCGCAGGCGAGGTTTACCCAGATGCCGCCGCTGGGCAGCCAGCGCGGGTTGCGGACATACTCGAGGGCAAAGGCGATGGCTTTGGTGAAGCCACCGGGCGCGGGGAGATAGAGCCAGCAATGAGTTAGCGATAGGTAGATGTTCTTGCGCACTTCGGCGGGGGTCAGTGCGTTGAGCCGATGATAGGCTTCGAGGATTTGGTTGCGTTCGCGCGTGCGTAAGTCATCGCTAAGTTTCTGATCCTGGGCGGCGGCAGCGTTGGCGGCGAGAAAGAGGGCGACGGCGAAGTCGAGACGGAGGCGCGAATTCTCCGGGTAAAGCTGGACGGCGCGTTCGTAACCGTCGATCGCTTCCTGATACTCGCCGAGGGCGGCTTTGGCTTTGGCCCAGGCGCCGAGTTCGCGCCAGGTGCGCAGGTAGGTGGAATCCATCTGGGCGATGCGAGTGGCGACGCTGTAGGCGGCGGCGGAGAGGTCCATGTCGCGGCGGGTCTCGGAAAAGCCGTGGGTTTCGTCTTCGAGGATTTGCAGGTCCTGTTCGTCGACGCCGGCGCCGGTGAAGGCGCCGAAGGAGGTCTGGTCGGCCTGGACGAGGGCGGCGGAGACCCAGAGGCGAGTGAGGAGATAAGTGCCGAGTAACCCGAGGCAGAAGAAGGTAACTATGAGTCCGGCGGCAAAGGCGTCGCCGTCGCCGGGGTGCTCGGCGCCGAGGCCGGCGCCGAGATGTTTGGCGGCGATGACGAAGTGATGATAGGCGGTCTGGGCGTTGACGAGGGAGACGCCGACGATGATTTTCGTCAGCCAGTCGGCGATTTCGTTGAGGCTGGTATTGACCTGGAAGCCGCTCTTCGCCGCGGGTTTGGCGCTGGCTGTGGCGGAGGCGGTGGGCGGTGGTGTGGCGGCGGGTGGTGTCCCGGCGGGTGTGGCTGCGGCGCTGGATTTGGCAGTGCTGGCGGCGGTGGCGCCGGCATTGGCGGCGGTGGGTTTCTCGGTAGCTTCGCCGATCTTGGGCAGGCTGAAGAGGAAGCCGATGACGCTGCCGACGAGGAGGGCGCCGAGCGACCAGAGGAGGGGGGTGGCCGGGCCGCTCTTGAAGGTGGTGACGCTGGCCAGGCAGACGACGAGGAGGCCGGTGACGATGGCGCCGAGATAGTTGACGGCGACGAGGACGGCGTTTTTGTTTTGTTCCCGGCCGCCGGCATCGAGATCGGCGGCCTGGTAGATGCGCTGGATCCAGGCCTGGGAGCCGATGACGAGGCCAAACATGACCCCGGCATAGGCGAGGATGAGGGAGAGGGTGACATTGGCCCCGAAGTAATGATAGGCGGCGAAGAAGCAGAGGATCGTGGCGAGGTAATAAAGCATCGACACGACATCGGCGCGGGAGCGGAAGAGGGACCGGATGAAGGGCATTGGGGGGGGAGGGGG
This sequence comes from Chthoniobacter sp., assembly GCA_036501065.1. Lineage (GTDB taxonomy): Bacteria > Verrucomicrobiota > Verrucomicrobiia > Chthoniobacterales > Chthoniobacteraceae > Chthoniobacter. The sequence goes on along the minus strand of DASYAY010000096.1, from coordinate 431 downwards.
GAGGGTTGAGAGTTGAGAGTTGAGGGTTGAGAGCCTCGTGGGGTTTGCGGTGGCTGCTGGGAAGGGGTGATACTGGGGCGACGCGAAAGAACCAAGGCGCAATTGCGGCGAATGATCGCTGCGGGTGGTGTTTGGTGAGTTGACTTGGTGCTTAGTGCTCAGCCGACCAGCCAGAGGTAGGTGAAGCGTGCCGGAGAAGTGTTTGGTGAGTTGACTTGGTGCTCAGTGCTTAGTGCTTAGTGCTTAGTGCTTAGTGAGTCTCGCGCAATAGGGTGACAGCTTCACAGCCTGGAGGGCTGCCGGACCGTAGCCCCGGATAACATCCGGGGATCAGGCCCGTGGCACCGCCTTCACCCCGGAGCAACTGTGTTTTTTTTGGCGGGGTTTTATGAGGGGTGAGGGGTGGAGATGGAAGGCTTATGAAGCGGTGG
>DASYAY010000095.1:0-28655 GCA_036501065.1 Chthoniobacter sp. | reverse complement strand
TATGCAAGTCATTGATGAACTTTTGTAAGTCATCGAAAGTTCGTCGGCGAAACTCGATTTTTCGGGCTTTTCACACAAACTCTCTATTTGGGCACGCCATTGGGAGCGAGATTCCATCTCGCAGGCGGGGGTGTCTGCGGGTGAGTATCGTTCATCCTCACCCGAAGACACACCCTCCACGCTTGTGGAGTTGCGCCCGCAAAAAACCTCCAGGGCAGCGTAGCGATGATCGAAAACCCACGCGGTACTCAACGCGGCTATCAACTATCAACGATCAACCATCAACTGTTCCTTGCGCCCACGGTCGGCCCGCCGCACGGTCTTCTCCCCTGTGTCTGAACCTCGCGACTCCCTTCTACCCATGTCTCCCGCCGCCCGATCGTCTTTCATCATCGGCGGCGCGTTTTTGGTTTTTATCCTGCTCGCCATCTTCGGGGTGTTGCACGAGGCCCAACGCATCCGGCGCGATCGGGAGCAAACCAAGGCGATCAATCGCCAGAGCCCGGGTGGGGAGATGGTCTCCATCCCCGCGGGAAAAATGACCATGGGAGCGATTGACGGCGGCCTCGACGAGCAGCCCATGCACGACGTGAAGATTCGCCCATTTTGGATGGACAAGACCGAGGTGACGAATGAAGCGTTCGCGCGGTTTGTGAAAGAAACCGGATACGTCACCATGGCCGAGCGGAAGCCGAATACGCCGGCGGATCGGGGAGGGACGCTGGAACAACGGGAAGCGGGTGGGTGGGTCTTCACACCGCCCAAAACCGCGGAGACGCCAGGCGACGTGTGGCGTTACGTGCGTGGAGCTGATTGGCGGCATCCGGAAGGCCCCCAGTCGAATATCGCCGGCCACGAGAAATATCCGGTGGTCCAGATTTGCTGGGACGATGCCGCACGGTTTGCCCAGTGGGCCGGGAAGCGCCTGCCCACCGAGGCCGAATGGGAGTACGGGGCGCGGGGCGGAGTCATGCACGCCGCGTTTGTCTGGGGCACGGAGTTGAAGCCCGGTGGCCGATGGATGGCCAATATTTGGCAGGGCCAGTTTCCGCTGAAAGACACGGGTGAGGATGGTTTCACCGGCCTGGCGCCAGCCGGATCATTTCCGCCAAACAATTACGGGCTCTTCGACATGGCGGGAAATGTTTGGGAATGGTGCGCGGATTGGTATTCGGCGGATTACTATCAGAAGAGCCCGCACGCCGATCCGCCGGGACCCACGGCGAGCCTTGATCCCGACGAACCCGGCGTGCCGAAACATCTGGTCCGCGGCGGATCGTATCTCAGCAGCGAAAACAATGGGGCGGGGTATCGGCCGGCGGCGCGGCGGAAGCTGCCGGGGAAGTACCCCGCGTGTGACGTGGGATTTCGGTGTGTTCGGAGCATGCCATAAGGCTCTTTGACTTCCTCGACGAGAACGAGGGGCGAGGCGGACAATGGAATAGTCGGGTGTGCAGCGTCTTGCCTCGCGCGGCATTCGGGGCTATATCTCGCCCCCTTTTTGATCATGAAGACCCCACGAGTTACGATTTACGACACGACCCTGCGCGACGGCACGCAAGGGACGGGGATTTCGTTTTCGATGCTCGACAAGATTCGGGTGGCCGAGAAGCTCGATGATTTCGGCGTCCACTATATCGAGGGCGGTTTTCCGGGATCGAATCCGAAGGATGCGGAGTTTTTTAACGAGGCGAAGAAGCGCACGTGGAAGTCCGCGAAAATCACCGCCTTTGGCGCGACGCGTCGCGGGCGGATGAAAGTCGAGGACGATCCGCAAGTGCAGATTCTCCTCGGAGCGGAAACGCCCGCGGTGACCATCGTCGGCAAGACCTGGCCGTTGCAGGTCACGGAAGTGCTCGGCGTGAGCCTGGAGGAGAATCTCGCGATGATCGCGGAAACGATCGCCTTCCTGAAGAAACACGGCCGCGAAGTCCTCTACGACGCGGAGCATTTTTTCGACAGCTACAAGGATGATCCGAAGTATTCGCTGGCCACGCTGAAAGCGGCCCACGATGCCGGCGCGGACCTGGTGGTCCTTTGCGATACCAATGGCGGCACGCTCCCGGAGTTTGTCGCCCAGGCGACCCGCGACGCGCTGGCCGCGCTGGGTGAGAGAACCATCGGCATCCACACGCATAATGATTCCGGCCTGGGTGTGGCCAATGCGCTCGCCGCGATCGGAGCCGGTGCGGTGCAAGTGCAGGGCACGATCAACGGCTACGGCGAACGTGTGGGGAATTGCGACCTCATCACGGTGATCCCGAATCTTCAGTTGAAGCTCAATACCCCGGTCGTGCCGGACCTGGCGCGTTTGCGGGACCTCTCGCTCTTCGTCGACGAACTGGCGAACGTCACGCACAACATCCGCGCGCCCTACGTCGGCGGCGCCGCCTTCACCCACAAGGGCGGCCAGCACGTCCACGCCGTGCAAAAGCTGGCCAGCAGCTACGAGCACATCGATCCGGTGCTTGTCGGCAACGAACGGAACATCACCATTTCGGACATGTCCGGGCAATCGAATGTCATCGTGAAAGCGGAAAAGCTCGGCTTCAAACTCGCCAAAGGCGCGCCGGAAGTGGGAAAGATTCTTTCCGAAGTGAAGCGGTTGGAGAGCGAAGGCTATGAGTTCGAAGCGGCGGAAGGTTCCTTTGAACTGCTGGTTCGCCGGCAGCTCGGCTTGAGCCGTCCACTTTTCGAACTCCAGGAGTACCACTGCTCATTCCGCCGTTCCGGGGAAGGCTGCTGGAACAAATGCGAGGCCACCGTGAAGTTGCGGGTGAATGGCACCGCGGAATACACCGTCGCCGAGGGAGACGGTCCGGTGAATGCGCTCGATGCGGCGCTACGCAAAGCCTTGCGGCCATTCTATACCGCCATCGATGAAATCCAGCTCGACGACTACAAGGTGCGAATCATCAACGGCCAGCAGGGGACCGCAGCGCGTACGCGGGTCCTCATCGATTCGACCGACGGCCACACGAGTTGGGGCACGGTCGGCGTGTCGGACAACATCATCGAAGCCAGTTGGCTTGCCTTGGTGGACAGCTTCGAATTCAAGCTCGGCCGCGAGAAACGCGGCTGAGCTCAATAGCCCTTGATCCGGAGATCCTCGTAACGGTCGACTTTAAAACCGTTTCTGGTGCGGACGAGAGGTGTGGTTTCCGGCGTGTTCGGCTCGGGCGTCGGCAAAACCGGGGTGGAGGTAAACACCTGCTGGTTTTCGGTGGCTGCCGACGATTCTTGGGCAGCTTCCGGGGATTTGCGTATCTTCTTGGCAACTGCGGGAGTCGCACTGGGAGCATCGGCGATCGGCGGAAGCGTCTTGGTTCTTCTCTTCGGCGCCGGTGTCGATACGGCTACGAGTGGTTTGGAATGTTCGGAACGCGATTTCGCTGCAGGCGTGGGCGTGGCTGAGGCGACGGATTTGGAATGCTTCGAACCCGACGACGACGGTGCCACGGAGGCGGACGCCTCAGCAGACGGTTTCGCAGGCTTTTCCAGTTTTTCGGGAAGTTCGGGCGCAAGTTCGGCCGATGCCGTGGAAGCGGTCGTCGACTTGGAAACCCCGGTCTTGAAGTGCTTGGCAGCCGGATTTGGTGTGGAAGACGCCCCTTCGGCGGCATGATCCACGAACGCGACCTTGGGAGAATTAGCCTCGGGCGCAGGGGCCGTCACTGCGGCGACGGCATTCTTGTGCTTGCGCGACGAAGCCGGCGAGGGAGTCGGGGAAGCTTGGGCGACCCTGGAGGATTTCGAGGTCTTGACGGCCGGCGCAGGGGTCGGCGGCGCGGCGGCAACGACCTCACTGGAACGCTTCGCTTCGTGAACGACGACGGCTGGCGCCGGAGTGGGAGTCGCGGTGACGACGATGCGAGGCGCGGCGAGCAGCGCCGCGGCCAGGCCGGAGGAGCCTTGCGGCGGGAGCGGATTGACCTTGGCGAAAGTGGGCGCCGAACCGGCGTGTGGTAGCTGAATGATGGGCGACTCCACATGCGGGCCGGCGATCACCGGCGGCGGGACGGCTGGGTAAGTATTGATCGGACACTTCACCATGCTGTTCGGGCGCGGGCAGGCCCGGTGCTCGGCGATGAATTGATTCGGCACGTAGTAGTTGGAAAAATCGCGGAGGAAGCTGCTGCGGAACATCCCGATCTGGAGGTTCTTGCGCATTTCCAAATGGAGATGGGCCTCGTACATCCCGAAGTTGTTGCCGATCCGCCCGATCTGCTGCCCACGGTGAACCTGTTCCCCCTCATGCACGGAGAAATCGAGCAAGTGCCCGTAAAGGGAATCGCAATACTTCAGTTCCGATCCCTCGTAATAGGCGTGGCGAAGGATGACGACATTGCCCCAGCCGACATGATAATTCCGGGCAAAGGTGACGTAGCCATTGGCCACGGCATAAACCGGGTCGCCGAGATCGGTGTCGCCGCCGCCGAGACCATTCCAATCCTCCCCGAGGTGGCCATTGGGGCGGACGCCACGGGCGATGTAATAGCCTGAACCGGTGCCGTTTGGGCCCACGGGGAGCTGGAAACCATCCGCCGCGCGCACGACGGCGTATTCCTCGGCCTTAACGGATAAACTACAGACAATAAATGCGAAGGCGCACAGGACGGTCAAACGCATGGAAGGGTCGAAGATAGGGGAAACCTTCCGGGAAGGCAACCATCATTCCGCGAGGCGGTTCTAGATTCCGAAATGGAAATGGAGGAACAAAACAGCGCCGGCCGCCAGCAGACAATAGAACCCAAAAAGTTTCCACTGTCCGCCTTCGAGCAGCTTGGAAAGCAGCAGAAGCGCCAGCAACCCGGCGACAAAGGACACGCCCATCCCGATCAGCCCTGGAGTCATGAGCTCGTGAATCGGCAGATGCGCGCCAGCCTTGTTCGCCTCCAGGAGACGCTTGCCTTCCATGGCAATGACCACCGGCGTGAGGATGACGGCCAGGGCAAAGCTGAATTGCTCCGCCTTGAGCCGGGGCAACCCGGTCAGAAGCGCCATGGAGATCGTTGCCCCCGAACGCGAGAAGCCGCGGAAGGGCAGGCAGAAGCCCTGGATGATCCCGATGGCAAAGCTTTGCGAGAACTTGATTTCCGAACGTCCGTGCTTTTCCCGGGCCATCCCGGCAATGATAATCAGAATCCCCGCGGCCGCCAGGGCGCCGGCAATCAGGAGTGTATTGCCAAACAAAGTTTCCACTTCCGCCCCGTGCTGGCCGTGGAGGAAGACCTTTTCAATCACCTTCTTCAGCCCCAACCCGATCACGCCGGTGCACCCGGTGGCGATGACCGCGTTGATGAAGAAGTTCATGAAGGCCGACCCGGAAGAAAAAAACGTGTTCCGCCAGCTCCGCCAAAAGTAGGCGATGACCGCGAACATCGTCCCGGTGTGCAGCATCACCAAAAGGAAAACCATCGCGGGACTGGTCGGATCGAGCCCCATCAGTTTCTCCGCCACGATGACGTGAGCGGAACTCGAGACGGGGAGCAGTTCGGCGGCACCCTGAACGGCCGCCAGGATCAATATCTGATAGAAAGGCACGGGAAAAAGGAGGCGAAAGGCTTAGATGGCGGACTCACCGCGTTCTTCGGTGCGGATTCGAATGGCGTCTTCGATCGGGAGAATGAACACCTTGCCGTCGCCGATCTTCCCGGTGCGGGCAGAACTCACGATGGCCTCGACGGCTTTGCCGATCCGATCATCCGGGAGGACCAATTCAAACTTCACTTTCGGAAGAAAATCCACGGTGTACTCGCTGCCGCGGTAAATCTCGGTATGTCCTTTCTGCCGGCCAAACCCTTTGACCTCACTAATCGTCATGCCTTCAATGCCGATTTCGGACAAAGCTTCCTTCACGTCCTCCAATTTGAAGGGCTTGATGATGGCCTCGATTTTTTTCATAAGCGGCAATTGCTAGCGGCTCTTTCTGAATTGGCAAGCAACCTTGGGGGAATTCTGAGAGCAAAGCGCGGCAGTGTGCACGCGTGTCGCCGCAGGATTCCGAAACGGAGAGCGGGCTTTCCAGCCCGCCGGCTCCATCAACGGCGGCCGAAGGTCTTCCGCGCCATCATGATACAGATGGATTGGGCGGATACTCCAAGTGTGCGCGATGCTTTAATCGGCAGCCTGGAAAGCCCGCCCTCCGTTTCGGAGTCCTCCTGCGATGTCTCATTTGGTCGCCTCGCTTTGTCCGGAAAGCACTTGCAGAGCGCTCCGGCGAAGCGCAGATAAGGGCATGCCGCACCTGGGTTCCTGGATTAGGGAATGCGACGACCAACTTTTTCAGCGTTTTGTAGCTCCGCATCCGGAAGTTACGTTGCACAACGCCCGTCTCGCGGCCATTGATCCGGCGACTCTGGATGGTTTGCTCGTCACCGGCGGCCCGGATATTTCCGTGGGTTTTCACAACGTTCCGCCGTCGGACCCGAGTTTGATCAAAGATCCTGAACCGGACCGGGATGCGTGGGAATTTGCGGCCGTGCGCTCAGCTTGCGTGCGGGGCATCCCCATCCTTGCCATTTGCAAGGGCGTGCAAGTTTTGAACGTGGCCCTGGGTGGAACCTTGCACCTGGATATTCGCGGGCACGATTTGCCGGAGATGAAGTCGCAGAATGTGCAGCCGCTGCGCTTCGATGCCAGCGCCCGGCACCGCTTTGCCATGGTCAACAGTTCGCACCACCAGGCGCTCGACCGCGTGGCCGATGCGCTCGAGATCGAAGCCTGGCACGCCGGGGACGGGATTGTCGAGCAGGTGCGCCTGCGCGATTATCCGTGGGGCATCGGCGTGCAATATCATCCGGAGCGCGACCTGATTTATACCCCCCTGTTCGAAGATTTTTTGGCCCAGCTCGGGCCGAATGGGGCGGGATAAATGGAACAATCTTCGCCTGATCTCACCATCCGAGTTGGCCTGGATTTCGTTTACGAAGCGACCGCGCCCACGCCGATCACGCTGCTCGTGCAACCGCGAACCGACACCTGGCAACGGATCCTGACGGAGGAACTGCGCTTCGGAGACAATCTCCAAGTGGATTTCTACGAGGATTCGCACGGGAATCTCGTGCACCGTTTTGTGCTCCCGCCGGGACGCACGACGGTCCACCACGATGCGCTCGTCGCGGTGCCTTCGGTGCCGGAGAACTGCGGAGCCGTGGATGCGCCCGTGCCGGTGGATCAATTGTCGCCGGAATTACTGCGCTATACCCTGCCAAGCCGGTATTGCGACTCGGATCGGCTCATGAATTTTGCCTTCTCGAAGTTCGGGCACATCCCGCATGGTCTCCAGCGCGTCCAGGCAATCTGCGATTGGGTCCACAACAATATCGAGTACCGATTCGGCTCCGGCAGCCCGTATACGGCGGCGAGCGAGATTGTGAAGCAGGGATTCGGCGTGTGCCGCGACTTCGCCCACTGCGCCGTCGCGCTCAGCCGCTGCTTCAATATCCCCACGCGCTATGTCACGGGCCATGTGCCGGACGTGGCCTTCCAGGATCCGGGCACGCCGATGGATTTTCACGCTTACATGGAAGTCTACGTCGGGAATCGCTGGCAGACTTTCGATGCGCGTTTCAATGTGCCCCGGATAGGTCGGGTCAAAATCGCTTGCGGTTTGGACGCGGTCGACGGCGCCTTTTCAACGCTCTACGGCGCGGCGTCGCTGTCCTGGTTCTCTGTTTGGGCCTACCAGGTCGATCCCGCGGAGGTGAGGATCGGTGATCCGGTGGACATGTCGAAGCGGCTCGATGGGACACCACTGCTGCGATTTCCGCCGCGGCGGTGAGGCCCTACGGCACCAGAGTGAAGTAGACAACGGCGCAGCCGACGACGCACACGGCCAAAGCGGCGAGACCGAGGGGACGCCATTTGGGAACGAGACACCAGAGCAGCAGACCGGTTGCGCAGGTGATGAGCAGGAGGACAGCGGTGGCGTCGAGGATGAAGCGCCAGGCCGGGCCGGCATCGGTGCCGCGGTGAAGGTCGGCGATGCGGCCGTTGAATCCGTACGATTCCAACGTGACCTCGGTGTGCCCATCCGCGCGCTGGATGGTGGCGTCGGTGTGGCGTCCCGGAGATTTGAAGGCGATCGAGAGAATGTCATCCTCGACGTCGAAGGAATCCATCGCTCCAGTCGCGGAAAAATCCTTCCGCAGTTTTTCCACGATGGCGAGTTTGTCCGGCTCTTTCGCCATGCCCTCGGGAATGGAGCCTTCCTTCTTCACGACATAAGGCGTGGAAAAGCCGAACCATTCTTCGTGATTCAGCATGATCCCGGTGACGGAAAAGAAGATGACCGCCAGCAGGCCGAGCATGGAGATATAGATATGGAGGGTGCGCGACCACTTTTTGAAAAGCAGCCGCCGGTGATGGCTGGCGTCGGAACTCATGATTGCGGGGGGCCGAAAGAAAGTGTCGCCTGGCTGAACTCCGCGGTCGCTGGGATTGTCCCTTGGGAGGGCAGGCGGTTGCAGTCGATCTTGCCGCTCTCGATGGCGTGCGCGCCGAATTGGCGATTCGTTTCCAGAACGACCGAATAGGTCCCGGTGGGCACCGGCTTGCCCTGGTCGTCGAGACCATCCCAGGCGAGCTTGTACTGTCCAGCGGGGCGCGTGGCTTTGGTGACGGAAGCGGCGAATTGCTGGTCCTGCTGGGCGAGTTTCCACCACTCGATGAGGTCGGGTAAATAGCGGGGAGCGCGACCCCAGACGGCAACGGTGCGAACGCGCTTGCCCGCCGGGTCTTCGATCCACACCGCGACGTACGGGCGCCGGGCGGGCTTTGCAGCGGGCGGTGGGACTTTCAAGGTAATGGAGACCGTGACCTGATAATTCGCCGGCCAGGCGCTTCCGGGGGCAGGTGTTTTCCCCGCGGGCGCGAGTGGAGGCACCATTGCTGCCAGCGGCGGTGGCTGGGGAATTTCGTAAATCGCGAACTGCGGAGTGCGAAAGATGCGGCCATCCGGTGCGACGATGAGGCATTCCGTATCCGGGATTTCGCGAGCCAGCTTGATCCCGTCCTCGGGTTTCAGGACGCACAAAGTCGTCGCGAGGGCGTTGGCATTGGCGCTGTTGCTGGTGATGACGGTCGCACTGGCGGCGCCGGTCGCCGGAAGGCCGGTACGCGGATCGAAGATATGCGAATAATGCTGGCCGCCGAAGGTATAACCGCGTTCGTAAGCGGCACTGGTGGAGACGGCGCGGTTGGTCAATTTCACCTGGGTCAGGGGTGGGGCATTGTCTTCGCTGTGCATCGGATTGGCCACACCGATGATCCACGGCACTCCCGGCGCCGGATTGCCACTGGCAAAAATGTCACCGCCAATGTTCAAGAGGAAGCCCTGGACCGCCGGTACTTTGGCCCGTGCCGCGACGGCGGCCTTGCTGATGATGTAACCCTTGCCGAGTGAATTGATATCGATCGTACCCGCGGTGAGCCGGGTGACTGTGTGATTTGTTGGGTCGAGTTTCCAGCCCGGCTGCGCCAGGGAGCGGACGACGGGTGTCAGGGCGGCAACCGTGGGCGGTGTCCCGATTTTCTCCGCCGCCTTCCACATGGCGATGAGGCTGCCGAGGTGGCCGTTGTAGGCGCCCCGGGATTTCATCGTCCACCAATCGTAGAATCCCAATACTTCGAGCAATTCCGGTGAGCATTGCACCGGGCCGGTGGCGGCATTTACCCGGCTGACATCCGACGCGGGGTCGTAAATGCTGAGGATTTTTCGCAGGCGCTCAATCTCTTCGAGCACCGCAGCCTCCACAGCCGCGGCCTGCTGATCGTTCGCCGCCTGGACTTGCAGATCGAGCGACGTGCCGAGGATGGCGTCGTGATGGAAATGGAAGAGCTGAGGAGGATCCGCGGCCTGGAGCGGTAAGACAAACAACGCCCAAGCGAGCCCGGCGACAGTCGGAATGTCTCGCCAAAGAAGCCTCCATCCACGAACGAGAACGACGGAGGGGAACATCTGGGTCATGGGGCCATACGTGATTGTGCGTGTCAACCACGCGGCCGGCCGGAAGTTGCAATTCTTGAAAACCGCTGCGGCGTGTCCTTTCCACCGTTTCCCGTTCGTCGTCCCTAAAACCGAACCTCACGCAAACGTCACCTTCGAGCGTCTGCCGGCGGAGGTTTGTCCGATTGAATAGTACCGTCTATGAATACCCTCGACCTGGACCGCCCGAAAATTGTCTCGCAAGCCGAATGGCTCACCGCCCGTAAAGAGCTTCTCGCCAGGGAAAAGGAACTGACCCACGCAGGGGATGAAGTCAGCCGTCTGCGGCGGAGATTGCCCTGGGTGGAAGTAACCAAACCGTATGTCTTCGATGGGCCGAACGGCAAAGTCACCCTCCGGGACCTCTTCGAAAACCGCAGCCAGTTGATGATTTATCATTTCATGTTTGGTCCGGAATGGGATGAGGGATGTTCCGGTTGCTCGTTCCTCTGCGATCATGTCGACGCCGCGCGGCAGCATTTCGAGCACAACGACCTCTCCTTCGCCGCCGTCTCGCGCGCGCCCTGGAGCAAAATCGCACCGTTCAAGGAGCGCATGGGCTGGAAGTTCAATTGGGTCTCCTCCTTCGGCACCGATTTCAATTACGACTATCAAGCGACCGCCACGCCTGAGGAAATGCACAACCACCGGATGTTCTATAATTTCGAAATGACGGAAATCGACAGCGAAGAACAGCCCGGCGGAAGCGTCTTTTACAAAGACCCCGCCGGAGACATTTTCCACACTTATTCATTTTACGCGCGAGGCGGGGAGGAACTTCTCGGCGCCTATAAGTTCATCGACATGACGCCCCGGGGCCGGCGCGAAACCGGGCCGCTCTCGTGGGTCCAGTACCACGATCGATACTGAGGAAGACCGCTAAGACCGGCACGGATTTTCGTGAATCGTTTGCTGGGGGGGGCGGCGGATCAGGCACTGCCCGAACGCCCGGAGGGCGCTCCAAAAGAAATCGTCGCCTCAATCGCGTGGAGGCGTCTATTCTCCGCGCGCCGTGCCCGAAACTCCCGCTCCCAAGTCCTGGATTCGCCCGTATTTGCTGGCCGCCAATCCCGTCTCGTTGCTCGCGGTCATCGTGACGCACTTTCGCTATCCGTGGCTGGTCGCATTGCAGTTGGTTTTCCACGTTTGTTTGTTTTACGCGATCGTCGCGCCTTCCTGTGACTGGCTAGTGCGGGTGGCCACGCGCTTCCGCGCGAAAGGGAAGCAGGTGTGGCTGACGATCGATGACGGGCCTGCCGGCGAGGACAGTTTACGTCTGGCTGAGGAGATGTCCCGCCGCGGGGTCCAGGCGACGTTTTTCGTGAAAGGAAAAAATCTCGCCCGGCAGACTGACGTCGGGCGCGCCGTGGTTGCCGCGGGGCATTCCCTGGCCAATCACACCCAGACGCACCCGTCCCCCGTTTTTTGGTTTTTGCTTCCACGCCGGTTGCGAGCGGAGATCGAGGCCTGCAACGACGCCTTGCGCGAGGCCGGCGTGACGGTGCAGCGGTGGTTCCGGTCCCCGGTCGGGCTGAAGAACATCTTTCTGCAGCCCACGCTCGTTCACAACGGAATGCGCTTCGTGGGCTGGAGTGTGCGGGGGAAGGATGGGGTCACCTGCGATCCCGAAGCGGTCGCCCGGCGGGTCGGGGAAAACGTCTCGCCTGGCGCCATCGTCCTCCTGCACGAAGGCCGCGCGCGCAGCAATGAAGCCATTCTCCGGGTGATCGACGAACTGCAGGAGCGCGGATATTCGTTCGTCATTCCCGCCGACGAAGAACTCGTATAGCCGTGTTTTACCGGGTCGCCCGAGCAGTGGCGCGTTCCATTCATTCCCATTGCCTGCGCGTTCGGTCGTTTGGCCTCGAGGCGGCACAACGACCCGGCGGTTGGGTGTTGGCCTGCAGTCATGTGAGCCATCTCGATCCTTTCTGCGTGACTCCACATCTGCCGCGAGAGATCAATTGGATGGCCCGCGTCGAGTTCTACCGCTACGGCTGGGCGCGGGCGTTGCTCCGGGCAGTGCACGCCTTTCCCGTGAATCGGCAGGGTGTGCCGGTGAGTGCGATCAAGACGGCTCTTCAAAGGCTGGCCCAGGGCGAGGTGGTGGGAATGTTTCCCGAGGGAGAAATCAAGGCGGGGCGGGAGTCCGTGTTGCGTGGCGCGAAGATCAAGCGCGGAGTTTGCCTGCTGGCTTCGCGTGCGAATCGCCCGGTGCTGCCGTGCATCGTTCTAGGGACGGAAAAGCTGAATGCGTTGGCCCCGTGGCTGCCTTTCCAACGTGGCCGGATCTGGATGGCTTGCGGCGAGTTCATCGAACCGGTCACTGGTCCTGACCGGCGCCAGGCGCGCGCGGAAATGGCCGCGCGAATCGAGCGGGCCTTCATCGAGCTTTATGCTCGACTGCGACAGGAATACGGGCTGGAAGATTCGATTTTGCCTTAAGTCGCCCTCCCATGAGCGAACTCTTCTACCGCACCGTCCGCGCCATCGGCAGCGAGATTTTTCAATTCGCCTCCGTGCCGAGAATCCTTCATGCCGAGCGGGCGAAATTGAATGGCGCCTACCTGCTCGCCGCCAATCACACTTGCGCCTACGACGCCCCATTGATCATCGCCGCCACCCCGCGCGTGATCTATTGGCTGAGCATCGCCGAGCTGTTTCAGAACCCGCTCTCGCGCTGGTTCATGAGCGCCTTCGGCGCGCTCCCGCTGGATCGGAGCAAGACCGATACACTCACCGTCCGCAAGATGTCGCGATTGCTCCGCGCCGGGAAAGTCGTGGGCATTTTTCCGGAAGGTGGTCTGCGGCACGATCAGGCCTCCGTGCTCGAATCGGGGGCGATCAACGAAGGGGTGTGCAAGCTCGCGCAACTGGCTGGCGTGCCGGTGTTGCCGTGCGTCGTCCTGGGTGGAGAACAATTTCGCCGCTGGACCAGTTGGCTCCCCGGCGCGCGCACTCGCTGGGTGGTTGCCTTCGGGGAACCGATTCCCCCCCGCCGCGCTCCCGATCCCGTGAGCGCGCGAATGGCCATGGTCGAGGAAATTACCGTGGCCCTAAGAGCCTTGCGTTCGGAGGTGGCAGCCTATGTCTAATCGCGTCGCCCTGAGCCTCAATTCCTCCTTCCTCGGCTTTTTCGCCCATGCGGGATTTTTGCGCGCCTTGCTGAAATTGGGCATTCGGCCGGTGGCCGTCAGCGGAGCATCGGCCGGCGCCCTCGTCGCGGGACTTTTTGCCGCCGGCATTGAGCCCGACGAAATGCTCGCCCTCTTCGCCTCGCCCGAACTGCGCACCGTCTTCCGTGAGCCGGGCGCTCCGTACCGCGGGCTGGCGACGATTTTCAACGTTCCCGGACACACGGGAGCCATTTGTGGGGACCGGGCCGAGGCGCTCCTCCGGGCGAAACTCGGCGATCGCCGCATCGAGGATTGCCGCGACCCCCGCCTCTCGGTCTCGGTCACGGACCTGACTCGCGGCTGCAGCGCAGCGGCGACGACCGGCCCGGTGGCCGATATGATTCTGGCCAGTGGAGCGTTTCCCGGCGTTTTCGCGGCGCGCCCGGCGGAGGGTCGCTGGTTCTGGGATGGCGGGATCGCCAACCCCTTACCCTTCGATCATTGGATCGACGATCCGGACATCGACACCATCCTCCTGCACATCGTCGCCAATCCCCAGGAAATGGCCGCCCGCAGCGGGGGTCGGCCCTATCGAATGTCCCAAGCGGCCAATCTGTCACACCAGATCATCTGTGACGAATTGTTACGTCTCAAAACTGAGCTCGCCCGTCGCGCCGGCAAGCGCCTCGTGTTATTACGGACCCTCGCGCCGCGCCCCAGTCTGTGGAATCCGGCGAAAGTTGGGGCCGGTTGCGTGGAGGTCGGCGCGCAGACGGTGGAGCAGAATCGATCTGCTTTGGAACCCCTTTTGTCCCAACTGGTGTCTTGACGACCCCGTGGGCATCTATTAAGCACCGCGCGCAACTGATGGCCACGCAACCCATTCCACAGCAGGAATCCCTGGAACAACAACTCGTCCAACTCGTCAGCGAAAAGCTTCTCGAAACCCAGCCGGGATTCAACGCCGACAGCAACCTCTACGATTCCGGGCTCGACTCGATGGCGATCATGCAGTTGCTCATCCTCATCGAAGAGGAATTCGGGGTGGCGCTGCCGGAGAGCGAATTGACCCGGCAGAATTTCAGCACGGTGCGCAGCGTCGCCGGGCTCATTCGCGCCCGTTCCGCTTCCTCGGCCAAAGGCTGATGGCTGACCGCCCGGAAAACGGCCGGGTGCCCGTTCGGGTAACCGATTGCTTCCTGCTGGCGCACGACGATTTCATGCGTCGGACAAAGCAGGGAAGGCACGTCACCCAGTCCATCCTCGAACTCGATCGCGCGCCGGACTTGGAACGGCTCGGCAAGGCGCTCGCCCGGCTCATCGAAAAATATCCGCTGCTCGCAGGTCGTTTGCGCCGCAACTGGAAAACCTGGTTGCCTTACTGGGAGGTCCCCCCGGTGCCGGGCCGCGGCTTGCCCTTGCACGTTTGGCGCGAACGCGGCGCCGCCGGCGTTTTACCCCGGGCGGTCGAGGTCGAAAAGACCATGGACCTGCTCCAGACCATCATGGAAGAGCCGCTCACCGTGGACGGCATTTCCTTCAAGGCCCGGATGGATGTGGTCGAGCAACGCAACGGAAAATTCCTCGCCGCCCTCTCCTGGTCGCACCTCTTGATCGACGGCAAGGGCGCGGAACTCCTGCTCGCGGAAATCGGGCGGCTTTGCGATGGAGTGGACGTTTCCTGCGACACGAAGGAACCCGTCCGCCCACCTCTCACCTACAAGGAGAAAATCCAGAAGACCAAGGCCGCCGTTTATCGGCTCAGTAATCTCGCCAAAATCGGTTCGCCGTCGCTTTCCGGACCGCGGCCCCGGCGTGGGCGGGCCTTTTACCACGTGCTCACGCTGAACCCGGCCGATGCGGCCCGGCTCACGGCCCGGGTGGAAGGCCTGGCCGGAGCGCTCTTCCCCATGACCTTTTACGTCGCCTGCGCGGCGCGGGCCCATGACCGCGTTTTTCAAAATCGCGGACGGAAGCCGGATGGCTATGTCGTCAGCGTGCCGGTCCAGACCCGCAAACGCGGGGCGCGGGGACCGCTCTTTCACAACCAGGTCTCGATCTTCTTTTTCAGCGCGGTGCGCGAACATCTCGCCTCGATCGAAGCGGCGACCGCGGCGATGAAGCAGCAGTTTGCCGAGATGACGCGCGGCCGGCTGGACGAATCCTTCCTCACCATCCTCGAACTGATGATGCGTCTGCCCTCGTGGATTTTCATGCGGGTGGTGCGCTGGCAGTTCAAAGGGGAGATTTGCTCCTTCTTTCACTCCCATACCGGGGCCTTCGCCCCGGAGTTGACGGAATTTGCCGGCGCTCAGATCACCAACGCGAATCATTTGCCGTGTCTGGCGACGCCGCCGGGCACCGGCCTTTTCTTTTGCGAGCGCAATGGGCAGATAAACGTCACCGTGACCTGGCGCGAGGGCTGTCTCTCGCCGGAAGAGCTCAAACTGCTGCTCACTCAGACGCTCGAAGATCTCTTTGGCGAACCGCGGCCGGATTTGCTGCATGGACTTTGACGTCGTCGTCGCCGGGGGAGGCAGCGCCGGGTTGGCTGCGGCTGTGGCGGCGGCACGTCTCGGCGCGCGCACCCTCCTCGTGGAACGGAACGGACTCTTGGGCGGGATGGCGTCCGCCGCCTTGGTCCACTCGATCTGTGGATTGTACCGCTTGCCGAAGGGCGATGAACCGCCGGCCCTGGCCAATGGCGGTTTTGCCGAGGAATTCGCCAATCGCTTGATCGCCGCCGGCGGAGCCGCCGGGCCGGTGCGCATGGGGCGGGTCGCGGTGCTGCTCCAGCGACCGGTGGCCTTCGCTCGATTGTGCGACGCGATCGTCGGAGAGACGCCGGGCCTGGAAGTGCGCTTGCAATCGGAGATCGTCGGCGCTGAGGCGGATTCGCTCACCGTGGCCTGCCGTGGCCGGATCGGCGAAGTGCAGGCCCGCGCCTTTGTCGATGCCACCGGCGATGCCGTTCTGGCGGTATTGCGCGGGGCGCCCTGTGAAATGGAACCTGCCTCCCGCCTGCAGCGGCCGGCTTACATCTTCGCGCTCGCCGGCCTGGAAGCGGGCCGGTTGAACGACGACGGTCGATTGGGTCTCGCCCGGCAAATCACTCAGGCCGTGAAGGAAGGCGTTCTCCCCACCGCCGCGCTCGGCGCCCATTTTCGCGCCAGCCCGCAGGCGGGCGAAGCCTTCGTTACCATCGACCTGGAAGGCGGTCCGGAATTCGACCCACTCGATACCGCCTGTCTGACTCGCCTGGAAACGGAAGGGCGGGAGGTCGCGGTTCGCCTCGCGGATTTCCTGCGGCGGCAAGTCGCGGGCTTCGCCGCCAGCTACGTCGCCGCCTGGCCCGCCCGCGCCGGGGTGCGCGAGAGCCGGCGCATCGTCGGACGTTACCGCCTCGAGGGTTCGGATCTCGAATCCGGCGCTCAATTTCCTGACTCGGTGGCATTCGCCGCCTGGCCCATGGAATTGCGGGAGACAGCCCGCGGCCCGCGCCTCCGCTTTCCCGAGGGCGACGCCCCGTGCGGAATTCCTTTGCGTGCCTTGCGGGCCCGCGACGACAAAGCGCTCTTCATGGCCGGCCGCTGCATTTCCTGCACCCACGAGGCCCAGGCGTCGGTGCGCGTCATCGGCACCTGCCTCGCCACCGGCGAAGCCGCCGGACTCGCCGCCGCCCTGCAAGTTCTCCACCGGGAGTGCGATGCCGCCGCCATTCGAGCCGCTCAACTCGAAACTCCCCGCCGCACCACGCTATAGGTCCCATTGGCCCTATAGGCCCCTATTCCTCCCATTCATTCCTCGAGTTCCGTATGAATCTCGATGAAATGCAAAATATCATGCCGGGTCACGATCCCGACCAGTCGCCCGTTTTCGATCACCGCCAGGCGGCTCAATTCCGGCGCCAGCAGCAAGCGCATCGCCCGCGCTGCGGATTCGTTGACGCCGATCCGCAGGGACTCCGCGCTTTTCTCCGCCACCACATCTCCCGCGGAGATGTACGGCCATTTCTCGCGCGGAATTTCTTTCAGAAAATCCAGTCGCAACAGGCCGCGAAATTCGCCCTCGCTGGAACACACCGGATACGCCACGTAATGCCCGGTGAGAAAGAAATCCTCGACCGCCAGGTTGATCGGCAGGGTATCCGGAATCGACGCCGGATTGGCCGTCATCAGGTCACGCACGTGCACCCCGGCCAGGACTTCGCGCTGGACCGCGCTGGCATAGCCGCTTTCCGCGGCGCTCTTCAGGAAAAAGCCGATCACCACGTAGATCACTCCCTGCCAGTTCAGCTGCCCATTGTGCTTCGGGACAAGCATCCAGACACCCAGAAAAATGAGCACCCAACTAAACCCGATCCCGATGCGCGAAGAGATGGACGTCGCCCGGCGCAACCGCCCCGTTTTCGCCCAGATCAACGCCCGCAAAACGCGCCCGCCGTCGAGCGGATAGCCGGGAAACATATTGAAAATCGCCAGGCCCAGATTGGTTTCCGCGAGAAGGAAGGCCATGAATGCCGCCGTCTTCCACGCCAGGGCATTGCAAGCCGAGGCTACCAGGGCGAAAACCACACTCAGGACGACGCTCACCACTGGGCCGCCCAGTGCGATTTTCAATTCCGAACGCGCGTCATCCGGTTCGCGCGAAATCTCCGCCACTCCCCCGATCAGCATGAGCGTGATCCGCGGCACCGGAATTCCGCAACGCTGGCTCACCAGGCTGTGTCCCAGTTCGTGCAGGAGGATGCACACGAAGAAAATCAAAGCGGTCGCCGCTCCCAACAAATACGGCACCACCGGTTCGTTGGGCAGTATCTTGAAATAGTATTCGTCAGCCAGCGAATAGGTCAGAAATGCGGCAATCAGGAACCACGACGGATGCAGATAGAAGGCGATGCCGAAATAGCGGCCGATGAAGATCCCGAAGCTTCGGCCGTTCATGGCTTCGCACCCGGTGCAGGAGGTGCCGGCGGGGCGGGAGCGGGTGTGGCCGAAGCCGGTGCGGTGGGAGCAGGTGCGGCCGGAACGGGTTTGGTCGGAGCGGGTGTGGCGGGAGCCGGTGCAGTGGGAGGAACCGGTGCGGTGGAAGCCGGTGCTGGGGGGGCGGGCGCAGCGGGTTTTGTCACCATGGGAGCCGGCACTGCGGGAGTAGTTGCCGCAGGAGGAACCGGTGCCGTGGAAGGCGGTGCGGCCGGGGTGGGGGGCGCTGGCGGAGGGGTCGGGATTTCCGGCCAGTCAACGACATCGACTCCGTCAAAGAATTCCGCGGGTACCAGCAAAGTCACATGCACGGTATCCGCCGCCGTCGGACTCGAGCTCGAACCGGCCAGCGCTGAGCGGATGATCTTCTCCGTCAGCGGAGGCGCGAACACGAAATAGCGCATCGGGCGTTCAATCGTCCCGATCACTTGAATTTGAAACGGCTCGCCCAGCGCCCTGCCGCTCGCCTGTGCGGTGATCGACGGGTCGTCCACATGCCCCTCGCGAAAGCCCAGGGTCACATCGCCAATCTGCATCGCCAACGCCCCAACGTTCCCCGGGTAATCGGGCGGGACGTGAAACGTCACCTCACCGGTTGGCTTGGGATCGCTCCCCAGGCCACCGAGATGAATTTTCATTTCCGCTGTGATCTTGCTCGCGCTCGCCTGCGGATTCGGATTCCCGACAACGACCGGCACCGGATGCTCCGTGTGCAGCGAAAGATCATACTTCCACGCATTGCCCGGCGGATCGGCCGCCGTGAACGCCGTCGGCAAAGCCGGAAGTTGCCCATCGAGAAAAATGCGGTCGTCCAGTCCCGGCGCGAGCGGCGGCACATGGATCGAGTTGACCAGCGCTTCACCCGTCACCGCCGCGCCGCTCGCCGGCCCCGCAATCTGCAGCTTCGCCACCGTGCCCAGCGTCGTGCTCGCGCCGCTCTTCTCGAAGGCTTCCAGCGTCCACTTGGCACTGGCCATATCCAGCTTCAACGTCGGATCGCGCAGCTTTGTGAAATCCATCTGCCCGGTCATCGAAAAATCGCCGCTCCGGTGGTGCCCCGTCAGTTTCGTCACTTGCAGGGTCTGGCCTTCGAGCGAGCCCTCGCCATCCACCGCGGTCAGCGTTTCCCCGTTCCAGCCGAGAGGGATCACCGCTTTGCTCACTGAGAATTTTCCGGAGGTCTTCAAGTTGCCCAGCGACCCCTCGGCCACGACGTTGCCGCGGACGATTCCTTGAATCGGAAACTTCCAGCCCGTCAGCAGCGAGGCCGCCCCGAGCTCGAGATCGTACGCCGTCAGATTCACTTTGCTCACCGTCTGGTCGTCGAGCAACGTCGCCAGCGACGTATTCGGCCACGCATTCCAGACGTCGAGCGGCAGGAGGGCGTCGCCTTCCAGCCAGAGGGCTTGATTGTGGAGCAGGCGAATCCCTTGCAGGCTCAGCGCCTTGTTGCCGATTCCCACGTTCGCCGTAAACGACGAGTTGTCATCGGACAGCATGAACCGGCTGAACTGCATCATCCCCGGGGCGTAACTGCCTTCGAAGTCGGCGTTGATCGGGTGCATGAGCGCGGCCGTCGCCCCCAGCGAGCGCAGTTTGCGCAGTTGCGCCGAGAACTGGCCGCTATGCCCATTGGCCGAACCTTCTCCACTCCAGTCGATCACCGCGCCTCCGGCCAGCGCCTCCGGCAGGACCGGCTTTTGCAGGATCGCCGCGTACTTCGCCAGGTCCTCGATCGATGCGTGAAACTCGCCCCAGTACTGCTTGTCGCCGATGATGTTGACCACCCCGTGGCCGCGCAGGTAATCGCCCTTGTTGAACATCGACACGTTCGTGATTTGAAACTCGTTGCCGTTCAACTTCACCCCGGCCTGCAGTTCCTCGATCGGCGCGTTGTGCCATTTCAGATCCGACCCGGACACGATCAATTGGCCGTGGAACTGCTGGTCCTTCCCCCGCACCGAACCATCGATGTTCGCCTTCCCGGCGGCATATTGAAACTCCGGCAGCATCAACGCCGAAAGCTCGGTCAGATTGTCGATCTTCGCGGCAATATTCAGGTCGAATTCCGATTGCCACCATTCCACACCCGGAGTGGGCAGGGGCATTTCGCCACTCAGATTCAGCTTGTTGTGGCCTTGCGTGAGCGCCAGTTCCGGCACCTGCACCCGGCCATTCAGCAGCGTCGCCCCCAGGATCAGCGAATCCCACTGCCGCGAGTCCCATTGAAAATTGGTCGCCTCCAGCCGCAGCGAGGCGGTCGCTTTGGCGATTTGCTGCGGCGGACCCCGGAAGGTGAATTTCCCTTCCTTGATCGTCCCGCCCGCGGCATCGGAAAAACCCAGGAATGTCGCCAGCCTCGCCACGCCGATTTGCGAGAAAGCGCCCGTCGCGTCGAAGTTCAGCGGCCGATCTTCGCCCAGGGTCTGTGCCTCCACCCGGATTTCGCCACCAAACGCCGCGACCTGCATGTCGAGATTCAGCCGGCCCCGCGCCAGGTCATCCAGCGCCGCCGAAAAACTCCGCACCTGCACCTCCGGGTCGAGATTCAGATTGGCGATCTCCACATTGGCGTCCTGGACGGCGGTCGTCCCGCGCACATTGCGGAACGTGCGATTGATCCACGGCTGTTTGAGCACGATTTGTCCCGCGCGGATCACCCCCGGCTCGACATTGCTCAACGTGAAATTCGTATCGCTCAGTTGCACGAAATCGTTGTTGCTCTGGAATATGAAATTCACGTCCTGAGCTTCGACCCGCTCCGGCGCCGGGAACCAATTGCCTTCGGGGCGCGGCCAGTGCAGATGGTACGATCCCGCCCGGGACGGTTCCACGTTGGCCGCAGTCAGCGGAAATTGGATTTTGCCGATCACCCCGCGCAGGATCAGCTGCTGGAAAACGTGGCCGGTGGAGCGGGGGAGGAGATTGCGCCAGGCAAATTCCGCCGCCGCCGATTGGATTTCCACCCGCGTCACCGGGCCGCGCTCACTCTCGTAAATCCACACCGTGTCCCGCAACGTCACCGGATCGAGCACGCTCCCTTCCACCGCTCCGATATGCACGGAAACGCCCCGGCACCAAGCCGCGCCGGTAATGAGTGTCCGCGTGATGAACCGGAAACAGTCCGGCTCAAAAAGGCAGCCGATGCACAGGAGGAGAAGAAGAATGAATAGCCGCACCGGGCGAAACCGCCGGCGAGCCCGCGCTCGTTGCCGTGGGTTCGATTCGGAAGTCGTTGCCGATGAAAGGGAGGTGGATTCGCTCAAAGCCAAGCCGGAAAGCCTAGCGCGGCGCTGTAAAAAGAAAAGCCAGCTTCGCGAAGTATCGGAAAAAATTGACCGCGGATTTCACAAACTTCACGGACTGACTTCGCAGCGGAGGCTTTTGATCCGTGGAATCCGCGTAATCCGTGGTCAACACTTTCCCCTCTCGGAGCCTACACAGCGTGGGAATCACATCCCTTCAAACAAACTCAGCTGATCCGTCGGCACTCGAAACGAGGACGCATCCAGCGCCGCGTATTCCCCTGAAAATCCCGCTTTGCGATACCCAAGCTCGAAGAGTGCCTTGATCTGCTCCGCGAAAAAGCCTTCACCCTTCATCCGCGTGCCCCATTGCGCGTTGTAGAGCTTCCCGCCGCGCATCGAGCGGATCCGGCTCAGCACCTTGTCTTTATGTCCGGGGGCGTGCCGCTCCAGCCATTCGGTGAAAAGCGGCGCCACCGCGAAGGGCAGGCGCAACATCGTGAAACTCGCCGTCCGCGCTCCCGCTTTTGCCGCCGCCGCCAGCAGATCCGGCAATTCGTGGTCGTTCAAACCGGGAATCACCGGCGCCGTCATCGCGATTACCGGAATCCCCGCGGCGCTCAATTCCTCGATCGCCGCCAGCCGCCGGCTGGGTGGGGAAGCGCGTGGTTCGAGCGTCCTCGCCAGCTCCGGATCGAGAGAGGTCACGGAGATGGCCACCGACACCGCCCGGTATTTTGCCAGCTCCGTCAGATGGTCCAGATCCCGCGTCACCAGATGGTTCTTCGTAATGATCCCCACCGGATTCCGAAACTCCGCCAGCACCGCCAGGCAGCGCCGCGTGATCTCCAGCCGCCGTTCGACCGGCTGATAAGCATCCGCGATCGCGCTCATCGAGAGCGTTTGCGGCACCCACTTCCGGCGCGACAACTCCTCCCGCAGCAACGCCGGCGCCTTTTCCTTCACCACGATCTTCGACTCGAAATCCAGCCCCGCGGACATCCCCAGAAATTCATGCGTTGGCCGGGCAAAGCAATAGGCACAGCCATGCTCGCACCCCCGGTAGGGATTCAGGCTGGCCCGAAACGGAATGTCCGGAGAGTCGTTGTACGTGATGATCGATTGCGAGTCGTCGCGCAGGAATTGCGTGCGCGGCAAAATCCGCTCACCCTCCTCATCGACCTGCGCCTCCGGCTCCAATTCGATGCTCAGCTTCTCGAATCGGTTATGCGGATTCGTGGCCGACCCACGCCCACCCGGCGCCAAAGTCTTTGGTTGAAACATATGTTCAATAGAACACGTTTCGCCAAGACCGCTACCACCAAAATCGCCTGATTATTTCACACGATGTTTACGGCACGGCACGGCCACCGACCGTAGCCAGAGGTAGGAGCGGCCTCGCTCCCGCTTCCTCCGCACCGCGTGACGTGAAGCTCCGACGCCAATCGAGAGCCGAGTCTGAGAGACGCCCATGGCGCAATGGGGGCAATCACGCAATCGAAAATCGAAAATCAAAAATACCCCGGCTCGTTCCCCGGCTTCCACTTGATGTTGCACCCGATGCTCGGCCTTTGCTCGCCGCCCACCGGTCGATCCGCCAGCACCGCCTCCAGCGCCGCGCGAATGTCCGCCCCATTCAACACCCCTCCACCTGGACGATCCGGTCCGCGACCCGGCCGCGAGCTATCGAGTTGCCCCCGATAAACCAGCTTTCGGC
This sequence comes from Chthoniobacter sp., assembly GCA_036501065.1. Taxonomy (GTDB): domain Bacteria; phylum Verrucomicrobiota; class Verrucomicrobiia; order Chthoniobacterales; family Chthoniobacteraceae; genus Chthoniobacter. The sequence continues at coordinate 5,607 of DASYAY010000095.1, read as the reverse complement.
CCGCATCGAAGAGAAAGAAATCCGGAGTGCACGCCGCCGTGTAGGCCTTGGCCACGGCCTGAGATTCATCGTAGAGCAGGGGAAACGTCCAGCCCGCCTCGCGCGCCATCGCCGCCGTCGGTTCGGGCGCATCCTGCGGATATTGCTCCACATCGTTCGCCGTAATCCCAACGAACCCCACGCCCCGCCCGGCATAGTCCTTCGCCAACCGCGCCAGTTCCGGCCGCACATGCACCACGTACGGACAGTGCGCACAAACGAACATCACCAGCAGCGCCTTCTGCTCCGCAAAATCTACCAGCTTCACCGTTTTTCCGGAAAGCACATCGGGCAAAGCAAAATCCGGCGCCGCGGTTCCGAGATCGAGCATCGTGGAAGAAACAGCCATGGCATTTAAGATTGAGGATTTAACATTTAGCATTTTGATGCTGGTCGCGAGTATTTCCTCTGGCCGTTCGACTATCATCCATTTCACCTCCCTCGTATTCCGATCACCAGCGCGGCATCGGGACCAGATGCTAAATGCTAAATCCCAATTCCTAAATGCCCCCCACGCTCCTCCGCCTTTCCTGCCCCGACCGCGTCGGCCTCCTCGCCCTCATCTCCAATTTCGTCGCCCAGCATCGCGGCAACCTCACCGAAGTCCATCAGTACACCGACCCCGCCGCGGGCTGGTTTTTCACCCGCATGGAAATCGACACCCGCACCCTCGCTCTCGATCTGCCTGCCTTTTGCCAGGCCTTCGCCCCGGTCGCCGCCGGCCTTCAGGCCGAATGGACCATTCGCACCGCCGACACCCGGCGCAAAGTCATCGTCATGGTTAGCAAACTCGGCCACTGCCTTGCCGATCTCCTCTGGCGCTGGCACTCCGGCGAATTGGAATTCGATCTCGCGGCCGTCATTTCCAATCACGAAAATCTCCGCCCCATGGTCGAGCGCGAAGGCCTGGAATTCTGCCATGTGCCCGTCGAGCCGCACGACAAGCCCGCCGCCTTCGCCAGAATGGCCGGTCTTCTCCGTTCCGTGCAGCCCGACCTCATCATTCTCGCCCGCTACATGCAGATCGTTCCCCCGGAACTTTGCACCGAATTCAGCGGGCGGATCATCAATATTCACCACTCCTTTCTTCCCAGTTTCGTCGGCGCAAATCCCTACCAGCGCGCCTGGGAACGTGGCGTCAAATTGATCGGCGCCACCTGCCACTACGTCACCGCCGATCTCGATGCCGGGCCGATCATCGACCAGGAAGTGATTCGCGTGGAGCACTTTCACACGCCCGATGATCTCATGCGCCTCGGCCGCGACTGCGAACGTCTCGCCCTCGCCCGCAGCGTCCGCTGGCATCTCGCCGATCGTGTCCTTCTCCACGGCCCTCGTGCCATCGTTTTCCGCGATTGAGAATCCGGACTAGACGCCGCTGGTCACCCGCATTACAGACCCCACCATGTTTCTTCGGTGGAAAAATTACGCACTTTTTGCCGGTCTCGCTCTCGTCCTTTGCCCCGGCGCCCTCACCGCCGGGCAAAAACTCGACCCCAACTCTCACGTCGGCAAAGTGGCCCATGCCATGCAGCTTTTTCAGGGCGGCAAATACCACGAGGCGGAAGTCGAATTTCGGATGCTCCTCGACGAGGATGAAAAGACCAAGGGCCTCGATCATGCCGACACCCTCCAGGATCGGAAAAATCTCGCCATCGTCCTCGGCGTAGAAGGCAACTATCTCGAATCCGAAAACACCCTGCGCGAAGGCATCGAGTTGGAAACGAGCATTCTCGGCGCGGACAACAAGGACGTCCTCGAGTTCCGCGAACTCCTCGCCACCACGTACTCCCGCGAAGGCCGCACCACCGAAGCCGTCCACGATTTTCGCGAAATCCTCGCCATCCGCCAGCGGATCGCCAAGCCCGGCGACATCACCATTAGCCGGGCCATGAGCAACCTCGGCAGCGTCCTCGTCGACTCCGCAGCGTATGCCGAAGCGGAGAAACTCCTTCGCGCCGCCCAGCCCGGCCTCGACAAGGGATTGCAGCCCAACGACGCCGCCATCCTCCTCAACCGCACCAACCTTGCGAAATGCCTCATCGGCTTGGGACGCTACGCCGAAGCCGAAAAGGAACAGCGCATCATCATCTCCACCCTCGAACAGTTCCTCGGCATTCATCCCGAAGTCGCCCTCGCCAGGCTCAACCTCGCCGCGACCCTGCGCGCAGAAAACAAGCTGCCCGAAGCCCTCGAAACGGCACGTTTGGCCGAAAAGCAACTCTCCCAAATGTTGGGCCCGGATCACGAAAAAGCGAAGGAAGCCCGCCAACTGACCAAAGAACTCGCGGAAGCCGCATCCAAGACCGGCGCCAAGTAACAACCGGCCTAACTCTCCCGCCGCGAAGTCTCCCTCGTGAGCAGGCGCCGCACTCAGGAGGATCGTCACATAGGGCCTATAGGTCCTATAGGCCCTATTCCTCCCACCACCCCCAGCAGGATCCCCCCTCCATCAATCTCCCCGCCACACCAATGCTCCCACATCGCCCGATAGGCCTCCTCGATATTCCTCGCAAACCGCCGCCCATCCATCAACACCGACCCCTCCATCCGCCCGCGCAGCGTCCGCCGCAACTCCGCCAGTCCGGGAATGTCCCGCGAGAGCAGCGCCGCAATCCTCACATATTCATCCGCGGAAAAAGCCACCAGCTCCGGCAACCCGAGATGATTCAGAATACTCAGCCCCGCCCGCGAAACGGCCTGCCTGCCCGCCAGGCTCACCACCGGCACCCCCATCCACAGCGCGTCCTGGCAGGTAGTATGTCCGCCGTACGGAAACGGATCTAGCGCGATGTCCAACCGCCGGTAAAGCTCCAGATAACTCTTCCGCGATTGTCTCCCGACAAATTCCACCCGCTCCGGCGCGACACCTTCGCCTTCGAGAAACTCCCGCGTCCGCTCCCTTTGCCTCCCGCATTCGCACAAAATGAGCAAGCGCGACCCAGCCACTTCCACCAGCACTCGCGCCCAAAGCTTCAGCACCGGATCATTGATTTTGCAAAAGCTATTCAAGCTCCCAAATGTGATCCCGCCATTCTCCCTCGCGGGTAACTCATTAGTCTGCACATCCATCCCCCAAGGATCATAGCACCAGAAGCTATCGATGAGATAAACCCGCTCCGTGAGTCGAAGATCGGAGTTCGGAGTTCGGAGTTCGCGCTCGTGTTTCCACCCCATCTCCGATCTCCGAACTCCCATCTCCGATATCCCATCTCCCATCTCCGATTCCAGCCACCCATCGCTGATCCGATACCCGATCGCCTCCAATCCCGTGCTTTCCGGATAACCCGCAAAACTCACCTGCACCGGCGCCGCCTTCCGCGCAAAAACCGGCAACCGATTATCCGCCGCGTGCTGGGAAAGATCCACCAGCACATCGATCCGATCTTCCCGAATCATTTCCGCCATCGCCTCATCATCCACGCCGCGCACCTCGCGCCACAACGCCGCGCCTCGGCGAAATTCCTCCGTCAGATCATCCGGGCGATGCACGCCTGAGTAGCACACGATCTCGAAATTCTCCCGGTCATGATTCTGAAACAGCGGCCGTAGATTCCGCCCCACCACATGGTCCCGAAAATCCGGCGAGACATACCCGATCCGCAGCCGGCGCCCAGGGTCCCGCTCGCTGACGTGCCCCCGCAGCACCGGCGGATGGCCAAACTGCTCGTTCCAGCGCCGTTCCTCGCCCGCGATCGATTCGCTCCCGAGATCTGGATAAAGATGCAGCGTCAGGATGACATTGCTCCGCAAATCCGCGCGATCCGGCCGCAGTTCAAGCGCCCGCCGAAACGCCGCAATCGCTTCGTCCAACTGCCCCTGGTCACGCAGCGTGATCGCCAGATTACTCCACGGCTCCGGCAGCTTGGCGTTGAGTTGCGTCGCCCGGCGGTACGCTTCCACCGCCTCATCCAAACGCCCTTTCTCCCGCAGCGCCCCGCCCAGGTTGCTGTAGGCGTCGGCGGAATCGGGGAGAATCTCCAGCACCCGATGAAACGAAGCCAGCGCCGCATCCCATTCGCCTCGCTCCACCAGAATCACCCCGATGTTATTATGCGCTTCCGCGCAGCCGGGATTCACTTCGAGCGCCCGTCGATAAGCCTTCATCGCCTCCTCCGGCTTGCCATCCCGTCGAAGCGCCACTCCCAGATTGACCCAGGTCTCCGCCGACTCGGGCCATAATTCCAGCGCCCGGCGATACGCTTCCACCGCCTCCTCGAACCGTCCCTTTTCCATGAAAGCCGCCGCCAGGTTGATCTGAATCGCTGCCGAATCGGGCTTGTTTTCCAGCGCCCGGCGAAAGCTCTCGATCGCCCTGTCCAGTTGGCCTCGTGCCTTCAAAAGACTCCCGAGATTGTTCCGCGCCTCGGCGTGATTCGGGTTCATCTCCACCGCTCGCTCGAAAGCCGCGCCCGCTTCATCCAGCCGGCCCTCCAGACTCCACGTCATGCCCAGTTGATTCCAGGCATCGGCATAGTCCGGTTTGAGCTGGATCGCCCGGCCAAACGCCTCCCGGGCCTCGCTCCACTGGCCCAGTTGCTTCAGCGCCTTCCCGAGATTGTGATGCGCTTCCGCAGAATCGGGCCGGAGCGCAATCGCCCCGCGGTACGCACTGGCCGATTCCTCGTGTTGCCCTTGTTCCAGCAACGCCGTGCCCAGATTATTCATCGCTTCCACGAAACCCGGTCTCAGTTCGACCGCCCGGCGAAACTCCACCGTCGCCTCGTCGAAACGTCGCCGCTGCGCCAGGGCGATTCCCAGGTTGTTATGCGCGTCCACATGCTGCGGATCGATCTCTAGCGCCCGGCGATACGCCTCCACCGCTTCGTCGAGCCGGCCCGCCGTGCGCTGCACTTCCCCCAGGTCCGAGTAAGCCGCCGCATTCATCGGCTCCAAAACAATCGACTTCCGAATCCACTCCGCCGCCAGATCGCATCGCCCCCGTTGAAGAGCAATCAAACCAAGAAAATGCCACCCCCCCGCATGGTTCGGCTCCGCACCCAGCACCTGCCGGTAAAGAGCCTCCGCCTCCGCCAACCGCCCCGCCTGATGGTGCGCTTGAGCCAGATCGAAAGTTTGTTGGACGGTCACTGCGGGCATTGGGAAATTTCCCCATCAACGAGACACAGCGCCGACCGACAATGCAATCTCCCAGCAACGCTCCTCGTGGAGCACAATCGTATGGCATCAATTAAAATGGCCTCTGGCCGAGCATCATGTTCCTTGGGAGATACGGCAAACCTTGGCCGGGTGCTTGACTCTCGCCTTTCATCGTAAGCGGCACGGCCGCGCTGCACTCAGGGGGCCGAATCGATGAAGATTATCCTTGCTATTTCTCCCCAAAGTCCCAACGACCGAATCCCATGAAGAACGCACCTGTTCTGCAGCCTGAAAGAATCGCGCAGGTTCGCGAGGATGCTTTTTGTGTCCCTCGTGCCCAAACTCCGAGACTGTGTGAAAAGCCCTTGGCTCCCGAGGGTTGGCGGGTTGAAGAAGAGCAAGATGTCCTACATTCAGGGAACCGACCGAAAGCAAGCGATGCTGTTGCCGGAAAGTTTGGAAGATTAT
>DASYAY010000094.1:0-90770 GCA_036501065.1 Chthoniobacter sp. | reverse complement strand
TCCGTCGCCCTCCCGTGCATGTCTCTGGTCAATACACGCGGCAACTTCAGGCACGCCTAATTTGAGTTTTACTCCAGCCATCGCTCTCTTTTGCCAGCCTCCCTCACATATGTCACGTTATTTATGAAAGATGGTATCAGATAGAACTTCAGAGTCGCTGGATCGAGGGCAGGGGATCGCGCCAATATCCAGAGGTACTGACGATCCGGCGTGCCCACCATGGCGCTCCGATATTGAGGATCGAGGTCGATAATCCAGTAATTCCCATCTTTGCTCACGGGAGCCAACGCGGCGAACCCACCAAACTTAACCCGCAGGCGCGCACCATTGCTCCCAGGAACGACCTCGGCAGTCCCTTCGATGGTTCGCGTTTTCCCGTTGCGGTCGTGTGCCGTATTGTGGACCCGCACGCTCGTCGCTGAGAGAGGCGAATATTCTGCGACGGCCTGCTCATCCGCCCGCTGGAAGCGATTGGCCGCGTGGGCGATTTCGAACCATTTTCCCAAGTAGCGGTGCAAATCTACCGAGTGGACCGTGGGCAGGGGCTTTTCCTGGCTGCACCCCCCGACCAAGAGAAAAGCGGCGGAGACTGCGGGAAACCAGAGTAGGGAGCGAATCAGATTCATACTCGAGTTTCGCATTCGGGAGGGTGCCGACCCGCCTCTGGTGGCTGGGAAAAGGAAAAAGGGCATCATTTTCCTCTTTGGAGGATTTTTGCAGACGGCTAGAGTGAGCGCCGATGAACGCCCCGGAAGCCAAACACCCGACTTTGACCGTCGGCGAGTTCTACACCCGCCACTCGGAGTCTTTGCAGATGAAGCTGCTCGGACCGTGCATTGGCTTCGATCGGCGCATCCGCGAGCCCACCATCAACCGTCCCGGCCTCGCGCTTTCGGGTTTCTTTAGCTACTTTGCCGATCGGCGCATCCAAGTGCTCGGAAGCGCGGAACTTTCGTATCTGAAAAGCCTCACCGAGACGGAGGCCCGAGCCCGCTGCCAGGCCCTCTGTGCCCGGCACATCCCATGTCTCGTGGTCTCGCGAGCGGCCAAACCGCCGGTCGCCCTCTTGGAAGAAGCCGAAGCCGCCGGCGTGGCCCTTTTTCGCACCCCGATGGTCACGATGAAGTTCATCAACGCCGCCACCCTGGCCCTGGAATTCGATTTTGCCCCGACGAAGAGCGAATACGGGAGCATGATGGACATCATGGGGGTGGGCACGCTCATCCGGGGTTCCAGCGGCATTGGCAAAAGTGAATGCGTCCTCGGCTTGATCGAGCGCGGGCACAGCCTGGTGAGCGACGATATGACCCGCTTCCGCGCCCTGGAAGGCCGTGAACTGGTCGGCACCTCGCCCGATCTCACCCGCCATCACATGGAAGTCCGCGGCTTGGGCGTGATCAACGTCATGTCCATTTTCGGCATCGGGTCAGTCCGCCACGAAAAACGGCTCGATTTGATTGTGACACTTAAGGATTGGCAGGAACTGGAGGACGTCGATAGAATCGGCTTGGATCAGGAGTTTTTCGAGATTCTCGAAATCCTGGTCCCACACATCACCATTCCTGTGAAGACGGGTCGCGACTTGGCCCGCCTCGTGGAAGTGGCTGCACTGGACCAGAAACTCAAGAGTATGGGCCAGAACAGCGCGGTGGAATTTAATCAGCGCTTACTGAACATCATGCAAAAGAAGAAAGAGCCGTAAATGGGCCTATTGAGCCGTAAACCCGATTCCCCGTCCCAGTCCAAAGCCGCCAAAGAACTGACCGTCATCAACCGACTCGGCCTGCATGCCCGTCCTTCAGCGATGTTCGTCAAAACCGCGAGTCGCTTTAAATGCGAGGTTTGGGTCGAGAAAGACGGCGAGCGGGTCAACGGCAAGAGTATTATGGGTCTGATGATGCTCGCGGCTGGCCAGGGATCGAAGCTTTTGGTGACCTGTGAAGGGCCGGATGGGGACAAGGCCCTCGCCGAAATCGAGGAAATTATTCGGCGGAAGTTCGATGAGGATTGACGGCAGCGCGCCTTTTCCGCTCATCCTCCTCCCATGAGCAGCGACGCCGCCGGCCACAGCATGGAAAAAAGATTCCATGGCGTCGGTGTCTCCCCGGGGATCGCCCGCGGCACCATTTTCGTCTATCGGCCCGAAGATGAGACGCCGTCCCAGCGCCGGATCGACGAGAGCGAGATCCCGGAGGAGATTGCCCGGTTCGAGGCCGCACTCATTGCCACGCGCACGCAAATCCTCGAAATGCAGCACCGCATCGCCGAGTCGATCGGCGCCAAGGATGCGGGAATTTTTGACGCACACCTCCTCGTCGTCGAGGATCGGACTTTGATCGATGAAGTCTTGCGGACCCTCGCTCGCGACAAGACCAGCGTGGAATCCGTCTTCCAAAGCGTGGCCGGCCGCTACGCCAAGACGCTGAGTGAGATCGATGACCCCTACCTGCGGGAACGGGCCCTCGACATTCACGACGTCACCCGCCGGGTCGTTCGCAATCTCATGGGCAAGGAGAGCCGCGACCTCGCCAGCGTCACTTCGCCGCATATTCTCATCGCCCACAATCTCGCCCCTTCCGATACCGCTCAGCTCAACCGCCAGCTCGTTCTCGGCTTCGGCACCGATATCGGCAGCAAGACTTCGCACACCGCCATCATGGCGCGTTCGCTGAACATTCCCGCCGTCGTCGGCTTGCACGATGCCAGCGGGCAACTCACCAGTGGCGATCACGTCCTGCTCGACGGTTACAATGGCCTCATCATCGTCAATCCCAGCGACCAGACGCTGTGGGAATACGGCGAACTGGAGGTCAAGAAAACGGTAGTCGAGGAAAAACTCTCCCAGCTCCGCGAGACGAGTTCAACCACCCTGGATGGCCGCCACGTCATTCTTTCGGCGAACATCGAACTGCCCGAGGACCTCGAACAGGTTCAGCAGAGCGGCGCCGAAGGCGTCGGCCTTTATCGAACGGAATTCTTCTATCTCGGCAAATCGGAACTCCCCAGCGAGGAAGACCAGTACCACGCCTATCGCCGGGTGGCCGAGGCCGTGCTCCCGCACACGGTTATCATTCGCACGCTCGACCTTGGCGGCGACAAATTCATGAGCGCCCTGCACATGCCCGAGGAGTTGAATCCCTTCCTCGGTTGGAGGGCCATCCGCTTTTGCCTCGAGCGTCCGGACATCTTCAAGACCCAGCTCCGGGCCATGCTCCGGGCCAGCGCCGTCGGCAACGTCAAGATCATGTATCCGATGATTTCCGGGGTCGACGAACTGCGCAAGGCCAACGTCATTCTCGAGGAATGCCGTGCCGAGCTTCGCGCGGAAAACAAGCCCTTCAACGAGGATCTCGAAGTGGGCGCCATGATCGAGATTCCGAGCGCCGCGATTTCTTCGGACATTCTCGCCCGCGAGGTGGATTTTTTCAGCATCGGCACCAACGATCTCATCCAGTACTCGATCGCCGTCGATCGGCTCAACGAGCACATCGCCCATCTTTACGAGCCGACGCATCCCGCCATCATCCGGCTCATTCGCATGACGGTGGACGCCGCCCACGCCCATAATTTGTGGGTGGGGGTCTGCGGTGAAATGGGCGGAGACATCGCGCTCACCCCGCTCCTCCTCGGCCTCGGCGTGGATGAACTCAGCACCGGCGCGGCCCTCGTCCCACGGGTGAAACGGGCGGTGCAGGCGCTCGACATCGCCGCGTGTCTCAAACTGATCGAGGATATCAAGGGCCTCGATTCGGCATCGGCCATCCTCGCGAAGTGCGAAGAGGTAGCCCGCGCTCACTATCCGGAGCTCCTCTAGCCCGAACCCGTGCTGAATTGACCTCGTCTATGCCGACACGCCTTCTTCCCGCCCTGGCCCTGCTCTCGAGCCTGCTCCTTGCCGGGTGTTTTCCCGAGGCGACCAACCCGCTCTCCACCCCGTCCACTTCCACGGTGGACGCGCGGCTCGAAGGCGTCTACGTCACGCGTCGCGAGAAGCCCGATGATCCTCTCTCCGTCTGGCACCTCCATTATCGCGCGGAAAAAGGTACGTCCGGTGGCCCGCCCATCACGACGCCCTGGCTGGAAATCCTGAACATCGAACATCCGCGGGACAAGGCCCTCGTCGGCACCGCCTACCGGGTCCTCACCACCCGCCTCGGCTCGCACGATTATATGAGCATTCTCGAACTCGGGAATGTCGCCTCGCCTGAAAATGGCCTGATCAAACCCGCTGCGGGAGAGAGCGCAAAACTCTATTGGATCGCCAGGTACGAGATCGAGGGGACCGGAGTGCTTCGTGTCTGGATGATGAATACCAAGGCCCTGGAGGAAGCGATGAAGGCGGGCAAAATTCGGGGTCAAGTGAAGCCTCATAAAGAAGGCGACGACGTCTTGTTGACGGAATCAACCGAGGCCCTCTCCAAATTTGTCACCAAGAGCGATCCGGCGACTCTCTTCGGCGGCAAACCGATCGTCCTTTACCGCCTCTCGCGTTAGTCTCCTGTCAGGTAAGTTTCTTGTAAGTCGGTGACCACCGAGGCCCGAAGGGCCAGCATGAAAATAGCCCCGGACTTCAGTCCGGGGTTAAGCGATTTCATTGGTTTCTAGTCCCGGAGGGACGGTAGAACTTACCTGACACCACGCAAGCTAGACCGCTCTATCTCTCAGCAAGGGTCAACCGCACCGTCTCCTCGATCACCGCGACGAGCGCCGAGACTCTCTGCTCGAGCGCAAATTCCGATGGAGCCTCTACGGTGAAGCTTCTTTTGGAATGTTCGAAGTGCAGCCAGATCGCTTCGGGATAGCCGATTCGCGCGAATCGTTTTCGGTCGATGCGCCGCCGGTGAATGCCATTTTTCGCTTTTCGTCCGTCGATCCAAACCCGCGGATCGGTTTGTAAATAGGGACGCGCCGCGGCCAGCAAAGCCTCGCCCCAGTACGGCTGCACGCGCTGAATCTCGTAGAGATAGAGACCTTGCGCGTCGTAATCCTCGTGGAGCATCATGGATGCGTCGAATTGGCGTCCGTCCACGACGTGTTTGATCGCCTCCACCACGGGCAGATCGGTGCGATGAAAGCTGCGGTTCAGGTCCACCCCTTCCAGGTTGGTCCGCACATTCTGCACGAGTCCCCAGGGATTCAGGCAGGGAAAGAGGAGAAGAGGCAGATCGCGCAGCTTCGCCCCGAGCCCTTCCGCCCACGTGATCAAAGCCTCGGTCGAAGCCGGCTCATCCCCGTGAATCCCGGCGGAAAAGTAGATCCCTCCAGTATCGCCGAGCGCCGGAGTTCGCAGGTAAACCTGATCGAATCCATCGGTCCTGACGAGCCGCCGCAAGGGCACTTTCGCCGACCGGGCCACCGCGCGCCAGCGTTCCACGAGATGGCGATAGTCGTGCGCGCGATGAGACATTTTCCGTTTCGTCCTACGCTTGCGAGTCGGCCTTGTTCAAGCACCTTGTCGGCCGATCCGTCGGTTTTTTTTCCCGACAGCACGCAGTTGGGACGAAGGCGGGCCACGCACTCTGGCGTTCGGTCGCGCCACCTTCCCGCTTTGGAAAGAGCCCAAGTTGCCGAATCCTGCCGGTTGCCGGCATTTCTTCCAGGGTGGCCATCAGGCCGGAGTGTTGATGACCGCCTCGATGCGATAGCCATCCGGGTCGATGATAAATGCGGCGTAGTAATGCTCGCAGTATTCCGGGCAGAGGCCGGCGGGCCCGTTGTCCCGGCTGCCCGATCGAAGCGCCGCATCGTAAAAGTGCGCGGAGCGTTCGAGGTCGGCGACGGCGAAAGATAGGCGGTGCAGCATTGGCGGCGCTGATCCGCAAGGTCACCGTTTGGCCACGAACCCGGTCTTTTCTCCGGACGTGAATCCAGCCTGCTCATAAAACCGCAGCGTTCCTGGTTCATTGCGGCCCGTAAGTAGCATGACCTTGTAGCAATTCTGCGCCCAGGCGAGTTGGAGGGCGTGGCGCAAGAGAGCTGTCCCGATGCCTCGCCTGCGAAAGTCAGGGTGAGTGACGACGTTTTCTATGAGCCCGTAAGGCCGGGCGGAGCGGGTGAGATTTGGGATAATGGCGAGGGTGCAGGTCGAAACGAGCCGGCCATCAACATCGGCGCCAAAATAGTATAGGAGGGGATTGGCGCAGATGCTCTGCCAAAGGCTCGCAATCTCCGAGTTGGCAAGCATTTGGGGATCGGACGAGTGAAGGTACCTGTATAGACCGAGCAAATCTGCCAATTCGTCCGAACGAAGCGACCGAATATCCGGCGGCTGGGGCGTGATCGACATCGAGGAATTCTACGCGAGAAGCGCCGCCATGAAAGCATCGCGATCCAAATAATCGGCAAAGACGTGCCCGGCTCCTTCGGCATGAAGCCGGCCGATTCCAGCCGCTTCATTCGCCCGGCCGATGAACCGAAAACCCAGATTGCGTGCGGCGCGTGCGTCCCAAACGCCGTCCCCAATATAGGTGGTGGATTCAAATGAGCCGCCGACGCAGGTCCGCGCTACCCTCTCCAGCGAGATTTGCATGATGTTCTCTCGCGCGTGGGCTGCGTCCGAAAACGCTGCGGGAATTTGCGGAAATGCCAGCCCGGCTGCGGCCAACTTGAAGCGGCCAGAGCACTCCCACGCTCCGCTGGCCATCGAAACCGCAAAACCGGGTTCGCCGAGGAGATGGCAAAGTAGGTCCCGTGCGCCCGGAACGGGGGTAAACGGTTCCGCGTCGGCGGAAGCCGCGAGCAAAGCGACAAAATGCCGCTGCATTTCGGCAATCTCCTCCGGATTCGGTGAGCGGCCGCGCCGCGCCTGGAATAGGACTTCGAGAACTCCTGAATCGCTGGAATGGGGATAAGTCGACCAGTCCGGGTCGACGTCCGCGAAACCAAAGACATCCGTGAGGGCCCGGATGAAGCACTGGGTGTCCGCATCGTACGTCTGTGTGAGGGTACCGTCGATGTCGAACATCACCAGTCTTGAGGGTCGCGCCATGGCGAATCTACCCCTTGTAAACCCGCTCCACTCGCGGACCAACGCCGGTGAAAATTTCCCAGGCAATCGTCCCGGATTTCTCGGCGAGCTCTGCGGCGAGGATTTCTTCGTCGCCCTGCCGGCCCATGAGGACGACCTCGTCGCCTTCTCGGACTTCGGGCAGAGCCGTCACGTCGACGAGGATCTGGTCCATGGTCACGCGGCCGAGCACCGGGTAGCGCCGCCCGTCGATGAGCACTTCGGTGCCTTTGTTCGTCAGGTGTCGCTGATAGCCATCCGCGTAACCCACGGCGAGGGTGGCGATGCGCATTGGAGTTTTCGTGATGAACGTGCGCCCGTAGCTGATGCCGTGGCCGGCCGGCATCTCGCGGATCAAGGTGATGCGTGTTTTCCACGTCATCACCGCGCGCAACTTCGGCTGGAATTCGGCAATCGGCGCGCTGCCATACATCATCAGGCCGGCGCGGACCATGTCTCCGGCCTGCGTGGGATAGGCGATGATCCCGGCGCTGTTATCGATGTGGACCACAGGGTGGGGGATGCCGATGGAGCGGAGTTGCCCGACGAGAGCGTGAAATCGCGCGAGTTGTTCCCGAGTGAAAGTGTCATCTTCATCTCCCACCGGCAGGTGCGAAGCCAGTCCCGTGATGGCCAGTTCGCGCAAGGCCAGGATTTCCCGCGCGGTCGTCAACGAATCCTTCTCCAGGATGCCGACGCGGCCCATCCCCGTATCGAGTTTCAGGTGCACCGGGAGCGGCTCCGGGCCGGCGAGCGCGGCATAGGCGCGAGCTTCTTCGACCGTGGAGATTGCCGGGATGAAGCGGGCCGACGCGATGCGCGCGCGCTCATCCGGCAATGCCGGGCCAAGAATGAAAATCGGCATCCGATCGACGTAGCACCGCAGTTCCTCGGCTTCGGTCACATTGGCCACACCGAACATCTCCGCATGGCCGGCCAGCGCCTCTGCCACCCGGCGCAACCCATGGCCATAAGCATTGGCCTTTACCACCGCCATCACCTTCACCCCGGGGGCCAGTTGCGCGCGAGCCGCGGCCACGTTGTGCCGCAACGCCGCCAGGTCGATCTCCGCCCAGCAGCGGCGGGCTGGCTGTTCCGGGATCACGCCGCCGCCTCGCTTTTCGTCTCGGCCGACTCCACGAGCACCTTGAGATTTTCCAGCCCGGCCGCGAAGTCGCGTTGAATCATCCAGCGCACCACCAGATCGAAATAGCGCCGGTAGGGATTCTTCGCCAGATCCCAGGCGCACTTCCAGACAAGCCGGGTGCAGGCGCCGTCGGAATGCAGTTCGATCCGGCCGACGAGCCGCCATTCGCCATCGAACATCGAGAGTTCATAGTCGATCCGCTCATCGCGCTCGCTCTTCAGGATTTGCATCGCGCCGCTCATCGCGCGGCTGCTCCACCACTGCTCGGCGCCGTCGCCTTCGGTCGTGGAACCGTACTCATAGTCGATGTCCTCGCGACGGTTCCATTCCGTCCACAGGGGCCAGTTGCGGAGATCGTTTAAAAACGGGAAGATCGCCGGAGGCGGCGCCAGGATCGTGATCCGCCGCTCCACCCGCGGCCGGCGTCGCAGAAAAAACGGGAATACGAGGAAAAAAGTGGTGAGCAGGAGCAGGCGGAAACGAACAGTTTTCACAGGCGGCGCAGGGTTCGGGATTCGCAATCTTGGGCGCCGGCTTCGCATCTGTCCAGAGCGGCTTCGCTCCTCTTGCTCGCCATCCTGGATTCGAGGTCGCCGCGCATATTTCTCGCTTGCACTCGACAGATCACCCCGGAAGCGGCATCCTCAACGGTTTTCAATTTTTCCATCATGCCGAAATTTCTTTCCGTCCTGAGCGTGGCCGTCGCCGTGAGCGCCGGTGCCGCGCTCGTCTTTGCCCAGGAAGCGTCGCCCGCCCAAGGAAAACTTGCGGCGGCTTCCACCTCAGCCAATGAGACGGGGGAGCAGAATACTTCGTCAACGTCGACCAGCGAAAAGCCGTCCGAAAAATCGCCGGCAAAGTCGGCGTCGAAAGCGGGCGATCCGCCGGCCGCTCCCGCCGCCGAAGTCGCGCCCACGCCGACGCCGAAACCACATCACCGCAACTTCTTCGAGTGGTTGTTCGGTTCGCACCGGCACAAGGCCACGCCCACGCCGGCCGCGATGGCCGTCGTTCCGTCGCCCACGCCGCGCCGGTCTGCGCGTCGAACCTCCAATACTCCCGAGGCGGTCGTCGCGGTCAAGCCCACACCGACCCCCAGGGCCGGTTCCACCACCCCGAAGCCGAGCCCGACTCCCCGGCACACTGCCAAGTCGGAAACCACTCCCAAATCCGAAAACCCGGAGACGACTCCGAAGCCAGAGTCAGCGAAGCCCGAAAAAGTAGTCTCGACCACCCCTGCGCCTGCGGCCGTCACTCCGCCAAAGGCCACCCCATCGAGAAAGGGAAAAACCAAAGCCACGCCCAGCGCCAGCCCGGAAGGCGCTGCCGCGGCGGAGGATGCCGACACCAAGGAACAAGCTCGTTTCGAAGCCGCCAGGACCAAGGCGCTTGACGACCCGCACGTGAAAAGTCTCAAGGACAAAGCCGATGCTGCCTCCACCGAGGAGGAGTCGCACACCACCCTGCGCGCTTACAACAAGGCCCTTTTCGAGAAGATCCGGAAAATCGATCCGAGCGTTAGCGACTATTCCGATCAGCTCGAGAAAGCCATTCTCAAGCGCCTCGGGGAATAAGTATTGCCATAGAAGCATTCCCGCGCGGCGGCGAACTCCGAGGAACGTGCGCCCCCCAGCGACGACCGCTTCACACGGCTTCAAATTCGGCTACGTCTTTATTTAGAGCTTCTGTCGAAAGTAATTTCCGTTTTCTGACGGGAGTTGGGAGTGCGACATCCAGGTCGTCGGATTGGCCCCCTTCGTTCGGCGACCTGGAAGTCGCCGCCCCGGTAGTCCGCTTACGAGCTGCCCTTGCTGCGGAAATAGGAATGCCGGGCACGACCGTCCGATTCAGTGCGCTGGCGGGAGCACCACCACGTCGTAAGTCACCCTGCCGGGATTTTTCGATGGACCCCCATTAATGCGCAAGACCAGGCCGGGAAAATCCTCCGGAGCCTCGAAAACGTAAGGGCGCTTCTTCGTGCCCGGAGACACGAGGGCCAGCACCCGTCCCGTTCCTGTTCCCGTGGGCAACGCGATTGCGAGCTTGTCCCTGTCGGTCAATTTCGGGTCGGTCTCCGAATCCGGGTCGAACTGCGCGATGCGACCCTCGGCCTTCCACTTTCCCTCGACATACTGGAGCGAAATCCTGGTGCCCTTGCGAATATCGCCCAGCGGAAAGCCGTCCGGTGAATTTGCGAGGATCGTCGCTTGAAATTTCCGCGAGGCCTGGCTGGCGGCGCCGAGCGCCGGAGGGGTCGCTGCGGGAGGTGCGGCCGCGGGAGGTGTTGCCGACGGGGATACTGGCGACGGGAGGCGCGCCCGCAGACCCGTTGCGACGAGACGTGAAGCGACTCCGGGCTCGGCGGTCGTGATCTTCACCATCATGCCGGGTTCGATCTCCGCAAAGGTGGCCTTGAGGCCATTGATGGTGACTTCCGCCCCAAGGCGCGCGCGGAAGGCGCGGACTTGGCCGTTGGC
Source organism: Chthoniobacter sp. (assembly GCA_036501065.1). Classification (GTDB taxonomy): domain Bacteria; phylum Verrucomicrobiota; class Verrucomicrobiia; order Chthoniobacterales; family Chthoniobacteraceae; genus Chthoniobacter. Next base: position 80,140 of record DASYAY010000094.1, on the reverse strand, counting down.
TTTGACGGTGAACGTGCCCGCCTGCGGATCAATCCGCGCGACTTCGTATGCCTCAATCGGCGTGGCGCGCGGAGTCGGTTTCCCCGCGTGCGCAGGTTGGGCGGACGCGACGGCGAGAAGGAGAATGAGAAGAAGCGTGTGGAGGGATCGCATGGCGGGACCTTTATACCTCGAAGCGCAAAGACCGAAACATTCAAAATGGTTTGCGCTTTTCACGCTGACCTCCCGCTGGATTTCGAATCAGGGCACTCCCGACCGCTTGCTCGCTTGCATTCCCGGCGGTCGTTGCCGAAGGTTCGTGTGATGCAGTTGCCCTCAAAGAAACACCGGCGGTGGTTCGGCGTGTTTCTTTTGGGCGCGGCAGCGATTTTTTCCCAAGCTGACGAACCCGCCGTGCCTACACCCGCTTTCACCAATCGCCTCGCTCACGAAAAGTCGCCCTACCTCCTGCAACACCAGCACAATCCCGTGGACTGGTACCCGTGGGGCGAGGAGGCCTTCGAAAAGGCGCGCCGCGAGCACAAGCCCATTTTCCTCTCCGTCGGTTATTCCACCTGCCATTGGTGCCACGTCATGGCCCACGAGAGCTTCGAAAATCCCGCCACGGCGAAGCTCATGAACGAGCTCTTCGTCAACATCAAGGTCGACCGCGAGGAGCGCCCCGATGTCGATCGGGTCTACATGACCTACGTCCAGGCGACCACCGGCGGGGGTGGCTGGCCGATGAGCGTCTTCCTCACGCCGGACCTCAAGCCCTTCTACGGAGGAACTTATTTCCCGCCGGAAGACCGCTACGGCCGCGCCGGATTTCCCACGGTCCTTCAACGGATCGCCGATGCCTGGAAGAATGAACACGAGAAGGTCCTGGAGACGGCCAACGACGCCATCAAGGCGCTCTCCGATCTGTCCGCCGCCGGTGCGCCGAAAAGCGACGCTGCCGGAAAGGAAGCCATCGCCTTGGGGCTGAACCAGCTCACTCGCACCTTCGACGACGATGACGGCGGCTTTGGTGGCGCCCCCAAATTTCCCCGGCCCGTCACGCTCGACTTTCTCTTCCGGGTGGCCGCTCGTGAAGGCCACGACAGCCGGGACGGCAAAGCCGCTTTGGGAATGGCCCTGCTCACCTTGAAAAAAATGGCCGCGGGCGGCATGCACGACCATCTCGGCGGCGGCTTCCATCGCTACTCGGTCGACAAGTTCTGGCACGTCCCTCACTTCGAGAAAATGCTCTACGACCAGGCCCAGCTCGCCTGCTCCTATCTCGACGCTTTCCAGATCACCCACGACGCCGCCTACGAAAAAACCGCGCGCGACATTCTCGACTACGTCCGGCGCGACATGACCGATTCCGGCGGCGGTTTCTATTCCGCTGAGGACGCCGACAGCCTCCTGGAAAAGGGCAAGCCCGAGCACGGTGAAGGCGCGTTCTACGTTTGGACGAAAGACGAAATCGTCCACATTCTCGGTGAGGACTCGGCATCCGTTTTCGATCGGTTTTACGGCGTGGAGGAAAATGGCAACGCTCCGGCGGGCAGCGATCCGCAGAACGAATTCACCGGCAAAAACATCCTCATCCAACGCCTCGCGCTACCCGATGCCGCGAAGTTCTTTCGCCAAAGCGAACCGGACCTCAGCGCCAACCTCGCCGGATCGCGCCAGAAACTCCTTGCCGTGCGCGACCAGCGCCCTCGCCCGCATCTCGACGACAAGATCATCACCTCCTGGAACGGCCTCATGATCTCCGCCTTTGCCCGGGGCGCCCAGGTCCTGGACGACGCCGATTATCTCGCCTCTGCGCAAAAGGCCGCGGATTTCATCCACCAGAATCTCTGGAAGAACGGCCGTTTGCTGCGCAGCTACCGCCAGGGTGCCAGTGACGTGGGCGGTTTCTGCGACGATTACGCCACGCTCATCCGAGGCCTGCTCGACCTCTACGAGGCCGATTTCGACATCCGCTGGTTGCAATGGGCCGTCGAATTGCAATCCGCCCAGGACTCTCTCTTCCTCGATCCCGAGCACGGCGGCTACTTCAGTGTCACCAAGGACGCGCCGAATATCCTCATCCGCACGAAGGAAGATTACGACGGCGCCGAGCCGTCCCCCAATTCCGTTTCGGCCCTCAACCTCCAGCGCCTTGCCCAGATCACCGGCAAGCAGGAATTCGCCGCTCGCGCCAAGGCTGTCCTCGCAGCTTTTGCCGACCAGCTCTCCCGCGCCCCCACCGCCCTGCCGGAGATGCTCGCCGCCCTCGACGGTTCGCTCGCCAAGCCTCGCCAGATCGTCATCGCCGGTCCGCGGGACGCCGCCGGCACCCGTGCCCTCCTGCGCGAAGTCCAGGCCCATTTCATCCCCGACAAAATTCTCCTTCTGGCGGACAACGGCGCTGGTCAGAAATGGCTTTCCGAGCGTCTCGAATTCCTCAAGACCGTCGGCCCGCTCGATGGCCAGCCCGCCGCTTACGTCTGCCAGGATTTTGTTTGCCAACTCCCGACCAGCGACGTGGCCAAGCTTCGGGAGTTGCTGACCCATTGAAAATCAGTTCCAGATGCTGCGTCCTGACAGGCCATTGGATGTTGGACGTTGGGTGTTGAATGTTGGATGTTCGGCGAAGCCGACGAATATCCCTTTGCATTTCCCATTCAGCCGCTATCTTTCCGGCCCCTTTTTCTGAACGCTATGAACGTCGTCGTCGAAACCCTCCCCAACTGCATCACCACCCTCAAAGTCGAAGTCGACCCGGAGAAAGTTTCCAAGGTCTGGAATGACGTCGCCGGCACCTACACCAAGCTCGCTCGCATCCCCGGATACCGGGTGGGCAAGGCGCCGAAGGCCATCATCGAAAAGAAATTCCAGAAGGAGATTCGCGAAGAGCTCGAGAAAAAGCTCCTCTCCGAAGCTTGCAAGGAAGCCATCCAGGAGAAGGGGATCAAAGTCCTCTCGCTCACCCAGGTCGATGATATCGAAATCAGCGACGACAAGACGATGAAGTTCACCGCCACCCTGGTGACCCGCCCGGACTTCCAACTTCCCGTCTACAAGGGGCTCGTCGTTCCGCTCCGTTCCACCGATGTCACCGACGAGGAGATAGACGAATCCCTCAATCAACTCCGCGAACAAGGCGCCGATTTCGTCGACGTGAAGGAAGACCGCGGCGTGCAGATGGAAGATTTCGTCGTCATCGACTATCGCGGCACCATCGACGGCGCTCCGGTGAGCGACAAATTCCCGAAAGCCGGCGCCCCGCTCTCGGGCAACGACGATTTCTGGATTCACATGGTGCACGAGGCCTTTTTCCCGGGCTTCTCCGAGGCCCTGGTCGGCGCGAAACCCGGTGAGTCCCGCACTTTCGAAATCGAAGTCCCCGCCGAATTCCCCGTCGAGGGCTTGCCTGGCCAGAAGATCCAGTACTCCGTCACCGTCAAGCAGATCAAAGAAAAGGTCCTGCCGGCGCTCGACGACGCCTTTGCCGGCACCATCGCCAAGGGCAAGACCCTGGATGATCTCCGCCAGTTGGCCCGCGAAGAAATCGGTCATCAAAAGAAAGCCGACGCGGAGGGCGCGAAACGCAGCGAAATCATGCGCCAGCTCCTAACCCAGGTGGAATGCGAATTGCCCATCGACATGGTTCGCATGGAAACCCGCCGCATCCTGGCCGACATCGTCCGCGAAAATCAGGCCCGCGGCGTCGGCGACGACGTGCTCAAGCAAAACGAGCAGGAAATCCTCGGCAGTGCCGCCCAAAATGCCCGGGACCGGCTCAAGGGCACTTTCATTTTGCTCCGGATCGCCGACGTCGAGAATATCAAGGCCACCCAACTGGAGTTCGACCAACGCATCGCCTATCTGGCCGCGCGCTACGACATGAAGCCGGATAAACTCGTGAAGAAACTCGACGAACGCAACGCCATCGATCAAATCCTCGAGGAAGTTCTCACCGGCAAGGTTCTTGATTTCTTGTCCGCGAACGCTAGCGTCTCCACCATCCCAGCGATGGCGGAAACGCCCGCGAAGAGCTAAAGTCCTTTTATGATCATCCAACCCGACCGCCGCATCGTTGCCCCACAGAGCAATTATTACCCTGTTCCCAGCGTCGTCGAGCGCGACGGTCGTGGGGAAACGAGGTGGGACGTCTATTCCAGATTGCTCAAGGATAGGATTGTTTTCCTCGGGACGGCGATCGATGATTTCGTCGCCAATGCCGTCATTGCTCAGCTCCTTTATCTCCAGATGGAAGACGGCAAAAAGGACATCGCCATGTACATCAATTCGCCCGGCGGCAGCGTCACCGCGGGTCTGGCGATTTATGATACGATGCAGTTCCTGACGTGCGACGTGAACACCTACTGCATCGGTATGGCCGCTTCCATGGGTGCGGTCTTGCTCGCCGCGGGCACCAAGGGCAAGCGCTATGCGCTGCCGAATTCGGACATCATGATCCACCAGGTGAGCGGTGGTGCCCAAGGCACCGCGAGCGACGTCGAGCGCACCGTGGAATTCATGTTCAAGCTCAAGAAACGGCTCATCCACATCCTCGCCCAGCACACCGGCAAGACCGACGAGCAGGTGAAAGCCGACTCCGATCGTGACTACTACATGAGCTCGGATGAAGCCAAGGCCTACGGCCTGGTCGACGAAGTCGTCAAGTCGCGCAAACAAATCAAGGTTCCTGATGCCGTGGCTGAAGCCGCCACCGCCACCGCGGAAGCGACCGCGAGCTGATTTAAGACCGACCATGGCCCGCGCGAATAACCTCACGATGTGCAGCTTCTGTGGCAAAAGCCACGCCGAAGTGCGCAAACTCATCGCCGGCCCGGGCGTTTACATCTGCGATTCCTGCATCAACGTCTGCAAAGGCATTCTCGATAAGGAATTGAATGAGGACGCGCGCAAGAATTCGACGACGCTCCGGGTCCCCAAGCCGATGGAAATCCGCCGGCAGTTGGATCAGTTCGTCATCGGCCAGGATCGCGCCAAGAAGGTTCTGAGCGTCGCCGTTCACAATCACTACAAACGCATCCTCCACAACCAGTCGGTGGGCAGCGGCAATCCCGTCCAGCAGATGGACCCGCTCGGCGACGTGGAAATCGAGAAGAGCAACGTCCTCCTCATCGGTCCGACCGGCAGCGGCAAAACCCTGCTCGCCCGCACCCTCGCCCGCATTATCGATGTCCCATTCTGCATCGCAGATGCTACCACGCTGACCGAGGCGGGTTACGTCGGCGAAGACGTCGAGAACATCATTCTCCGTTTGCTCCAGGCGGCGGATTACGACGTCAAGCGCGCCGAAATTGGTATCGTTTACATCGACGAAATCGACAAAATCGGCCGCAAGACCGACAACGTCTCCATCACCCGTGACGTCAGCGGTGAAGGTGTCCAGCAGGCGCTCCTCAAGATTCTCGAGGGCACTACCTGCAATGTGCCACCGCAAGGTGGCCGCAAGCACCCTCATCAGGAGTACATCCAGGTTTCGACCGAGAAGATCCTCTTCGTCTGCGGTGGCGCCTTCGTCGGCCTCGAAAAGATGATCCAAAAGCGCATGGGCAAAAAAGTCCTCGGTTTTGGCGTCAGCGGCCACGACGCTGTGGAAGCCGAGATCCCCGCCAGTGAAGCCATCCGCTTCACCGAGCCCGAGGATTTGCTTTCCTTCGGCATGATCCCGGAATTCGTCGGCCGTCTCCCGGTAGTCACTGCTCTCGACCAACTGACCGAGGACGAACTGGTCATGATCCTGACCGACACGAAGAACGCCATGATCAAGCAGTTCACCAAGCTGCTCTCCATGGAAGGTGTCAGTCTCAATGTCACCAAGGACGCCCTGCGCGCTCTCGCCGCCGAGGCCGCCAAGAAAGGCACCGGCGCCCGCGCCCTGCGCAGCATGCTCGAGCGCATCATGCTCGACATCATGTACGACGTGCCGAGCCGCGATGACATCGCCGATGTCACCATCAATCGCGCCGTCGTCGAGGGCAAGAAGCCGCCGCTCATCCGGCGCAAGCAAGACAAGGACGCGGCTTGAGGCCAGTCGATGCGGGCTCTCGTGGATTGAAATAAGTACGGTCCAGGACGGACTGGCTTGGCTTGCAGTCACGGCAGCATTCAGATAGCTTCCCGCCATGCTCTCCGTGCTCGATCAACCCGCTTATCGTGGGCGTCTCTCTCGCTTGAGCGTGAAAGAGTATCATCAGCTTGGGGAATTCAACGAGAACGGGAAACGCACCGAATTGATCCGCGGTTTTGTGATTGAGAAAATGAGCAAGTCCCCCCTTCACGGTACGATTGCTTCGATTTTGCAGGAACTTCTCATCCCGCGTATCCCCGATGGATTTTTCATCCGTCGCGAGGAACCCCTCACTTTGCATGACTCCGAGCCCGAACCGGATATCGCGATCGCTTCCGGGAAGAGGGGCGACTTTCTGGAGGCGCATCCGACTACTGCAGCGCTGGTTGTCGAAATTGCCGTAAGCACGCCCGACGCTGACCGCGAACTCGGAGAACTCTTCGCCGAGGCCGGTGTGCCAGAGTATTGGGTGGTTTTGCCGCGGGAGCGCGTGATCGAAGTCTATCGTCATCCCGAAGGCGTCAGGTATCGAGAAATGTGTACCTATTCCGGTGGCGAGGAGATATGTAGTGGAGCGGTTCCCGGGCTCCGCTTGCAGCTTGCCGAGCTTTTCGCAGTGCTCCCGTGAGGCTCGCGCCGGTTACAACCCGGTCCCTTCGTAAATCTCGCCAACGCTCATTTCGCAAGCCGCGCTGACGAACTGTAGCGCTACTTCGGGCGCGTTCAGCACTTCGGGAGCCCATTGACCGGCCGTCTGCCGCCACACCGTTACTTCGCGCCGGTCGGAATCCACGAGCACGTACGCCTCCAGCGTCGGAATCGTCAGATAGGCCATGCGCTTCTCGCCAGTATCCGTTCGGGCGGTGGACTCGGACAGAATCTCGAAAATCACGACCGGTTCCGTTTGCACCACCGCCTGCGGACCAGCGGGTCGGCAAACGATCGAGATATCCGGGTAGTAGAATCGCAAATCCTCTCCGCGCTCCACCCGCACCAGCATATCCGAGCCGTAGGCCCGGCAGGGTCGCCCACGCAAAGCGCCATGCAAACTTCCCAGGATATTTGTCGCCAGTTCATTGTGGCGTTGAGTTGCGCCAGCCATCGCGTAAACAATCCCATTGAGGAACTCATGCTTGGCCTCCGATTCGATCTCTCCGGCGAGATACTCGTCCGGAGAGACCAGGGGCGCATGTTGCACGGGAGTGCTCATGCGCGCAGGCTACGGCAATGCCGTAGCCTGTCAAACCGGATGGAGGCTGCCGGGCGCGCCTTCTCCCGCCCATCGCCATGGACAAGCCGGGGCGCCATGCTAGCTTTCCCGCCATGAAAAAGCGGCTGTTGCAAAGTATCGTAGTCGTTCTGGTGGTCTTTAACGTCGCCGTCGGGCTGCGTGTTTACCAGGCCCTCGGGGCCACCGAGAAAGACGACGCCGGCTACGCCAACATCGCCGTTTTTGCCCGCGCCATGGAACTCATCCGCCAGGATTACGTGGATGAAAAGAAGGTCAGCTACCAGGAACTCACCCATGCCGCCCTCCGGGGCATGCTCGGGGATCTCGACCCGCACTCCCAATTCATGGAGCCCAAGGATTTCAAGGGCATGCAGGACGACACCAACAGCCGTTTCGGCGGACTCGGCATCGTCGTCGCGCAGCGCGATGGCGCCCTCGTCATCGTCACACCCATGGAGGATACCCCGGGCTTCAAGGCCGGTCTCCTGCCCAACGATCAGATCGTCAAAATCAACGGCCAATCCACCGAAAAGATGGACCAAAACGAAGCCATCAATCAGCTCCGTGGCGACCCCGGCCAGAAGGTCACGCTCACCATCCTTCGTCCCGCTACCAAGGAGATCAAGGATTTCACCATCACCCGCGAGAACATCAAGGTGGCCAGCGTGAAGGATGCAAAAATCCTGCCCGCGACACTCGGTGGCGATTTCAAGATCGGCTACGCCCGCATCACGCAGTTCAACGTTCCCACCGCGGACGATCTCGGCAAGGTGCTCGACGATCTTCAGTCGAAGGGCATGCAGGCCTTCGTTCTCGATCTGCGTTACAATCCCGGCGGCTTGCTCAATTCAGCCGTCGACGTCTGCGGCCAGTTCCTCCCACCGAATACGCTCGTCGTTTCCACCGAAGGCCGGGTCGCCTCGCAGAGCCGCCCGTACCGCACCGCCGACGTCGTGAAACAGCGTCCGCGTTTCCCGCTGGCCATTCTCATCAACGGTGGCAGCGCCAGCGGTTCGGAAATCGTCGCCGGCGCTTTGAAGGACTTGAATCGCGCCATTCTCGTCGGCGAAACCACCTTCGGAAAAGGCTCCGTCCAAAGCGTCATCCAACTGCAGGACGGTTCAGCCATGCGCCTGACCACCGCAAAATATTACACACCCAGCCACACCGTCATTCATGAACACGGGGTCAGCCCGACCATTCGCGCCACGCTCTCTCCGGACCAGGAGCGGATGCTCATGATGCAACGGCGTGAGGACGGCATGGTCGATACCGATCACCGCGAACTCACCAGCTTTCACGACACCCAGCTCGAGCGCGCAGTCGACGCCCTCAAGGGAGTGATGATCTACGCGGATAAGACCGGCGGACCGAAGCGGGCGTCGGCGAATTAGGCGGCGGGGGAGGGAAGAAGGGGAACATCCCAAAGCAGAGGAGGGAAACATCCAACACCCAACATCCAACACCCAACATCCAATGGCCGCCGCCCCAAGTGCGGTGCCATTGACCGATGTTGGCAGTTCCCAGCCTTCGAACGCTGCTCCCGAAAACGCAGCACCGACCACCGAGCATCCTTTACCAGCGACACGCGAAGGGGAGTCATCATTGGATGTTGGATGTTGGATGTTGGATGTTGGATGTTTCTCCTCCTCCCCCTCTCTCCTCCTTGCCATCGAAACCTCCTGCGACGAAACCGCCGTCGCCATCCTGCACGGGCACGAACTGCTGGCCAGCGAAGTCGCCTCGCAAATCGCCCTGCACACCGTCTATGGAGGCGTGGTTCCCGAAGTCGCTTCGCGCAATCACCTTCGCACCCTTCAACCCGTGCTCGACCGCGCATTGGAAAAGGCCGGCGTCTCCCTGTCGCAAATGGATGGCTTCGCCGCCACCTGCGGGCCAGGCTTGGCGACTTCTCTCATGATCGGCGCTTCAGCCGCCAAGGCCCTGGCCATCGGCTTTCGCAAGCCTTACCTCGCCATCAACCATCTCGAGGGTCACCTCCTCTCCCCATTTTTCGGCGCCCCGGATGGACTGGGCCAAAATCCTCAACGTCCCGCCATCGCCCTCGTCGTCAGTGGCGGCCACACCTTGCTCGTCGAGATCGAAGAATTCGGCCGCTACCGGTTGCTCGGCCAGACTCGCGACGACGCCGCCGGCGAAGCCTTTGACAAAGTCGGCAAACTCCTCGGCCTGCCCTACCCCGGCGGACCGGAGATCGATCGATTGGCCCGCGAAGGAAACGCCAGGCGCCATGACTTCCCGCGCAGCATGCTCGATTCCGACGATTTCAATTTCAGTTTCAGCGGTTTGAAAACCGCCGTGCGTTACCTCCTGCCGAAGCTCGACACCGTTCACCTGCCCGATCTCTGCGCCTCCTTCCAGGAAGCCGTCGTCGACGTCCTCGTCGCCAAAACCCTGCGAGCCACCCGCGCCCGCCGGCTTCGTCTCGTCGCGTTGAGCGGCGGTGTCAGTTGCAACTTCCGACTCCGCGAAAAAATGCGCACCGCCTGCGCCGCCGCCGGCGTCGAACTCCTCGTCGCTCCGCCCGCGCTCTGCACCGACAACGCCGCCATGATCGGCTACGTCGCCGTCCGCAAACTCGCCCGGGGAGAAAGCTCGCCGCTCACCTCCGACATCGACCCCAATCTCCGCCTCGTCGCTTAAAGAGCCGTGTGGCAGCTCGGAGTATAGGACATATAAGGGCGTATACGGCCTATCGGACCCATGGCAGCCCGGCGGCCACTTAATAATCCCGCACCAGCAAATAATCCGCAAAGCCCCGCAGTGTCGCCCCGCTTTTCCCAAACGGCTTCAGCGCGGCGTGCGCAGCGATGGTCAGCCGATGCGCTTCCTCGCGGGAACGTTCCAGCCCGAAAATGGCCGGATACGTCGCCTTCGTCGCCGCCACGTCCTTTCCGGCAGTCTTGCCGAGCTTCTCCGTGGTTTGAGTCACGTCGAGGATGTCGTCGATCACTTGAAAGGCGAGGCCGAGTGACTGGCCAAATTCCGTCAACTTCGCCAGCCGCGCCGGACTCGCATTGGCGCTCATCGCCCCAAGGCGAACGCTCGCCGTGAGCAGTGCCGCCGTCTTGCAACGGTGAATGTACTTCAATTCGGGGCCGCTGATTTTTTTGCCTTCTCCCTCCAGGTCGGCCACTTGTCCGCCAATCAGCCACTGGCTTCCGGAAGCCACCGCCAGTTCGCGAATGAGCGTGGCCATTTTGTAGCGGGGAGTCTCCGCGGCTTGCGCGAGGATTTCGAAAGCGATCGTCAGCAGCGCGTCTCCCGCCAGCACCGCGATGCCTTCCCCGAAGACTTTGTGCGAGGTGGGCCGACCGCGGCGAAGATCGTCGTCGTCCATGCAGGGCAGGTCGTCGTGAATCAGCGAGTAGGTGTGAATGCATTCCACGGCGCAGGCCGCCGGCAATGCGCGCACCACGTCGCCGCCACACGCTTCCGCCGCGGCCAGCGTCAGCGCCGGGCGCAGACGCTTTCCGCCCGCAAACAGGCTGTAACGCATCGCTTTGTGGATCGTCCGCGGTTTCACCGTCGCGCGCGGCAGAAAGCGATCCAGCGAGCGGTCAATGAGCGCGCCGCGGGCAATGAGATAAGATTTCAAATCCATGGGGCGCACAAGATTGCGAGCGAACCGCCGCCGCGAAAAGCGGAAATTACCGTTTGCTGAAAAGCCCGGCCGATTTTTTCGACGAACTGCGGCCGCCCGTCTCCACGAGTTCCTCGAGCCAGTGGGCGACGTCCGCTTTCAATTCGTGCGCGCTCGGATAGCGGTCCTCGCGTTTGCGACTCACCGCTCGCGCGCAGATCGCGCAGAGTGGCTCGGGCAAATATCCTCCCGGAAGATGAGGGGCCGGCTTCGCTGCGCCGAACTTTTCCATCGGATTCGCTTTGCCGTGCAGCGCCTGGGCGACGACCTGCTCCTCGGTATCGCCGCTGTTGAAATGGCGCAGCGTGAGCATGCGAAAAAGGATCACGCCCAGGCTGTAGACGTCCGTTCGTGGGTCGATCGCGCCTCCCGCCTCCATTTGCTCCGGCGCGGAGTACCGGGAAATCGGCGCGGACACCGCCGTCTCGGGCGCTTCGATCGGGACACGGCCGTCTTCGCCCGGTGGATGAATCGTCGAGAAGCCCCAGCGATCCACGAAGACTTCGCCGAATCGCCCGAAGATCACCGCCGTCGGCTGCAAGGAGGCGTGCACCACGCCGCGCGCGTGGGCAAAGGCCACCGCGTCGCACATTTTCATGAAAATCGTCAGCAGGGCTTGCAGCGTCGCCTGCGGCGCCTTGGCTTCACCGGTCGCCATGCCCGAAAGCAGGCCGCTGAGCGTTTCTCCCTCCACAAATCGCGTCGCGCTGTAGAGCCCGATCTCACCGTCCAGGCCGAAATCGTAGACCGGCAAAATGCAACTGTGCGGCAGTTGCGCCACGATCTGGTTTTCGCGCACGAAGCTCAGCACCTGGGAAGGGTTGTCCTGGGCGTCGCGGCGCAGCACCTTCAACGCGACGCGCCGATGCAGCACCGTGTCGCGGGCCTCGTAGATCGTGCTCGTATGGCCCTCGACCATGGCCTTTTCCAAGGCGTAACGCGACGTCCGCAGAAAGCCTTCCGGCAAATGCCGGAAGATCGACGCCGGCAATCCCCCGCGCTGGAAACAAAGCGTCACCTGTCCCAGCACGATATTGCTGTCGACCGTCACCGCCGTCTCTTCCCGGATCGGCCGTCCGTCGACATAAGTTCCATTCGCGCTTCCCAGATCCTGGAGGAAAAAATGCTCGTCGCTCACCACGGACAGCCGGGCGTGCTTGGCCGAGATGGATTCCACATCCGCCACGATCTCGTTCTTGCGCTCCTGTCCGATCACGTACCGGCCCCTCCGGATCAGACAGCGTGCGATAACCCGGTCGCCCTGGCGGACGACAGCTTCGAGTGCGAGATGGGATGCGGCCATGAGGGAGTGGTTACGGTGTGCTATTCGACGTGGATGGTGAAATCGTGAGCGCCCAGACGGATGGTTTGGCCGGGAACGAGAGGAACAATTTCACCCCACCCCAGCGCCGTGTCCTTCCCGACAAAAATGGGCGCGGCCAATGAATGGTTCCGCAGCCAGAAACAGCCGCGATAAAAGTGAAACGCGGCCGGACTGCCCCCGCGACCGCGCGTGTCCCAGATGATGCGCCCGGCGGTATCGAGTCCGAAACCGGCTTCCGAAAAAATCCAGACGCTCTGTCGCGACAGGCCGTGCCCTTCGGCAGCTTCGCACACGACCGCGGCGTACGGCGCGAGCGGCGGCTTTTCTGCCGGACCGTTCCAGGCGTCGAGGTTGGTGATCTTCCAGTCAGGCGGCTCAAGCAGGTTCAGTGGGATTAAATCCAGCGCGTATTCCTCCCCAAGCAACAGCCGTGCACGGTGCGGTAAAATTGTTGCGCTGTTTGGGGTTAGCGCCTGGCCGTCGAGGAACGACCCATTCAAGCTCGGTCCCGTGCCGTTGCCGTCGCGCACCACGACGTGCTCGTCCTCGATTTCCGCGAAGGCGTGAATTCGGCTCAGGCGATTGGTCCGCGCATTGTTGACGTCATTTTCCGGAAACACCCGCGCGACGAAATCCGCCATCGCGCTGGATCGGCCGATCAAAAAGCGGGGGCGCGCCGTCAGGTGAATCGAGAGCACTTGGGGGTCCGGGGTTTCCAGGGCGAGCGCGAGACCTGCGTGCACGCCCGAAAGAAATTCCGCGGGAATCTGATACTTCCCCGGTTCTGGTGGCGCTGCTTCCGGGGTCCGTGTCGGACGCAGTGTGCCCGCCTGGGATTGGAGCAGGTCCCGCCAGAGCGCTTCGCAATCGGCATGCGGCATGGCCAGCAATTCCCGGCGCAATACGGCATTCCCTGCTTCTCCCAGCGCCCCGAGCGGCACGTAGCGCCGGCTGTCGATTTCGCGGATGCGTCCGCCCAGCAATTCATAGAGCAAGAGGGCAAACTCCCGCGGTCCGTAACCTTCCCGGATGTCCGAGGGTTGCCGGGGATCGACCACCACCGTCGTGGACGTTGCGTCCGTGGCCGGCGCGCCGAGGGCGTCGCGCAGGCTCAACGGATTCAGCTTCAGGCAGAACCCCGGCCACTGATCCAGCGGCCTGCCAGCCACCGAATCTGCCGCTGCCCCCGCCGCCAGCTCGACGTACAACTTTCCCAGCAGCGGCCGCGGAATGGGGACGGCCTCGCGCGCCAGGAAATCCAGCGTGGCCGGCAATCGCGCCACCAGACCCAGCGCTTCGCTCAGGCCCAATTCGCGCCGGCGTCGCAGTAGATCGAGCATGGAAATCCCCTGGACCCATTCCTGCACGATCAGGCCGTCGAGCGCATCGAACTTGTAAATGCGCGCCAGATTGGGATGGGGCAGGCATTGCAAATGGCGAATGGTATTTGCCAATTGTTCGCGGCTCGGATCATCGAGGCCGCAATTCGCTCCCAATCTTTTCACCCCCACGATCTCGTCAAAAGCCAGGTCGCGCGCGCGATACAACCGGCCGCCCGTGACGTGCGGCAGCTCGTCCAGCAGCTCATAGCGATCTTCGATGCGCGGTAGGCTCATGGTCGCTATTCTACGAAGCGTTGGGCCACCGGCATCTTGCGCCCGAGCCCGAAGGCCCGGCTGGTCACCTTCAATCCGGGGACCGCCTGCGCCCGTTTGTACTCGTTCAAGTCGACCCGCCGCACCACCCAGCGCACCGTCTTCTCATCGAATCCCTGCGCGATGATCTCCGCTCCGCTGAGCTGTTCTTCGACGTAACGTTGCAGGATGGGATCGAGGATTTCGTAGGGCGGCAGGGTGTCCTGGTCCCGCTGGTCCGGCTTGAGCTCCGCGCTCGGCGGCTTCTCGATCGTCGCCCGCGGGATGATCTCGCGGTCGCGATTGATCCACTCCGCCAGCCGGTAGACCATCGTCTTGGGCACATCGCTGATCACCGCCAGTCCGCCGCACATGTCGCCGTAGAGCGTGCAATAGCCCACCGCCAGTTCGCTCTTGTTTCCCGTCGTCAGGAGCAGCGAACCGAACTTGTTCGACAGCGCCATCAGCGTCATGCCACGGAGCCGCGGCTGCATGTTTTCCTCGGTCGTATCCTCCGGCAGCCCGGCGAAAACTTCCCGGAATTGTTCCCGGAAAATCTCGAAACTCCGCTGGATCGAAATCGTGTCACAGCGGATTCCGAGATTCTTCGCCACGATCAGCGAATCATCGATACTCCCTGGAGAGCTGTACTGCGTGGGCATCGTCACTCCGAGGACGTTCTCCGCCCCGAGCGCGTCTGCCGCGATGCATGCCGTCACCGCGCTGTCGATGCCGCCGCTCAGCCCGAGCACTGCGGAGTGAAAGCCGCATTTCCGCAAGTAGTCGCCTGTCCCCAGTGAGAGCGCGTGAAAGAGTTCCTCCGGCTCGGTCTGAAACGAAGGAGCAGGGGACGGCGCGGCGGGATGCAGTTCGACGATCGCCAACTCCTCCGCGAAAGCCGCGAGCTTCGTCTGCAAGTTCCCGGCGGCGTCCACCGCCAGCGAGTTGCCGTCGAAGACGAGTTGATCGTTCCCTCCCACGGCGTTGCAATAGTGGATGGGCACACCGTGTTCGCGCGCCACCGCCCTCAACATCTCCGCGCGTCGGGCCGCCTTTCCCAAGCCAAATGGGGATGCGCTCAGGTTGAGGATCGCCTGCGCCCCCTGGGTGATCAGCGATTCGACCGGGCAGGTTCCATACAGCCGCCGCGGCAGATAGCGCTCCGTCCAGATGTCTTCGCAGATCGTGATGCCAATCGATATCCCGTCGATCTCGATCGGCGCCACCCGGCTGGCCGGCTCGAAATAGCGATCTTCGTCGAAGACATCGTAGGTCGGCAGCAGCGACTTGTACACCTTGCGCAACGGCTCGCCCCGCTGCAGGACCGCCGCCGTGTTGTGGAAGGGCTGGCCCCGGCCGGTGTTGATATCGATATAGCCCACGACCAAAGGCACGTCGCCCACCGCCTTGTGCAACTCGCTGAGCATCTCCAGGTTCAGCGGGACAAAGCGCGATTTGAAAACCAGATCCTGCGGCGGATAACCGGTCAGCGCCAGCTCCGGGGTGAGCACCAGTTGGGCGCCGCGCCCGGTTAAATCCCGATAGGCGCCGAGAATTTTCTCCGAATTCTCACGGAGGTCGCCGACGGTGGTATTGAGCTGAGCGAAACCGATTTTCACGAGGTTGGCGCAAGCCGCGCCAACACGAAACTAATGGTAGCGCCTTTCCGCTGTCGAGCCATGGAGGCTGTCTTTCCAGCCTTCACCCGATTCGTAAAACGCCTCCTGAATGATGTGCCGGAATGCCCAGAAGAGACACGCGGCAAAAAAGCCCGCGATGATCATCATGAGGAATTTCTGTATGAAGGTGCTTTGCACGGAACTCTGCTGAGCAGATACCCTGCCGCGCCCCTTTCTCTGGCGATCTTAATCTTAATCTTAATCTTCCGTCTCCGACCGCAATGGGAGGATTAAGATTAAGAGTAAGATTAAGATTAAGAGCCCGCCCCCCTACCAAAACCCCCACTGCCGGGTGTGCAACACATAAGCCCCGAGCAGCGCATTGGTCACCGCATGGGCCAGCACGCAGGAACTCAGGCTGCGGGTGCGATACGCCACCAGATTGTAAAGCGCTCCGGTGAGAATCGCCGCCGGCCAGTCCGGCATGGAATGCTCGAAGCAAAACCCAACCACCACGACGGTGCACGAGAGCCAGGAAAACGCTCCCATCGGCACGCGGACGAAGTCCTCATCGATCAGGTAGCGCAGGAGAAACCCACGCCAGAAAATCTCTTCGAGCAAGGGCACCACCACGACCAGGCGCAGGAAACGCGTTCCCAGGTTCAGCCAGTAGGGCCACCCTGTTTCCCCGAAAAATCCCGGATTGAATCCTTCCCATCGCCGCGCCAGGTGCAGCCACTCCTGCGGCGCAATCCACAGGACTAGCGCCAGCACCCCGATTCCGACCGTAAGAAACGGCTTTGCCGGCGCTTTCATCCCGTAAAAACGCCAGTAGCGGATCAGGACTCCAGCGCAGAGCACGGTTTGCAGCGGGCAAACCCAGTACCGCGTTTCGCTCCAGACCCAATACGCCTGCCCGTCCCCGAAGTGTTCCACGACCGCGCCGAGTCCCAGCACGGCGAAAAATGCCAGAAACGGCGCAAGATAAGCTTTTTCGGTGTTGGATGCGCCAAACATGGGTGCAGGAAAGCCATGAAAGAAATCCCATCCCCGGAGCCAACGCCAGAACAACTCGTCCAGTTGCTCGATGC
This sequence comes from Chthoniobacter sp., assembly GCA_036501065.1. Classification (GTDB taxonomy): domain Bacteria; phylum Verrucomicrobiota; class Verrucomicrobiia; order Chthoniobacterales; family Chthoniobacteraceae; genus Chthoniobacter. Next base: position 63,516 of record DASYAY010000094.1, on the reverse strand, counting down.
CCAGCTTGCCGCCCACCGTTCTCAACGAACCAAATCGGGTCGCAATCGTGCGATTATTCTCGTTTCCGGCGTTCTTTTCATCGTCGTCGCCGCGGGGGCGGCGCTTCTGATTCTCGACCAAATGCTCATGGATATGCGCGAAAACGCCCATTCCACTTCGACCCCGACGATCACATCGGGGGTAAAAAATTGAGAATTTGCCCACCCCGGCACATCGGCTGCTGATACCGACTTTCGCAATGGCTAAAGCTCCCAATTCCGTCATCGGCCTCGATATCGGGCGATACTCGATGAAATCCGTGCTCCTCCAGAAAAAAGGAGGCAATCGTTTCGTCCTCACCCACTACGCTTCCCAGTTGGTGACCGACCCGCTCGACTCGGCCGAGGCCTTGGGCAAACAGGTCAAGCACCTCCTCAAGGAAATGGGTGGTACGGCCAAGGCTTGCGCCGTGGGAATCTCCAGTCCCGATGCCCTCATTCGCATCATCGAACAGCCCGTCACCCCTCCGGAAATCCTCCGCGATGCCCTCCGGCTCAACGGGATGACGCTGCTCAACCAGGATTGCCGCGAATTCGTCCTCGATTGCGATGAAATCCCCTCCGCGGTGAAGGAGACCCCGCTCGAGTCCGATATGGTCGGTCGCAAACGCTATCTCGTCGGCGGCCTCCCGCGCACCCAGGTGAACATGCTCGGCGTCGGCTTCGAACAGACCGGCCATTCGCTCACTGCCATGCAACTGGCGCCGATCTGCTCGTTCAACGCCTTTGAATTTGCCCACGAAGACGTCTTCAACAATCAGGCCTTCTTCCTCGTCGACATCGGCCATACCAGTTCCACCGTCATGGTCGGCATGAAGCGCGAACTCGTCCTCGTCCGCAACATCGATTTCGGCGGCAAGATGCTTCTCGAAACGCTCACCAGCCTCAGCGGTGAAGGCCGGGAGGCCATCCTCCAGGCGCTCGATCAGGAAGATGAAGTCATGGTCGAGTTTGCCCGCGTCGGCCTCAATGCCCTCGTCCGCGAAATTCAAAGTTCCATCGGCTTCCTCGAGCACCGGCACGAGGAAACGATCCAGACCATCTACGCCTCCGGCGGCCCGGCCAAGTGCCCCGCTATCCTCAAGGTCCTCGCTGAGGAAGTCCACCTGCCCTGCCAGGCTTGGAGTGCGGTCGCCAAGTGCGAGTCCGCTCTCCCGCCGAATCGCACCGCCACTCTCCAGAGGGACATCGTCGATCTCAACGTGGCCTGCGGAGCCGCTGCCGAAATCCTCAAAGCGAAAGCAAACTGACCCATGGCTCTCCGTCTCAACCTCTACCATGAAATCATCAAGGAGAGAGCGCTCAAGCGGCGCGACCCGCTCAAGATTTCCATCTACGTGCTCTCCTCGATCGCTGCGCTTTGCGCCGCTTGGTACACCATCACCTTGATCCAGTACCACACCTACCTCGACGACTATAACGGGAAGAAGGCGGAGTTCGACAAGATCGAGCCCCAAGGCAAGGCCGCCAAGAAGAAGCAGGACGAACTCACCGCCAAGGCGAACCAAAGCATCGTCATGGGCAAACGAATCGAAGAGCGCTTCTACTGGGCGCCGCTCCTTTCCCAGATTAGCCAGGTCGTCCCGCGCGAAGTCCAGATCACCCGGCTCGGCGGCGAGGTCGCCAATGACGCGCTCCGGCATTGCGCCCTGACGATCGACGGTCTGGCCGCCGGACCCGATCCTCGCCGCGTCGCTGAGGAATTGCGCACGGCCATCGCCCAGCGCCTCTCTCCGCACTGGCCGAGCGTCACCTCGACCTTCAAAACCCTCGAAGACGGTTCCGAGACGGTCCTCCTCGACGGACGCCAGATGCCCACCGCCACCTTCACCATCAACGTCCAATTTCACAACGTAGAAGCGGCCACTCCACCTCCGCGCAGGAAAAAATGAAACTCGGCAAAGAAGAAATCCAAAAGATCGTCCTCGGGGTCCTCCTCTTTTTCGGCCTCATCTACAGCTATTTCGACATGCTGCTCGGGCCGTTGAGCAAACGCGCCCAACTGACCAAGCACAGCGCCGAAACTCTCGTCCCGCAGATCCAGGCATCCAAAGCTCAGATCCAGAAGGCCAAGGACATGGAACGAGACTTCGCCAGCGCCACCCTCGTCATGCGCCAGGTCGAGGCCATGATTCCCGAAGGTTCGCCAGTCGCGTGGTTTCCCACCCAAATGCAGGAGTTCTTCAAAAAGCAGGGGATTGATCGCACTTCCACCCGCATGACCGGCGATACCGGCGACAAAGAACTCCCCAAATTCCGGCACATCGCCTGGGGCGTGGATTTGCCGAAAGTCGACTTTGTCACCTTCGGTAAAGCCGTTGCCACCCTCGAAAACGATCAACCCCTCATCGAGATCAGCGCCGTCCAGATTGACGCCAGTCGCGATGATGTCGAGTCGGAGCACGTCTTTCTCACTGTCAATAACCTCGTCAAGAAATGAGCCTCCGCTATCTGTCCTCTGCCATCGTGCTTCTGGCGCTGGCTGCCGTTGCCCACGCCGCCCGGCCTCACGCCGAGCCCGTTCCTCCAGCGGCGGCTGCTGCTCCGGAAGCCCCCCAGCCTCCGCCTCCGCCCTACGAGCTCAAGAACAAGTCCGAATTCACCATTTCCTCGACCAATCCGCGTCCGCCCTTCTGGCCCATCGGCTGGGTCCATCACGACGCCTCCTCCCCCATTGTCCAGGCGGTCGCCCCGGTCATCAGCACGATCGACAAAAATTTCTTCCGGCTCACCAGTGTCCTCATCGGTAACGGCAGCACCGCGTCCCTCGCCGTCATCAACGGCCGCGCCTACAGCGAAGGCGAATTCGTCCGCATGCCGAGAACTCCCGGCGCCGCTCCCAACCGCGTTCGCCTGCAGCGCATCAACGATGGTTCCGTGACGCTCTTGCACGGTAACGAGACCATGCAGATTCCCCTCCGTCGCGAGGAACTCGTCACCAGGCATGGCGATGAGAAACTCCTCGACGAGCAGGATCGCGATGACGTGGATCCTGCGCCCGTGCCGGCGCCCGTCCCCGCGGGCAAGGGCGCACCTGCCAGTCAGCCGACCGCTCAGCCCACCACCGGCAACGCCCCGCGCACGGCTCGCCATTAAGTTCCATTCCCGCAACCGGTTTCAATGAGCAGGTCCCACGAAGGCCTGCTCATTCCTTTTCGGCGGCTCGCTATTTCCCCGCGTTTAATTGCGCCAGCACCTCCGGGTCGCGCACATCCGCCCAGTCACCCGCCAGTTCCACCACCTGCACCTTCCGTCCGCTCTGCGCCAGAGCCCGAATGGCATCGGTTAGTTCGTATTCGCCCCGCGGCGATTTCTCCAGTTTCGCCGTGAACTCGAAAATGCTCGGCCGAAAAGCGTAAACGCCGGCGTTGTACCAAGGGCTCGTCGGTTCCCCGGGCTTTGGTTTTTCGCGCAGGTCGGTCATTTCGAAACGTTCGTTCACGAACACCGCGCCCCCCTTGGCGATTTCGCCGGGATTGTGTTTCACGCTCACCAACGCTTCCGCCTCTCCCAGCGCCACCAGTCGCCGGTAATTCGCCGGCTCGATGAGAATGTCCCCGTAGCTGAGCACGAACGCGTCCGCGCCCGCGAACTCCTTCGCCAGTTCCACCACCCGCCCGGTCCCGTCCTGCACCACCTGCGTCGCATATTCCACAGACACCCCAAATTTCGAGCCGTCACCGAAATAATTCCTCACCACATCCGCCCGCCATCCCACGACGATCTGGAAGTGAGTCACTCCCGCCGCGCGCAGCCCATCTACGATGTGCTGGAGGATCGGCTGGCCGCGCACCGCGATCATCGGCTTCGGCAATTCCTCCGTCAGCTCGCGCATCCGCGTCCCTTTTCCCGCGGCGAGTAGAACAGCTTTGTGAATCGTTTCAGAGCTCATGGGTGTAAAAATGAAGGCCGTTCTTCATAGCCGCCGGATCGGACCCTCGCAAACCCGAAAGCGAAACCTGCGCCCACACCCTGGCCGACGGTCGCTGCACGAGCGCAGCGAGCTCTCCGTCGCTCTTCTTAAAAAAACACGGAATTCGGGCGCACCATTCCTATTGCTCCCATTGGTCCTATTCGTCCCATTCCTCCCATAATCCACCGAACCGCCCCCCACTCGTTCCCGCCCCACGCCTGCGGAAAATCCCTAGCCGCTAACAATCCGTTTCAACTGCAAAACGTAGCGATGCACCGGGGCGAAGTAAGAGTGCTCCGATTGATGCCCCGGCGTGCCCGGACCCTTGTCATAGAATGCCTTGTTGTTATCGCTGTCTATAAACGAGCCAATCCCCACCAGCTTCCACACGCCGTCGAGCTTCTCAAACAATCCGCAGCCGGAATCGCCCACCGCGAGTTGCCCGGTGCTCGGCCCAGCCGCCCGGTCGAAAGTCGTCTCGATGTAGGACACATGGTTTTCCGGGTTGAAGTAATACTTCGCTTTCGTCGAGTTGGTCGCCCAGCGCTTTTTCCGAGTCTGATCGTCGCCCCAATTCCAACCTTGGCCGGGGATGGCCGTGCCCTTGCCCACGCCCCAGCCGATGATCACGCAGGGCTTTTCGAACTCCGATTCCGCCAGGCCGATCAGCGGCAGCGGCGGCAACCCCGGGTCGGTGGTGATTCGCAGCACCCGCATGTCTGTCCCTTCGATCGCTACCGGCTTGAAGGTTTCGTCGACCGCGTAATTCGTTCCATTCAGTTGCACCAGGCTGATGTCCTTGGCCACGTGATTTGCGGTCAGCACGCAGCGGTTGCCCAGGTAAATCCCGCTCGCCGTCGGTCCCGATTTGGTATCCAGGCGTGCCACATAGTTCCACGGCGCCCCATTCGGCGGAGCCACCAGGCAAGCCCTCTCATCCGCATCGACCACCACAATCCCGAGCACCGGACGAACGAACCCAGCCAACGCCAGGGCAGCAACAAACAAAACGCGCAATTTCACAACGCAGAATCTGCGCCCCCCGCGCACATCCGACAACCCAACAATCTCTCTCTTCCTTCGACTCAATCAATCGGCGCAAGTTTCGCCCCCAGCAATCGCCCCCAGAAAAACCGGCTCTCAACTCTCAACCCTCAACTCTGAACTTTCTTCCCGCCCTAGCGCGAAAGCGAAACCGTCCCCCCCTTCGGCATCGTCACTTTCAGCGATTTCCCATCGTCCGAAAACACCGCCGAGCCCTCCCCGCCATTGTTCCAGTGGAACCCGATCTGGCGCTTGCTTTGGTCGGTCCACTGCCAGGTACCCTTCGTGCCGATCGCCGTCGAAAACGTTCCATCTTCGCCCAGCGTCCATTGCCCTTTCGGCATGTTCCAGGACCCGGCCGGCGAGTAGCGAAGCGCGGCGCTCGGTTCCGACTTCGGCGCTCGTGGAATCGGGGGTGGGGTAGCCGCTTTCGCCAGCAACGTTTGCTTTTCCGTCACCAATTCCGCCGTATACGCCTGCTCGATCGAAGTGCGCATCGTCTCCACGCGCGCACTCCATTCCCCGCTCGCGCCTTTGTTCATGAATTGCTCTTTCCGGATCTCCTCCTTGCGGAACTGCGCGTTCTCCTGGTTTTGCTTCGCGTTGTTGGCGAATGCCGTCCCTGGAGCCTGGCCCCCGTTGCTGATCCTCGCGTCCTGGTGGTCCTGCTTTCCGTGCACGCTCTTGGAATATTGATAATTCGCCACCGCCGTCGTGTGTTCCTCCTCCGCTGCCAGCAGCATCTGCACGACATTCGCCGCCGCTGCATAAATCGGCTGCTCCGCCGGTGATGCCGTCTGCGCCAGGGCCGTCCACTCCGCCTGCGCCTCCGTCAGCGCCCCGCGATTAGTCGGCTCCTTGCCTCGTTCCACCACCACGAGTTGAGGCAGCGTGTGGTCGATCATCTGCCGCAGACGCACCGATGGCATCTGCTTTCCTTTCTGCCCCTTGGGCGGCGGAGTACTTGCCGCCCACGCCATCCCCGAAGGCAGCATCGAGACCACAACGAACAGAGACGCACTGACGAGAACGCAGCGAGCGGTATTCATATCCGGAGAAAGAATGGAAGCAGCCGGCAGCAACCAGCTATTGCTCAACCGTCTACCGTTTTTTCCGACAATCGACAACGCATTTCGCAAAGCCTCCACGACTAGTCGGAACGGCGGAAAGTAATCAGTGATCAGTTCTCAGTAATCAGTATCCCACCGCGAAAATGCCCCCAGTCTCCTGCCCCACGGCCGGCCCATTGGATGTTGGATGTTGGATGTTGGGTGTTCCGGCGAAGCCGTCACTCCTTCTTCTCCGTGATCCGCAGATAGTACCCATCCGGATCCACGATCCGGAAATCGCGCAGTCCCCACGGACGTTTCGCCAGTTCTTCGCGAATCGCGTATCCGCTCTTCGTCACACGCTCGTAATAGGCATCCAGATTATCCACCTCGAGTACGATCTCCGTGCCCACCCCTTTTCGGCCATGGAGCGCATCCGGGGAAAAATGGTGTCCCTCCGGGAGCGTCGCCTGGTCACAGATCCCGATCCGCACCGCCCCGCTCCGCGCCTGGATGTACGATCCCGTGTCTGCGTCGCATTGAAAGCCAAGGATCCGCGTATAGAAATCGACCGACACATGAGTGTCCTTCACGAACAACTCGAAGCGCATCGTCATGTTTGCCGGCGCCGCGGGTGTCGCCGGCGCTGCCGGAGCTGGTTCGGCTGTCGCCGCCGGCGGTCCCGCCGGATTGGGATCCGCGTCCGCGTGTGTGGAGGAAAAGAGCAGTGTGCCGCCAAGGGTCGCAGCCGCGACGCCGCACAAAATGAAATGGGGGTGGGGTTTCATGAGTTGCACTCCGATCAAAAGCGCAGGGAGCCCTCGGATGCAAGATGCAGCTTCTTGCGATGCATCTTGCACGAAGCGGGGCGGGGGAAGAAAAGCCGGCTCCGCGAGGATGAAGAGCAGTTTCGGAAACTCGAACCCCGCACCCCGAAACTGCCTCGCTTCCACCCCCGAGTTGCCGCGCCTTGCCTCGCCTCCGACAATCAGCCACGCTCGGAAATCATGAATCACCCCCGCCTCGCCGCGCCCGCCCGGACTGTCTGGCGGCACTCTCCCGAAACCGCCTTTGGCCGCTCCTGAGAAATATGGGTGAATTCAATATCACCGTGAAAGGGGGCTGCCGTCCCTGCGCGATGCGGCTGCAACTCGATCCCGCCTACCCGCCCGAAAAATTCATCATCGAACATCTCGCGGCCGGCTCGTTTTGCGAGCCGGACATCGCCGAGATTTTTCTCCGGGTCCTGCGCGAGGGCGACACCGTCGTCGACGTCGGCGCCAACGTCGGGTTCTTCACCGTCCTCGCCGCCGCCTTGGTCGGTCCCGGGGGACGCGTCGTCAGCTTCGAGCCCGACCCTTCGAATTTTGCCCGCCTTCAGGCCAACGTTCAGGCCAACGGATTCACGCACGTCACGCTCATCAATCGGCCGGTCTCGGATCATGCCGGCCCGGTTTCCTTCTTCCTCAACAGCGACGATAGCGGGGGCAGCGCCCTTTGGGACCCCGCGCAGTATCCCGGCAATGTCCTCACCCAGGCCAACCCCCGGGTCCTGAGCCTCGAGTCCACCACCCTCGATGCCGAACTGGAGCGCCTCGCCCTGCCCTCCGTGCGGCTGCTCAAGGTCGACACCGAGGGCGCCGAGCATCAGGTCGTGCGCGGCGCGCGCCGCCTCCTGGCCAACCGCGGAATTCCTTTTGTCGTCGCCGAATTGCACCCCTTTGGATTGGAGAAGTTGGGGACGAATCAGCGCGCGCTTCGTGACGACATGGCCAGTGCCGGCTACGACACTTTCCTCCTCTATCAAAAGGGCACCCTGCCGCGTTTCATTCCGCCGGCCACCACCATCCAGAGCCAATTCTTTTGCAACATCCTCTTCACCACCGCCGAGGGAGTCGGCACGCACTGGCCCACCTGCCTTCACGATCCGCGCACCGCCTAAACGCCCATGCTGTCTTCCTGGGCGGAGCGGGGAATCACGGGTGGAGTCGAAGGATCTTCAATTCCCGCGGGTTCCCGAGCAGAGCAGCGGGCGCCCCCTTTTTCAGGACCCTTTTCCACCGCCAGATGACTGAAGAAGAAGAACGACATTAATCCCGCCAGCAACCCCACCCAGGCCGCGCGCTTTCCCGGCGTTACCACGAACGTCTGATGCGCCCCGGCCACCACGGTGAGCGCAACCGAGCCCCCATGACCGCACGCCTAATCATGAACCAGTTTCATCATTAGCCCCTACGCATGGCTGCCTAGCTCCACTCACCGTCGTTCGTCATTCGACATTCGTCATTCCTTCGCCTCCCGCCGATAAACGATCAACACCACCGCCTCCCCCTCCTTCGTCGCCAACTCCGTCGGCCGCTGTCCACCGTCTGGTGCGCAACACACCTTCAGCGTGTTTCCTTCGATCGTGTAGATGGCCTTGACCACCTTCCCTGCGTCAAATCCTTCCGTCTTCGTCGCATCCATCGTCCGCGGCTTCTGCGTCTCATCGAGCTTCAGCGTGCCCACATCCATTCCGTCTTTCGTTTTCACCGTATAATGCTCTCCGCTGATCGTCAGTTCGAGACTCTGCAAATCCTCGGCCTCGACCGCCTTCCCACCGGCCTCCACCGATTCCACCCGCCAGGTCCCTTCCATGGCCTTGAGATCGTCTGCTCGAACTGCCGACGGAAATGCGGGAACCAATGCAACAAAAGCGGTCAACGCGGAAAGAAGCGAGGGTGAACGCAGCATGTCGGAGTTCTAGTGGTTGTTCCGGTGATGTCGAGACACGGGTTCGTTGCTCAAATGGGCGAAGGGCGGCATTCAGAAGCGCTTTCAGTGTTCGCATCTCGCCCGCAGTTCCACCGCCCGCCGCTCGGTGAGTTGCTCCCGGGCTTCTTCCGGTTGGGCGTCGCGGAATTTCAGCCAGTCCTGTTCTTCTTTTTTCAGTGCCGCCTTGCCCTTCTCGTCCAGCTTCGCGCGCAGGCGGTTGTAGTAGAGGTTCAAGTCGGGTTCATAATCGACGCCCGTGGACCGCTCGTCACTGACCATTCGGGCTTTCAGAACTTCGACTCGCGGCGGTTTCCCTTCGGCCAGCATGACACGGCAGGTCAAGCGGTAATCGTAGTACGGGCCTTCCTTCATGTGGCCTCCGTTGCCATCGATCACCAATTGGCCATTGGCGAGAATGACCGGATCACTGAACTGCATGTTCACCGTATCCGGTTTCTCCTTGTGGCGCTGGCGCAATATCGAGCCGAAGGCCTTTAACAGCGCTTCCTTGATACTCGTGACTTTGTTGGCCCGCGCATCGATCCAGGCAATGCCATCGTCGTCCCAGCGTTCCTGACTAATGGCGACGGCGTGCCGGCTGTCCGGCGACCAACCCACATACAGTTCGCCCCTGTTTTTTCGCCAACCCTGCCCTACGAAAAAGTCGAAGCCGGGAAGCTGCGCCAGCAACCGCTTGTGGACGACATCGAAGAGAAAGTTGTCCACGTCGCCATCGTCGGAACTGAGGTCCAGATCGTGTGGCCATTCCTTGAGCACGGCCGTTTCTTCCGCCGTGAGTCCGTCCGGCGCCCAGGCAAATGCGTACGCCCCGTCGGGAGAGATTGTTCCGGGAAACCGGCAATAGCCCGGCGGAAATTTTGCCCGGGCGCTCTCCGGAAGCGCGGGATCGGCGCCCCGGCCAATGCCCCCAAGGCCGATAATGGCGCAAACGGTCAACCATTTCGCCAGGGAGAAGGAGGAAAAACGCAGAGTCATCGAGATGCAGTTGAAAAGGAATACGTGGCAAATTCCCAAAACTTTCAACCTATCGCATTCCGGTCCCGGCAAAGCTTCCGCCTTCCGGACATTCCGCCCCCAGGAAAATCCGCATCCAGAAGATTCCGCCACCAGGAGAAACGATGCGCAACGTCCATCTGCCATCTGCCATTTTCCATTTTCCATTTCCGACACGTCGCAAAAAGCCCGCGACCCAAGATTGTTCTTGCCATTTTGCCCTCAAGTCCCAAGGACGCAGATCCAATGCCTCCACTCCGTCAGGACTCCAGATTCTTGCTCGCCTGCCTCTCCGGGAACAGCCGGCCCCGGCGCCCCGTCAATCAGCCGGCTTACCCCATCATCTTTGCCCGGAGTTTGCCATTCCCGCCCGCTACTCCGCCCGTTTTCCGCCTCAACATCGGGCCGCCCTCATCAGAGATGAAAACCCGACGATCGGCCAAAAAAATCAACAATTATCAACAGTGACCGCCGCGCGACTTCCCGCCGATTCCGTCGAGCGTCGGGAATTTCCCACACAACATTTCCCAAACGCGGCGTTTAAGCTCGTGAAGGCCGCAGGCTGCGGCGCCACCCTCATTCCCACCACGCCTATGAACTATCGGAAAACCCTCCTCCTCTGGGCCTTGGCCCTGGCTCTTCCCGCCGGGTTGCTCTGTGCCCAGGATAACGCCGCCCCGCCGCCGCCCTCGCCGGCGCCTCCAAAACCGCCTGGGCAGTCCAGTCCTCCGCCACCGCCCAATCCCCAAGGTGGGCCGGATCACCTCCACCCCGGTGGCCCGCCGGCCCTCTGGATTTCCAAGTCCCTCTTCGACGCGCTCGACACCAACCACGACGGGGTCATCGACGCCCAGGAAATGCAGAACGCGCCCGAGGTTTTGAAAAAGCTCGATCGCAATGGCGACGGTAAATTGACCCGCGACGAACTATTGCCCCCAGGCGCCGCCCAGTGGATGCACCGGCCGCAGCCGGGCGCCCCGGGAAATCAAAACGCGCCGGGGCCGCAAGGAGCGCAGCGCGGCGGCCCGCCAGCCGAGGGACAGCCGCACTTCCATCATCCGTTCGGCATGGAGCCCGGACAGCGATTTGGACAAGGTGGACCATGGCAGCATCCCCAGCAGGGGGAGCGGCCGCACCAACAGTTTGCCCAAAACGCTCCGCAGGGCGGTGGGCCAGGTGGCCCGCGGGGACCGCGACCGCAAAATCCGGAAATGCAACACGGTGGCCCGCAAGGCGGTGCGCCAGGCGAGCACCATCATCATGGCTTTGGCGAATTTGGCGGCGAACGTTTCGCCCACCGTGGGCAGGAAGGTGAACAGGGAATGGGGGGCGAACGTCACCACCACCATCACGGCTTCGGCGAGTTCGGCCACGAACGCTTCGCCGGTCACGGGCAGGGCGGCCATCATTGGTATGGCCGGGGCGAAGGTGAACGGCACGGACACGAAGGCCGTGGCGAATCGGGCGAACATCACCACCATCATGGCTTCGGCGAATTCGGTCACGAACGCTTCTCCGGTCACGGGCAAGGCGGCCATCATTGGTATGGCCGTGGCGAAGGCGAACGGCACGGACACGAAGGCCGTGGCGAATGTGGCGAACATCACCACCATCATGGCTTCGGCGAATTCGGTCACGAACGCTTCTCGCATCACGGGCAAGGCGGCCATCATTGGTATGGCCGAGGCGAAGGCGAACGGCACGGGCACGAAGGCCGTGGCGAATCGGGCGAACACCACCACCATAACGGTTTCGGCGAATTCGGTCACGAACGCTTCTCGCATCACGGGCAAGGCGGCCATCACTGGTATGGCCGGGGCGAAGGCGAACGGCACGGACACGAAGGCCGTGGCGAATGTGGCGAACATCACCACCATCACGGCTTCGGCAAATTCGGCCACGAACGCTTCTCCGGTCAGGGTTGGGGCGAACGCGGCGAGCATCACCATCATCGGGACGGTGAATTCGGTGGCGAAGGATTCGCTCACCACGAACACGACGGACCGGGTATGTCGGGAGAACATCAGGGCCAGTTTGGCCGCGGGGGCGAAGAGGGATTTGCCCATCACGGACCACAGCCCGGACCATGGGGCGATCACCGCTTTTCACACCGTTCCTGGTCCGAAGAGGGCCAGGGCGAATTCCGTCACGATCAGCACGGCCCGCAGCCCGGGCAGGAATGGATGCACCGTGGCCCTGGTGGATTCGATCACGGCCAGATGGGGCGTCCGCACCCCACGCCCGGCGGCCCACAACCTCAGGGACGCCCGCCCCGTGCTCAGCCGCAGCCAGGCAATGCTCCAGGCAACGGCCCGCAGCCGCAGCAGCGCCCGCCGGCTCCGCCGCCGGCTTCCGGCGCAATCCAGCCCGGTTCCGGTGAAACGCCGGCCGGTCAGCCGGAGTCGCCAAAAAGCCAGGTCGCAGTGCCGCCCGCCCCGACCAATGACGGTCGGGCCCTGGCCCTCCTCGAGAATGTGATCTAAGAGGAGAAACTACTTCCTTGTCATCAGCGAAGGGCTGGCCGCCAGGCCAGCCCTTCGTCTTTTAGAGCATCTCTCGAAGGTAATTTTCGGTTCGGTCGAAGAGGCTCCGCGCAGCGATCGAAAAAAAGCCTGTCATTCTGAGAGCGGAGCCGAAAGCCGAGCGAAGCGAGACGCCTATGGGACTGTGGGGCAAACCTCCAATCGCTGCGGGGCGGCGGTGCGGAGCCGTAGGTTTATGCCGGCTTCCCCGCCATCGCCAATTGGTGATGGTGACGAATGCGGGCGATGCTGTGGATCAGCGCTGCCAGCGCGATCACCAGCAGCACGATCCCGAGAAGCGGGCGGGCCGCCAGCCAGGCGAGGGCGATGACCACCAGCGAGCCGGCGAATCCCAGGAGCGCCGCGAGCAGCCCGGTGCCGAATCCCACGATCCCGCCGACGAATGGCACCACATCGGCCAGGACATGCAGCGGATTGAAGATAAGCGCGAACCCGACGAACATCATGACGAAGCCGACGACGCGCAGCACCCAGGTCAGGATCTTGGCCTCGTTTTGGGCGTGTTGAAACATCACGTCCGCCCCCATCGCGCCCGATTCCACACGTTCGATCTCGCCTCCTTCGTGGGTGAGATACGGCGCCAGCGTATCGCCGCTCTGCTGCGCGAGAAAGCTGAACGTTCCGGGGTTCAACACCTGGAAGGAGACGCGCTCATCGCCCACGATCGGACCCTCGGGATTGCTCCCCAGGTAAACCCCGTCGCCCGCAATTTTGGCCTTCGATTTCAAATCCGGCGGCAGTGGCGTCAGCGCGTCGCCGGTCACGGAGAGCGGTTCGCCACCTTGCATCTTGCCGATCAGGTTTTGCGGAATCTTGAAGGCGCCGAGGGTGGCTTTGGAGGAGAGCACGGTCGCCGTCGGCACCGGAAAAGACGCCGGGTTGGTGTGGTCTTCGGGATGTTTGAAAGTCGTGGAATCAATCGGTTTGTCCGCCCAGGTTTTCGTATAATTGTACTTGGTCACGTGTTCTTCCCCGCCCCCGAGTTTCTTGTGCGTCTCCTCGGTTTTATCTTCCTTCCATTGATAGACCTCGACGTGGCGGACGAGCCGCAAAGCCGGGGCGCCGACGTTGAAAAGGCCATCGTGGATCGGCTCCCCCGCTGTCACGTCGCCAGTGAGATGGATCAGCTTCCGGTCATTTCCCGGAGAGATCGAATCTGCCGGAACGGAAATGACCGCCGCCGCGCCTTCCTTCAGGCTTTTCTCGCTGACCACGGCGCGGTGTTCGTTCCAGAAATGGAGCGTCACCGACAGTGGCAGCAGGATGATGCCGACGATGACACCGACAATGGCGCCACCGATGCGGCTGAACCAGGACTGTGAGGAGCTTTCGACGAATTGGTCGGGCATAAGCGGAGGTGGGAGTAGGATTGGGAGGACCAGGCGAGATTGCGAAAAACTCCAACGGATGTCTCCGTCAAAATAAACGTTGTTTTCGCGACCCAGCCGGAGCGCCGTTTTCCAGTGCCGCCGCTACTCCAGCCCGAAACAGGAGGGACTCACGACCCGGCACAACTCCACGAAGTCTTCCCACTGAATCTCGAGCCACTCGTCACGTTCCTTTACGTGGCGCAAAATGGCCGCTTTAATTTTGGCGCGCGACGCGTCCAGGGTGCGGCTGATCTTTGCTTCCGAACAGCCAAACAGGGGAGCCAATTCACGTCCGCGGAGACCATTGGCATGGGCCAGATTCAGGAGCAGGAACTCTTCGGGATCGCATTCCTGAAACGAGGCCTGGATGGCGGTAAGAATGATATCCAGGACGGGTTTTTCCGGGGAGTAGGTGTTGTCGGGGGATTCCGGCGACGGACCATCTTCGTCTTCGTGAACCACCGGTCCGGGAGGGCGGCGCTTCAATTGCAAGAGGTTGTTGAACACCACCGTCTTCAGCCAGGCTTGGAGCGGTGCATTGCCGGAATACGTTGCCAGCCGGGGCTTCCGCTGCGGTCGCGGAGCAATGCAATCCGCCCACAGGTCGCTGACCAGCATCCGCGCCTCCGCGGCATCGGCACCCACATGCACCAGGTAACTCATTAGAGGCGCCTGGTAGGTTTCCTGGAGTTGCCGGATGGCTTGTGAGTCTCCCTCCAGGCATTTCTGGGCGAGTAGAAAATCGTCGGCATGTGGCAGTGGCTCTAGCATTCGGCCCAAATCGTTAGAGGCGTCGCGCCGAAGATCAACGGAAAATATGGTGGCCTGCGGGAGGGGCGCGACCACCCCCGTGGTCGCACCCCACCCCGCAGCATGCCCCCAACTGCCTGCCCCGGTCCCCACAATCCCGCCCACAACCTCCGCTCTCCGTGCTTCCGCGCCAGCCAGCCGCCTGCCTCCAACGCCCTCGCACCATGCCGGATGCAGTCCATTGGGGAAGCTCCGCCCAACACCCTCAGCTTCCACCGGCTGAGATGGTGGCTTTACGCCTTTTTGCGGAAAAAATTTCGCTTTCGCCAAAATTCTTCGTCACCGGATTTTCACAAAATAATTGAACTTTTTCTGCAAAAACCCGCGGAGCCGGCATCCCAGCCGGTAGATATGAATGAAGAATTTTCAGTATTGTTCGAGTTCCTGGAACGCTGTGGTCCGGAGGTGGAAGGCCGCGGATTGACCGTTTTGGAAACTCAGCAAGCTGCCAAAATCGAACGCTTCATTTCCGGGAGTTGCGATGAGACGGAGCGCCGTGAACTCGCGCGCTTTCTGCAACTCCATCCGGCTTGGATCCGCTGGGTCGCCGATCGCATCAAAATGGCCCGCGAAGTCGAAGCTGGAGCTCCATTGACCGAGTAGCTGTTTGGCGTTCGATAGAAGCGGATCGCGTTCCGACTAGGGCGGACATGGGCTGACATGGGCGGAGAGGAGGCAATCTCGATGTTTCCAAAAGGGGGCATTGTCACCGTGACATCATCAAGATGTGGAAGATGCGCTTTTGAAAATCATGGTCGAGGCCGATGGTGGACTCATGAAATCGCCAATCTACGCCATCATGGGAATTACCGGGCAGGTCGGCGGAGCCATCGCACGGGCGCTGCTCCGCGACGGAAAAAGCCTTCGCGGAATTGTGCGCGACAAATCACGCGCAGCCCACTGGACCGAACAGGGCGTGGAACTCGTTTCCGCCGAGGCCACGGACGCGGCGAGTCTGGAAGCGGCGTTTCGCGACGTGGATGGAGTCTTCGCCATGCTCCCTCCCGCTTTCGCCCCAGCTCCAGGCTTTCCGGATGCACGGGCGCAGATCGCGGCCCTGCATCAAGCACTCGAAGCCGTCCGCCCGAACCGCGTTGTCACGCTCTCGTCCATCGGTGCGCAACAGGACCATGGGCTGGGTCTGATCACCCAGTTGCACATGCTCGAACAGGAACTCGGCACGCTGCCCGTGCCGAATGCTTTCGTTCGACCCGGCTGGTTTCTGGAGAATTCTCTTTGGGACGTCGCGCCGGCGCGAGAGCGCGGGAGGATCGATGCCTATCTCGCCCCGCTCGATCGCCCGTTTCCGATGGTGGCCACCGAAGATATTGGGCAGCTCGTGGCCGCGACTCTTCAGCAGGAGTGGAGCGGTCTGCGATACCTGGAGCTCGAGGGACCGCGACGCTATTCGCAAATCGACGCCGCGCAAACCTTCGCCCGCCTGCTCGGCAAGCCAGTCACGGCTGTGCCGGTTCCGCGGGAGCAATGGCCGGCTACCTTTGAAGCGCAAGGCACCGCGCCCGACCGGACGTCGGCGCGCATTGAGATGCTCGACGGTTTCAATTCCGGCTGGATCGAATTCGAGCGCGGTCGAACGGAACATTCTCGAGGCAGCCGAACCATGGAGGAAGTGTTCCGCGATTTGCTCCAGCGGGCTTAGCATTTCGCCGCGCAACGGCCCCGGCTCCGAATACTCACACTATTGTTCCGGAGGCGGTTTCACCTTCGGCGGCTCGTTCGGATGCGCGGGATCGTAGTTCGGATTGGGCGTTGGCAATTGCGCGTTCTGCGCTTCCCGCCAGGCATGCAATTTGGCACGGAGTTCCGCGGCCTTTTCCGGTTGGGCGGCGGCGAGGTCGTGTTTTTCCTCGGGGTCGTCGCTTAGGTGATAGAGCTCGACGTGATTGTCTTCGAAAAACTCGATGAGCCGCCAATTGTCGTCGAGGATCGCGCTGTAGGGCGTGGCGCCGCCCGGATGATAGTGTGGGTAATGCCAGAACAATGGGCGCGGTGCGATCGTCCCTCCGTGGAGCAACGGCGCGAGACTTACTCCTCGTTGCTGATCGAGTGGCTTGGCGCCGGCCAGGTCGAGAATGGTCGCCGTCCAATCCAGCGAGATCACCGGTGTGGCTGTGGTCGTGCCGGCCTGGGTCACGCCCGGGACAAGGGCGATGGCCGGAACCCGCACGCCTCCTTCGTAGGCCGAGCCTTTTCCGTCGCGCATCCCCAGGTTGGAAGTGACGTGATTGAGGATCAAACCGCCATTGTCCGAGGTGAAGATGAAGACGGTGCGCCCGGTAAGCTTGAGTTCATCGAGCTTCGCACGCAGGGCGCCGACGCTGTCGTCCACGCTTTCGACCAGCGCGGCGTAGACGGGATTGTGCTGCGGATTGCTCTCCAAGGCCATGCTGCGGTATCGCGAAACCACCTCGGGCTTTCCTTGCAGCGGTGTGTGCACCGCGTAATGCGCGAAGTAGAGAAAGAAGGGATGGTCTTTGTTCTGCTCGATGAATTTCTCGGCCTCGACGGTGAGTCGGTCGCTGAGGAATTCGCCGGGCGGTCCATCGGTCAGATGCGGATTTTTGTAGGGCGAAAAATAGGTGGCGGGCTGCCCTTTGCCATTGTCGGCGATGGCCACGTCGAACCCGTACTTTTCCGGGCCGTCCTCGCCGAGGTGCCATTTGCCGATCGCACACGTCGTATAGCCCGCGGCGTGCATCGCCTGCGGAAGCGTCGGGACGTCGTGTGTCAGTCGCTTCGACCAATCTGGAATGCGCAGTTTGGCCTTCGGCCGGTCGTGGCCGGCGATCCAATCGGTGAGATGCAACTCCGCGGGATAGCGCCCGGAAATAATCGATGCTCGCGTAGGCGAGCAGACGCAACACGCCGCGTAGGCATGGGTGAATTTCAATCCGTCGTGAGCCAGTCGATCAATGTTGGGCGTCTGGTAGAACGTGCTGCCGAAACACCCCGCGTCCGTCGCGCCCATATCATCCACGAGCATGAAGATGATGTTCAGTTTCTCGGTCGACTCCGCTGCCGTGCAGACCTTACCGGCGAAAATGCAGAGCCAGAGCATGAGAAGCCACGTCCTAACCCAGAGCTTCGTCTTGTCGCCTGTACGGAACGTCTCGTTCCCAAGTTGCACTTGGGAACGCACTGAGGAGCGAAGTTGCACTTCGCACGGCGGGGGTGTCTGCGGGCAAGTCATTGGATGTTGGGTGTTGGATGTTCGCGGCGAAGCCGCTTCAATCAGGCTCGGGGTTGGTGAACGGCGGTTTGTCAAACATGAGCGTGTCTCCGGTCACCCGCGGATCGGCGGAATCCTTGAGCCGCTTCATCAATTGCGCCGCGATCTTCTCCTTATCGGCCGCGTAAGCGGGATCGGCAGCGACGTTGGTCGTCTGATCGGGATCCTTGCGCAAGTCGTACAACTCCTCCGCAGGCCGTTTTCCGAATGCCCGGTCGAAGTGCCATTTCCATTGCGGATCGTTCTGGTGCAAAATCAACCACGCCTTGGTCGGGCTCGCGTCCATGTCCGGATACGCGATGAAGGTATTCTTCTCCAATTCCTCCGCCGGCGGCGTGCCCGTGGCCGTTGCCGAATAGGGGGCGCCCATCGGCCAGCGATCGGGCGCGAAATTGCGAATGTAAAGGTACTCCGGTGTGCGCAATGCGCGCGAGGGATAGGGCAGATTATCCTCCCGCGCGGTGGCCACATGGCGTTCCCGACCGCTGATGACCCAGTTCCGCTCGGGATCGATCTGGCCGCTTTTGTCGGACTCCAATTCGCGGCGGATGCTCCGGCCGTAGAGCCCGCTCGGCGGAGTGACGCCACCGATTTCCATGAACGTTGGGGCGAGGTCCGGCAGCGAGACGAAGTCATCCACGATGCGTCCGCCGTGTCCGCCGGGCACGCGTGCCACCAGGGCCACGCTGGTCCCGAAGTCGTAGAGATTGCACTTCGCGCCCGGCATTCCGCCCATGCCGTGGTCGCCGCTAATGATCACCAGGGTGTGATCGAGTTCGCCCTTTTCCTCGATCATCTTGAGCAACACGCCGACGTACGCGTCGACGGCTTGCGCTTCACCGAGATTGTCGACCACATCCTCGCGGACTTCCGGCACATCGGGAAGGAACTTCGGCATCTTGCCTTTCACCGACTCCGGCTCGAGCCCCCAGAGTTTTTTGCCCGATCCTTTCACCCACGGGCGATGCGTGTTCGTGGGACCAAAGAAATAAAGCCACGGGACATCCTTCTTTTGATCGGCGAGAAAGGCCGAAAAATTCCCGCGCACTTCATCGAGAATCTTCTCCCGCGCCGCGTCCACGGTCATCCCGCCATCCACCATCTTCGTTACGTTCATGGAAAAGCGATTCGGACGCCGGCCGGATTTTTCGTATGCATACTGCTGTCCGCCGATCGGCGCGTCCGCTGGTTTGCCCGGACTCCAGACCTTGTAACTCTTTCCGATCTGGTACCCGGCATCGCGGAGGAGCAAGGGGAACGACGGGATACTGCTGTCCCAGATCGCGCCTTGCAGAATGGCGCCACGGCCGCAGTTGAAGAAATATCGCCCCGACATCAGCGAACTGCGGCACGGTGTGCAACTCGGCGCATTGACGAAGGCGTTTTTGAAAAGCACGCCTTCCCGGGCGACGCGATCGATATTCGGCGTCTGGACCACATCGTTCAACGTGGGCCGGCCATCGAGCCCCTTGTAGCAACTGGCGTAGCGGCCCCAGTCGTCGGCGAAAATGAAAAGAATGTTCCAGCGCGGTGCATCGGCAGCGACTGCGCAAGAAGCGCAAAAAAGGAGCAGGACGGCGGTGAGAAAGCGGTTCATAGGGGCGGCAGGACAACCGTGTTGTAGCGGATGAGCTTGGGAACTTTAAGCCGTAGATTTGGAGTTCGTCGACGCTTGCCGGCTTTTGTGGAGCGCTTTTAAAGACTCTAAAAAGACTTTACAAGGTCTACCGTGATGATATTCTGTCCTCATGAAGACGATCACCATTACCGAGGCCAAACGTCGTTTGGGTGAGTACCTCCAGCGTGCTGCCGCCGGTGAAGACATCGGGATTGTCAGCGGAGCCGACATCATTTCCTTGCGAAAGGTGGAAGTCGTCGCTGCGGATCAAGCTTCTTCGCTGCGAGTGGCGGAAGCTCCGCCGGCAAATGATTGGCCGGATTTTCCGACCTTTGACGGTGGAGCGATTGACGCTGCTCTGCACCACGACAAATATCTTTACGACGATGTGCGCAAGGGGACCGTGCCTGCCCGCAAGCGGCAAAAATGATCTTTGTCGACACCGGAGCCTGGGTCGCCCGCTTTTCGCGACGTGACCAATACCACGATCATGCAAGTGTGATCTGGGCGAAACTCAAATCGGCGCAAGTGCGGATCGTGACCAGCGATTCTGTCTTTGTCGAAACGGTCGCCTTGCTCACTCGCCAACTCGGTGCGCGGCCAGCAGTGGAGGCCGGGCGCTTTCTCAAGAATTGGCAGGGGTTGACGATTCTCCGTGCTCTGCCGGAGGATGAAATTGCGGCTCTGGATTTGCTGGAGAAATTTTCCGATCAATCCGTGGGATTTGTGGATTGTTTAAGCTTCGCTTTGATTCGGCGTTATCACATTCCCGCGGCTTTCAGCTTCGACCGTCATTTCGATCTGGCCCGGGTGAAGATCCTGGCCTGAGGCCGGGAGCGTCGAGTGAATGACGTGCGGATGCGCGATCAAAAGGGGTTCCGCTTTCCCTTCGCGGCTCCACGTGCTAGCTCTCTCTCCAATGGCCCAATCCAAACGCTCCCCTAAAACCAAGAAAGTCCTCATCCCGATCGGCGACGCCACGGAAATCATGGACACGCTTTACCCGATCTTTCGACTCGCGGAGGACGGCTTTGAAGCCGTGGTCGCCGGGCCGGAAGCGCGTCTCTATCACGGGGTGCTCCATGAAATTCCGCCTCAGGCCAAGGAAGAACCGAAGTGGGACATCACCCGCGAAAGCGCCGCCTACCACGTGCGCGCGACGGTCGCTTTCAAAAAGGTGAAACCCGAGGAATATGCCGGCCTCTTCCTTTCCGGCGGTCGGGCCCCGGAATATTTGCGCTATGACAAGGACCTGCTGCGCATCACCCGGCACTTTTTCGACGAGAACAAGCCGGTGGCCATGGTCTGCCACGGCATCGAAATCCTCACCGCCGCGGATGTCATTCGCGGGCGCACGCTGACGACCGTCGCCAAGTGCCAGCTCGACGTCGAACAAGGCGGCGCGAAATACGTCGACCGTTCGCACGTCGTCGACGGAAACCTCGTGAGCGCGCGGACCTGGCACGACAACGCGCCGCTCATGCGGGAATTCATGCGGATGCTGGGAGCAGCGCGGAATGGAAGTTGATGGTTGATAGTTGATAGCCGCGCCCCATTTTTCGGCGTTTACTTGCAGATCCAATGTCTTCCTATTCCCGCCGCGTTTTTCTCCGCAATTCGGCTGCCACGCTCGCGCTGGCTGCGGTCGGTTCGCCTTTGCATGGCGAAGCCAAATCGAAAGCCACGTTTGGTCTCGGCTTCACGCTGTATGGGATGAAAACACTCCCGCTGGATGATGCGCTCAAGACTTGTGCGCAGATCGGCTACGATGGCGTGGAGCTTTGTCTGCTGGACGCGTACCCGACGACTCCCGCGAAATTTGGCGCCGAAGATCGCGCGAAGCTGCGCGAAAGCCTGGCCTCATTGAAGCTCCGCATCTCCGGACTGATGGAGAATTTCAGCCTTCTCGCGGATGACGCGAAACACGCGCAGAACCTCGCCCGGATCGCCGCGGCTGGACAACTCGCCCACGACCTCGCGCCCCACGCGTTGCCGCCGTTGGAAACGGTGCTCGGGGGCAAACCCGCGGAATGGGACCAGGTCAAGGACCGGATGGCGGAGCGGCTGCAGGACTGGGCCAAGGCGGCGGAGGAAGCGAAAATCATCATGGCGATCAAGGCGCATGTCATGAGCGCGGTGCAGACCCCGGAGCGGTTGCTCTGGCTGTGGCACGCGGTCAATCGTCCCTCGATCCAGCTCACCTACGATTACAGCCATTTCCAGGCGCAAAACCTCGGCCTCGATGAAACCATGGCCGCGATTCTGCCTCACACCCGCTTCATCCACGTGAAGGATGCCAAAGGCACCACCGAAACGAAAGTGGCCTTCCTGCTGCCGGGCGAAGGGACGATCGATTACGGCGCGTATTTCAAGAAGCTGCAGGACTTTGGCTACCGGGGCGACGTCGTCGTGGAAGTCAGCGCGATGATTTTCAATCAGCCCGGCTACGAACCGCACGAAGCGGCGCGAAAATCCTATGCCGCCCTTGCCGAGGGCGTGGCAAAGGCTGGGCTGACGCGCTCCTGAAGGTAGAGCTTCCGCTAAATCGTTCCCAAGATTTCGTTGAACGTCGCGCTCGGCCGCAGCGCGGCGGAGGCCTTGGCGTCATCCGGCTTGTAATAGCCGCCGATGTCCGTCGGCTTGCCTTGGACGGCGATCAGTTCGCTCACGATCTTCGCTTCGTTGGCGGCCAGCTTTTCCGCGATCGGGGTGAAAATGTTCTGGAGTCCAGGATCCGTGCTCTGTGCGGCCAGGGCCTGCGCCCAATAGAGCGCGAGATAGAAATGGCTGCCGCGGTTGTCGATACCGGCGCCGACTTTCCGCGCCGGGGATTTGTCGTTCTCCAGAAACTTTCCGTTGGCTTGGTCGAGGGTTTCAGCGAGGACTTTCGCCTTTGCGTGCCGGAAAGTTTCGCCCAGATGTTCGAAGGAAGCGGCCAGCGCGAAGAATTCGCCGAGCGAGTCCCAGCGCAGGAAATTCTCCTCCACGAATTGCTGAACATGCTTCGGCGCAGAGCCGCCGGCGCCCGTTTCAAATAGGCCGCCACCTTTCATCAGCGGCACGATGGAAAGCATCTTTGCGCTCGTTCCCACTTCGAGGATCGGGAAGAGATCGGTGAGATAATCGCGCAGGACGTTGCCCGTCACGGAGATGGTGTCCTGCCCGGCCTTGAGCCGCTCCAGCGTCACCTCGCAGGCCACGGCGGGCGGGAGAATCCGGATGTCGAGTCCGCTGAAATCGTGTTCGGTAAGATACGTCCGGACCTTCGCGAGGATTTGCGCGTCGTGCGCCCGCTTGTCGTCGAGCCAGAAGATCGCGGTGGTGTTGCTGGCGCGGGCGCGATGTACGGCCAGTTTCACCCAGTCGCGAATGGGATCATCCTTCGTCTGGCAGGCACGCCAGATGTCCCCAGCTTCGACTGTGTGTTCGAGCAGCACCCGGCCGCCGGCGTCGACCACACGGACCGTCCCGGTCGTCGGAATCTCGAAGGTTTTGTTGTGCGAACCATACTCCTCAGCGGCCTGGGCCATGAGGCCGACATTCGGCACCGTGCCCATGGTGCGCGGATCGAAGGCGCCGTGCTTTTTGCAAAATTCGATCACAGCCTGATACACGCCTGCGTAGGAGCTATCCGGAATCACCGCCAGTGTGTCCTGCCGCTGGCCGGCCGCATTCCACATCTTGCCCGAGTCGCGGATCATCGCCGGCATGGAGGCGTCCACGATCACATCGCTCGGCACATGCAGATTGGTAATGCCTTTGTCGGAATTGACCATCGCCACCGCCGGACCGCTGGCCAGCGTGGCCTGGATATCCGCTTCGATCGCTGCCTTCTGATCTGCCGGCAAGCTCTGGATCTTCGCCACGAGATCGCCGAAGCCATGGTTGAAATCGACGCCGAGTTGTTGGATCACCGCCGCGTGCTTCGCGATCAGGTCCTTGAAAAAGACCTTCACGACATGGCCGAAAATGATCGGGTCGGACACCTTCATCATCGTCGCCTTGAGATGGACCGAGAAGAGAACGTCCGATTCTTTCGCCTGGGCGATCTGCTTTTCCAGGAAGTTCACGAGCGCTTTCTTGCGCAGCACCGTGGCGTCGAGGATTTCGCCGGCTCTGAGCGAAGTCTTTTCCTTGAGCACCTTCGTCTGGCCGTCTTCTCCCACAAATTCGATCTTCGCGTCCATGGCCGCATCGACAGTCACGGATTTCTCGTTCGAGAAAAAATCGTCCTTTCCCATGGTGCCCACGCGCGTTTGGGAGTCGGCGGACCACGCCCCCATGGCATGAGGATGTTTGCGCGCGTATTCCTTCACCGCCTTCGGTGCGCGACGGTCGGAATTGCCTTCGCGGAGCACCGGATTGACCGCGCTGCCCTTGACCGTGTCGTAAGTGGCGCGAGTGGCTTTTTCGGTGTCATTCGCCGGAGACTCGGGGTAATCCGGCAGGGCGTATCCTTTCTTCTGCAACTCCGCGATGGCCGCCTTTAATTGCGGCACCGAAGCGCTGATGTTCGGCAGCTTGATGATGTTGGCTTCCGGCCGCAGCGTGAGCTTGCCGAGTTCCGTGAGCGCGTCTCCGATGCGCTGCTCCGGTTTGAGGCTGTCGGGGAATTTGGCAATGATTCGGCCGGCCAGCGAGATGTCGCGAGACTCCACGGCGATGCCCGCGTGTTTGGTGAACGCCTGGACGATCGGCAGAAAAGAATAAGTCGCCAGCGCAGGTGCTTCGTCGGTCTTCGTGTAGATAATGGTAGGTGCCTCAGCCATGATGTGGAGTGCGGGTAGTCAAAAAACGTGGAATTAAACCAAGGGGCGCTCGCCGAGACAATGAGACAATGGGAGAATGAGAGCATTCTCCCGCCGAATTGCGTCGGCCTGTCGTCTTCCGCTTACGCCGTGCCTTTCGGAATCGGCGCTTTCTCGCCTTCGGGCGAAATGTGCACCATGATCGCCGTCGTGCTGAAGACCGTGGCGCGGGTCCTCGCGTTCTGGCACCAAACGGCCACCGTGCAGGAAGTTGCGCCGACGCGCTCGACCTGGCTGTAGATGCGCACGATATCGCCGTTCAACACCGGAGCCTTGAAGTCGAACGCATCGAACCGCCGGGTGACGAACACCGCCTTCGGGAAGGTCAGGGAGGCCACGTTGAAGGCCATCTCGTCCGCCCAGCCCATCATGTAGCCGCCGAAGAGCGTGCCGCGCTGATTCAGGTGCTCCGGACGAATGAGCATCGTCTTTTCGGAAACCGGAAATGCGCCCGGCAAATTTTGCCCCGTGGCATTTTCCACTGCGGCGATGCCGTTGAGCCGCGCTACGTGCCGGCCGCCTTCGAAATCGGTGGTCAGCCAGGTCCGCACGATATCGAGCGCCAGTTCCACCGGCACGGTGCGTTCGCCGATCGAAATGACGTTCGCGTCGTTATGCAGCCGCGCGAGCTTGGCCGTTTCCAAGTTCCAGCAGAGCGCGCATCGAATGCCGCGCACTTTGTTGGCCGTGATTTGTTCGCCATTTCCCGAACCACCGAGGACGATGCCGCGTTCACATTCGCCCGTGGCTACCGCCTGAGCAGTCGGCGCAATGAAGACCGGATAATCCACCGGATCGGTCGAGTGCGTTCCAAAATCGCGCACCTCGTGTCCCTCCGCGGTGAGCATCTCAATGATTTTGGATTTGTATTCAAAACCGGCGTGGTCGGAACCGATGGCGATTTTCATGGCGCGATTTTGCAGGGAGAGGGCTTCCCTTTGCGAGGCGAAAACTGCGGTCTATCGCTTTCCCAAAGAGGCAACTTGCTCTTCGGAAAGGCGAATTCCGCCAGCGGCCACATTCTCCTCCAGATGCGCAATGTTCGTCGTGCCCGGGATCAGGATGATGTTCGGACTGCGGTGCAGCAGCCAGGCGAGCGCGACTTGGCCGGCCGTGGCGCCGAGTTCGCCGGCGATCTCCGCGAGCTGCCCGGACGCTTCCGCCAGCGGAGCCTCCGGCGCGAATGGTTTGGCGGCGAGCGGTCCCCACGGCAGATACGCGATCTCCTGTTGCGCGCAATAGTCGAGCACCGGGTCGTCGCCACGCTCGAGCAGATTGTAGCGATTCTGCACCGAGGCAATCGGCACGATCCCTTGCGCTTCCTTGACCTGCGCCAGCGTGACATTCGAGAGACCCACGCGGCCGATCTTTCCTTCGGTGCGCAGCTCGGCCAGCGCGCCCACGCTTTCCGCGAAGGGCACATTCGCGTCGGGACGGTGCAATTGATAAAGCTCGATCCGCTCGAGCCTGAGCCGGCGGAGACTGCCCTCGCAAAAGCGGCGCAGGCTGGCTAGGCTGCCATCGGAATGAATTTTGTCCGGCGCGGTCTTCTCCACACCGCCCTTCGTCGTCACGATGACGCCGGGCGGATACGGCGCGAGTGCGTCGCCGATCAAATCTTCATTGTAACCCGGTCCGTAAGGATGGGCCGTATCGAAGAAGTTGATCCCCAACTCGACGGCGCGGCGCAGCAGGCGTTTGCCGCCTTCCCAATCCGGATACGGACCGAAGTTTCCCGGCTGGGCGCACAAGCGCATGGCGCCGTAGCCCAGCCGGTTCACGGGAAGATCGCCCCCGAGTCTCCAGGTGGCAGCAGTGGCAGAAGTCATGATCCAGATCAGGGCTGCTCAGCCCTGCCGGCGTCAAGCTTTGCCGCCAAAGGTCACGAAATCGTCGGTGTCCAGGAGGTCCGCCCAAGTCTCGATATCCGCGCGATGGGGCGCGGCGGCCTGGCGCATTTCGTCAAAATACGGACGCGATTCCGCATCCGGCACGCGCTTTTCCGCGGCATCGGACCAAGCTTCGATCTCTGCCGGCGTGTGTTTGTTCTTCTGGTTGGACCAGATCCATTCGAGGATTTCGCCGTCGCCTTTTCCGGAGGCGAGTTGGGTCCGCAGGGCGTCCGCTTCGATCCCGAGGTATTCGAGAATGCGTTGGTCGAGTGGACAGTTGTAATGATACTCGCCATTCTTTCCGGCGATTTCCGCGCGACCTTTGTCGAGCATGCGCGGAAGGAGGGCGTAGCCGCCGAGACGGATGCGCAGGCTGCGGGGCGGGCGTTGGGTGAGGTCGGTGATGTTGCTCATAGGGTTAGGTTTTGGTGGTTGTCTTGTTGGTGACTATTGAGCGGTCAGGGCGCCATCGACCATTAGCGATGTGCCGGTGATGAAGGAGGCTCCGTCGGAGGCGAGGAACAGAACGGCCTCGGCGATCTCGTGCGTTTGCCCGACACGGCCAATGGGGTGGAGCGAAGCCAGGTACTCGCGCGTCGGTCCCTCCTTGCCGGCGAAGCGATCGACCATGTCGGTTTCGATGACAGCAGGGGACACCGCATTGACGCGGATGCCCTGCTTGCCGAACTCCAGCGCAGCGGTCTTGGTGATCCCTTCGACGGCATGCTTGGAGGCGATGTAAATGCTCGCCCCCGCCATGCCCACGTGACCGACGACGCTGCTCGTATTGACGATCGCGCCGCCGCCCGTCTTGAGCATCGCGGGAATCTCGTACTTCAGCGAAGCGAGAACGCCCCACACGTTGATGTCGAAAACGCGGCGATAATCCTCTTCGGTCGCCTCGGTGATCGGCTTCATCCATTCGACGCCGGCGTTGTTGAAGGCGACGTCGAGCCGCCCGAAAGCCGCGACGGTCTGGTCGACGAGATTCTTCACGTCGGCCTCCACCGCGACATCGGCTTTGACGAAACGTGCGGTGCCGCCCGCAGCCTTGATTTCCGCGACCACGGCTTCGCCTTCCTGTACGCGGCGGCCGGAGAGGACGACTTTCGCTCCCGCTTTGGCGAAGGCGATGGCGGTGGTTTTTCCGATGCCGGAAGTGCCGCCGGTGATCAGGACAACTTTATTCGTGAAGTTAGCGCTCATAGGTTAGCATTGTTGGTTGGGTGTGTTTTCAGAGAGGGATTTACCAGGCGATCTCGCGGCGTTCGCGGAGGAACTGGCCGGTGATTTTTTGCGGAGCATCCAGCGCCAGCCAGACGATGGTGTCGGCGCCTTCCTCGACGGAAAGCGGCGCCGCTTTTCCACCCATGTCCGTGCGCACCCAGCCGGGTGAGACGGAGTTCACGGCAAAGTTCGGCAGGGCGGCCGCAAAGTGCTGGGTCAGGGAATTGAGCGCCGTCTTCGACATGCTATAGGCCGGCGCCCAATCCTGCAGCCCCTCCGCCAATTGTCCCGCGCCGCTGGAGATGTTGATCACCCGCGGCGCTTTGCTCTTCGCCAGCAGCGGCTCAAAGGCCTGGGTCACGAGGAGCGGACCGACCGTGTTGGTCGCAAAAGTCTTCAGCGCAGTCTTGCCATCGAGATCCAGCACGGTCCCGCCGTCATCGAGCAAAATGGCGGCGTTGTTGACCAGCACATCCAAATGGTCGACTTGCCGGGAAAGCAGACGCGCCGTGTTTTCGATGCTTGACGGGTCGCTGACATCGAGCGGCAGGAAGTGCACATCGCCTTTGACCGATCCCGCCGCGCGCTCGCCTTCCTCGCTCTTCCGCGCGGTGAGAAAGACGCAGGCGCCGCGCGCCGCCAGTTGCCGCACGACTTCGAGGCCGATGCCTCGATAGGCGCCGGTGACTAAAACGATGGGAGACGAGGCGCTCATGGTGTCTTTCAGAAAGCGGATTTGATGACGCCGCCGTCGACGCGCAGGGCGGCTCCCGTGGTGGCGGAGGACAACGGACTCGCCAGATAAGTCACCAGGTTCGCGACCTCCTCGGAGGAGGCGAAACGTTTGATCAAGGACGTCGGTCGCGCCTTTTCGAAGAACTCTTTCTCGAATTCGGCGAACGGTTTTCCTCCGGAAAGTTTGTCGACGAAGTCCTCCACGCCTTCCGATCGAGTGGGGCCGGGGAGCACGGAATTTACGGTGACGCCTGTCCCGGCCATCAACTCCGCCAGGCCACGCGCGACGGCGATTTGCGCCGTTTTGGTCATGCCGTAGTGAAGCATTTCGGTCGGCGGCTGGATCGCTGACTCGCTGGAGATAAAGATGATGCGTCCCCAATTGCGCTCCTTCATGCCGGGCAGCACCAAACGGCTCAGGCGCACGCCACTGAGGACGTTGATTTCAAAAAAGCGGCGCCAGTCTTCATCGGGAATTTCGGCGAACGGCTTCGGCTCGAAAATGCCGAGATTGTTCACCAGAATTTCGATGCCCGGAAAGCGGCCGACGAGATTATTGGCGGCGTCCTCGGTGGCCAGATCGCCAGCAAACGGCTCCAGCAATGCTTTCGGTAATTTGCTCCGAATTTTACCGATCGCTTCGGTGACACGCGCTTCGGTTCGCCCGTTGACGATGACGCGCGCGCCTTCCGCCGCCAGCGACGTCGCAATGGCCAGGCCAATTCCGCCCGTCGAACCGGAAACGAGCGCCAGTTTATCCGTCAGTTGCAGATCCATGAGGTCAAAGAGCTATGGGTTAGGCGTTAACCATCTTCATCATCGCCGGTTGATAGCGTTCGCCGGCCACGGGAACTTTCGAGATGTCCTCACGAATCTCTTTCTCGTCGTCCACCGTCAGCGTCACATTGAGCGCACCGAGATTGTCTTCGAGATAAGCTACTCGCTTGGTGCCGGGAATCGGCACGATGTTATCACCCTGCGCGAGCAGCCAGGCCAGCGCCAGTTGCGCCGGCGAGCAGCCCTTCCGTTCCGCCAGCGCCTTGACCGCGTCGGCCAGGCGAAGATTCGCCTCGAAAACCTCGGCGCCAAAGCGCGGATAATTCGTCCGCCGCCAATCGCCCGCATCGAGATCGGTGAATTTCTTGATCGCGCCCGTCAGAAAACCGCGGCCCAGCGGACTGTACGGCACAAAGCCAATGCCCAATTCGCGGCAGGCCGCGAGGACGCCATTTTTTTCCGGGTCGAGTGTCCACAGCGAATACTCGCTCTGCACCGCCGCAATCGGGTGAACCTTCGCCGCCCGCCGCAGCGTCTCCGCGCTCGCTTCCGAGAGCCCGATCGCCCGCACCTTTCCTTCTTGGACCAACTCGGCCATCGCGCCCACGGTCTCTTCGATCGGCACCGCCGGATCGACCCGATGCTGATAGTACAGATCAATGACGTCGATCCCGAGCCGCTGGAGGCATCCTTCCACCGCGCGCTTGCAGTTCCCCGACGAACCATCCACGCCGGAATGACCTTGTGGTCCCACTTTGAATCCAAACTTCGTCGCCACCACGAGCGCTTCGCGCTTCGTCTCTTTCAAAAACCGCCCGACCAGTTCCTCATTTTTGTGCGGGCCATAGATTTCCGCGGTATCGAGGAAATTCCCTCCGAGTTCGACGTAGCGGTGCAACACGCGGAGCGATTCCGCTTCATCCGCGGGGCCATACGCCCAGGACATTCCCATGCAGCCGAGGCCGATGGGGGTGACTTTCAGTGGACCAAGAGAACGAGTTTTCATGAGCAGGGGTAGGTTGGGGTTTGCCGGATCGCGGGTCGGGATCAACTCCACACCCAGCGATCGTGGACGAATTCGTATCCGGTATCGTTTTTGCGCACGTAACCGAGTGCCGGGTAGGCAAAGTGCGCCGCAAAAATACGCGCGCGGTCGGCGGCGGCCCGATCGGGGTGGGAGAAATGGGCGGGGTTCATAAAACTCAGGTGTTCGCGGGCGTGAGGGATTTTGGAACTGGGTTTACGCATTGATGCCCTTGATCGGACGTTTCTCTTTCGCGGCATTCGCCGCCTGCCACAGGTACCAGGCGGCCATCGTCCCGTGGGGGCGCCATCGCTCCGCGTGCGCCAGGATGTCCTTGGGCTTCGGCAATTCGCTCAATCCGTGAGCGACACGAAAACCGTCGCGGATTCCAAAGTCATCGGCCGGAAAAACATCGGGCCGGCCCATGCGGATGAGGAGCATCTCCACCGTCCACCGCCCGACGCCGCGCACCTGCACGAGCCGCTCGATGATCTCGGCATCGGCCATGGCGCTAATGGCGCGCAGGCTGGGAATGGTGCCGTCCAAACTTTTCGCGGCGATATCGCGCAGGGCTTTGATCTTGGCCCAGGAAAATCCAGCGCCACGCAATGCGTCGTCCGAAACCGTCGCCAGGTCTTTGGCGGAAGGAAAGCGTTTCCTCGGAAAGAGCGCACGGAAACGGCGCAGGATCGTTTCCGCCGCTGTGCCGTTGAGTTGCTGATGGGCGACCGCCGTGACCAGGGATTCGAAAGGCGAATGGCCTACCCGCGGAGTCAGCGTGCACGGCCCATGCAAGCGAATGAGCCGGCGCATGATCTTGCACCGCTTGGCCAGGTATTCATGAGCTTCGGGTGTCATCAGTTGGAATGGGATGGTGATGGTGTTGTCGTGGACACGACAGGCTACTCCAGTGACTGCGGCTGATACTCGGTCAGACCTCTCGCAATTTGCGTCAGCGTTTTAGTCAGGTCGCGCGAAGCGCCTCCAGGAAGCGCATGCGTCTCGCGTGCTGGTTTCGGCGTCTCGCCGAAACGAACTTTTAGAAAAGTCCGCGAAGGCGAGACGCCTTTGCCAGCACTCGGGACGAGTGCGCTCCCCGGATTTCTGCCGATTCGCGCCATAGTTTGTCTACCGGGCAACTGCCGTTTCCAGTGCCGGATAGTCGGTGTAGCCCCTGGAATCTCCCGCGTAGAACGTAGGTGGATCCGGCGCATTCAGGGGCGCATCAATGGCGAAACGCTCCGGCAGGTCGGGATTGGCGATGAAAAGTTTGCCGAAGGCCACGGCGTCCGCTTCGCCCGCGGAGACAGTCTGCTCGGCTGACTCACGCGTGAACTGTTCGTTGGCGATATAAACGCCGCCGAAAGCCCGCTTCAACTCCGGGCCAAGGCGGCCCGCGCCGAGCGATTCGCGAGCACAGAGGAAGGCGATCCGCCGCCGCCTCAACTCACGCGCCACGTATCCGAACGTTTGCGCCGGATTCGAGTCGCCCATGTCGTGGGCCTCGCCGCGCGGCGCCAGATGGACGCCTACCCGGTCGGCGCCCCAGACGGAGATCGCGGCGTCCGTCGCTTCGAGGAGCAGCCGCGCACGGTTTTCGACCGGGCCGCCGTATTCGTCCGTGCGATGGTTCGTGCTGTCCTGGAGGAATTGATCGAGCAGATAGCCGTTGGCCCCGTGCATCTCGACACCGTCGAATCCGGCCCGCAGCGCATTCTCCGCGCCCCGGCGATAGGCGTCGACGATGCCGGGGAGTTCGTGCAATTCCAGCGCCCGCGGGGTGACGAACGCTTTCTCCGGTCGCACGAGGCTGATGTTGCCTTTCGCCGCGATGGCACTCGGCGCGACCGGCTGGCGTCCATCGAGGAACATGGGATCGGAGATGCGCCCGACATGCCAGAGCTGGAGAAAAATCCGGCCGCCTGCCGAGTGCACAGCGTCGGTGACGAGCGACCAACCGCGCACCTGGTCATCCGACCAAATGCCCGGAGTGTCGGCGTAGCCCACGCCCATCGGTTCGACGGACGTGGCCTCGCTGATGATCAGCCCCGCCGAGGCGCGCTGGCGGTAGTATTCCGCCATGAGCGCGTTCGGCGTGCGAGTCGCGCCGGCACGCCTCCGGGTCAGCGGCGCCATGACGACGCGGTTGGGTAGGGTGATCGCGCCGGCTTGCAGCGGAGTGAAGAGAGGACTCATAAAATTGCGTGAGGAGATGCAACGGGATCTCCGACCGATGGCGGGCCGCAGCCGCAGCGCGACTGCGACCCGCTTTGGGTGCGGTTACTTCGCGTGTTTGGGCAGAGGCGAAGTCACCCGGGTTGGAGAAAGGTGCTTACGCGGCTACGAGCGCTTCGAGCTTCGCCAGGATGGCACTCTTGGAGATGGTGCCGACTGCATAATCCCGCACCTGGCCTTCCTTGAAGAAGAGCAGGGTAGGGACGGCGCGCACGCCAAACTGGCCGGCCAGCTCGGGATGCTCGTCGATGTTCAACTTGGTGATTTTGAAGCGCTCACCGTTGGACGCCGCGATCTCGTCCAGCGCTGGAGCGATCATGCGGCAGGGCCCGCACCAAGGGGCCCAAAAGTCCACGAGGACGGGCTTGTCGGATTTCACGACTTCCGTGTCGAAAGTCGCCGGGTTGACGTTGGTGGTGTGTTGCATAGTAAAATTAGGCGGCGTTGGCGTTGGAGAGAACGCGGGAAGTTTGATCGGTCGGGGCATCCCCGAGAGCGGCGAAGACCAGCCGGGCCTTCTCTTCGGCCACAGCCGGGAAGAAGAGATGGGGAAAGCCCGTTTCCTGCACCGTCTCCATGGCTTCGTCCAGGACCCGCCGAATGAGCGTCGGTGGAACTCGGACACCGAAATCCCGCATGAGCCGGGCCGAAACCGCGCGACGCAAATCGATCGTACGATGGGCGGACAGCTGGATCGTGTGGGGCTCGCTGGTTGGTAATTTGGGTTGGCGGTTCATGGCGTGTCGGTTGGTTACATTGCGGTTAAAATTAGACTGGTCGTCTTGCGGGTAATCCGCAAAATTACGCAGGTGGCAGGTACTGGCGCAGAAAGATCACCGCCGAGCGCAAAGGCGAAACGCTGCGCTCCACTTGCATCCGGAGGCTGGCTCCCATCCAGAGGTCGTGAATCAAAAAAGATGTCGACTTCGGATCGAGGCCCTTGCGGATCACTCCCTTCTCCTGGCCCTCGATCAAAACTTTCTCGAGATATCCGGTCCATTCACGGGCGCCTTCGGCCAGAACCGCGCGCATATCGTCGCTGAAAGTGGCCACTTCCGTAGCCAGCTTGGCGATCAGGCAACTGCACTGGCAGCCATTGTCCATCAGCTTGGCAATATGCAGGTCGAAATAGGCCAGCAACCGTTCGAAAGGATTCTCGGAAAGCTCGGTCGTCAACAAAGCGCGCCGTTTATAGGAAGAAGCACCGGCCACGTAATGCTTCAGCAACTCCACGCCGAACTGCTCTTTGGACTGAAAATAGTGATAGAACGAACCTTTGGGCACTTTGACCGCCGACAGAATCTCGTTGAGTCCCACCGAATGGAAACTCTTCTGGAGCATGATCCCCTCCGCCGCATCCAGGATGCGTTCCTTGGTAGTGGGAGTGGCGACAACCGTGTTCATTCGTGTGCAGCGAAATTAGACCAGTCGTCTAGTGCTGTCAAAAAGAAATTTTCCGCCCTCGCTTTTCCTGAGGCGGCGCTGTCCTAAGCTTCGCCTTCGCCCTGCCTGCCGTTCTCTTCCAAGTGCCGCAGGACATCGCTTCGGTCCTCCACTTCGTCCCATACGTCCCGGCTCACGTAGATCGGCGCCTTCTGCTGGATCGCCAGGGCGATGCAGTCGCTCGGCCGCCCGTCCAGTTCCACGATCTTCTTTTCGAAAAGCTCGTTCTCCGCGCTGATGATCAGGCGGGCAAAATAGGTCTCGCTCTTCAGGTCGTTGATGATCACCCGTTCCACCTTGGCGCCCAGTGCCGCCATCAAGTGCCCGATGAGGTCATGAGTCAGCGGCCGCTCTTTCGGCGTGTCGTTGATGAACATCGAGATTGCCGCGCCCACGCTTTCGTCCACGTAAATGACGAAAACTTTCTCCTCGTTGCCGATGAAAACGGCCCGGCCCGAATTAAACGGGAGCACGGTGCGAATCTCGACCGGGATGACGGGCTTACTCATGCAGCGGGAATGTCGGGTGTGGGTTGGCTCGTGTCGAGGGCGAAAAAGTGTCCGGGCGCAACAATCCCTCCATTTTCGAGCGCTGGATCGTGCGGAAATCCGCTTGCCTTCGGCGTCCGTGTAAAACGATTCTCAAGCCGATGCGGAAACCGCGTTTGACACCGGCATTCGTTGGGATCGGCCGCTGACCAGGCGGCCCGCTGGAGAATGCTCATGCGACGATGGTCTTTCATTTTCGTGATCCTCACGGTGACCGCATTTTACGTTTTCCAGCAGTGGTTCTCCCTCACCGTTCAGTGGGATGGCATGGTCCCCCACCTCAGCGAGGCGCCAGCCCGCCAAACGTCTTCGCCTTTCGCGCGTCTTTTGGGATGGTGGGGCGGACAGAATGTGGGCGGTTTGAAGTTGAAGCTGCCGTTTGAGGTGCAGGCCGTTCCTCCGCCGAATGGAATTTCCGGGAGGTGGGTGCGTTCCGTCTACAAAGGGTGGTCGGAGAATCACGGCATTTACGTGGCCCACTTGGTCAAATTGCCGGAATCTCCACCGCTGGAGTGGTCCAGCTTTACCTTCTTCAACGACGATATCGGGATGCGAGTCGCCTCTATCAACGCAGTCACGGCGGTCCATGGAATGCGGGCTCAACGAAGGGATCGCGTTTCCATCAGCAACACTTTGCAGCGTCTCCGCGCGCGCGATCTCTTGCTGCAACAAGGAGACGACATCTGGATTATCAATTACTACGCGCCGGAGAACGATTCCGATGCCGAGGATGTTTACGCGAAAATCGTCAACTCCGCGAAGCCGATCGCGCCGTCGGGCTCATAGCGCGCCAAAAATTTGCGAACCGCATGTTGCATTCGCCCACACATTCCACTATCGCGTGCGCCATGCAGCAATCTTGGGATATTCCCGCCGCCATTTCCCTCTACAATATCGACCGTTGGGGCACAGGCTATTTTACCATCAACGATCGCGGGAACATTCAGGTTCAACCGACTCGCGGGCCGGCTTCGATCGACATCATGGAATTGATCGAGGAAGCCAAGGAGCGCGGCCTGACTTTTCCCCTCGTGCTCCGCTTCCAGGACCTCCTCCGCGACCGCGTCGAGACGATCAACAAATCCTTCGCCGCGGCCATGAAGGAAGCCAATTATCGCAACGAATACCGGGGCGTTTTCCCGATCAAAGTGAATCAACTCCGCGAAGTCGTGGAGGAGATCGTGGACGCGGGTGCGCCCTACCATTTTGGCATCGAGGCCGGAAGCAAGCCGGAGTTGCTGGCCGCATTGGCCATTCACCGCGACCAGGAATCGCTGATCATCTGCAACGGCTACAAGGACCGGCTCTTCATCGAAAACGCGCTCCTCGGCCGCAAGCTGGGCAAGAAAGTCATCCTCGTGGTCGAGAAGATCGAGGAGCTTGCCGAAATTCTCCGCGTCTCCAAGGAGGTCGGTGTCGAGCCGATGATCGGCATTCGCGTCCGCCTTTCCGCCAAAGGCGCGGGCAAGTGGGCCACCAGTGGCGGTGAGAATGCCAAGTTTGGGGTGAGCACCGCGGAACTGGTCGCAGCCAGTGATCTGCTCAAGGCCGAGGGCCTCGCTCACACCCTCAAGCTCGTTCATTTCCACGTCGGTTCGCAGGTGCCGGACATCGGCACAATCAAACGCGCCGTGCGCGAGGCTGCACGCTATTACGCGAAGCTCAGCAAACTCGGTCACGAACTCGGCTATCTCGATGTAGGGGGTGGGCTCGGGGTTGATTACGACGGTTCCCGCACCGCCTTCGACAGCTCCACCAACTATTCACTTCCTGAGTACGCTCGCGATATCGTCTGGAACATCATGGAAGTGTGCGACTCGGAAAAAGTCCCGCATCCGGCCATCGTCAGCGAAAGCGGGCGGGCGATCGTCGCGCATCATTCGATCCTCGTGGTCGAAGCGTTTGGCGCCATTGAAAAGGACAAGGCTCCCGCCCAAGTGGAAGCCAGCGCCGACGATCCGAAGCAGGTCCCCGAAATTCTCGAATTGCAGCGGAATCTGAGCCAGCAGAACCGCATGGAATCGCTGCACGATGCCCAGCAACTCAAAGAGCAGGCCCAGTCGATGTTCGATCTCGGGCTGCTCGGCCTCGGCAGCAAAGCCCGCATCGAAACGGTCTACTGGCAGATCGCCAAAAAGGTCGTCGATTTCTGCGCCGGCATGAAATACGTCCCGGACGAAGTGAAGGAACTCGAGGTGTCGCTCGGCGATCAGTTCGTCTGCAACTTTTCGGTCTTCCAAAGCCTGCTCGACCACTGGGCGCTCGGGCAGCTTTTCCCGGTGATGCCGATCCATCGGCTGAGCGAATTTCCCGAGCGTCAGGGCACGCTGGTCGATATCACCTGCGACTCCGACGGGAAGGTCAGCAAATTCATCGACCTTCAGGACGTCAAAGACACCCTCTCGCTGCACAAGCTCAAGCCGGGCGAGCACTACTATCTCGGATTTTTCCTCATGGGAGCCTATCAGGACATCATGGGTGATCTGCACAATCTCTTCGGCCGGGTGAATGAGGCGCATGTCTTCCTCGACGAGGACGAAGAGAGCGGCTGGTACATCGAGGAAACCATCGAGGGCAGCACCATTGGCGAGGTTCTTTCCATGACCCAATGGGACCAGAACGAACTCGCCCGCATGGTGAAATCCCAAGTCGACGCGGCGATCAAGAGCGACCGTCTCAAGCCCAACGAAGCTATGAAACTCCTCGCGAACTACGAGCGCGCGCTCAAGGGCTACACCTATCTCCAGTTCAACGGGAACGGCGCGGGAACAAAGTAGCGTCCGATTGACCATTTCGGCGTCGATTGACGCTTCGCCGAGGCGACCGATGGTTTTGCGACGCCGCCGCTGCGCCGTCCGGTAAGGACTCGCTTCTAACGATCCCTGCCGCTATCTTCTTTTTTATGCCTCAACGCCCCAGCAAAAAGGTCAGAACCCAGCCCAATGCAAAATCCGATATCGTCAAGGGCCTTGCCGGCGGCGATCAGGCTGCCCAGCAGCGTTACCGCGAAAAGACGACCAAGGCGATCATCGGAAAGTTTCAGGGCCGAAAATCCATCTGATTGAAACCAACTGCCCCCACCACAGTCAGCGCTTCCAGGAGCAGGCTGACCGTCAACATTTGACGCCTACCTGTCCCTGCCGCATCCTCACCCGATGACCGCCACAGGCGAAATTAAGATCAAAATCGGCAACGAGAAGCTGGTCAAGGTGACCGAAAAGGCCAGTACCAAGCTGACTTCGTTGCTCACCCGCCAAGGGCGCCCACAGGGGGCTTTGCGCGTGGCCGTCATCGGCGGCGGTTGCTCCGGGCTGCAATACAAGATGGACTTGGTCGATGGGCCGGCGAACCGCGACATCATGGTCGAGAGTGCCGGGGTGAAAGTCGTCATCGACCCGAAGAGCGCGCTCTTCGTCAGTGGCTCGCTCCTCGATTTCAGTGACGACCTGCAGAAGGGTGGCTTCAAAGTCACGAATCCCAATGCGGTGGCGCATTGCTCGTGCGGGGAAAGCTTCTCGGCATGATGGGGGAAGTGGATGGTTGATTGTTGATGGTTGATAGCAGCGGCCCGTGGACCACTCACGTCGGCGCGCTCCGCGCGGTTGGTTTGTTCGGTTTTCCTTCGAAAATCTTTCCACCGAATCGGCGCGTGCGCACAGCTCCGCGCGGCTCTCAACTCTCAACTCTCAACAATCAACTCGCCTTCACCGCTGCTCGCTCTCCGGTCGCAGGAAAGTCAGCGAGTCGCCCAAATTCTTCGCCGCATACACCGGCTGCTCCACCGGCACTTCATAAGTCCGCTTTTCACTTTCCACCCGCACTTTCAGGACATATTCGCCGGCGATCTCCTTGGTCCCTTCGATCCGCCGCCCGTTGAAGCTGATCTGCCTTTCTTTTCGCGGCGTGAAGACTTTCTCAATCACCGTCCCGGTGAGTTTGTTGCCTTTGACCGGTTGGGCCATGTGGAGAATTCCGTAACCGACGAATGCCAAAACCACCAAGCCAACCAGGGCGGCGATGATCGCGTCGCGCTTCGAGGTGCTGGCGACGACGATCCGCGGAACTTTGGCCGGAGCCGGATTCATTTGCTGGCTGCGACCTCCGGTTTGCCGGCGACCTGCGCTTCCCGTACAGCGACCGTTTCTTCCGTAATGATCACCGATTCTTCCGCGCGAATCCGCCGCTCCCAGACGTAACGTCGCAGGAGCACCTTCAAGGTCGCGGTCAGCGGGACGGCGAGGATCGCGCCGAGCAAGCCGCCGAGCAGTCGCGACCACATCAGCACCGACACGATGACCGTCACCGGATGCAGACCGACGCTTTCGCCGACGATTTTGGGCGTCACGAAAAGGCCATCGATTTGGTTGACGAGGATGAAGATCGCGGTGACTACCGCCGGGAAAAGCCACCAGTGGTCCGTGGGAATCCAGGTGCCGCTGTCTTGCACGGCCGCGAGGAGCACCGCCGGCACCCAGCACAGGGCGATGCCCAGGTAGGGAATAATGCCCAGGAAACAGAGCAGCAGCCCGATGAGAAGACCGAAATCGAGGCCAAAGGAGACGAGCAGAACCCCGGTGATCGTGCCGTTGATCATGCTCACCAGCAGTTGCCCGCGGAAAAAGGCGATGAGGTAGCCGTTGATCTCTTCCAGCGCGGCGATCACCTCATCCTTGAAAGCCGAGGCGCGCAGTGGCAGGTAGTCGCCCCACGACTCGGCGATGTTCTTCGACTCGATGAGGAAGTAATAGAGATAAATCGGGACGATGATCAGCGAAAGCAACGGGCCGAAGATACCGAGAAAGCCGCCGACACTCTTGAGCAGAAACGCCCCGACGTTCTTTGATAACCATGTTAGCGCCGTTTTCCAATCATCGCCCGAAACACTGCTGGTCAATAAATCGATCCAGTTTGGCGAAGTATCGGGGCTTGCCGTCGTTGGAGTAGTGGCCAGAACCGGTGGGTTGGGAGCTGGATTCGCGGCCGATGGCGGCGCGGCCGACGACGATTCTGGAGCCTTCGTGGAAGGGGCTGGTGTAGCGCCATTTTCGGGGGTGGGAGCCGGGCCGTGAGTCTCCTCGGGCGGTGCCGGTGAAGTGTCCTTCTTCAGGATTGGCGGAAGGTATTTGTCCTCCAGGGAGCGCACCCACACGGTGACCTCGTCTTTCAAATGTTCCGCGCGCTGCTGATACTTTGGGACTCGCCGTGCCAGGTTCCCAGCTTGCGTCCAAATGGCCGGTATGACCCAGATCAGGATGCCAGTGAGAGCAATGAGGACCACTGCGAATACCGCCAGAACCGCACGTCGCCGCGAAGTCCCCCAACTGACGATCTTCGCGACGACCGGCTCGAGCAGATAAGCGAGAACTCCGGCGATGGCGAACGGCGTCAGAATCGGCTGGAGATACGCCACCACGCTGGAGAAAATCCAAATCAATCCGATCGCCACCGCTCCAATGGCGACGACCGCCAGGGTGGTAAGAGCAGCCCAGATTGATTTCTTCTGCCACGGCGTTGGATATTCCGGCGGGTTCATCCGCCCCTAGATTCGAGAAGGAACCCTCCCGGTTCAAGCATTCTCGCCAACATACGGATTGGTCTGCCGTTCGATGCCGATTTTCGTCGCCGGGCCATGGCCAGGAAGCACCGTGACGTCATCGCCCAACGGGAAGATTTTTCCCCGAATCCCCTGGAAGAGCAGGGGACCATCGCCTCCCGGCAGATCCCAGCGACCGACCCCTCCGGCGAAAAGCACATCCCCGCCATAAAGAATATTCTCGCTGCGGTCGAGAAAGCACAGGCTTCCCGGACAGTGCCCCGGGACCAGCAGGACTTGGAAATCACGTCCTTCGATGGGCGTCGAAGCGCATTCCTCGATGTGAAATCCCGGGGTAATCGGCTCAATTTCCCAGCCAAAGCCGAAATCCTTGAAAAAGTCCCGCTCCGTCACCATGGGTTCGGTGTCCGCGTGGTAGCCGACACGGCACCCATGTTCCTGCTGGATCCGCGCAGCGTCCCAGACGTGGTCGATATGGCCATGCGTGAGCAGGAGGGTCGAAACCTTGTAACCTTTTTCTTGGAGCCATTCGGCGGCATCCTGCGGCGCGTCGATCAGTATGCCGCTGTCGCCGAGATAAAAACAGTTCGTATCAAAGATTCCGCCAGTGAAGGAGTCGATTTGCATGGGTAAAGTGCGATGTCGTCAGGCCGTAAGCCAACCCAGTGACGAAGCAATAATCCACCCCGGATCGCAAGTTTATGAAGTCTGGTTTGCGCTTTAGCCGATTTCTGTCACTTTGAGCAGCCGTTTTCCCAAGACAACCCCGTTCGATGAAACATCTCCTCGCCTTTTGTGCTCCGCTGGCTGTGTCGGTGGCGCTAACCGCAACCAATCTCTGGGCAGATGCACCGGATCCGGGGCAGATCGAGATTTCCGTGGGGCGGTTGCTCGAACAAGGGCACTACAGCCGGATGAAGCTCGACGAGAAGGTC
This sequence comes from Chthoniobacter sp., assembly GCA_036501065.1. Lineage (GTDB taxonomy): Bacteria > Verrucomicrobiota > Verrucomicrobiia > Chthoniobacterales > Chthoniobacteraceae > Chthoniobacter. The sequence continues at coordinate 22,934 of DASYAY010000094.1, read as the reverse complement.
TCGCAGCGCTTCCTCAAAAACTACCTCGAAGGTCTCGATTACAATCACCTCTATTTCACGCAGGATGACGTCGATTTGTTCACCAAGCGTTTTGGCAATTCGCTGAATAACGACATCCTCCTCGGGAATCCGGAACCGGCCTTTACGATCTATAAGGTTTTCCAGAAACGCGTCGAGGATCGCGTGGCCAAGATCAAGGAGTTGCTCAAGCAGAAGTACGACTTCACGAGCACTCGCACCGTCGAGATCAATCGCCAAAAGGCCGCCTGGCCGAAGGACGATGCCGAGGCCGACCAGCTTTGGAAGGACCGGGTCGAAGGCGAGATGCTTCAGGAAGCGCTGAACAAGCATCCCATCGATCCGCCGGCCAAAGTTCTCACCCGCCGCTACGACGAAGTCATTCGCAGCCTGCACGAACAGAGCAAGGAGGACATCATCAAGGGTTTCCTCACCATCCTCGCGCAGACCTACGACCCGCACTCGGAATACATGAGCAAGAGCGAACTGGAAAGTTTCCAGATCAATATGCGCCTCTCGCTCGTCGGCATCGGCGCGGTGCTCCACTCGGAAGACGGCTACGCCAAAATCTCCGAACTCGTTCCCGGCGGACCGGCCTCCAAAGATGGCCATTTGAAGGTCGGCGATCGCATTGCCGCAGTCGCTCAGGGTGACAAGGATTTCGTCGATTCCGTGGACATGAAGCTCGACAAGGTCGTCGAAATGATTCGCGGCAAGAAGGACACCATCGTCCGGCTCCAGGTCATCCCAGCGAGCGCCGCCGATACCTCCGTGCGCAAGATCATCGAAATCAAGCGCGACGAGATCAAGCTCAAGGAGCAGGAAGCCAAGGCCGAACTCATCGAGCGGCCAGGTCCCGATGGCAACCCCATCCGCCTCGGTTGGATCGTTCTCCCTTCATTCTACGCGGACATGGAACACAGCGGCGCGGCCGACGCCAAGAGCACGACGAAGGATGTGCTCGTGCTGATCAATCGCCTCAAGCAGGAACACATTCAGGGATTGGTCATGGATCTCCGTCACAATGGCGGTGGTTCGCTGGAGGAAGCCGTCAACCTCACCGGCCTGTTCATCAAGCGCGGTCCGGTCGTCCAGGCCAAGGACAGCAATGGCAATATCCACGTCTCCAAGGATCGCGATCCCTCGGTCGCCTGGGATGGACCGCTCATCGTCTGCACCAATCGCTTGAGCGCTTCGGCCAGCGAAATCTTCGCCGCCGCTCTCCAGGATTACAATCGCGCCGTGATCGTCGGCGACAGCAGCACCTTCGGCAAGGGCACCGTCCAGACGATGCTCGAGATCGGCCGGATCATGCCCTTCCTCGGCGGCGGCAACAACGAAGCCGGCGCCCTCAAGCTCACCATTCAGAAGTTCTATCGGATCGCCGGCGGTTCGACCCAGCATAAGGGCGTGGAATCCGACGTCCATCTGCCCTCGCTCTTCGACCACCAGGAAATCGGTGAAAGCGCGCTCAAAGGCCCGCTGCCTTACGACACCGTCCCGCCGGTGGATTTCGACAAGTGGGAACGGCCTCTTTTCAAGAACGAACTGCGCCAGCGCTCCGCCGCCCGCGTCGCTGCCGATCCGGAGTTTCGTTACATCACCGAGGATTTGGATTTGCTGAAAAAGCGGCTCGCCGACAATCACGTTTCGCTGAACGAGAAGGTTCGCCGCGCCGAGATCCAGGAAGACCAGGAACGCCACGACCAGCGCGAAGCCGCCCGCGCCAAGATCAAGCTACCCGACGTCAAGACCTACGCCATCACCCTCGACAATGCGAAGAAGCCGGACCTCCAGCTCGTCACTTACGACAAGCCGGAAAAGAAAACGGCCGATACGAAGTCCGGTGACGCCAAGAGCGCTGACGCCAAGTCCGGCGGCGCGAAAACCGCCGACGGCAAACCCGATGCCAAGTCGAACGGTGATACCGCCGCGGCCAGCACTCCCAGTGACGATGCTGCCGAGGACGAAGGCGAAGCGACGAACAAGTCCGAGCGCCTCGATCCGATCAAGACGGAAACGCTGAACATCCTCAGCGACCTCATCGATCTCCAGCGCAATCCGAAGACCGCCACGGCGAGCACGGCCAAGTAAGGGCGGCGCAGGTTTTCGCTTTAAGCAGAGTGCGAGGCGTTTTGGAATGCGTGGACATCCACGCCTTTCGTCCGGGCGACATGTCGCCCCTCCCACCCTAAGCGGCGACATGTCGACATGTCCACGCGCTCCATCTCGCGCCCTCGCTGCTTGCGCTGCGGAGCGAAATCGGGCGTGGTAGTTTCGCCCCATGCCGCCTCGGATCCATTTCTATCTCCCGGAAGCCATTCCGGCCGATATGCCGCAATCGCCCAAGGTCTACTGGACCGGGTTTCGTGGCCATATGCGCGGCGGCGTATATGCGTGGACGGTGCAGACTTTCCAGTGGCTCCGCGATGCCGGCGTGGATTGCGATCTGTCGAATCAATTACCTCCGGAAGGCATCCTCGTGGCCCACCGCAAATCGCTGCCGCGGAACTTTGTGCCGCCGGCCGGAGTGCTCTTTGTCTGCTTGCGCGCCGATGCGACTTTTCATCCATTCGCCCATCTTCACGTCGTGCTGACGCAGCGAGCGCTGAGCCGCTGGTACCCGTCGATCTATATGCCGCACTGGCCGCAGCCGGGGCTGGTTCCGCGCGACTCCTCTCGCGGCGACCGCTGGGAAAACGCTGCATTTTTCGGTGATGAGGCCTGCATCGCCCGGGAGATGCAGGGTGACGAATGGGCCGCGACGTTGCGCGACCTGAAGCTGAATTGGCAGCAGGTTCCGCCGGAAAAATGGCACGACTTCAGCGAGATCGATGTGGTGGTGGCCATTCGCGATTTCGGCGGGAAACATCGCTACGCCAACAAGCCAGCGACGAAGCTTTTCAACGCCTGGCACGCCCGGGTGCCGGCCGTGCTGGGGCCGGAGTCAGCCTACGAGGAACAACGGCGCGGACCGCTGGATTATCTGGAAGCGCGGACGTTCGCCGATCTCGTGGCCGCATTACGCCGATTGCGCGACGATGCCGGTCTGCGGCGTGCCATGATGGCCAACGGGGCCGAACGCGCGCATGAGAGCGCCCCCTCCGTGATCGTCGCGCGGTGGCAGGAATTTTTTGAGACCGTGGCCGAGCCTGCGCTCGAGAAATGGCGCGCCGCAAGCGACCTTCAGCGGCGCCTGTTTCGGTTGAACAGCCTGCTCAAGTGCAAGGCGCAGGACTTTGAGCAAATCTTTTGGCACTGACCGGGTGCCGCGTGCAGAACTTCGCAGTTTAAATGGAGAAGTCCTGATACTCCGGCCGGACCGGTTCGGTCGGCGGAAAGAGCATCCCGGCTCCGACCGTCTGATTCGTTCCCTGCTCGATGAGGATGAACGATCCCGTGAGACGATTCGTGTTGTAGCCGTCGTAGATCAAGGGCTTCGACGTCCGCACATGGATTTCGCCAATCCCGTTCATCGTCAGTTCCGAAGGCTCGGGCTCCGGTTCGAAAGTTTGGATATTGGTGCGGCAATCAAGGCTGGTGATGACGGCCTGCACCGTCTGCGACGTGTGCTTGAGGAAAAACTTTTTCCCGCGTTGCAGCGGCCGCTGGTTCATCCAGCAGACATGGGCGCGAAGTTCGGAACCCACTCCCGGCAGATTCTCCAGGTCCACGATCATGTCGCCACGGCTCACGTCGATGTCGTGTTCCAGGCAGAGGGTGACCGATTGCGGAGCGAACGCTTCCTCGACCAGACCGTCGTAGGTCCAGATTTGCTTGATCGTGGTCTTGATGCCGGCGGGCAGCACCATGACCGGTTGGCCGACCTTCACCAGGCCGCGGGAGATTTGGCCGCTCAGCCCACGAAAATCATGCAGCGAATGGTCCTTGGGATTGTTCGGGCGGTTCACCCACTGCACCGGCATGCGGAAAGTCGTGAGGTCCCAATCGCTGGCAATGTGGACGGTCTCGAGATGCCCGAGCAAGGTCGGTCCCTGGTACCAGGGCGTGTTTGACGAAGCGTCGACCACGTTGTCTCCATTGAGCGCACTGATCGGGACGAACTTCACGTCCTTGAGCACGCCGAGCTTGGGCAGGAAGGCTTCGATATCGTCGCGGATTTCCACGAAGAGCTCTTCTTTCCAATCGACCAGATCCATTTTGTTGACCGCGAAAACGACGTGCGGAATTCCCAGCAACGCGGCGAGGTAACTATGACGGCGGGTCTGTTCGATGACGCCCTGCCGAGCGTCGACGAGGACCACGGAAAGGTTGGCCGTGGAAGCGCCTGTGACCATGTTTCGCGTGTACTGCACGTGCCCCGGAGTATCCGCGACGATGAACTTGCGGCGTGGCGTGGCGAAGTAGCGATAAGCCACGTCGATGGTGATTCCCTGCTCGCGTTCGGCACGAAGGCCGTCCGTGAGATTCGCCAAGTTGACCTTGCCGCCGCCAGTGATATCCGCGGAGCGCTCCAGCGCTTCGATCTGATCTTCCATCAGATTCTTCGAGTCGAAAAGCAAACGCCCGATGAGCGTGGACTTTCCATCATCGACAGAACCGCAGGTGTTGAAGCGTAGAATCTCGATCGGATGCATTAGAAGTATCCTTGCTTTTTGCGGTCTTCCATCGCCGCTTCGCTGGCTTTGTCGTCGGCGCGGGAGCCGCGTTCGGTGACGCGCGCGGCGGCGATCTCGGCGATGATGTCGTCGACCGTATTGGCCGGGCTCTCGACGAGGCCGGTACTGATGATGTCGCCAATGGTCCGGACGCGGACGACCATCTCGCGAACCTCCTCCTTTTCCTTGGGCGGAAGAATGTCCGTCACCGGCAGCCACTGCCCGCCGCGGCGCACGGCCTGACGCTTATGGGAGAAATAAATCGTGGGGACTTCCAGGCGCTCTTTCTTGATGTACTCCCAGATGTCCATCTCGGTCCAATTCGAAAGCGGGAACACGCGCATGTGTTCCCCGGGATTGACCCGCGCATTGTAGAGATTCCAGATTTCCGGGCGCTGATTCTTCGGGTCCCACTGGCCAAAGGCGTCGCGGAAGCTGAAGAAGCGCTCCTTGGCGCGGGCCTTTTCTTCGTCGCGCCGGGCGCCGCCGATGGCGCAGTCGAATTGAAATTCCTCGAGGGCGGAGAGCAGCGTGGGGATTTGCAGGCGATTGCGGCTGACTTCGCCCGGCGTGGGCACGGCAATTCCTGAAGCAATGGCATCCTCGACTTTGCGAATGATCAATTTACCACCCAGTTCCACCGCGCGCCGGTCGCGAAATTCGTTCAGTTCCGGAAAGTGATGTCCCGTATCCACGTTGAGAAACGGCATGGGAATTTCCGAGGGACGAAAGGCTTTCTCCGCGAGGCGCAGCAGGCAGATGGAGTCCTTGCCACCGGAGAACAAAAGCGTCGGCCGCTCAAATTCGGCCGCCACTTCCCGCATGATGTGGATGGACTCGGTTTCGAGGTACTGAAGGTGATCGAGATGGTAGGAACTCATCGAAAATCGGAGATCGGAGTTCGCAGATCGGAGATCGAAAATCGGAGATGGGATATCGGGAGTAGATGGGGCATGGGGCGATCTCCGAACTACGAACTCCGATCTCCGGCGGCGACGGCAGCTCCGCCCCAGGCGGCATGCAGGCCGCACTCGCGCTTCTCGTCCGCTTTGGCCGGGTCGAAGTAATCCCACTCGTTCGGCAGATGGTGCTCGGCGAGATAGGTGTGCATGTCCTTGTCGTTCCAGTAAAAGACCGGGCTGACCTTGAGGGCGCCGAAGTTGCCGTCGTGGCTGACGATGTCGAGGCCGGCGCGATTGGGGTTTTGGACCTTGCGCAAGGCGGTGACCCAGACGGTCGGCGCCAACTGCTTCATCCCGCGCTGGAAGGGCTCCAGCTTCATCACCGTGCTGAAGGCCTTGATCCGTTCTTCATTTTCCGGCGTCGGCTCGGGAGCGCCGCCATATACGGCGTCGTAGTGCGCGGCCGTCATCTTCGGGACAAAGCCGCGGATATCGAGTTTGAGAAGCTGCTTCAATTCCTCGGCGTGCCGATAAGTGGCCGCCTTGTTGTAGCCGTGGTCGACCCACAGCACGGGGATGTCCGGCTGGACCTGCGTGACCATATGCAAAATGACCGCCTCGTAGGGGCGGAAATTCGTGGAAACGACGGTCCGTCCACTCGCTTGGGCAATGGCCCAGCGAACGATCTCCTCCGGCGATTGGTCACGGAGGCTGGCGTTGGCTTGGGCGATTTGATCAGGAGTCATGGCTGGAGGCGCGGTGGAAAAAAGGGTGGGTAGCCTTCACCGAGAACGAGGGATTTTCCACCCAAATTCCACGGGAATTGTGTCACAAGGGCGCTCGTGCCGCTGGACAGATGGGAAAAATAGGAAGCATGAGACTGATGAGACACGCCAGCGCGCGCCTCTCGCCGGTCGACATCCCTTCCCCCCGATAGGGGAAAAGAGAGTGTGCCGGCGGAAGAGGGGAAGCTGCTCGGCGGTAACGCCGGGGCTTACAGGGCTTTGACAGCGTCGACCACCGACTGGGCGGTCATGCCGAGCATTTCCATGACCTTGCCGCCGGGGCCGCTGGCGCCGAAGCGGTCGATACCGACGACTTTGCCGTCGAGACCGACATACTTCCACCAAAGGCCGGTGACACCCGCTTCGATAGCCACGCGACGGCGACAGGACGGCGGGAGCACCTCGGCCTTGTAGGCCTGCGGTTGGTGGTCGAAGCGATAAAAACTCGGTACGCTGACCACGCGAACGCCATCACCGAGTTGCTTGGCGGCGGCAATGGCGTGCTGCACTTCACTGCCTGCGCTGAGCAGGATGGTCTGGAGCGGGCCGTTTTCCTGGACGGCGATATAGCCGCCCTTGATGACGCCTTCCCGACGGGTTTGCGCCGGGATTTCGCTGTGGTTCGGCAACACCTGACGGGTGAGAGCGAGCAGAGTCGGGCCGTTGGTGCGCTGGAGGGCGGCGGCGAAGGCACCGGCGGTTTCCTCGGGATCGGACGGACGGATCACGTCGAGATTCGGAATGAGCCGCAGGCCGCTGACCGTTTCCACCGGCTGATGGGTCGGGCCGTCTTCACCGACACCGACGGAGTCGTGGGTGAAAATGTAGATCGTGCCGAGGCCGCTCAAGGCCGCGAGGCGGATCGACGCGCGGCAATAATCGGCAAAGACGAGAAAGGTAGCGCCACTCGGACGGAAAAGGCCGTCGTAAGCCAGGCCGTTGAGAATGCCGCACATGCCGTGCTCGCGAATGCCGAAACGGATGTTGCGGCCCGCATGGTTCGTGGCGTTGAAGTCCTTGGACGAGTTGATGTAGTTGAGCGTCGAACCGTAGAGGTCGGCGCTGCCGCCCATGAGATACGGGACGGCCTCGGCCACGGCCTGAAGAACGTCGCTCCCCGCTTTGCGCGTAGCGATCTTGGCATCGGCCGGGAACTCCGGGATTCGCGCGAGCAAATCGGCGGGCACTTTGTTCTGCACCGCCGCGTCCAGTTCCCCAGCGAGCGCCGGATTGGCCGCCCGCCAGGCCTCGTAGACTTTTTGCCAGGCGGCATAGTCCGCGGCGAGACCCTTGCGGTGCTCGGCGAAATATTCGTGGGTCTCGGGGCTGACGTAGAAGTGCTCGTCGGGCAGGCCCAGCGCCTTGCGCGCGGCGTCGACGAACTTCGCGCCGCCTTCGCCGTGCGCCTTGGCCGTGCCGGCGACTTCCGGAATGCCTTTGCCGATGAGTGTCCGGGCGATGATCAGATTCGGTTTGCCCGTTCCCGCCTTGGCCTTTTCGAAGGCGTTGAGGAAGGCGGCCATGTCCTGGCCATCGATCGTTTGCACGCTCCATTCGATCGCTTCGAAACGTTTGGCGGTGTCTTCGCTCTGCGTTTCCCTGGCCATCGCGTCGAGGGTGACGTCGTTCGAATCGTAAATGAGGATGAGGTTATCGAGCTTGAAATGCCCGGCGAAAGCGATTGCCTCCATGGCGACGCCTTCCTGCATGCACCCATCGCCGGCGATGGCGACGATGTGATTGTCGAAAATGGTATGGGCGCTGGTGTTGTACTTGGCAGCGGCCATCTTCTGCGAAACGGCGTAACCGACGGCATTCGACACGCCCTGGCCGAGCGGGCCGGTCGTGGCTTCGACACCTTCGGTTTCATGAAATTCCGGATGGCCGGGGGTATGCGAACCGAGGGCGCGGAATTTTTTGATCTGGTCGATCGGGACGCTGGCGTAACCGCTGAGGTGCAACCAACTGTAAAGAAACATCGAGCCGTGGCCGGCGCTGAGGATGAAACGGTCGCGATTCAGCCATTTCGGCTCCGCGGGATTGTAATGCAGAGCCTGGCCAAACAGGACCGCGCCGATCTCGGCACAGCCCAGGGGCAAACCGAGATGACCAGAGGCACAAGCGTGAACGGCGTCCATAGCGAGGCCCCGGGCCTCGGTGGCCGCCTTGGAAAGAGCAGCAGTATTAAGTGTCATAATTTTGAGGAGCGGAGAGCGTAAGGACTGGAGGAGGGAAGTCAAGACGGCGGAGGACGGAGGGGGCGGCTTGGGAGAAACATCCAACACCCAACATCCAACATCCAACATCCAAGGTTCCGACCGCATCTACATGACGCGTTCGCGCAAATGCTGGCGTTTTGGAGTGTGGTGGTGCTCTGGTGTTTTCGGAGGCACTCCCAAAGCGGTGCAGCGGCACCGCACTCCAAAACGCCAGCGTTGGCGCGGCCGTTTTGCTCAAGGGTGGTCGGAGCAATTGGATGTTGGATGTTGGATGTTGGATGTTGGATGTTTCTCCGACAGCCCCGCATTCAGCTCCCGCCCTCTGGAAACCACCTCCGCCATCCTCCTGCGCAAGACGAAGCTTACGGAAACGAGCCTCATCATTTCCTGGTTTACGGAGGCGCATGGGCGGATCAAGACGGTGGCCAAGGGGGCACGCCAGCCGAAGAGCCGATTCGTCGGACTGCTCGACCTTTTCTTCGATTGCGAAATCCAGTTTGCCCGCAGTCGGAAAAGCGAATTGCACATCCTGCGCGAAGTGGTGTTGCGGAATCCTCGCGAAGGGCTGCGCGTGGATTATGGGCGCGTGGCGCTCGGCGCTTACTTTGTCGAATTGATCGAGCTCGTGACGGAGCTCGATCACCCGGCGCCGGAATTGCACGATCTCCTGGCTCGCGCCTTTGATCACTTGAATGAGAAGCCTCCGTCGCTGCGTGCGCTCCTCCATTTCGAAACGGAATTGGCGCGGCTGCTGGGGATTCAGGGCCAGGAAAATGTCACCTCCGCGGTGGCGATCGGCCGTGCCTATCACCGGTTGCCGCAGGGCCGGCCTGCGCTGCTCAAGTCGCTGAAGTAATCGCCGGCTTGCGGGTAGCGCCCGAAAATCCGCGGGACGTTTGAATGCAGAGTGGCGAACCTTTTAATGGCGAAAGTATAAGTGGACACCCACGACAACAGCCGCCACCGCAAGGCCCGCCATCATAAGCCGGTGGAATTTGCGCGCCGCGGGACTAGTGAGCGGATAAGACCGAACCATGGAAAACCCCAGTGCGGCCAAAAGTATGACCAGCACGTCAGGTTCCGTTAAACGCATGGACCTGGTTTAGGCTGACGGCTGACGGCTGGCGAGAATGCTTTCGCGGTTAAATAGGGCACTACCGACTTGCGGCAAAGCTTGACGCTGCGGGGCGGCAAAGGAACGCTCGCGCATGCTCCCGCTCGTTGCCGAAACTCACCCGACCTCCACCGACGAACTCGTGGCCGCGCTGCGGCGGGGCTTCGAATCGCACGGACTGACGCCCCGGGGAATCATCGGCGAAGGCGCCGCTTTTCCGCAGATGGAGAAGCTGAGCATCGACCTGACCGGAACACACGTCGCCAAGGACAATCTTCCCTCGACGATTCCTGGAGACGGGACGCAAAAGGTGACGGCGGACGATTTTGAGCTGTTCGCCGAGCCCATCTATTTTCTCGGAGCTCCGTTGAGCGTGCGGATTGCGGCGAGCAAGGTGCAAATGACCATCGCCGGGACACCGAAGGACGGCAGCCTGAAGCTGGAAAATGCCGGCGCCGGAACGGTTTCCGTGCAGACGACGGTGAAGGCGCTGGAGGGACTGCTCTTATCAGTGGTTTCCGAGCTCGCGGAAAAGCAGGGCGTGACGGTGAAGGAAACAAAGCTGACTCTGAATCAAGAGGGCCCCCGCGCCATTACCTTCAAGGCGGAGGTCACGGCCAAGGTATTCATCATGAGCGCCTCTCTGGCTCTGACTGGCCGGTTGGATGTCGACGATTCTTTCAACGCCCGCCTCTCCGGATTGGGACTGGATGGAGACCCGATGGTGACCAGCCTAGCCGGAGGTTTTCTCCGTCCGCGTTTGCAACAGTTGGAGGGAAAAATCATTCCGCTGCTGGCGTTTTCTCCCGGGGGAATGAAGTTGCGCAACATCCAGGTCTCGGTGAAGCCGGACTTGCAGTTGCACGCGCAATTCGGCGGGTAGTCCTTTGGAGTGCGGCGACATGTCTTCGAGGGCGTCTAAAAAGTAAGTGTGCACGGGTCAAGCCGGAGGCTTGCCGGACCGTAGCCGGGGGTAACACCCCCGGAATGCGCCCCCAAAAATAACTCACGCACCCCGGCAGGGGTGCTGGAAATTACCCCTGGAAGGCGACGCCGGCACACCCTCCGGGGTGCATCCGTTGTGTGGGGTGTCGCTTCCGGGGGTGTTACCCCCGGCTACAGTCCGTCAGCCCTTCGGGCTGGGCCGTAACTTACTTTTTAGACGCCCTCTTAGGAGATGTCCGCGCTTTCCACCGGGCGGCATGTCGCCGCACTTGCATGTTGAAAAGCGCTCACCCGAGGGGTGACGATATCCGCACCGGCAAAAGCTTCCCAGCCATCACGGCAATCGCAGTATCGACCGATCGAAGCCGGGGATACGGCGACAGAAACGGGTGGCGTCCAATCTCCGACCCCGCCGCCCAGCGCGAGAACGCAGGAAGAACGAGCACTCCCGATCCCACCAGGAAGCACGGACACTTGGCGTGCGTGGCGACCCCGTCGGAAAGCGTGATCGCCGGATGTTCGTGGCCAAGGATCACTCGTCCTCGCAGTTCCTTCCGCTGATTCAAGTGGGACTCAGCCACAGCTTCATCCGCCTGGTCGCCGTGCAACAGAAGATGCGGACCGATCTCGACGCTATCGGCAATCTCCAGGGCGATCCCAGCAGTTGCCAGCGTGGCCGCGAGATCGCGGTCGTGATTGCCACCCACGAGCCGAAGCCGCGCCCGTTGGCCGATGTTCAATGCCAGCCAGCGCAGTTCCGAGTGCAACGCGGGGATGTCCATGGCCCGATGAACGACGTCGCCGAGCAGGACCACTTCCTTTGCCGGATAGCGATCGAGCAGTTTCAAAAGGCGCTCCGTGGAGTCTTCCTTCGTCTCGACTGGCAGAAGCTGTCCCTCGGCGCGATGGGCCCAGGCGTAACCGAGGTGCAGATCGGCGACGGCAAGGGTCTTCGTTTCCTCGAGCCACACCGCATGGCTCGCGTCCAGCCAGAGGCCCGGTTCCAATTCAAGTCGGCTTCGATCCATTTTCTATCTCACTCCACCATTGGTGATAAAGGCGCTCCATCGTTTCGTACGGATCTTCCACGAGCAGCGCTTCCTTGATCCTGGTCGCATACATCGCGAACGAGAGCGGCGGGACCTGGGCCACTCGCCGCAATCGCAGCGGCTGGGTCGCCTGGCGTGCGAGAAAAGCCTGCGCGCCTTCCGCGTCGATGAACGTCCGCAGCGCATCGCGCCGGGCCTCCCGCAGGAGCACGTGCTCCGGTTCGTGTTCCTGGAGCACATTGAAAATGACCTCTGTCGACCACTGCAGTTTGCGGACGGACTTCTGCCGGTCGAAGTAGTTGCGGTAAACCATGAGTCCGGTTTGGGCGGCATTGCGAAAGTGATATTTCAACATCTCCGACCGTCGCAGCGCTCCGTCCAGTGCCGTGTCGAAATTTTCCTGGCGGAGAAGCTGCGGCAATTCTTCCTGGAGGAAGCGCTGCCGTCGCGCCACGGTCAGCACGAAGCCATAATCATGCGGCGTGGCGATGGCATTCCCGCCGCGCGTTGCGCCCAGTCGGTGGGTGATCACGCGCGCCAGGGCATCATTCGCGGCGCGACCGATGAGCGAATGGAAGAAATAGTGGAGCGCGTTCTGTTCTTCGTCATCGAGTTCCTCGACGAGCAGGAAATCTCCCGTGGGAATCTCCGAGAGTTCATGCTGCGCCCGATGCGTCTTGAGGATGATTTCCGCATTGGCTGCGCCGCAATCGAGGCGTTTCGCGATCCATTCGCCCAGTCCGGCGCGCTCTTCCTCGAACCCCGCGCGCAGTTCCCGGCGGAAGACGTTGATCTCCTCCGCTACGCGATTGGAGAGCGGCATCTTGTTCGCATTCCAGCGCGGCACCGTGGGCAGGGCGCCATCATCCGTGCGCGTGACCCAGGCTTCCATTTGGGTGATCTTTTCCAGACGCACCGGCCGGCCGCCGATCATGAAAACATCACCGATTTGCAGTTGCCGGATAAACGACTCCTCGACGCTTCCCAATAGGCGGTTCTTCGTCCGGACCGTGACCTGGCCGACGCTCGGGATCGTGCCGATATTTTGCAGGAACTCCCGCCGCACCGCGCCTTCGCGTGTCCGAAAGCCTTCGTCATCGAGGTCGATTTTGCCGAAGACCTCACGATAGCGCTGGCGCAGCGACACGCCGCCACCGGCCAGATAGTCGAGGACGTCGTTGAACAACAGCTCGTCGAGATTCCGGAACGGATACGCCTTGCGCACGAGGGCGAGGGCATCGGCCCGGCTCCAGTAGGCGGTGCAACCCATGCTCACGAGATGCTGGGCGAGAACGTCCAGCGGACAATCGGGCAGCCGCACATCGTCGAGCACCCTTTGCCGTGCCAGCAGCACGGTGGCGCAGGATTCGACGAGGTCGCTGACGTTTGTCGCCATCAGAATCCCTCGGCTGATCGAGTGAATGTTGTGCCCGGCGCGGCCCGCGCGCTGGAGCGCTTTGCTCACGCCTTTCGGCGTGGACATCATCACCACCAGATCGACCGAACCGATATCGATCCCGTGTTCGAGACTCGTGGAGCAAACCACCGCCCGCAGTTCGCCCCGCTTCAGCCGGTCTTCCACTTCGCGCCGTACGTCGCGCTCCAGCGAAGCGTGGTGGCATTCGATTTCGTCCGCCAGATCCGGAAAACTTTCCCGCAGCCAATAGGTCGTGGCCTCGGCTCCGGAACGAACGTTGCAGAAGACCAGCGTCGTGCGGTTCTTGCGAATCAGTTCGCCCAGTTCGCGGATCAGCCGCTGGCCGGTGTAGCCGGCCTCGGGATACGGATTCTTCCGCAACGGGGTGTGGACGCTAAGTTTGGTTTTCTTGGAGCTGGCCACATCGAGGAGGGCGCATTGGCCATCGGTGCCGGTGAGAAATCGCCCGACTTCATCCAGGGGCGCGACCGTCGCCGAAAGGCCGATGCGTTGAAGCCGTCCGCAGTTCAGCTCCAGCCGCTCCACGCTGAGCGCCAGATGCGCGCCGCGCTTGTTCTCGGCCAGCGCGTGAATTTCATCGACGATCAGCCACCGGACGCTGGCCAGTGGGGCCAGCCATTTTTCCTGGCTCAAAAGCACGCACAGGCTTTCCGGAGTCGTCAGCAGAATGTGCGGTGGCTTGGTGTACTGCCGCACCCGTTGGCCGGCGGTGGTATCGCCGGTGCGCAACTCCACCCGGATGGGCGGTTTTTCCCCGAACAACTCCCGCAAGGGTTCGTGCAGGTTTTTTTCCAGGTCGTAACTCAGTGCCCGCAAAGGCGAAACGTACACGCAATGAATGGTCTCGCGCAGTTCGCCCTGCGAGTGCAGCCGGACCAGTTCGTCGAGCACACCGAGAAAGGCCGCGAAGGTCTTGCCGGTCCCGGTGGGCGAGGCGAGGAGGATATTCTCCCCTCGGGCGATGCGCGGCCACGCTGCCGCTTGCGCGGGAGTCGGCTCCCCATAACGCGCTGCAAACCAGGCGAAGACCGGTGAAGCAACGGAGGATTTGGCAGACATGGCTGTGGAAATTCGGCGCACCCCCATTAGAGTCAACCACACCCCGGAACGAATGAAAACTTCACTGCTCTGCCTGGCCTTTTTTGCGCTGGCTGTTTCCGCATTCGCCCAGCCGGAATTTCGCGGAGCCTGGGTGGCGACGGTTTTCAATCTCGACTGGCCATCGAAACCCGGACTTCCCGCCGCGGAACAAAAAGCGCAGTTGGTGGCGATGCTCGACCGCGCCCAGCAATTGAAGCTGAACGCGATTCTCCTCCAGGTCCGTTCCGAATCCGATGCCTGCTACGCGTCGAAGCGCGAACCTTGGTCGCGATTCCTCGCCGGCAAGGAGGGAGTCGACCCCGGCTACGACCCGCTGGCCTTCGCCATCGCCGAAGCGCACAAGCGCGGACTGGAGTTGCATGCCTGGTTCAATCCCTTCCGAGCGGCGACCAGTTCCGGAGCCACCTACGCGGCGAATCACATCACCCACACGCATCCGGAGTGGATTCGGCGTTATGGCGGGCAGTTGTGGGTCGACCCGGGCGAACCGGACGCGCGGCGTTACATTCTCGATACCATCCTCGACGTGGTGAAACGTTACGACATCGATGGCGTGCACATTGACGACTACTTTTACCCCTACCCCGTGAAGGGCGCCGATTTCCCCGATGACGCCGCCTGGCGGCAATTTGGCGCGAACAGCGGCAAAGCCCGGGACGATTGGCGACGGGACAATATCAACCGCTTCGTCCAGGCCATGTACCAGGAGGTGAAAGCGGCAAAACCCGCGGTGCGCGTCGGGATCAGCCCGTTCGGTATCTGGCGACCGCGCGTGCCGGAGACGATCGAGGCGCAGTTGGATGCCTACGCGCAATTGTATGCCGATGCCCGGCACTGGCTGGCCGAGGGCTGGTGTGACTACCTCGCACCGCAGCTCTATTGGGGGATCGATCCGGCGAAGCAAAGCTTTCCGGTGCTGCTCCATTGGTGGCGTGAACAGAGCCGGGCCGGCCGCCCCATCTGGCCGGGCATCGCCACCGAACGAATCGGAAAGCAATACCAAGTGCAGGAGATCGCACGGCAAATCGAACTGACGCGCCAGGATCTACCGGCCAACGCCGCACCCGGCAATATCCAGTGGAGTATGAAGGCGTTGATGCGCGATCAAGGCGGCATCGACGCCATCATTCGGGGACAGGTCTACAACGAACGCGCGGAACTCCCGCGACGTTAACCAAAGCCATGGCCCGCGAACTCTGGCACGCCTCGCTCGATGAACCTTGTCCGTACCTCGCGGAAACGGATGCGACCACCGAGTACCGCATCCTCACGGAAGTCGCCGCGGAAGAGCATGAACAAATGATCGTGCGCGGATGGCGCCGCTTCGGGATGCAATACTTTCGTCCGCGCTGCGCGCGCTGCCGGGAGTGCGTCTCTTTGCGCGTTCCGATCGCCGTTTTCAGGCCGACGAAGAGCCAGCGGCGCGCCTGGCGCAAGTGCGGTCATTTGCGTGTGGAAATGGGTCCGCCCCAGGCGAATGCCGAACGGGTGGAGCTCTTTCACGCCTGGCATGCGAACCGCGAGCGCACGCGCGGTTGGCGGCCGACGACGATGAACTTGCGCGAATACGCCCTGACGTTTTGCACCCCCAATGCGTGCGGGCGGGAGATGGCCTATTTCGATCGCGATCGACTGGTGGCAGTTGGCCTGGTCGACGTGACGCCGAATGCGTTCAGCTCGATCTATTTTTTCTATCATCCCGATGTCCGCGATTGCTCCATCGGCGTGGCCAGCGTGCTCATGGAAATCGAGTGGGCACGCCGCTTGAACTGCACGCACTTATATCTCGGCTATCGGGTGAACGATTGCCCCTCGACCGCCTACAAAGCCCAATACGGCCCGCACGAATTGCTCACCGGCCGGCCGGGAGTGGAAGAGGAGCCGGTCTGGGTGGGAACGGAGGAAGCAAGTAATCGGTAATCAGTGGGCAGTAATCAGTGCCCGACGGCGATGCGCCATCCGAACCGCGCGCCGCCCCGAATCACTGATTACTCCTCCATGACTGATTACTGATGACTGGTTACCCCCGTCAGTTCCTGCTCGCATCCATCGCCGCCAGACAGTGGAGCAAATAGGGCAGGAGCTGCTTCTTGCGGGAGACGATCCCGGCGAGTTCCCAGACGTGTGGCGACTGCTGCGGGTAATCGATTTTCTGCAGGAAGGCGTCGGAGCCCTGGACGAGGAGATTCGAAGTCTGGGTGTTGATGTCGGTGACGAGCAGGGCGGCGAAGAGGAGCGCTTCGCGTTTGCGGTAGGCGTCGAGCGCGGTCAGCAGCGCCTCGCTCTTCTCGTGGAAATGGGCGAAGGAAAGTTCCTCGATTTGCGCCACGCTGAAACGATGGCCGTTCTCTTCGTACGGTTTGCAATCGGCGGTGATGGCCTGCTCGGGCGACATGGTCAGCAGCGGTGAACCGACGCTGAAGATTTGCGCAGCGAGATCGTCGTGGCTGACTTCAGCGATCTTGGAAAGCCGCGCGAGGAGGTCGCAGTCGACGGGCGTGGTCGTGGGCGAAGTGAGGTTGAGCGTGTCGGAGACGACCCCGGCCATGAGCAGCCCGGCAATATGCGGAGGAATGTCGATGCCGAGCTGCTGATAGCACATGGCCACGATGCTGCTCGTGGACCCGACGGGGTTGTTCCAAAAGAGGATCGGGGTATCGCTGGAAAAGCCGCCGAGCTTGTGGTGGTCGAGGATTTCGACGATCGGCACTTTTTCCGCGCCGCGCACGGCTTGGGCGAGCTCGTTGTGATCGACGAGGATGAGCTGGCGCGGAATGTCCTTGAGGAAGTCCGATTTCGAAAGGATGCCGACGAGCGTGCCGTGCTCATCGATCACCGGGAAGATGAAGGCCGCACTGCCGGCGGCGAGCTGGCGGGCCTCTTCCAGCAGGGTATCGGGCTGAAAACTCCGATAGTCCGACTCGATCATCCGTTCGACGCGGACGGCGCCACGGGCCAGGAGCACGCTCGTCGCGGTGTCGTGCGGCGAACTGATCATCGTCACTTCCGCCGCCCGCGCCTTGGCGCGAATCTCTTCGTCGACCGGCAAGCCTCCGGTGACGACGATGGCGTGGACGCGGGCTGCAATGGCCATTTCCTGGATGTGCGGGCGATCACCGACGAAGAGGACCACTTTCCGGTCGCGGTAGTGTTTCAGACGCGGCGCAAAGGAATCCTGGGCCATGGCGCCGACCATGAGGAATTTTTCCTCCGGCTGCGCGGTGAGCGCCCCGGAGACGAGGGCCCCGCCGAAGGTCGTGACGATGTCCGCGAGCGACGCCGTGACGATGCGCGTGCTGCTCGCTTCTTCCCGCGGCGGAAAGAGATGATGGTTGATCATGAACGCGCTGAGCAGGCCCAGGCAGCGGTTCTTTTCGTCGACCACGGGGAGGCCGCGGAGACGTTTCTTGTCGATCAACTGGAGAGCATCGTAGACCGGGGAATCGCCGCGCACCGAAATGATCCGCGGCTCCATGACGTCACTGACGCGGGGCGAGAGATCGTTGATCAGCAGGGGGGCTTCGACGCCGAATTTTTCGAGGACAAAATTGATGCGCTCATTGGTATTGCCGGCCCGGGCGGCCACGACGTGCGAGTGGCCGGTGAGGCGTTTGAGTTCGGCATAGGCGATGGCCGAACAGATGGAATCCATGTCTGGATTCTTGTGGCCGATAACAATGGTCTGCATTGCCGCGGAAGATGGACGCCAAGGGGCCGGGCGACAAGCCCCGCGCACCTCAAAAAACGGCGGGTGCTAGTGTAATCTCGTCTCGTCACCATCCACCCCATGGTGGAATCCTCTCGCCCCGGTCGTGTCGCGCTCGACCGAGCGACGCTTGATCTGCTCCATCTTCCGGCGATCCACGGCACTGGTAGGATCGTATTTCGTCCCATTGCGCGCATGGAAGAGCCTTTCCAGGTGCTCGTCATCGGACCCCTGGGCGACCGGATCAATCGCCGCGGGCGGTGCCCACGAAGAGCTGGAAAGATTCGCGCTGGCCGATGGAGCCGGAAGCTGCGACCGCACGGCCACTGCGGGAGCCGGGCGTTGAATTTTGGTCACCGCCGTGGAACGCGTTGCGTCGGTCACAGGCTTGGTCGCGGCCGGGTGGGCACTGACCACGCTCGTCGCCGGAAAAACGGGCGCGGCTTTCACTGGAGCCACCCGCGTCACCGGCTGCGGCTTCTTGTTGTTCTCCGCGTGCAGATGGGCTTGCGGCGGGTGATCCAGGGTGACGACCGATTTTCCGCTCCTGCCGTGGGCGGGGTAGACTTGTTTTTCGATCACCTCCGCCGGGCGCAGCGCGTAGAAGGACACCTGGTGATTCAGGTCGCCATTGGGCAGCCAGAAAGGCGTGGCAATGCGGTCGTCCTTTAACCACCACGGGTAGTGAGGGTTGACATCGTCACGATAGATAACCGCCGTCCGCGTGGTCACCGCCTCCTCGTAATGGTTGGTGTAATAGTGGAACTGGTAAGTGACGACGATGTGCTCCACACCTTGTTCGAGGAGCACCCGGTGCAGCTTCTCCGCGTAGGCGGCCGAATCATCGGGTTCGTGAATGGTGTCTCCGGGACGAACGCGCATGACGGTCTCCCAGGTTTCGGATTTCTCGAAAATCTGGCAACCTGCGAGCCCGAGGCAAACGGCGAGGCTAAGAACGAGGGGTTTCTGCATGGTTTCCGGGGGGTGGGCGTACAGGAATTCCCGCGGCGCCTCAATCACAAAGTGAAACGACCGGCGGATTCCAGGTGATCAAGCTTTTCGCCACACGACTTAGAGCAACCCAAATCGCCGCTTCCAAATCCAGGTTTCGGCCTTGACGGTCAACTCTGTGGTATTGAATGGCTTGGGGAGAAAATCGTTCCCGCCGTTTGCGTTGGCCTGGGCGCGATGATCCTGTCCGTTGGCTGTCGTCAGAAAAATGACCGGTGTCTTGCGATTCCGCTCGCGCACGCGGTCGCAGAGGGTGGCGCCGTTGACGTTCGGCAGTCCGACATCGAGGAGCAGCAGGTCGTAATCCTCCTTTTCAATGAGGCTGTGCGCTTCCTGGCTGGTCGAACACGTTGTCGTCGGCAGATGGGCCAATTCCAGCGAAGCGGCCACTGTATGGAGCAGGTCGCTGTCGTCGTCGACGGCCAGCACTTTGGGATGAGGAAGGGCCTTTCCTTGATCGTGATGACGGGGGTCCAGCAGCCGGGAAATGAGGTCGGTGGCCCGCAGCAGAGTCTGGATTTGCGCGACTGTCGGATAGTCCACGCGGTCGAAACACTCGTGGAGCATCGCCTCGATCGCCATACTCATCCGGACAATCGGGTGGGCGCCGAGCGCGGCGGCGGCTTGGGCCAGCTTGGCGCCTTGGGCCGCGAGTTGGGCGCGGGCCGGCTTTTCCGCGGGATTCGAGGCCAGACGGCTGAGCGTGGACGCCAGGGCGTTGAGCGGGCCAGCAACGGCTTGCGCCGCCGGGCCAGGAGGAAGGCTGATCTTTTGGGTCGTGCCGCCGTCCGCGTTGTGATCGGTGCCCGGGACGATGGTCACCGTCACTTGATGCTGGGCCGGTGCGGCATGGGGTGCAGATGTGCTTACGTGGGTGCCAATGACCGCGGTGCCTCCCGATGGGAAGCTGGGTCCGGACGAAGTTTCATCCTCGGGCTCCGGTGTTTCTTTCGCAACTTGCTGCCGCAAACCCTGGAGTTCGCGGCTGTGGGTCACTTTCTCGGCGTGCAATAATTCGCAAGCCTGCCGGGCGGCATCGCGCTCGCGGATCGTCACGGTGAGCTCGTCGCGCAGCTTTTCGAGTTCCAGTTTCAGGCCGGCGGAAAGGTGCCGCAGGTCGTCCCGTTCGGCGACAATCGACTTCAGGGTATCCTGATCGGCGGTCGCGGGCGTATTGTCGGCCTTCTTGGTGACCAGCCGGGCGCTGCTCAAAATATCGATCTGTCGTTGAAGGGCGACTTTCTGCGCCTGGAGATCGGAGTTTTCGCCACGCAGAAATGCGAGGTCTTTCTCCAATTGCACCATCGACATGCGCGGTGCGTTCGAGCCGCCGTCGGGGTCGAATTCGCACTGGACGGTGCCAAAGGCGATGCGGCATTCCGAATGGAGATGAAAATCGGTGACGGGGGAACCATCCACGAAACACAGATTCGTCGAACCCAGGTCATGCAAACGGTAGTGCCCATCTTCCAGGATCAGCTCGGCGTGATGACCGGAGACACTGCGGTCAATGATCTGGATGGTGTTGTCCGGCCTGCGCCCAATCGAGATCCGATCAGCCGCAAGTTCGTGCGTAACCTCCCCTTGTTCAGGGAGCTTAATGCGGAGCGTCGGCATTTGTGGAGTGCTGGGTATTCACGAAAACGGCAGTTGAGAGAGCAAATGTAGTGCCTATTACGTGCAACCACTTGCGTCTTCGCGAGATTTGCAGGAAAGTCCGGCCCTTTTTCTCATGCTTGCGGAAATCCAAAGACGGCGCACCTTCGCCATTATCTCCCATCCGGACGCCGGCAAGACGACGCTCACGGAAAAACTCCTCCTTTACGGCGGCGCCGTGCAGTTGGCCGGTTCGGTGACGGCGCGGAAGAACGCGCGGGCGACGACGAGCGATTGGATGGAGTTGGAAAAGCAACGGGGGATTTCGGTGTCCAGCACCGTCCTGCAGTTCGATTATCGGGGTTACCGGGTCAACCTTCTGGACACCCCTGGCCATAAGGACTTTTCGGAGGATACCTATCGCGTCCTGACGGCGGTCGATGCGGTCGTCATGGTCATCGACGCGGCCAAAGGCATCGAAGCGCAGACCCGAAAGCTCTTTGAGGTCTGCCGGCGGCGCGGCGTTCCCATCTTCACCTTCATGAACAAGTGCGACCGGCCGACGCGTGATCCGCTCGCCTTGCTCGATGAACTCGAGAAGGTCCTGGGCATCGGCGCCTTTCCCATCAATTGGCCGCTCGGTTCGGGGACGAGCTTTCGCGGGGTCTACGATCGCCAGCAGCAGAGTGTCCACCTTTTCGAACGCACTCCGCAAGGGGCTTACCGTGCGCCCGTTCAAGTGGGTTCGCTGGCCGAGCCCTTCGTTCGGGAGAAGCTCGACGACGGGGACTATCATCGGGCGGTCGAGGAATTGGAAATGCTGGACATCGCTGGGGTGGAATACTGTGAAACGCGAGTTCACCATGGGGAGCAAACTCCGGTTTTCTTCGGTTCGGCAATGAATAATTTTGGGGTGCAGCTTTTGCTCGACGCCTTCCTGGAAAGATCGTTGCCCCCGCAGCCCCGGAAAAATGCGGCAATGGCTGTCGAGCGATCCGGAGCGGAAGGGGCCGTGGGGGAAAAGGAGAATAAGCCGGGTGGCGAGAGTACGGACAGCGAAATGCCCCGCTCTTCGGTCGTTCCCCTCGATGCGCCGTTCTCCGGATTTGTCTTCAAAATCCAGGCGAACATGGATCCGCGGCACCGCGATCGCATTGCCTTCGTCCGCATTTGCTCGGGGAAATTCACGCGTGATATGACCGTCACGCATGTGCGCACGGGCAAGCGGGTGCGGCTGGCCAGCGCTCACCGGCTTTTCGGGCAGGAACGTGAGACGGTCGATGAAGCCTACGCCGGGGACGTCATCGGTCTCGTCGGGCACGCCGAGTTTGGCATCGGCGATACCCTCGCGGCGGATTCGTCGATCGTGTATCACGAGATTCCGCGGTTTGCGCCGGAGTGCTTCGCTTTTCTCCACAATCCGAATCCTGGCAAATTCAAGCAGTTCCGCCAGGGAGTCGAACAGCTCCTGCAGGAGGGCGTGGTGCAGGTCTTCGATCTGCGCGATACGGTGCAGAAGATTCCGCTGCTCGCCGCCGTCGGGCCGTTGCAGTTCGAGGTCGTGCAGTATCGTCTGGAAAGTGAATACGGCGCGCCGTCCAGGCTCGAAAACGCTTCGTGGGAGGCGTTCCGCTGGCTGCCCGACGGGGCCGATGCGAAGGCTGCAAAACTGCCCACCGGCTGCCGGCTGGCCTACGACGCCGCGGGAAAACCCGGAGTACTTTTTCCCAGCGCCTGGACGCGCAAATACTTTACCGAACTGAACGGCGGGCTGGAGTTGCTCGATCTTCCGCCGGAGTAGGCGGGGAGTTTCGGGGGATGGGGGAAGTGAGGGCATTGGGCAGTGCTTAGTGCTTAGTGCTTAGTGCTCAGTGCTCAGCATGTTTAGAAATGATGACTTTTTTCGGAGAATTGCGGGATTTACTCTGGAGGGCAGGCGGGGATGTTGCGTTCCGATTTCGTGTTTCGGACCCGCCAAAGGGCGGTTTTTTCCGGGACGGGTCGTTGCGGGACACCTTTGGTTCCGGACTTGCCGGCGGGGTAAATGAGAAGATAGAGGCGGGGCTTTGCGAGACGCTGGCGGTGCGACGGGGAGAAACCCGAAATCTGGGATCGTAAACCGTGCGTTCATGCCTGAGGTCGTTGGGACCTGAGAGAGGAATTGCAAGAATAAATTTACGTGCTTGGGAGCGAGGTTCCATCGTGCACGGAGGGTGTGACTTTGGGTGGGAAGCTACGATGCGCACCCCCGCAGACACCCCCGCCTGCGAGATGGAATCTGGCTCCCAAGTGCGTGCCCAAATGGAGAGACCGTGTGAAAACCCGGAACTGCAGGAGCGGCGAAATTCGGCGAGGGGAATTTTACGCGGCAAAAGGGAAAAGTGAGCGGACCGCGCCCGAAACGATCGTCCGCGGATCGTGGAGGCGACCA
>DASYAY010000093.1:0-241380 GCA_036501065.1 Chthoniobacter sp. | reverse complement strand
CGTGCTCACTCTTCGGCCTCCGCCGCTGTGGTGGCTACCCGCAGCGGCGGTTTCTTTTTACTCCCGCGCCAGGCACAAGCCCAGCGAGGAACAAAGAGCGCTCTTCAACATACAAGTGCGGCGGTGCTCCGCCGCTTTCGGATGGCACTCCCAAAGCGGTGCAGCAGCACCGCACTCCAAAACGCAAGCGCCGGAAAACGCGCTCACTGCCAATGGGGCTGGTCCGTGTGCATCGCAATCGCCGTTCTCACCTTCATTCCTGCCACACGCGCCGCTGACGATTCCGACGCCCAGCGCGAAGCCAACAAATTCTTCGAAAGCGAAGTCCGGCCGATCCTCTCCCACCGGTGCTTCGAATGTCACAGCGACAAAAAACAAAAGGGCGGTCTGCGCGTCGACCACATCGGTTATCTCAAAACCGGCGGTGACACCGGTCCGGCGCTCGTCCCCGGCAAGCCCGAGGAATCGCCGATGATCGAGGCGGTTCATTACCAGAACAAAGATTTCCAGATGCCGCCCAAGCAAAAGCTGTCGGATGCGGAAATCGCTGTTCTGGAAAAATGGATCAAGATCGGAGCGCCCTGGCCGGAAGATGCCGCCAGCAAAATCACCGTCACTGAAGGCGGGTTCAGCGACGAGCAGCGCAAGTTCTGGTGCTTCCAGCCGCTGGCGAAGGTCTCGCCTCCCAAGACGGACAGCCCCTGGGTCCGCAACGATATCGACCGCTTCATCGCACAAAAGCAGGCGGAGTTGCATCTCGATCCCGCACCTGAAGCCGACCGCCGGGAACTCGTGCGTCGCGTTTATTTCGATCTCCACGGCCTCCCGCCCACGCCGGAACAGACTGAGGCCTTCGTCAACGATCCGGCGCCCGATGCCTACGAAAAGCTGGTCGACTCCTTGCTCGCCAGCCCGCACTACGGCGAACGCTGGGCGCAGCATTGGCTCGATCTCGTCCGCTACGCGGAGAGCGATGGTTACAATGCCGACGAATACCGCCCGACCGTTTGGCCCTATCGCGACTGGGTCATCAAGAGCCTGAACGACGACATGCCTTACGACCAGTTCGTCCGTGAGCAACTCGCCGGGGACGAAATCGCGCCCAACGATCCCAATGTCCTCATCGCCACCGAATATCTGCGCAACCCGATTTACGAGTATAACCAGCGCGATGTTCGCGGGCAGTGGGATATCATTCTGAACGATATCACCGACACCAGTGGCGAACTCTTCCTCGGCCTGAGTTTCGGCTGTGCCCGCTGCCATAACCACAAATTCGACCCTATCCTGCAGAAGGACTATTTTCGTCTGAAGGCCTTCTTCGCGCCGGTGCATTGGCGCGACGATCTCAAGCTGGCCACGCCGGAACAAAAGGCGCACTACGATGAGCAGGAAGCCGCGTGGGAGACCGCCACCGCCGACATTCGCGCGCAGATGGACGCGCTCACCAAGTCCACGATCGACTCCCGGGTGAAGCACGCTATCGCCAAGTTCACCGACGATCTCCAGACCATCATTCGGAAGTCCCCCGACCAGCGTGATCCCATGGAAATCCAGCTCGCCGGCCTCTGCCAGCGCCAGATGGATCGCGAGCGCTACACCTTCGATCCGCTGAAAACCCTCAAGCCAGAGGAAGCCAAAAAGAAATATGAGGACCTCGTGGCCCAACTAAAGCAATTCGACAACATCAAGCCGAAGCCCCTCATGAACGCCTTCGTCGCCACGGATACCGGTCCCGTGGCGCCGCCAGTGACGATGAAGACGCGCAAAGGCGAGCAGCAAGTTGCGCCCGGCTTCCTCTCCATTCTCGCGCCCGGCGAACCGGAGATCAAACCGATCGGGAATTCCACCGGCCGGCGCACCGCCCTGGCGAATTGGATCACGCGGCCGGATAACCAGCTCTCCACGCGCGTCATCGTTAACCGCGTGTGGCAATACCATTTCGGGCGCGGCATCGTCGGAACGTCGAGCGATTTCGGCAAACTCGGTGAACGGCCCAGCCATCCGGAGTTGCTCGACTGGCTGGCGGAACGCTTCGTTGCCGAAGGCTGGAGCCTGAAGAAACTCCATCGCGAGATCATGCTCTCGGCGACGTACCGCCAGACCGCGCGCCGGCCGGTGCCGGAAGTCGCGGCGAAGATCGATCCGGCCAACCGCTATCTCTGGCGGTTCAGTCCGCATCGGCTCGACGCCGAGGAAGTGCGCGACGCCATGCTCGCGGCCAGCGGTGAGCTGGAACTCAAAGCCGGAGGCCCATCCGAGGATGGCAATTCCACCCGCCGCTCCATTTACACAATGAAGAAGCGCAACAATCAGAACGAACTGTTGCGCAGTCTCGACGCCCCGGCCGGCTTCGCCAGCACCGCGGACCGCCAGAGCACCACCACGCCCACGCAAGCGCTGTTGCTGCTCAATGGCGACTGGCCCATCCAGCGCGCGCACAAACTCGCCACCCGCTGCCGCACGATCGACGACGTCTGGACTTATGCTCTCGGCCGTCCGCCCACCGCTCGCGAGCGGCAAACGGCCGAACTTTTCCTGAAAAAACACGGTGACCCCGCCAATGCGCAGGCGACTGCGACGGGCGATGCCCCGGAAAGCGTCGGTGCGTTCAAGGAGAACACGCCGCAGGAGCGGTTGCTCGTCCAGACTCCGGAGAAGGAAGGTGACGAGTTTACGGTCGAAGCCATTTTTACCCTCGACAGTATCGACGCCAATGCGGCCGTTCGCACCGTCGCGTCGCGCTGGACCGGAGGCAAAGACAGCATCGAGTCGTTTGGCTGGAGCCTGGGCGTGACTGGGGAAAAGTCGCGCTTCAAGCCGCGCAATCTCATCGTGCAAGTCGTGGGCGAGGACGACAACGCCAACATCGCCTACGAAGTTTCGCCGTCGAATCTGCGCGTTGAATTGGGCCACCGTTACCACGTCGCCGCGACGATTTCCTGTCCGGAACATTTGGTCACATTCCGCGTCCAGGATCTCAGCCAGCCGGGTGCGCCAGTGCAGACCGCCACGGCGCCGGAAGCGGTTCACGCCAAACTCGGTGGGGGCAGCTCTTCGCTGGTCATCGGCGGATTGAACAAGCGCGCCCCGGCGCATCAATGGGACGGTCGGATCGAAGCCGTGCGCATCGCCACGGGCAAAGCCCCCGAAGACTTGTCGGGCCCCGACCCGGAAAAATGGTCGCCGTCCCTGGTCAACTGGACTGCTACCCTCGGGCCGAGCCAGCAGTTCGCGTGGTCTGGTTCGGAAAGCAAGATTGCGGAGTCCAGTGACCCGTACCGCCAGGCCATGAACGACCTTTGCCAGGTCCTCTTGAACACCAACGAATTCTTCTACCTCCACTAACTGGATTTCTTACTCTTAATCTTAATCTTAATCCTAACTGATGTCGGCTCTGTTTAGATTAAGATTAAGATTAAGAGTAAGATTAAGATTAAGAGCTTCCTGCCACCACACTGCCGCCATGCCTTGCAATAACATCGATTATCCGCACTCCCGCCGTGAATTTCTCCGCCGCGCCGGTTGCGGCTTTGGCGCCGTGGCCCTCGCCGCTCTCATGCGCGATTCCGCGCTGGCCGCTCCGGAAAACGGATCGGCCGTATCCCGTCCGCTGGATCACCGCCCCGGCGCCCGGAACGTCATCTTCCTCTTCATGGAAGGCGGCCCGAGCCACCTCGACACCTTCGATTACAAGCCGCTGCTCAATCAACTCGCCGGGCAATCGCTGCCGGCGAGTTTCAAGGCGCCGCTCACCGCCATGGGCGAAAGCAAATCGCCGCTCCTCGAATGCAAACGCACCTGGAAGCAGCGGGGCCAGAGCGGCCTGTGGATTTCCGATTGGTTCGACAAAGTCGGGGAACACGCCGACGACCTCGCGATCATTCATTCCTGCGCATCCGATGGCATCAATCATGCCGGCGGCGTTTGCCAGATGAACACCGGCTCCGTCTTCGGCGGCCGCCCTTCGCTCGGGGCCTGGGTCTCCTACGGGCTCGGCACCGAAAACAAGAATCTGCCCGGGTTCGTCGTCATCAAGGATAGCGAAGGCACTGTGGTCAATGGCGTGCGCAACTGGGGCAGCGGCTTCATGCCTGCGATCTATCAAGGCGTGGAATTCAATTCCGACGGTGTGCCGATTAAGTATCTCGACAATCCCAAGGGAGTGACGATTGAACGCCAGCGGGAAAAGCTCGACCTGCTCGCGGAATTCAACCGCGAGTATGGCGAGACACGCACCGACAACACCGAACTCGAAGCTCGCATCCGCGGCTATGAACTGGCTTATCGCATGCAGGCCGAGGCCCCGCAGGTCGTCGACTTGAGCAAGGAAACCGCCGCCACGAAGCAACTCTACGGCATGGATCACGAGGACACCGCCGTCTTCGGCCGCAACTGCCTCCTCGCGCGGCGCCTCGTGGAGAATGGCGTCCGCTTCGTCCAGCTCTACAGCGGCGCGGGCAGCAAATGGGACAGCCACAAGGCCATCGAGAAAAATCACTCCAAGCTTTGCCGCGCGGTCGATCAACCGATCGCCGGCCTGCTCACCGATCTCGAGATGCGCGGCCTCCTCGACGAAACCCTGGTCATCTGGGGCGGTGAATTCGGCCGCACGCCAATGAGCGAACAGGGAGATGGACGCGATCATAATCCGACCGGTTTCACCATGTGGATGGC
This sequence comes from Chthoniobacter sp., assembly GCA_036501065.1. Classification (GTDB taxonomy): domain Bacteria; phylum Verrucomicrobiota; class Verrucomicrobiia; order Chthoniobacterales; family Chthoniobacteraceae; genus Chthoniobacter. Next base: position 236,703 of record DASYAY010000093.1, on the reverse strand, counting down.
GGGTGGGGGAGTGAAAGGCGGCCAGGTCGTTGGCGCGACCGACGACCTCGGCCTCTACGCCGTCGAAGACCGTCTCCACGTGCACGATCTCCACGCCACCATCCTCCACCTTCTCGGCGTCGATCACACCAAACTCATCTACACCAACAAAGGCCGCCCCGAGCGCATCGACATCAACGACGGCCACGCCTACAAGAAGATTGTGAGTTGAGCGGCTTTTGCTGACTCGCGGGCGATTCAGAATGGCCCCGTGGTGCGGAGCCTTCCAAAAAACTGTCATTCTGAGCGATGCGGAGCGAAGAACCTCTAACTTCCGAGGGGTGCGAAAATTTGGTGCGGAGCTTCCGAACCAATCCATTCCTCTATTCGGTAGTGGTATAGTTTGAATTCACACTGGCGAAGGGTGCTTGAACGGTCAAGAATGTGGCATGAAACATCCAAAACGCCCGCGCGACCCAAACCAACTTGCGAAACTAATTTTAGATATATCCACCGGAGATGACCCGGAACCAGTTCAGCCGGTGACCGGCAAAAACCCCGCTGCCGTGGCTCTGGGAAAACTTGGTGGGTTAAAAGGGGGTAAAGCGCGGGCGGAAAAGCTCAGCCCCAAAAAGCGAAAAGCAATTGCATCGGCAGCGGCAAAAGCACGGTGGGCGAAGGCAAAATAGTGTCTTGCGTTGCAACGCAAGATTCATGCCTGTAGAGCTTTTTTATTTGCAGCGGCGCCGATCCTAGGTTTAGTGGACCAAATTAAATGCGCATAACGCACGGGGGATGATGTCGCCGCAATCATTCGCCTAGAAAATAAAACCCCGGCAAAGTCGCTCCGTCTAAAGATGACTTTGCCGGGGTAGGCCCTTTACAGGTTAAGGAAACCAGAGCAGTTCTCGCGCCTTCGCGCAAGACCTTTTTTAAACAATTTTGCAAAAATTTCCCTCAAACTGTATTTTGATGCTTGACCGAATACGCATAAAGTATATTTTGAACGCATGAACAAATTGACCACCGATGAGCGCCGCCAAGTAGTTTCCTGTCTCGTTGAAGGAAATTCCCTCCGTGCCACTACTCGGATGACCGGCATTCATCGTACGACGATTATGAACCTCATGGTTGATCTCGGCGAAGCTTGCGCGGAATACCAAGACAACGCTTTTCGTAACTTGAAATGCAAGCGCGTCCAATGCGATGAGATTTGGTCTTTCGTGGGTGCCAAGGACAAGAACACGACCAAGGAAAAGAGGGCGGGAGGGTGGGGTGACGTTTGGACTTGGGTAGCTATCGACGCCGAAACCAAGTTAGTCCCTTGCTGGCATATTGGTGGACGTGATGCGGGAGCCGCTTGGCTTTTTATGAATGACTTAGCTTCCCGCCTTACGAGCCGTATCCAGCTTACTACGGACGGTCACAAGGCGTATATCTCGGCGGTAGAGGATGCGTTCGGCTGTGACATTGACTACGCCATGCTTATAAAACTTTATGGTGATTCTGCCGATGGCTTCCCGGAGAAACGCTACAGCCCCGGAGAAGTTACCGGAATGGTGCGTGCGGTGCAAAGTGGCAGACCGGACGGCAAGCATGTTTCTACGTCATTTGTGGAGCGGCAAAACCTCACCATGCGTATGAGTATGAAACGCTTTGCTCGCCTCTCTAATGGCTTTTCCAAAAAGCTAGAGAATCACATGGCCGCCGTGTCACTCCACTACATGCACTATAACTTTTGCCGAGTGCACCAATCGCTTCGCGTCACTCCTGCAATGGAAGCTGGCGTTGCTGACCACGTGTGGAGCATCGAAGAGGTGATTGCACTTTTGAAAGACTGAATCTTATGCCCATCGAAAAAATTCCCGCTGACGCTTGGCAAAGTCTTCGCGCCACTTTGCGCGAACAAATGGCAGCCCCAGCTTTTTTGCTAACTCAATTGCGCGAGATGATCGATCCTGCAACTCCTCCATCTCAGCGGGAGACAAGCGCGACCATTTTCCTGTCGGATCATATGGAAGAAGCGAAACAAGCACTTCTTGAACTTTACCAAAAAAAAGAATTACCCCCACTATCCCCAGAAGCCACCACGTGCGCAATGACGATGCTTTTAACCATAGTGGATTTCGTGGACACGCTGATAGTCGAGCAACACAACGGAGCATACACCCTGTTTCCTTTTCCAGGAGAACGCGCAGAAGTGCTCGTTTGGCTTTTTTCGGAGTGGTGGCCTTCTGTGGGCATTCGGGTAGCGGCACGGAAATACTCGGAACTAGCCCCGATGGCGGGGGTATCAAATCGGTATAATCCTTCTGCGTCATAAATTTCATAATCTTGACCGCTCAAGCATTCAATTTCAAACTATACCACTACCCTCTATTCTTGCGAATCGATCTCTATCAACCTGCAAGCTAGGATCCCCTTAAGCGCCCGCTACCCTCAGCAAATTTTCACTCGCTCCTGACGAATGAGATTCCTCTCCATCCTCACCGCATCCCTCCTGCTCACCTTCTCCGCCTCCGCCGCGACCTGGACCATCTCCACCATCGCCGGCACCGGCTCTCAAGGCTTTAACGGCGACGGCGGGCCCGCCATTCAGGCGGAACTCGACCACCCATTCGGCATCACGCGCGGCCCCGATGGGGCACTCTACTTCTGCGAGTACGGCGGACAACGCATCCGCAAAATCACCAGCGACGGCAGGATCCACAGCGTCGCTGGCACCGGCGTAAAAGGTTACTCCGGCGACGGCGGTCCGGCGACGCGCGCCCGTCTCAACCTTCCGCATGAAATTCGCTTCGACCGCGCCGGCGACTTCTATGTGGCCGACATGCAGAACCACGTCATTCGCAAGGTCACGACGAAGACCGGGATCATCACCACCGTCGTCGGCACGGGCGAAGCGGGTTACAGCGGCGATGGCGGCCCGGCGACTGCCGCGCAATTGAACCAGCCGCACAGCATCCAGTTTGGCCCCGACGGCGCACTTTACATCTGCGAACTCGGTAACAATGTCATTCGCAAGGTCGACATGGCCACCGGCATCATCACGACCTTCGCCGGGACCGGCAAAGCCGGTGAAACTCCGGACGGCGCCCCGATCGAAGGCACTCCGCTCAATGGTCCGCGCTCCCTCGACTTCGACAAAGCCGGCAACCTTTGGCTGGTCACGCGCGAAGGAAATCAGGTCCTCCGATTGGATGCCAAGAACGCAACCATTCAAATCATCGCCGGCAATGGCCAGAAAGGTTTCACTGGCAATGGCGGGCCCGCTCGCGAGGCCTCGCTCTCCGGTCCGAAAGGTCTGGCCATCGACGCCGAAGGCAACGTCTGGCTCGCCGATACCGAAAGCCACAGCATCCGTGTGCTCATGGCCAAGACAGGCACGATCGAACTTGCCGCTGGAACCGGGGTCAAGGGCGATGGTCCTGATGGCGCTCCGCTTCGCTGCCAGTTATCGCGTCCTCACGGCGTCTTCATCGACGCCGATGGCGCGGTTTTCATTGGCGACAGCGATAACAATCGCATCCGTGTCCTGCGGCAGAAGTAGGCACAAGACGGAAGGCCTAAAGGCCCGCAGCCTTCACTGTGCTTCGCCGTCGAGAATCCAACCAGTGTCCGAGAGTTAAGCTCAATGTCAGGAAGGCACAGATATCGGCGACCGTGGTGAAGCGCGCTCCGTAATTCGTCATCACGAACGTCAGGCACGTCGCCGTCACTGCGGTGATCGCGGCGGCCAGGGCGAAAAGTGGAATCGCCGGCTCGCCGATTTTGGCGATGAGGAAAATCAGTGCGAGCACCGACCCGATCAGCAAGATCAATCCATGCGGCGCCCAGGCCCACAACCGCAGCCACGGATTCGTTTCGAACGCCGTGATGCGGTCCTTTGCCGCCGGGCTGCACACCTCCAATCCACTCGTCTTTTTGGCGTACTCGGGATGCGACGCGTAGAGGTCGATCGACCACGCCCCATCCTTTAAATAGAACATCGTCACGTCCGTGGGTGTGGTCGCCCCCAGGCCGTGCCAGATCGAGTCGAGGGTGTCCTGGATGAGGTAGCGACTACGAGTCTGGAAGAAAAGTCGTGCCACGCGATCGAGATAGGCATCGGCTTTCACTTTCAAGGCCTCCTCGTCGGCGCCGGGCGATTGCTTTTCCAGGATCTTCAAGATTTCTTCCCGCTGTTGCACCCAGGTCGCCGGTCGAGCCAGCAGGGGAATCGCTTCTTTCACCACGGGATCGTCAGTCTTCTTTTCCAGATTCGCGAGAAACGCCTCTTCTTCCGCCGGTGGCATCGCCTTGACAAAGCCGAGCCTCTCCGCCGTCGCCCGTGCGCTGATGTCCCGATATTCGACGTGAAAGACTCGGCAAAGCAGTCGCGTCGTCACCCGGTCGCCGCCGATGCAAATCAATCCCAGGAGGACAAAAATCCCGATCCGTTTCAGCAGTCCCACATCCGCCCGCCGGGTGCGAATCCATTCGGCGACGAAGCGCAGGATGAACGCGAGCGGCAAGAGCATGGCCAGGATCGAGTTCAAGTGCCGGGTCATGATCGCCACATAAAGGCAGACCGTGTACGCCACCATCCCGGCCACGGACCACTTCGGGTCCCGGAACAAACGAACGCTGATCGCGGCCAGTGCGATGATTAATCCCACCGCCAGCGCTTCGGTGGAAATGAGATTGGCCATGATGAAGATCGAGGCATTCGAAGCCAGGATGGCCACCATCAGCCCTCGCGCCCCGAGCGATTGCGCGCCCTGCCAGACCAGCGCGGTGAGGGCGAGCGCGAGGATGATTTGCTGGGAAATCATCAATGCGTGAATCCCGGCGTCGTTCAGGACCACCACGCGCTTTACACGAATGGACGTTTTGTGGTGCTGCCGCCAGCCTTGCACTTTCTCCGCCGCGTAAATGTGCAACCTGCTGAAGAAAGGATAGGCCGCGGGATATTGCAGGAGAACCATGTCATTGGGATGACTGGTGATCTGGATCAGCCCGTCGTAGTCGCGCCAAAGCGGAGGGCATTCCAGAATTACCGCCGCCCCAATGCCCAGAAATATCGCCAGGATGGCCAGCAGCGACAGAATCCTGCCTCGCCGCTGGGGAGCGGCGTTGGGAGGTGGCTGGACGTCGGTATGAGAGCTGGGTGTGGTCGGCACTGGCGGCATAGTGAGAGAGCCTAGAGCCAGGAGCCAAGAGCCAAGTGGCTCGCCGCGACGTCTTGCTCATCTCCCGGGTTGCGCCGCCGAAACGGAATGGGTTCACGACGCAGGAGACACGGAAGAAACGCGGTCATCAAAGCCAGGCTGGACGCCGGATCGATGATTGGGCCAGAGTGAGAATCCACATTCCGCCCCCCACTCCCTATGCCATTGGTAAAAGTCGAAACGACCGTGATTCCGAATCAGGAAAAGCGCGATTTGGTGCTCACGACCTTGTCGAAGATCGCCGCCGAGACGATCGGGAAACCGGAGCAATACATGATGGTGACGATGAGCCCTGCGGCCATGCTCATGTCCGGCAAGCCGGGTGACGCGGCGTTTGTCGAGGTCCGGAGCATCGGTGGCTTGAACAGCAATGTGACCAAGGCGCTGTCTCAGAAGATTTGCGCCTGTCTCGGCGAATCCCTGCAGATTCCGCAAGACCGTATCTATCTCAACTTCGTGGAAGTCGAAGCCGTGAACTGGGGCTGGAACGGAGCGACTTTCGGATAAGGCTCCCTGCGGATTCAGCCCAGAGTTTTTCGCGCGGCAACGCATCTCGGGCCCAAGAAGTCTGGGGGGCGTCCAATCTCAATCAGCATTTGGCGCAGGCGTGGCCCGCTTTCGCTTTTCGGTTGCCCGCCTTCGTGATTCACTCGCCGGACGGTATGACTCTGCCAACACCCGCCAAAGGCCGCGTTCTCATCGCTGAGGATGTTCGGGTAATCGCCTTCAAAATGGCCCAGTCGCTGGAGGCCGCCGGCTACACGGTCGAACTGGCGGGCGATGGGGAAGAATGCCTGGAAAAAGCGCGGCAGGAGCCACCGGACCTCGTGGTGCTCGACATCATGATGCCGAAAATGCATGGCATCGAAGTGCTCAAGACCTTGCGCGACGAGCATCGCACTGCGAAGACGGGTGTGATCGTTTGCACGGCCAAGGATTTCAAGACGGAGCATGCTGAAGCCGCACGCCTCGGGGTTTTCGATTATCTGACCAAGCCTTTCGAACCGGCGACTTTGGTAGCCAAGGTCGACGCGTGGTTTCAGCGGAGCGGCGACTATGTCGTGGCTCCTGGGTTGCAGACGCCGGTGGTTTCAGGAGCTGCCGAGAACGTGCCGTTTACGCCCGTGCTGGATAAGGCACGTCTGCGTTTCACACTTTGGGGCGCCCGCGGTTCCACACCGACACCCGGCGCCCGTTTTCTGCGTCACGGCGGCCATACCTCCTGCATGTCGGTGATCCTGGGCGAGGAGCAGTTCATCTTCGACGCCGGGTCGGGAATCCGGGAACTCGGCTTCGAGGTGCTGAACACGAAGCGGCGCCATCTGCACCTGTTCATTACCCACACCCACTGGGACCACATCCAGGGCTTTCCCTTTTTCGCGCCGGCTTACACTCCGGGATTTGAGATCACGATCTATGGCGCAGAGGGCTTCGGCAAGGATCTCAAGAACGTGTTCCGAGGACAGCTCGATCGCGATTATTTCCCGGTGCAGATGGAGGATATGCAATCGGATCTGCAATTCCGGCATCTCGTCGGCGCTCCCATGCCGGTGGGCTCGGCCCGGATTTCGTGGGAGTTTGCCCAACACCCCGGTGCCACGGTCGGCTACAAGATCGAGCTCGAAGGCAAAAAGATCGCCTGGATTCCGGATAACGAGTTTCTCCAAGGCTACACGGGGCCGCCCGAGGCGCTGACCCGGGACCATCCGCAGGTCGTGCCGTACGCCCGGATGATCGAGTTTCTCGCCGATGCTGACGTGGTCATTCACGAAGCCCAATATACGTGCGACGAATACCCGGAGAAGGTTCACTGGGGCCATAGCTCGATCTCCAACGCCTGCGTCCTGATGAAGCTGGCCGGGGTGCGCCGCTGGATCATCACGCACCACGACCCGCTTCACGACGATGACTTTCTGGAGAACAAACTCAACCTCACCCGCCAGATCATGGAGAGGCTCGATCACGACGCCGAGGTGCTCCACGGATACGACGGCCTGACCGAATACTTCCGCTAGTTTCCCTTTTCAGACGCAAAACCTGTGGCATTCTATGCGTTCGTGAAATCCCCAGAGTACCTCCGCGCTTATCCCCCTCAAGCCCCCGAGACGCCTCCGGCCGAAAATCGGGAGGAGAAAGTCGTGCCTCGCTATGTCCAGGCGCCCGCCTTGCGGGACCACGGCATGGGGCCTCGCAATCTCTTTTGGGGCGTGGTCGTGCTCTTCCTCGCCTTCCTGCTTTTAGTCGTGGGAGTTTTCATGGTGGGGGCCAAGGCGATGGTCTACGTCGCCGCCTGCCTGCTGACCTTCACCGCTCTGTTCGTTCTTTCCCGCCTGCACGTTTTCCGGCAGCGCAATGGCGGCTTCTTTGCTCTGGCTGTGGTGTGTCTGATCGGGACGGCGTTTCCCTTGGTTGAGAAGGGCTATTCGACGGCCAAGACTCTGGCGGCGTTGCGCCCGGCGGTCCCCAACGCGCCAACGGTCGCTTTGCACTCGCAGGAACAAGGCCCGCCGCTTCTCATCCAGTCCTTCGCACTCCCCGAGCCGCAGGGCGACGCCAAGCAGGTCAAAGTGGTGCGCGATACCCAGGTGGTCATCGCGGGCAAACCCTTCCTGATTAAAGCCGGCGATCGTTTTCCGCTCATTGCGAGCAAGGGAGATCAGACCACGTTCGCCGTGCGGGATTTACTTCTTTCCCTGCCGACTACTGAAACTGAAGTCCTTGATCCATCGGCCCTGGCCAAGGGTGTGGGAATCAATACCGCCAGTCCCTTGACGCAGGCCAGCTCGCCGGGCGCAACTGCCGCGAAGGCCAATGCCGATGGAAAAAACGACGAGGCACTCGCCGAGGTCACGCGCAAGTCCCAGCAGGAAGCGATGCGGCGTTATCCGGCGCTCGCAGTGAAGGATTCGCTGGAGAACGCCGTTTTCATTTCCACCTACAAGCAGCTTCGCGAAGCCAACAGCGACGAATTTTTTGCCGATCCGAAATGGCCGATGGTCCTCGCCGATATGCTCGCCAAGCGCGAAGGCTGGATTGTGGGTGGGGCACCAATGACGACCGGGCCGGCGCCGGTGCTGGATGCTCCGACCGATTCCCCGGCCCCGGCTCCGAATTCAACTCTCCTTCCGGATAACGCTCCGGTGGATAACACGCCGGCGGATGCGACGCCCGCGGACCTCGTGCCTACTCCGACGCCGGTCGCCCCTGCGCCTCGCGCGCAACCTGTGCGCCGCGCACCAGTAGCCCTGCCATCGATTGATTCACTCGACGCTGGTGGCGGCCTTCCTCGCGCCGGCGGGCACTAAGTTGAGCGCTGGTCAGCCCGAAGGGCTGCCGGACCGTAGCTGGGGGCAACGCCCCCGGCGAGGAGCAGGAAGTTTCTGCGGAACTTGCCCTACTTCGCGAATTTGACCGTCTCGAGGTATTTGATGCTGACCGGGAGCGCTTCGTTGACGGTCGGCGATTCATCTTCGATGAAGTAATATTTCACGCCGCACTTGGCAGCCGCTTTGAGGATCCCGGGCCAGTCGATCTGCCCGGTCCCGATGGGGACGTCGTCCGTCAGGGGCGCCTTGCCGGTGAAAACTCCCCGCACGGCGCCTTTCCGCATGTCCTTGAGGTGCATCAGGGCCCAACGATCGGGATACTTGGCGAGCAGCTTCGCGGGATCCACTCCCGGCAAGTACACCCAGAAGACATCCATCTCGAAAGCCACCAAATCCGGTTTCGTCTGCTGGACGAGATGATCGAAGAACGTCTCGCTGGACCCTTCGCTCACCGGCCGGAATTCATAGCCGTGGGTGTGATAGAAAAACTGGATGCCAGCCTCCTTGAAGGCTTTTCCGAAGGTCTCGAAATCGGCCGCGGCCTTCTTCACATCGGCCTCTCCGAAATTGCCCACTTCGTGCGGAATCCAGGCCACACCGGCGTATTTCAGGCCCAGGGCCTGCGCCTTTTTGACCGCCCCTGGCAGATCCTTCTTGAGATCTTCGTAGCCGAAATGCGCACCCACTGGGGTGATCCCGCGCGACTCAAGTTCCGATTTGATCTTCTCCGGCGGCAGCGGAATGGCCGCGTAGACCTCGGCGTATTGAAAGCCCAACGCCTTGGTCTGGTCGAAGGCGGCGGTGGGGTCTTTTTTGAAGGTTTCGCGCAGGCTATAGAGTTGAAGACCGAGCGGGCCCTTGAAGTCGCCTTGCAAATCGATGGCGGAAGCGGTCGTGACCAGGGCGAGGAAAGGAAGGAGGAAACGTTTCATGGGAGGTGGGGACGGATTGTCTTTTCCTCGACGGTCGAGGCGGTGTCGAGCATTTGCGAGGGTAAGTAGTGAAGCGGCGCTAGAATAAGAGGTCTCATTTCAGCGTTGCGCGGTTAACGGACTGTCCCAAAACGGACATGCGGCGCGGCTTTTCCCCTGCGTACATCCACGCAATTGACTTGACCGATAGAATGCTTTCCGACACGCCTATTAATTGGTCCGGGGCCGTTCCTATGAACAATCTATGAGCACGAGCAAGACGAACAAGGAATTGGACGAAAGGCTGCGTGATGAGGCCACAAGGATTGATGATTTGGAGAAGGTGCAAGGACAACTGAGGAGCGCGTTTTCCCCGGGAGTCGTGGAGCTTCTGCAAAGACTGGCAGGCCTGCCCCATATTAGGGAGGCGATCGATCACGCAACCGAGCAAGGGAAAGCAAAGCTCGATGAACAGGCACAACGTCTTGAAGAATTGGAAGAATGGCGCGTATCGATGAAGACAGATTTGCCACCCGAGCTTTTCGGCAACTTAAAGCGACTGGCGGGAGTGCCGGAAATCAAGGACCTTCTGGACAAAGAAACCGAACGTGCAAAGAACGTGTCAGCCCAGCAGGATCTGAAGATCCAAGAGCTCGAAAAATCGCAGAAGGAACTCAATGAAGGTCTGCCGCGTGAAGTCCGTCCGACCTTGAACAAGCTGGCGCAATGGACAGCATGGCTCTTGGTTGGCCTTGTCGCGCTCATCCCTGCAGGTGGATTTACCGTTTGGCAGCTTTTCGATAAGTTGGATAAATCCGCGCAAGAGAAGCTTCAAGAGGCGGAGCGGGTGATTAATGAGCGCAGGGACGAAACCGTTCGGGAAGCAGGGAAGAAGATCGACACCGAATTGGCGAAGGATTTGGTTACGAAGACCAACGAGGCGGTTGAGAATACGATTCGTGAGCAGACCAAGGCTCAATCACGGATCTCATCCGAGCAGGTCGTCGCTGCGGCCAAGGCGTTTATCGAGATGCAGGAGCGCTCACAAGATGTGGTTGGCCGTCCGCCGGCAGACAATCCCTTGAAGCTGCAGGATTTGATGTTGAGTGCTGAAGCGCTGGAGGAGAGTTACCGATCCAGCATCAGCTCGGGGGAAATTACCTGGCCAAGGCGAGTTGCACTTACCTATTGTTTGGTTGGAATCATGGACGACAGCCAGGGCTTCTCCGAACGCGCGGCGGATTGGTGGCGGCTCGCCGCAGAGGAGGATACCAGCATGCCTGAGCCTCTTCTTCTGCAGGCACGTGAGCTAATGTGGCGAGTTCGGTTCATTCCGAAAGCCTCCAACTGGACTCCTGCGGAGTTGGTCGACAAGTCGATCGCGCTCATGGAGCAAGCGGACAGGCGCGCCGAGGAACAATTGGCGAAATGCCAGGAAATGGAGAGATTTCGCATTTTTCTCGGCACTCTACGTGCCTCCAGGGAGGCAGACTTGCAGAAGGCAGTCGCAAGCTTTGCGGAAACCGACAAATTGGCGAACCGCCAAATAGTCTCGGAACGAGGCGCGTTTGCCGGAGTCGACGAACGCGACGATGGCGATGCCAATCGCGTTGTTGATCCCCGGGTTTGGTTTTTCAAGGGCTACAATCTGCTCCTTTGGTATCAGCGCTCGGGTGATGAGCCGCTTCGAGTTCAGTCGGCTCGAGCATTTCTGGAGGCATTTAGAATAAATCCGCGCCATATCGTCTCGCTAAATAATTTCCTGATGCTGATCGCCCAAAATCGAAATGGCGAACTTGAACCCGTATCGAACATCTTGCAGAAAATCGCCGAACTTGACGAAAAAGAGCCTGGTTACAGCCCTGACCGATCGGGGAAGATTGGCATAACCCCGGAGGATTACTCGAAGCTCGCCGAGGGCTTAGGCGCGCGGCCGATCATCCAAAACTATGGCCGATTGCTGGACTCCCTCGGGCAAGCATTGGGGGCGGTAGCGCTCGGCGAAGGGGATGCGAACCGCCGTGCATTGCTCGTCGAGAAGGCCTTGGCGATGGAAAAGCGAGCCTGTGAAGCTGGCCGACTTTACTCAGACCCGGACACTAAGGCCCGACTCGGAAAGAACTATCAGGACTTGGAAAAGCGGCTGAAGGAAAAGCCGTAAAAAAGCTTGAATGTTAGGGTGCGAATGGCAGAATAGCCGTATGAAGTACTGGATCATTGCATTGATCATTCTAGCCTGCACGGCGCTTTCTGCGGTTGCAGATCTGAGTTCCTGATTTGCCGGATTAGGGCGTGGGCGATGGTTGTCGGCTTGGAAGGTCGATACCACGCAATTTTGCGTGATTTGAATTTCAGGATCATCTGATGCTGAGCACTCCAGTGGAAAGGATTTTGGCCCTTAAGCCGCCGCGACCTTTTAGCGCCTGTTCTGCCCCGGGGGCGAAAGCACCGTCCTGCCAATAGCAAGGAGAGCATTCGGCCATGCCTTGGAAGCGCACGCCTTGGATGGTAAATTCGCGCCCGACGAGCGCGTACAGATCGACCCCGCGGGTGATCACGTTGCGGCGGAGGACGGACGGCGGTTTGTCCCAGACGTCGAATTTCGCGCAGAGCTCCTCAAACGTCTCCGCGGGAAAAAAAGTGATCTGGCCTTTGTAGTCCGGCTTGTAGTCGAGAAAACGGTCGCCTTCGATTCCGCGGCCGGCCAGGCAGTGGATTTCCTTCATTTCGATCATCGGATTCTCTCCCGGCGGCTTGCCGTGATGTCCAAAAAAATTGTGTCCCGGCGAAATGAAAAGGTGCTGGATGGTGATGGCGGGCTCTTCTGTCATACAATCTCGTAGTGAAAGATGCCGCCAATCCCATGCGCCCGCCACCAGGAAATCCGGTGTTCAGTGCAGTCCTGCTCGCGGGAGGCCGGTCGTCGCGGATGGGCTTTGATAAGGCGACGGCCGTCGTTGATGGACAGCCGCTTTGGCGGCGGCAGATCGCGACTCTTCAGGCGATTGGCCCGCAGGAGCTGTTTATTTCGGGGCGAGCTGAAGGTCCTTATGAGGGACAGGGATTTGAGGTCATTGCCGATTTGCATCCAGGGTGCGGACCGCTGAGTGGGTTGGAAGCGGCCTGCGAACGGATGCGATCGCCCTTGCTCTGCGTGCTTGCAGTCGATCTGCCGTGGATGAGCGCGAGTTTCCTGGCAAAGCTCGTGCAAATGGCGGGAAAAAATGGCCGCGGTGTGGTGCCGCAAAATGGCGAATTGGTTGAGCCGCTGGCCGCGGTTTACCCGCGTGCGATCCAGGCGCTTGTTGCAGAGCATCTGCGGAGCGAGGACTACTCGATGCAACGCATCATCCGGCGGGCGGTGGAGTTGGGCCTCGTCGAGCCGTTTGCGCTCGCCGAAGAAGATCGGGCGCTCTTTCGCAATGTGAATACGCCTGCGGATCTACCCGGTTGAATGGGCGCTCCAAAACGCAAGCGCGATGGCCACGGTCAATGTCGCTCCGCTTGTTTCCAAATCGGCACATCGGCCTTCATTCGGTCGATGGCGTCGGCGAGAAAGCGCAGGGCTTCGCCGCGATGAGAGGAAAGCACCCGCACGAAGAGCGAAGCTTCACCCACCGGCACCCAACCCAGGCGATGAACGAACACGACGCTCGCACAAGGATGCGCCACGGCGAGTTCATCGAAAATGCGGTCGAGATGGCGGCGCGCCATCGATTCGTGTGCTTCGTAATGCAACCCCTCGAGTGCTTCTCCCTGTTCCAACTCGCGCACGATTCCCTGGAACTCGACACAGGCGCCGATTTCCCGAGTGGGCAGAGCCGCTGGCGGAATGACGATCGGCTCGGAGGTGAAGGTGATGTGCTTTTCCATGTCACCCTCCGCTGACCGGCGGAATGAACGCGATCTCACGAGCCGAGCCGAGCGGCGCGTCCCAGCTTTGATATTCTTCGTCCACGGCGACGCGCCAAAGATCCGGCTGCACCGCCGGTGCAACCCGGGCCAGCACGGCGCGCGGTGTGTCCTCGGGGCGGCATTCCACCACGCGCTCGGGCCAGCCGAGCCGGTCGCGGGCTTGGGCAAAGGCGAGGAGTCGGACTTGCATCTGGTTGATGGTTGATAGTTGATGGTTGATGGTTGATAGCCGCGCGGATGTTCGTACGAGAGCGCCGTTCCGCAGGGATACGCCCTCCAAAAAAAGCCGCGGAGCGGCCAAGCCTGCGGAAAGATGGCGGACTATCAACCATCAACTATCAACCATCAACTTTCCCAATGCTCTCTCTCGCCGAAGCCCGTGCCACGATCGAAAAACTCGTGCTTCCCCTGGATAGCGCGACGGTGGCGCTGTCGTCGGCGCGTGGCCGGATTCTCCGGCAGGACATTCATGCTCCGGAGGATCTGCCGGCGTTCGATCGTTCGGCCATGGATGGCTATGTGGTCGACGCCGTTGATCCCTCGGAACGCTTTCGCGTGAAGTTCGAAGTGCAGGCTGGGCAGACGCCATCTGGGAGGATCGAGCGTGGGGAGTGCGCGCGCATTTTCACCGGTGCGCCCATTCCCGAGGGTGCGTCGCAGGTGATCATGCAGGAGGATGTCGTCCGGGATGGCGAATGGATCACGGTGCGGGAGCGCGATACGCGAGCCTGGATTCGACGGCGCGGCGAGGACGCGCGCCGGGGCGATCTGTTGCTCGCGGCTGGTCCGCGGTTGCGTGCCGGTGAACTTTCGCTCCTGGCGCAGATCGGCGCCACCGAGGTCCAGGTGGGCCCCGCACCCCGGGTCCTGCATTTCGCCACTGGTGATGAACTGGTCGACCCGTCGGCGACGCCGGGTGCGGGGCAGATTCGCGATTCCAATTCCACGCTCATCGCCGCCCTTCTCGCGGAAATGGGTGCGCATTTGGTCACGCAACACCGCTGCGGTGATGCCCTCGAGCCGCTGGTCGCGGAGATTCAGCGGCATCCGACGGCAACGTGGGATGTCCTCCTCATTTCCGGCGGCGCGAGCGTCGGCGATTATGACTTCGGGCGGCGGGCGCTGGCCGAACTCGGCTTCACCGTGCATTTTCCCAATATCCGCATCCGTCCCGGAAAGCCGCTCGTCTTTGCGACGCGGGGGCGCCAGGTAGCGTTCGTGATTCCCGGCAACCCGATGTCGCATTTTGTCACCTTTCAGATCGGGGTGCGACACGCCCTCGAGAGGCTCGAAGGTGCGCCGTCATCCTGGGCGCTGGCGAAGATCGAGCTGGCCGCCGATTTACCTGCGAAATCCAACGACCGCGAGACGTTGTGGCCGGTGCATGTGGCCGCGAGCGATGGCGTGTTGCGGGCGCATCCGCTGGCCTGGCAGAGCTCCGGCGACCTGCGCGGTTTGCTCGGCGCGAACGGCTTGTTGCCCATCGCTCCGGGAGCAAGTGGCGCGAAAAAGGGCACTCCCGTCGATTGCCTTTTGCTCGGGTCGGTTTCCTGACGCTTACGGGGCCGTCCTTCGGGAATTGGCGAGGCGGTACGCGTCGAGCAGGCGTGCCCGGAAATGGTCCCAGGTGAAATTCTCGACGACACGCTGGCGCGCGGCCTTGCCAAACTGCGCGGCCAAAGCGCGGTCGCGATAGAGCCGTTCGATGGCGGCGGAGAGCGCATCGAGGTCATTCATCGGAACGACCAGGCCGTTCACACCGTCAATGACGACGTCGCCCGATTCGCGGGTGGTGATTTGCGCCAGGCCGCAAGCGGCGGCGTCGTAGGTCACCTTGGCGCTGCCCTCGCAGGTCGAGGGAAACACGTGGACGGTCGCCGCCCGGTAGTAGTCCTCGGGCTTCGGCGCAAAGCCGGCGACGCGCACAGTCGGCCCGCTGAATTTCTCCAGGTACGGTTTGATCTCGTCGTGAACCGCCCCGACGAGGACCAATTCGGCGTCGGGCAGATTCAGCCGATGCCAGGCCTCCAGCAGTTGGTGCACGCCCTTGCGCTTGATCATCGCCCCGACGTAGACGGCGCGAAATATTCCGGGAGATTCGCCCGGGGTGAATCGCTCGATGTCCGTGGCCAGCGGGATGTAGAAGAGCTTTTCCGGGGCGACGCCCGCGGCGAGAAAAGTGTCCCGGGCGCATTCGGAATAGACGAGGATCAGCGAGGCGAGTTCGTATTCCTGGAGTTGCTGTTGCCGCGAGATGAGCAGGCGATTGAGGGTGCCCTGGAGACCACGCGCGGCGGCCCGTTCGCGCTCCGATTTGGTGAGCCGCGCCGGTTTGTCTTTGCCTTTGTTGCGATGCCAGGTGGGGATTTCGATGATTCCCGGAATGCCGCGTTGGCGGGCTGCGCGGAGCGTGCGAAGGGATTCGCCCGACCACCCATGGAAAAAATCGTATTTGCCGGAAACGATCTCGCGGGCGCCGATCCAGTCGAGGTAATGCTTCTTCGCGCCGTAATAGGATTTGGACCCGAGACTGGAAAGGAGCCGCACGGGATGCCAGCGCAGACTGCGGACGCACGCGGCCGGGATTTCGGATTGCCGATTCTGATAGCAGACGACCCGGCCGAGGATTTCCGCCCGATGAATGCCGCGCACCGCCTCGAATGCCTGCAAATCGAGCCCATACCCGCCCAGGCGGGAGGAGGTCGTATAGAGAACGCTTTGCGGCAGATCCATGGGGAAGTTGATGGTTGATAGTTGATAGTTGATAGTCCACCACTTTTCCCCCGGCTTGGCCGCTCCGCGGCTTTGGGGAGACGAGTCCCCAGCGGAACGGCGTTCTCCTGCGAAAACCGCGCGGCTATCAACTATCAACCATCAACTTCCCCAATGGCCGATTTTTCCCACCTCGATGCGACTGGCGGCGCCCGCATGGTAAACGTCGGGCATAAGCCCGAGCAGCAACGCATCGCCCGCGCCGAAGGCTGGCTTCGCTGCCAGCCGGCGACTATCACGGCGCTGCGCGCGCGCGCCCTGCCGAAGGGCGACATGCTCACGGTCGCCCAGATTGCCGCCATCCAGGCGGCCAAGCGGACCGATGAATTGATTCCTCTTTGCCACTCGCTGCCTTTGAGCGTGGTGGAGGTGGAGTTCGATATCGAGGACGCCGCCATCCGGATTCGCACAAGCGTCACGACCACGGCAAAAACCGGCGTCGAAATGGAAGCCCTCACTGCGGTGAGCGTGGCCGCGCTCACGCTCTACGACATGTGCAAAGCGGTCGACAAAACCATGCAGATCGACGGCATTCGGGTGACGGAAAAGATCAAGCAATGAAGGTCGCGCGGATCACGTTGAGCGATCGGGCAAGTGCCGGCATTTACGAGGATCGCAGTGGGCCGGAGATCGAACGCATTCTTGCCGAGCACTTCGGTGGCGCCGTCGAGTGGAAGCGGGTTTTAATTCCAGACGAACGCGCGCGGATCGAAGCGGCCTTGCGCGAGATGTGCGATGGCGAGCGTTGCGACCTGGTCGTGACCACGGGCGGGACCGGTCCCGCGCCGCGCGATGTCACGCCCGAGGCCACGCGCGCCGTGCTCGAACGGGAGTTACCCGGCTTCGGAGAAATCATTCGCGCGCAATCTTTCGCCAAGGTGCCGACGGCGATTCTCTCGCGAGCAACGGCAGGCACGCGGGGACGTTCGCTGATCATCAACCTTCCCGGCAACCCACGGGCCATCGGTGAATGTCTGCCGATGCTGCTACCGGCGATTCGAGAGGCGATTCGGCACCTCCGAGGAGAAAGCTAAGAAACCTACAGCAGCGACTCGACGATCCCCAAAGAGCGCAGATAGATCGCGCTGGTATTAGCGCGACCCATTTCTTCGTCGAGCAGGTCGAGCACGCCGTCCGCGCACGCGGGGTAGAGGCTGTGGTACTCGTGGCCACCGGGCAGGCGGAGTGTGGCCTGGAAGAAACTCGACTTGGGTTCGTGCCGCAGGGCGAAAGAGGCATCGTCACTGGCCAGGGTGATGCGGCTCAAGCCGGGGCTGTTGCTGGGCTGCAATTCGATGGCGATGTCGGCGCCTTCGGTGTCGGTGAAAGCGATCGGGTCGGAAGATTTCAGCTTCCAGTGGAGTTGGCCGGCCAGCCAGCCGATGAAGAGCAGCGCCGTCGAACGATTGGCTGGGGCGTGGAGCATGGACACGCGGCGCAAATGGAGGAGATGCGGCAGGTTTTCCGGGTGATCGAAGATTTGCGATACGGCCTGGCGCAGGGCGAGGGAGCGGGTCCAGTTGAGGTCGCGTAAGACGAGCTGCGATTTGGCTTCGGCCAGTGAAGCGCGGAGGCGGGCGAACTGCGCCTTTGGGTCGCGCCAGGCAATGCTGTCGACGATGAGACGGTCGATCCACGCCCAGAGATGAGGATTGAGATTTTCGGAGATGTCTCCCTGCCACCAGAAATAGAGCGGCAGGTCGGAGTCGAGATTGGCGAAGACGATATTGGTGAAACGTCCCTTGATCTCGCCCTCGAGAAGGAAGCTGATTTGTTCGCAGCAGATGTGCTTGCTGCCTCCGGAGAGGTGGCAGTGGGCATTGATCCAGGCGGAGGCGTTGGGCGCGGGTGCATTGCGTACCACGGCGATGACCAGCGCGCGGCAGGCGTGGGTGCGCGTGAATTCCGAGATGAGCTCGGTGTTCTCGAGCAAGGCCTCGGCGCTGCGGCAATAGACCGCCAGATTGATGAGCGAGGCGCGTGTGAGCGTGCCCTCGCCGGTGTCCCAAATCTTCTTCAACTCACGATTGATCTGCCCGATCGCTACGGGCTGGCCGAGGCTGGAAGTATCGAGGGTGGCGGGCATGGAAAGTTGATGGTTGATGGTTGATAGTTGATTGTTGAGAGCCGCGTGTTCATGGCCGCACATCGTACGGCCAGCGATGGCTAAGAAAGTTCATGGTCGATCGTGGATTGTTGAGAATTGCGTGTTTGCGGGTGCATGTGGCCACACGAACGATGGCTCTCAACTCTCAACTCTCAACCATCAACTTTCACAGCCTGCGCCAAACCCGGCCGTCGCGGGCGAGGAGGTCGTCGGCCTCCTTGGGGCCCCACGAACCGGAGGGATAAAAGGCGAGGGGTGGCGGATTCGGATTCTGATGCCAGGCGTGTTCGATGTGGTCGACGAAGGTCCAGGCGCCTTCCACTTCGTCGCGCCGCGCGAAGAGCGTGGCGTCACCAGCCATGGCGTCGAGCAGGAGGCGTTCGTAGGCTTCCGGCGAGGCTTTGCCGAAGCTGGTGCCGTACTGGAAATCCATTTTCACGGGCTCGATGCGCACGGCCGCTCCGGGCATTTTGCATTGCATACGGAGGGAGATGCCTTCGTCTGGCTGGATGCGGATGACGAGGACATTCGGGCCCTGCGGTTCGGTCGGTTTGTTGAAGAGGACGCTCGGGGCGCTCTTGAATTGCACGGCGATTTCGGTGCCGCCTTTCGGCAGGCGTTTGCCCATGCGGATGTAGAAGGGCACGCCTTCCCAGCGCCAATTGTCGACGTTCACCTTGAGAGCGACGTAGGTCTCGGTCATCGATTGCGGATTGACGCGTTCCTCGGTGCGATAGGCTTTCACTTCCTGTCCGCCGATGGCGCCGGCGATGTACTGGCCGCGCACGACATTTTTCGCGACGTCTTCGAACGTCATCTGCCGCAGAGAACGAATGACCTTCACCTTTTCATCGCGAATGCTGTCCGCGCCGAGATCCGTGGGCGGCTCCATAGCGGTGAGGGAGAGGAGCTGGAGCAGGTGGTTCTGGACCATGTCGCGCATGGCGCCGGCGCTTTCGTAGTACGGTCCGCGGCCTTCCACGCCGAGCGGTTCGCCGGCAGTGATTTGCACATGGTCGATGTAGCGATGGTTCCAGAGCGGCTCGAAAATGGCGTTGGCAAAGCGCAGCACCATGATGTTTTGCGCGGTCTCTTTGCCGAGGTAATGGTCGATGCGGTAGGTGTCCCGCTCCGCGAAAACCTTGTTGACGACGGTATTGAGTTCCTGCGCGGAAGGCAGGTCGGTGCCGAATGGTTTCTCGACAATCACGCGGGTCCAACTGCCCTCGCGCGTTTTATTCAGCCCGGCATTGGCAATGTGATTGAGGATGCCTTCAAACTCGCCGGGCGCGACGGAGAGATAAAACAGGCGGTTGCCGTGGGTGCCGCGTTCGTCGTCGAGCTGGTTGAGGCGCTCGGCGAGCGTCTTGTAGCCCTCGGCATCGCCGAACTCGCTGCGATGATAGAAGAGCCGTGGGGCGAAGCTTTTCCAGACTTCGTCGTTGACCCCGGAGCGCGAAAATTTCCGGGCGGCTTCTTCAAGTTCCTTGCGAAACGATTCGTCGGTCTTCTCGCGACGAGCAAAGCCCATGACGCTGAGGGCTGCGGGCAGATCACCGTCGGCAGCGATGTTGTAGAGCGCCGGGATCAGCTTGCGATAGGTCAGGTCGCCCGAGGCACCGAAGATGACGACGCTGCAAGGCTGCGGCATGGCGCGGCTGGTCAGGCCCTCGCGAAGAGGATTGGTGGGTGTATTGGTGGCGGTCACGGAGATAAAGTCTTACGTACGGCCTCGCGAGTGCCAAGAGGCGAATCGAGAGGCGGGGAAGAACATCCAACCTTTCCCTCGGTCCGGGCCGGACGGGTGGTGAACTCGGGCCGGCTTCGCCGCAACATCCAACATCCAATCGCTCCGCGCCGCGTTCTGGCAAAGAGAGCGACGAATCGTCCGCACGCACCCGATAAACAGCGTCTCTGGGACCCGCCAATGATCACCAAAAAACACCGCTCGAATCGGAGAAGCGCTCACGAATTTCAGAGAAATGCATCGCTACGCTCGGGTTCCGTGGTGCGGAGCCTATTGGATGTTGGGTGTTGGATGTTGCGGCGAAGCCGGCCCGAGTTTCACGAGGGAGATGTTGGATGTTTCTCCCCGGTCCCAAGTTCATCCCGGAAGCGGATATCTCGCCGTCAGCGCCCGCACTTCGGCGCGGACTTTGGCGATCTCGTTGGAGTTGTCTTTGTTGGCCAGTGCGCGGTGAATGAGGTCGGCGACTTCCAGCATTTGCTCTTCTTTCATGCCACGCGTAGTGACGGCAGGTGTGCCCACGCGAATGCCGCCGCCGAGGGTGATCTTCTCGGTGTCGAAGGGAATTCCGTTCTTGTTCACGGTGATGCCGGCGTGGTCGAGAGTCTCGCTGGCGATCTTGCCGTTGAGACCGTTCGGGCGCAGGTCGACGAGCATGAGGTGATTGTCCGTTCCGCCGCTGGTCAGCCGGTAGCCGTTCTTGATGAGGCCGGCGGCCAGGGCGCGTGCGTTGCTCACGATCTGCTGGGCATAGCCCTTGAAAGAGGGCTGGAGCGCTTCGTAGAAGCACACGGCTTTGGCGGCAATGACGTGCTCGAGCGGGCCGCCTTGGATGCCGGGGAAGACCTGTGCGTCGATGCCCTTGGCAAACTGTTCCTTGCAAATGATGATGCCGCCCCGCGGTCCACGCAGACTCTTGTGCGTCGTAGTGGTGACGAAATCGGCGAGCGGGACGGGGCTGGGATGAACGCCGCCGGCGACCAAACCGGCGATGTGCGCCATGTCGACGAAGAGATAAGCGCCGACACTATCCGCGATCTGGCGCATCCGCTGGAAATCGATCACCCGCGGGTAGGCGCTGGCACCGGCGGTGATCATCTTCGGCTTGCTGTCGAGTGCCAGTTGGGCGAGCGCATCGTAGTCGATCCGCTCGTCCTTCTCGCTCACCCCGTAGTGGACCACGTCGTAAAAGCGTCCGCTGAAATTCGCCTTGTGTCCGTGGGTGAGATGGCCGCCGTGGGCCAGGTTCATGGTGAGAATTCTGTCGCCTAGCTGGAGGACCGAGAAATAAACCGCGGTATTGGCCTGCGAGCCGGAGTGCGGCTGGACATTGACGTGATCACCGCCAAAGAGCTGTTTCACCCGGTCGATGGCGAGTTGCTCGACGACGTCGACGTGCTCACAACCGCCGTACCAACGCCGGCCAGGATAGCCTTCGGCATACTTGTTGGTCAGGCACGAGCCCTGGGCCTCCATGACCGCGCGCGACGTGAAATTCTCGCTGGCGATCAGTTCAATGTTTTCAAACTGCCGTTTCTTCTCCGCTTCGATGGCCATGAAGACGGCCGGATCGACTTCCTGGAGCGACGGATGCGAGGCGTTGGAGGTGCCGAGATGCTCCAGTTTTTCCACGCGCCGTTCATGGCGCCCGCCTTCGAACTGGGTATTGAGGAATGCATCGACGATCTTCGGCGCAGCACTCGCGTCCACGTGATTGGCGGCCAGGCACAGGACATTGGCGTTGTTGTGCTGGCGGGTGACGGTGGCGTCGGCCGGATTGTCGACCAATGCCGCGCGAATGTGCGGGAAACGATTCGCGGCGATGCTCATGCCGATGCCGCTCTTGCAGACCAGAACGCCAAAATCGCTTTCGCCCGCGAGCACGTGCTGGGCGACATCCTCGGCGTAATCGGGATAGTCCGCAGATTCCGGAGAAGTGACGCCGAAATCGGTCACCACATAACCCTTTTTCGCGAGGTGCGAATGAATGGCTTTCTTCAATTCGAAGCCGCCGTGATCAGCGCCAAGTGCGAGGCGCAGGGTGCGAGTGGAGGCTGGGTGGGCCGAGGCGGCGGCAGGGGTTTGTGGCGAGGACATGGGCGTAGGTTGATCGAGAAAGCGGAGGATACCGGGGATACCGCGCTTCAGGGTGTCGCGGCATTCGTAATAAGCATGGATGCCGAGGCCGATCGGGTCGGGCACGTCCAGATTGTTGTTCCGGACGCTCTCGTCGAATTCGCGGAAGAGGTAGGTCTTTCCCTCGGCTTCCGGGAAGTATGTCTCCACCGCTTCCCGATGGCCGCGCGTCATGACGATGATGTGCGTGGCTTCGCGCACCAGTTGGTCGGTGAGCGGTTGGCTGCGGAGCGGGGAAATATCCACGCCCCAGGGACGCAACACCTCCACGGCGTGCTTGCTCGGCGGTTCACCGTAGCCGGTGGCCACGCCCGCCGAACTGACTTCGATATCCGGCTTGCCCTTGACGGCAGCGCGGAAGAGCCCCTCAGCCATGGGGCTGCGGCAGATATTACCGGTGCAGATAAAGAGGACGTGTTTCACGGGATGATGCGGAGGGGCAAAATAGGGACGCGGAGGGGGCAAGTCAACGGGGCGGGTGGGGAGGGCGGCGGATTCTTAATCTTAATCTTAATCCCGGCGGTCCGATTGAGGATTAAGAGTAAGATTACGATTAAGATTAAGAGCTCCGCTCCTTGAGCCTCTCCGAAACCAAGAAGACAGCCGCATTCCGCTTGAGCCGACGCGTGAGACACCTTTATGTTGGGCTGCGTTGCAAACCGCCCTTTTCCCCAGTTCCACACTCGCTGAGTTTTATCGCTTTGCTTTGCTCCTGACCGGAAACGCGAAAAGCGCGGAACAGGTGATGGCCGATACCCTCTCGGAAGTGGAATCGCAATTGAGCCAGTTTCGCAATGCCACCGGCCGTCAGGCCTGGCTGGCGACGCACATTCGGGAGCGTTGCCTGGAAAATAACAAATCCGCTCCGCCCTCCGCGCCACGGTTGCTGCGGGAAGAGACCGACTCAGGAACCCGCCCCGAATTGCTGGGCATCGAGGCGTTTCTCATGGCGCAGCGCTTTCACCTGCTCCCGGAGCCGGAACGCAGTGCGCTGGCCCTGTTTTACCTCGAGCTCTTCTCGGTCGAAGAGATTGCGGAGATTTTGAAAATGGATGTCGATGTGCTTTCTGACACCTTGGGAGCGGCACGGGAACTCCTCCAGAAATCCCTCGCCGCTACGCCGGGCGAGTCCACCCTGCCGACATGAACTTCCGCACCGCCCAGACCCTCCTGCGCTGCTACCGTCCGGGAAAAGCGGCTGACTCTCGGGTGGACAAGGCGGTGAAGTTTGCCCAGGAGGACCCGGAACTGAGCAAAATGCTCAATGAGCAAACCGCTTTTGACGAGCAGATCGTCGAGGCTATCCATTTCATCAAACCGCCCGACGACCTGCGGAAAAAGCTGAGCGATCTCGGTGTCAAACCGGGGGCCGAGAAGGGATTGCGGAAGCAAATCATCAATCCTGCAGTCATTACCGCGATCCTTGGCGTGCTCGTCATTCTCGGGATCGCCGTGTTCTTCGTGATGGATCACATCGAGAAGTTCCCCGGCCGGGAAGCGGTCGAGGGGATGATGTCTGCGGCGGTCAAGATGTCCCCTTCCGAATTGGAGGCGGTGTCCATGAGCACGGGCCAGTTAGGCGACTGGTTTTATGTGCGTGGCTACGATGGCTTCGAAGCGCCGCCGGATTTGGCCGCTCTGCAGACCGTCGGTGCTCGTGCTTTTCGCATGAACGGCCCGATGGCGACACAAATGAACGGCCCACTTGTGGCGCAAATGGCCATTGGAGAAGGGGATACGCTTCGTTGTCTGGTTTTCGAGTTTCATGCGAGTGAGTTCGGGGTGCAATTGCCGCCGGATGCCGATTGGAAGGTGCTCGCCCAGGACGAATGGGTGGGAGCCATTCGCCAGCATGGCGATCATTGCTTCCTGATCGTTTTCAAGGGAACCAAGGCCGACATGCAGGACTTCCTCAAGACCCTCAAAAATCCACCGACGGCAGCTTCTGTCCCAGCTGACGCCACACCTCCCACCGCGCCGGCCTCGGCCACCACGCCGGCTCCCG
This sequence comes from Chthoniobacter sp., assembly GCA_036501065.1. Taxonomy (GTDB): domain Bacteria; phylum Verrucomicrobiota; class Verrucomicrobiia; order Chthoniobacterales; family Chthoniobacteraceae; genus Chthoniobacter. The sequence goes on along the minus strand of DASYAY010000093.1, from coordinate 212,595 downwards.
CTCCTACAACCGACTCCAAATGAATCGTATTTTGCTTCGCTGCTTTCTGGTATTGTTCGCAGGCCTGCTGGCCGCTTGCTCCTCTTTTGATCAGCACTGGAAAGAGGCCGGGGCCGGGAAAAACGGCCTGACCCGGTGGGACGGCCAGTGGAAGAGCGGAAAAAATCTATATCTCAACGGGGCCTATCATCATGGGCGCCTGCGCTGTGTCATCGCCCCGCAGCCCGATAAGGAGCTGAAGGTCTATTTTCACGCCAACTGGCTCATGTTTTCGGGCAACTACGATATGACCCTTCAGCCTGTGAAGAGTGGTCCGCGACGCCGGAATAGCGGTGAATACGAGGGAACGCACGAGTTGCCCGCGTCTTTCGGGGGCGTGTACCATTATCGAGCGAAGCTTGCCGGTGACCATTTCAAGGCCAATTACACTTGCAGCATCGACCAGGGGATTTTCGAGCTCACGCGGGTGCGGTAGGGAGGAAGTTGAGAGTTGAGAGTTGAGAGCCGCGCGGCTTGTGTACGGAAGGTGCCGCTTTGCTTGGAGTGCGCCCCCCCAAAAAAGGCGCGGAGCGGTCATTTCGACGGCAACGTGGGGGGCTATCAACAATCAACTATCAACCATCAACTTCCATTGACGAAAGGGGCATTTGTCCCTTACACAAAGTCATGTCCCGCCCCAATCGTATCCTCCTTCCAGGCGTTTTGATGGTCGCCGCGCTGGCATTTTCGAGCTGCGTCGGCACCATTTACGACCGGACTTATTCTTACCAGAAGAACTATTACAAGCCCGCCAAGGACAAGAAAGAGGTGTCGGCGGAGGCGATCATGGGGGTGATGGACAAAAAGCAGCCTGATGCCAACGCCTTGCTCGATAACGGCGCGCCTGGTGCGGGCGCTCCCGCCGGTTTGCCGCCCGCCGATGGCGGGGTTCCCGGCTTGCCGCCTCCTGGAGCGCCAGATGCCGGTGCCCCGGCGGCCGGAGCACCCGGCGCGGCGCCCGCGGCCGGCGCCATCCCCGGATTACCACCGGCGACCCCTCCGGCGGCTGGCACGCCGCCACCGCCGCCGAAGTGATGAGCCTTCGCGCGGTCCGAACCGCGGGTTGAACGGAACAGCAACTGGACGCTCTAACGAGGGTTCCACTCCCCATGGAACCCCCATTCGCGCACTGTGTCCGCCGAGAGGACGCACCCTTAGGTTTTGCGCTCGTCTGGATTGTGCTTGTTGACTTCGACCCTGAATGAGCGACCTCCCTTCCGTCATGCCTGAACCGCTATTGAATGATGCGGATGCGACGCCCGATCAAATCACGGCGGAGATTTTCGTCTATGTGGGACAAAATCTCATCGCCAAGTATTCGATCGAACACGGCGAGTACATCATCGGTCGCGATGCCTCCTGTCCGGTGGTGGTCGATGCCGATCTCGTTTCCCGGCACCACGCCCGGCTGACTTTCAACGCCTACGAGCTGGTCATCGAGGATCTCGGGAGCAGCAACGGAGTCTTCATCGACGGCGTCCAGGTCCAGTTGCCCACGCGGGTGCGGCTCGACCAGGAGGTCCAGATCGGCACAGCCCGGCTCTTTATTCGCCTACGGGAAGCCGCTGCCAAGCAACTCGCCGAGGCGCTCTGGGACAAGGACCTGGGCCTCGGCCAGGTGCGCGAGCAACTCGAGCAGAAGAAGTACAAGGTCATCACCACCATCGCCCGCGGCGGCATGGGAGTGATCCTTCAGACGCGCGACCTGCGGATTCGGCGGACCGTGGCGATGAAGGTGATGAAGACCAGCAACCAGTTCTCGCGGGAGAATGTCTTGCGCTTCATCGACGAGGCCCAGCTCACGGGCCAGCTCGAGCACCCGAATATCGTGCCGGTCTACGAACTGGGCATCGATGATCAGGGAGAGATCTTTTACACGATGAAATTCGTCAAGGGAACCACCCTGGACGACGTCCTCCGCGGCATCCGCAATGCCCGGCAGAAGACCATCGAGAAATACCCGCTCGGGACCTTGCTCACCATCTTCCAGAAGGTCTGCGACGCCGTGGCCTACGCGCACTCGAAGAGTATCGTGCACCGGGATCTGAAGCCCGAGAACATCATGATCGGTTCCTTCGGCGAGGTGCTCGTCATGGACTGGGGTTTGGCTAAAAACATGACCTCGCAGCGGAAGGAAGGCGCCGAGCCCGCTCCCGCCGAGCCCGCTTCGATGCCGGTGCCGGTGCCGGCAATTTCCAGCACCAAGCCGGTCGACGATCTGCGCGGTTTCGAGACGATGCACGGGCTCATCGTGGGGACGCCGCCTTATATCTCGCCCGAACAGGCGAGGGGGGAACTCGACCGGATCGACGAACGTTCCGACATCTACGTACTGGGAGGCATTCTCTACGCCATTCTCGCCTTGCGCCCGCCGGTGGAGGGGGAATCGGTGCACGAGGTCGTCGAAAAAATTGTCACGAGCGCGATCGCCCCGCCGTCGAGCTTCAATCAACCGCCGCGCAAGTCGACCCCCGCGAAGGCCGTGAACGGTGATGGTCAGATCCCGGAAACCGCCAGCAGCCTCGTCTTCGCCCACTGCCCGGGCAAACGAATCCCGGACGGCCTCTCCGCCGTCGTCATGAAGGCGCTCGCCCTGGATCCGGGTGATCGCTACCAAAACGTGGAAGACCTGCAGGCCGATGTGGAGGCCTACCAGGGTGGCTTTGCCACCAAGGCCGAGCGGGCCACCATGATGAAGCATGCCCTGCTCTTCACCGGCCGGCACAAGAAGGAGGTCGGGGCCTTCGCCTTCTTCGCCTTCCTGTTTTTCTGCGCACTCGCCGCCTTTTTCCTCCAGCTCATGCATGAGCGCGACCGCGCGCGCCTGAGCGAGGCGCGTGCCCTCGATGAGGAGCATCGGGCGATCGCGCAGGAGAAACTTGCCGCCGCCCGGCTTGACGAATTGCGCGGCACGGCCCCGACCTTCGCCGATGAAGCGAAACAGCTCATCGACGATTCCGATTTTGCCGATGCGCTGAACAAAATCGAATACGCCATTCAGCAGGTTCCCAATGATGCCGGCTATCACAACCTGCGCGGCAACATCCTGCAGGCGCAACTTCGCCTGGAAGAAGCGGCTGATGCCTACGATGAGGCGTTGCGCCTCGACCCCAAGCTCGCCGACGCCAAGATTAACCTGGAATTGACGCGGCGCATCCTCAAGCAGATCGGCACCGACGAGCAGATCAAGCCCGCCATCCTGGGCGAACTTTACGCGGCGCTCATCAACCAGGGGCGCAAGAGCGCTGCGGACAATGTCGGCAGCCAGCTTGGTCCGGACAAGCAGCGCTTCGTGCGGATCTGGCGCGATGCTTTCGACAAGCATGGCCTGCGGCAACAGCGCTTCGAGACGAATCCGGATGGCACGATCAACGTCGACTTCAGCAACGTCGGCCAGCCCGATTTGAAAAGGCTGCGCGATGTTCCGGTCAGTGGCCTGATTCTGGACGAAACCAAATTACTCGACCTCAACGGCCTGAAGGGGCTGCAGTTGCAATCCCTCTCCATGGTCCACATGCTGGTCCACGATTTGTCGCCGCTCATTGGCATGCCGTTGCGCAGCTTGAACCTTGACGGGAGTGCGGTCACGGACCTGACGCCGTTGCACGAACTCCCGATCGAAGTCTTGCGCATCAGCAACACCCGGGTGAGCAACCTCGCCCCGCTCCGGGACACGAAGATCGAGCAGCTGACGCTCAACAATTGCCGCTCGGTCAAGGATCTCTCACCGCTGAATGGACTGCCCCTGCAGACGCTCTCGATGATTCGCACGGGTGTGACTGACCTCACTCCGCTCGCTCATTCGCCGCTGCGCGAACTCAACCTCGAAGGGTGCGTGGCCGTGACCGATCTCCATCCGCTGATGGCCATCGCGACCCTCGAAAGCGTGCTCATTCCGTTGCAATGCAAGGACATTGCCTTCCTGCGCAATCATCCGGGGATCAAACGCATTTCTTACCAAAAGATGACCGAGCCCGCGGCGGAATTCTGGAAGGTGTACGATGCACGACAGGCGAGAAACGCGGCGAAATCGTCGGCCGGCGAGGCCTCTTCGAAGTCGGAGGCAAAAGCCACACCGGCCGCAGCCGAGAAGCCGGCGGATTCGGCGAAACCGGAGACAAAGCCGGTGCCCGAGGAGACGGCACCGAAGCCGGCAAAATAAAGAGGCAGGCTCTTTGGGAGCGGCGACCTCCAGGTCGCCGGCTGAACCCGGATCTTGCCGGCAGGATGCCGGCAAGCTCTAGCCGAACAGCCCTGCCTCAGGCGCTATTCCCAAACCCGCCGCCGATGGCGGATTCAGGATGCCGTGATCGAATTGCCAGCCGGAAAAAGGGTCGTCTCCGAGCAGCCACGCGCCGTCCAGGTCGGCGTAATCGGTCCGCTGCGCGATCACCGCCCCGGCGGCGATCAAGGCGCTGCTCTCGAGCATGCAGCCGACCATCAGGCGTTTGCCGAGCGCTTTTCCCTGCTCGACCATCTGGCGAGCCGGAGTGAGGCCGCCGCACTTGACCAGCTTGATGTTGAAGCCCGCGAAATGTTCGGCCAGTTGCGGAACGTCGTCCTGGCCGACGCAGCTCTCATCGGCCATCACCGGCAGGGCGAGAGCTGGAAGATCGGAATCCCGCTCCGGCGGCAGCGGTTGCTCGAGGAACGTGACGCCGAGGTTGACCAACTCCAGCGCGAGATCGTGGAGATTCGTGTCACTCCAGGCACAATTCGCATCGACCGCGAGCAAGGCCGGCGATCGCTCACGCACGAAACGGATGGGTTCCAGGCTCGCCGTCCGGTCCGATTTGATTTTGATCCGCGGAAAGCCGCGCAACTCCTCCACTTTTTCGGTGAGTTCATCGACGCTCGAGAGACCGATCGTCGTGAACGTCGTCACCGCCTGCGGCGGTTGTTGCCAGGCCAGTTCGGAGACGGTCTTTCCTTGCCGCCGACCCCACCAGTCCCAGAGCGCCAGATCCAGCGCGCACTGGGCGGCGCGGGACGGCGCGAGCAATGGCCACGCTTCTTCCCAAGCATGTTCGATATCCGCGACATTGCGGATGGCCAGTGAGCCGATGAAATCGCGGGCGTTCTCCAGCCGGGCGACGACTTTCTCCCAAGTCTCGTCGTAGAAGGCGTTGGGCGATGCTTCGCCATAACCGCAGATACCGTCACTTTCGAGCCGGACGAAAACGTTGCGCACTTCTGTGCGCCGCGCGCGGCTGATGCGAAAAGTGCGGCGTGGATGCAATTCTCGGCTGACGCAGGTGAGGTGCATTTTGGGGAAGTTGATAGCTGGGCCTGTCGCTTCGCTCCAGTATCAACTATCCACCATCAACTTCCGCTAATCACCCGGCCCATGGAATGCTATGGTCTCTTCAAGCATGCACGGCAGTCCCATTTTCAAACGTTCCCTCGGACGGACCGTCGAAGGCCGGGAGATTTCTGTGCAGGCGAACTTTGATCTCGCCGCCGAGCCTCCGCCATCGAACAGCACCCTGCTGATCGGTGGCACTCATGGCAATGAACCGGCGACGGTCTGCTTGTTGGAAGATTTCCTCTGCAGCCGCTTGTGGGCGGAATTGCAGGAATTTCCGACCATCGTGCTGCCCCTGGCCAATCCCGACGGCGCGGCCCGCGGCACGCGCTACAATGCCCGCGGTGTCGATCTCAATCGCAATTGCGGATTTAACTGGCGCGCGGAATGCGAGGAGCCTCCCGGCCCGGGGCCGTGGTCGGAACCGGAGAGCGTGGCGCTCCGCGACTTCATCCTCTCCGCCCGGCCGGCAAAAATTGTCAGTCTTCATTGGGCACTGGCGGAGATCGACGCGGATGGCGTGCAATCCACGGCGCTGGCGCAGGCCATGTGGGAGTCCATGGGCGAAGAGGTCCGCCGGCCGTACCGGCTTCGCATTACTGAACCCGGTCGCGGCCAGCGGCGGCTCGAACGTGTCTACGCTGCGTGCCCGGGTTCCCTCGGCCAATGGTGCGGCTATGGCTTGGAATATCCTGGGGGTGGCGCTCCCGCGATGGTTACTTTGGAATTGCCCTACGATCCCACGGCCGACGCGCGGCCGGATGAACTTCCCGCGGAACACTTGGAGACCGTTCGCATGCTCTGGCGGCAGGATGCCGCTGGATATCTGCGGGCGGTCGAACCCGGGGTGCACGCAATGCTCGCCAGCGCCATTCGTTTACCCGCAAACTCTCCTTCCACATGATCCAGATCGTTACTCATTACCAGGGTGGCTTGCGTTGCGAAGCGACCCACGGCCCGTCGCAGAACAAACTCATCACCGATGCCCCGGTGGACAATCACGGCAAGGGCGAATCGTTTTCACCGACCGATCTTGTCGCCACGGCCTTGGGTACGTGCATGGCGACCGTCATGGGGATCTACGCCCAGGCGCACGACGTCGATTTGAAAGGCATGACGATCACGGTGAACAAAGAAATGACCCAGGTGCCGGTGCGGCGCATCGCCCGGCTGACCTGTGAAATCGTCGTTCCCTTGCCGGCGGATCATCCGCGCCGCGAGGCGCTCGAACGGACCGCGCTGACTTGTCCGGTGATGCAGAGTTTGCTTACCGACGTGGAAAAGCCGGTGAAATTCATTTGGTCGGCTTGAAGTGGATGCAGTGCGAGATGGAATGAGCACTGCTTTGGAATCCTGATTCCTGTAACCTGCATCTTGCATCTGCATTTGCCTCCGCTGTCCGCCACACCTCGCTTGCACTCGAACCCTCTCGCGCTATAACGCCTCGCATGCCGATGCTCAAAGAGCCGAACGGACTGAAGAAGGGCCGCCGCCTCGACGATTTGGAACACAAGTCCGTCGATGAGGCAGACTACAAACCCAAGCTCAAGGAGTATCAGCTTCGGTTACTGAACTTGACTCGCGAATTGTCGGAGGTGCGTCGCTCGCTGATCGTCGTGTTTGAAGGACCGGACGCCGCTGGCAAAGGCGGCGCCATCAAGCGTCTCGCCGAGCGGCTCGATCCGCGGTTGCTCCGCGTCCATTCCATCATCAAACCCACGGCGGAGGAATATCAGCACCACTACATGTGGCGCTTCTGGAACAAGCTGCCCCCGTACGGCCAGGTAGTGGTTTTCGACCGTTCCTGGTACGGCCGGGTGCTCGTCGAACGCGTCGAAGGTTTTGCCGCGGAAAAGGAATGGAAACGCGCCTACGAAGAGATCAATGAGTTCGAGCGCACGCTTACCGATGATGGTGCGATCATCATGAAATTTTATCTGCATATCTCCAAGGACGAGCAACTCTTCCGTTTCAAGCGGCGCGAGGCCGATCCTTACAAGCATTGGAAGATCAATGACGAGGACTGGCGCAATCGTCGCAAATGGGACGAACACAATGCCGCTGCCGAGGATATGTTTGAGAAGACTTCGACCGAAGACGCCCCGTGGTCGGTGATCGCGGCAAATTACAAATGGTTTGCGCGCATCCGAGTTTTGCGGACGGTGGTGGAAACCCTCGAGCGAGCCGATTTGAGAAAAAAGCCCTGACGATGTTATCCTTGCGCCGTTTTCTGGCTGTGTTGCTGGCGTTGGTCGCGCTGGCCATGCCGGCCTGCGAACGGCTATTCGACAAGGGCAGCGCCGACGATATCGCCGCGGGTGACAAAAAGGCTGCGGCCGGCGATTACCGGGGTGCAATCGCCGCTTACGAGTCCGCGCTCGATGGCACGGCCAAGTCTGCCGAAGCCCACTACAAGCTGGCGCTGCTTTACGACGACAAGCTCAAAAGCCCGATCGACGCGTTGCACCACGTTGACCGTTATCTCGAGTTGGCGCCCTCGGGGACGCGGGCGAAAGATGCGAAGATTTTCCGCAAAGAGGCGGAAGCAAAGGTGCTGACGAAGATGGCCAACGGCTCGCCCATCACCCAGCAGGATGCGGTGCGGTTGAAAAACGAAAATCAGATCCTGCGGGAACAGTTGGCCAATCTGCGGGCGCAAAAGGCCATCCCGATGGCTACCACCACTTCCAAAGGTGAGCCGGTGCAGAACCCGATTCCTCCGGGGGCCCGTACTTACAAAGTCCAGTCCGGAGACACCCTCGCAAAAATCTCCCGGCGCTTCTACAAGACCGCCGCGCGCGCCCGGGACATCCAGGATGCGAATTTCAATTCCCTCTCCGGCACGGTGAAGATCAGGCCGGGGATGACGCTCATTATCCCCTGAAGGTCGATGGTTGAGAGTTGAGAGCCGCACGGATTCCGGACGGAAGCGCCGCTCTGGTCGGGGAGCGAATGCCGAGTGCCAAATAACGAAAGCCGAGATTCCCTTCGAGAGTCGATTTACAACGAGAGAGATGCCTCTTGGCGCTTGTTCCGTCATCGAATCGGCGTTCCTGCCCAAACCCGCGTGGCTCTCAACTCTCAACCATCAACTTTCAGCTTCCCTCCATTTTCCTGTCCCACAGCCGCCGCCGTCGCGTCACTCATGCACAAACCTTCGACGGCCATGAATGATTGCCCAGCCCGCTGACCCCGACGCGATTCGTGCGCAGCTCGAGTTGCTGCACCCGGAGAGCTTCGCGTGGACGCTGGCCTGCTGTGCCCATGACCCGGCCGAGGCGGAGGACGTCCTGCAAATGACCTATCTCAAGATCCTCGATAACCGTGCCCGCTATGCCGGCCGCTCGTCTTTCAAGACGTGGCTGTTCGGCGTCATCCGGTTCACCGCGCGCGAGCATCGCCGGTGGTTCTGGCTGCGCAGGACGTGCCGCGCGCCGGTGGAGGAGATGGCCGAACGGGCCGCGCCCGAGCCCGCGCCGGATGACGCCGCTGTGCGGAGAGAATCCATCGGGCAGGTCCAGGCCGCCTGCGAGCGCCTGCCTGCCCGGCAGCGCGAGGTGCTGATGCTGGTTTTTCAACACGATCTGGCGCTGGATGAAGCGGCCGCAGTCATGGGAGTGTCGCCCGGTTCGGCCCGGAAACATTACCAACGCGGCAAGGAGCAGCTTCGCGCGTGGCTCGGCCCACAATTTTCGAAACAATGAATCCGACGAACGATCCTCACGATGACGAACTGCGTGGGTGGCTGCGTGCCTTGCGCCGCGCAGGCGAAGAAAAAGCGCCGGCCTTTGCGCAAACCTGGGGTGCCGCCAAAACGCGGCGACAGACGGCCTCGCCTTCCTGGCGACTGGCTTGGGCCGTGGCCACAGTCGCGGTGGTTGTGGTTATGGCCATGATCATCCTCCCCCGGCCACCCAAGCCGAAATCGGTCGCAACGGCGCACCTCACACCGACACCGGTCAATGCGATGAACCACGAACCAGTGCCGGTAGCCGGGGTGCCGGAAGTGAGCGCTGAGGGGCTGCCGACGGATTTCCTCCTGACCACGAACAACGACGATTCGGTCGACCGGGTTGCCGGTGAAATTGACGCCTTGCTCCGGCCATGAACGCCCGTCTTTTCCTCGTCCTCCTCCTGGCGTTGCCCCATGGCCATCTAGTTGCCACGCCGGCCTCCGCGCGCAATCTGCCAGCCCTCATGCCGGCCCCGGAATTTGCTCTTCAGCATGCCGACGAAATTCAACTCACGCCGGCCCAGCGCGAGAAGCTCGAAAACGGGATTCGGGATTTGGAAGCCGACGCGCAAAAGTTCAGCGAGCAGGCACGGCGCGAGTCCGATGCGCTCGCCCAATTGCTCGCCGCGGAGACTCCAGATGACGCCGCGATTGCTGCGCAATTCGACAAGGTTCTCGCGGCGGAGGACGAAGTGAAACGCGTTCGCCTGAAAATGAGCCTGCAAACGCGGGCGGTGCTCACGCCGGAACAGCGGGATAATCTCGCCGCCCTGCAAAGCCGGAACACGCGCGGGCGAGCGCCGTCGCCGGAGCAGCAGGAGTTAGTCGCGCGCATGGAGCGCGTGAAAGGACTCATCGAGCGCGCGAAAAGCGCAGGACACGACCTGACCCCCATGCGCGAGATGTGGAAGCGCGTCGATCAATTGACCCGCGACGGAAAAACCGCCGAAGCCAGCCGACTGCTCGACGAAACGGCGCAAGGACTGGAGAGAAGCCTCGCCACACCCCCCCGCTCGCCGATGAACCACTCCCCTCCATGAACACGCCATCGAACCTCACCCGCCGCCAGTTCCTCCAGCGCGCCGGCATGGGCATGCGTGGCCTCACCCTCGCCACGATGCTCGCCGAAGCGCTCGGATCCACGTCGCCTGCCGAGACCAATCCTTCCGCTTCGCGTCCGATGCAGTTCCCGGCGAAAGCGAAACACGTCATTCACATTTTCGCCGCAGGCGGTCCGTCACAGGTGGACACCTGGGATCCGAAGCCTGAACTGACGCGCAACGCGGAGAAGGCCATTCCCGGTCACGATGGCGTCGCCTTTGCCTCGCCCTTCCAGTTCCAGAAAATGGGCCGTTCGGGCATCGAAGTGAGCGAGATTTTTCCCCATCTCGGCCAACACGTCGACGAGATGGCCGTGATCCGTTCCCTGTGGACGGAAATTCCCGAGCACAGCATTGCCTCGCGCTTCATTCACACCGGCTCGCTGCAATTGCCCAAGCCGAGCCTCGGCTCCTGGGTGCTCTATGGACTCGGCAATGCCAGCCAAAACATGCCTGGCTTTGTCTCCCTCGGTGGGGGTAGCCCGGAGTGGCGTCAGGCGTCGTTTTTGCCCGGCATCTACCAGGGCGCGAATGTGAACTATTCGCCGACGATGCGTCTCGAGGAGGTGCTGCCGAACATCCACAGCCAGTTCACCCCGCTCGCGCTGCAGCGCAAACAGATCGATCTCGCCCAGCAACTCAATGCCATCCACGCCCGCAATCTCCACCAGGATTCGCAACTCGAAGCCCGCATCGATTCCTTTGAGATGGCCTTCCAGATGCAGACGGAAGCGACCGACGCCTTTGATGTCAGCAAGGAGACGGCGGAAACGCATGCCCTCTACACCAGCAAACACGCGAACGTCGCTGGGGTGCGTGGGACGAACGCCGCCGATCCACTGGGGATGAAACTGCTCGTGGCGCGGCGGTTGGTGGAGCGCGGTGTGCGTTTCGTCCAGGTGATCCACGGGGCCTGGGATCATCACAAGGACCTTGAACCCAACTTGCGCCAGCGCGCCGGCGAAATGGATGCGCCGGCTGCCGGATTGCTCACCGATCTCCAGCAACGCGGCTTGCTCGACGAGACGCTCGTCATCTGGGGCGGGGAATTCGGTCGCACCGTGGTGCGCGACCGCAACGGGACCGGAGGCACTACGGCTGGTCGGGATCACAATGGCCACGCCATGTGCTGCTGGATGGCCGGCGGCGGCATCAAACCCGGCATTGTCCACGGGGCCACGGATGAATTCGGTGCGCGAGCGGTCACGGACAAGGTCCATGTCCATGACCTGCACGCGACGATCCTGGCGCTGCTGGGCTTCGATCACGAGTTGTTGACCTATCGTTACAACGGCCGGGATTTCCGCCTTACGGACAACTTTGGGAACGTCGTCAAAGCCATCATCGCCTGAAACCATGAAACTTCGATTCTCCATCATCGGGGCTCTCCTTTGCCTGGCGGTCGCCACCGGTTTTGCCGCTGACGCGCGTGATGAGGCTCGGGCTCACTGGGCCTATCAGCCAGTGCGGCGCCCGGCCTTGCCGACGGTGAAAATGACGGTGTGGGTGAAAACGCCGATTGACGCATTCATCCTCGCCAGGCTCGAAGCGAAAGGCCTGCAGCCATCCCCGCCAGCGAGTAAAGAAACGCTCCTGCGCCGGGTGACTTTCGATCTCATCGGCTTGCCCCCGACGACGGAAGAACTGCGCGCGTTTCTCGGCGATACCTCACCAAACGCCTTTGCCAAAGTCGTGGACCAGTTGCTCGCCTCGCCGCATTTCGGCGAGCGCTGGGGACGCCACTGGCTCGATACCGCACGCTATTCCGACACCGCGGGCCGCGGACAGGCCGCCCTTCAGAGCTACCGCTTCGCTTACGCCTGGGGGTATCGCGATTACGTCATCAACGCTTTCAATCAGGACAAGCCGTACGACCGCTTCATTGTCGAACAGCTTGCTGCGGACAAGCTGTCGCTTGGCGAAGATAAATCCGCGTTGGCGGCGCTCGGCTTTCTCACCGTCGGCGAGCGGTTTCAAAACAAAAACGACATCATCAACGATCGCATCGATACGGTGACCAAAGCTTTCCTTGGCCTGACGGTTTCCTGCGCGCGTTGCCACGATCACAAGTTCGATCCCATCCCGACGGCGGATTACTATTCGCTGCACGGCATCTTCAACAGCAGCATCGAATCGGTGGATAAACCGATTGTCGCGGCGCCCAAGGACAAAACGCTGCTGGCCGATTACGCGGCGAAGCTCCGCGCCCTGGAGGAACAAAACCTCGATGCCTACTACGACGAGATGGACAAGATCGATGGCGAGTTTCGACGTCACGCCGCGGGTTACCTGCAGTTCGATGAACCGAGTCGTGGCCGACAGGTCGCCGAGAGCTCGGTGCGTATGATGCGCGACAATCAGCTCGGTAATGATCGACTCGCCAGGATCGCGTTGCAAAACGCTCGGGCGGATGATCCGGTCTGGGGACCGTGGCTGAGTTTCAGCAAGCTGGCCGCGGATGATTTTGTCGCCCGCGGTGCGGCGCTGGCCAACGAGATTGCCGGCGGAAAATGGAATCCCATCGTGGCCGGGCAATTCCGCAATGCGGCTCCAAAATCCCTGGCAGACGTTGCCGCGCTCTACGGCGCCGCTTTCGCCCAGGCGGAAGCGCAGGCCCAGAACTACCTCGCGGCCAAGCGGCGCGCCTCCACCGCGGAGGTTCCCGGATTCGATCCACCGCTGGCGCAGTTGATCGAGCAGCCGCTGCCGATCCTCCCGGGTGGGACGCTCACCACGGAGCGACTGCGTGATGCCGTCCTGCAATGGCCGCGCGGATTTCGGTCGCGGCCGAAATTCGTCTTCGACGCCATCAACGAACTCGAACTCACCAATCCCGCGGCGCCCGCGCACGCCATGGTCGTCGAAGATTCGCCGAATCCCACCGACTCTCCGATTTTCATCCGCGGCCAGGCCGAGGTCCGGGGTGACGTGGTGCCGCGGCGCTTCCTGGAAATTCTTTCCGGGCCGCAACGCCCGATTTACACGCAAGGCAGTGGCCGGCTCGAACTGGCCCTGGCTATCGCCAGCAAGAGCAATCCCCTGACGGCGCGGGTGCTGGTCAATCGCGTGTGGATGCATCTCTTCGGAGCGGGCTTCGTGACGACGCCGGACGATCTGGGCGTGCAATCGGAGCCGCCGAGCCATCCGGAACTGCTCGACTGGCTGGCCGGCGCCTTCATGGAAGCGGGCTGGTCGCGGAAAAGGCTCATCCGCTTCATCGTCCTCTCAAACGTCTACCAGCAGAGCAGCGAAGAAAATCCGCAGTATTCGCAGATCGATCCCAACAATCGGCTGCTTTGGCGCGCCAACATCCGCCGCCTCGATTTCGAGTCCATCCGGGATTCGTTGCTCGTCTTTAGTGGAAAGCTCGACCCGACCATCGGAGGTAAACCCATTAATCTCACCGAGGAGCCCTATTCCTATCGGCGTTCCGTCTACGGATACGTGGATCGCGGCAACCTCCCGGAGATCATGCAGCAATTCGACTTCAGCGATCCCGACATGACCAATAGCAAACGGGCGACCACGGTCGTGCCGCAGCAGGCGCTCTTTTTCCTGAACAGCCCGATGGTCGTGGACATCGCGCGCAAGATGGTCGCGCGCCAGGAATTCACCTCGGCCGCGGACGATCCCAGCCGCATCGGCGCCCTCTACAGCATCATCTTTCAGCGAGCCCCGCGCATCGAGGAAACCAAACTCGGTCTAGCCTACCTCGACGACTTGAAACGGACGTTGGCGAGCGCGCCGGCCACGGTGGAAGCCCCGCAACCCCGCCGCCGCAACGTGAACAATAACCCCTCAGACGGACACACGGCCATCCAAAACCAGGGCGAGAAAGTCGACCGCCGCCCACTCACCGCGTGGGAGCAGTACGCCCAAGCCCTGCTTTTCGCCAACGAAGTCATTTACGTGAACTGAATCGGCGTTCGCTCCCCTACCGAATCGGTGTTCCCGCCCAACCCAAGCGGCTCTCAACTCTCAACTCTCAACTCTCAACCATCAACTTTCCCTTCAGCCCTACTCCTCGTCCGTCGCGCCTTTCTCCCGCTTCAACCCCCGCAATTTCCCCTGGATGAAAGCGTCAATATCACCGTCCATCACCGCAGCGATGTTGCTCGTGTCCACGCCGGTGCGCAGGTCGAGCACCTTTTGATACGGCTGGAAGACGTAGCTCCGAATCTGGCTGCCAAAACTCACATCGGACTTTTCCCCATAAGCTGCGGCCGTTTCCGCCGCCAGTTTATCGACCTCGATCTGCTGCAGTTTGGCCTGGAGCATCCGCATCGCCGTGACTTTGTTTTTCTGCTGGCTACGCTCGTTTTGACAGGCGGCCACGATGCCCGTCGGAAGGTGCCGGATGCGGACCGCCGTCTCGACCTTGTTCACGTTCTGCCCGCCTTTGCCGCCGCTACGGTAGGTGTCGACCTCAATCTCGGCTTCGTTGATCTCGATGGGCGCGCTTTCCGGCAGTTCCGGCACGACATCGACCCCGGCAAACGAAGTGTGCCGCCGCTTATTGGCATCAAAGGGTGAAATGCGCACCAGTCGATGCACCCCGCGTTCAGTCGCCAGATAGCCGAAGGCATATTCACCCGTGACCTGCACCGTGCAGGATTTGATACCCGCTTCTTCCCCAAGTTGGATGTCCATGACCTGGCTTTTGAATCCGTGCCGCTCGATCCAGCGTTGATACATGCGCAGGAGCATGTCCGCCCAATCGCACGACTCCGTGCCGCCGGCGCCGGAGTTGATCGTGAGGAAGGCGTTGAAGCGGTCGTTGGGACCGCTGAGGAGCATCTTCATCTCGAAATCGGCCAGGCCTTTTTCGATCGCGCCATTTTCCTTTTCCACTTCTGCGGCGCTCTCCGCATCATTCGCCTCTTTGGCCAGGTCGACAAGGACCGGGAGGTCGTCAATCTGTCGCTCGAGTGCGAGCAGCGGGCCGACTTTGCCTTTCAATGTCGAGACTTCCTCGACGTTCTTTTGGGCGCGTTCTTTGTTCGTCCAAAAGTCGGGCTCGGCCATCAAGCCTTCGAGTTCTGTCAGGCGCGATTGCAGCTTGGGGAAGTCAAAGATACCTCCGAAGTTCGCCAATGCGCGATTTCAGGGCGTCAACGTTCACGGAAAGAGGATCGAAAGACATAGTGTGAGTTTTAAGGGTAAAGTGGGAAGTGTTAAGCGGATTTTGCAGGGCGACCTCTGACGCGGTGAAAATGACCACGGATTACACGGATTTCACGGATTCTTGCCGGACGAGGATTAAAATTAATTCGAGCACGTACCGACCAAATGAGGCTCGCCTGATAGGCAGGTGTTTCGCAGGAAACCAAATCCGTGAAATCCGTGAAATCCGTGGTCCCTTTTTCCTATCGCGAAGTACCAAACGCTCCCGGGCGTCAGTGCATGTGCATGTTCGCCTTGTCCGGCTTCGGAGGATCGATCCGGTAGATCGTTTCCCCTTCCTTCATCAGGTCGAGGCGGTCGCGGGCGACCAGGCCGATGTATTCCGGGTCGTGTTTCAGCAATTCCTCGATCCGCGAATTGCGGACGAGAAGCTGCCGCTGCTTGTCCACCTCAACCTTCAGTTCCTCGACGCGCGCCTGCTGGTCGCGTCGCTTGGAAACTTCGGGGACAAAATGGTACGCAGCGATCGTCCCCAATACCAATAGGATCAGTACGCAGAGCAACCGGTTGAGGAAATACCAGATTCCCCCAGACGAAGAGGTTTCTTGAAAGTGGCCTTGGGCCGAGCTCACTCAGCGCATCTTACCGCCATAAATGGCATTGTCACCCAATTCTTCTTCAATTCGCAAAAGTTGATTGTATTTCGCGATCCGATCGGTGCGGCTGAGCGAGCCGGTCTTGATCTGGCCGGCGTTCGTGGCCACCGCAATGTCCGCGATGGTGTTGTCTTCGCTCTCGCCCGAACGGTGCGAAATGACCGCGGTGTACTTGTTTTCCTTGGCCAGCTCGATGGCGTCGAAGGTCTCGGTGAGCGAACCGATCTGGTTCACCTTCACGAGGATGGAATTGGCCGTGCCGCTCTCGATGCCCTTCTTCAGGAACTCCACGTTGGTCACGAAGAGATCGTCGCCCACGATCTGGGTGGTGGCGCCGAGGGCTTCGGTCAGCTTCTTCCAGCCGGCCCAGTCGTTTTCCGCGCAACCGTCCTCGATCGAGATGATCGGGAACTTCTTTTGCAGCGCGACATAGTATTGGACCAGCTCTTCCGCGGACCGCTTGGAGCCATCGCTCTTTTTGAAAACGTAGGCCTTCTTGGCTTTGTCGTAGAATTCCGAGGCAGCCGCGTCGAGCGCGATGAAGATTTCCTTGCCGAACTTGTAACCGGCCTTTTTCACCGCCGCGGCGATCGTCTCCAGCGCATCATCGGCGCTTTCGAAATTCGGGGCGAACCCGCCTTCGTCACCCACGGCCGTAGAAAGCCCGCGACCCTTGAGCACGCTCTTCAAGGCGTGGAAGATCTCCGTGCCGGCCCGAAGGGCCTCGGAGAAGCTCGGGACATTCTTCGGCACGATCATGAATTCCTGGAAATCGACCGGGGCGTCGGAGTGCGCACCGCCATTGACGATGTTCATCATCGGCACCGGGAGAACCTTGGCGTTCGGCCCACCGAGATACTTGAAGAGCGGCTGGTCGAGCTGATTGGCCGCAGCCTTGGCCGTGGCCATGGAGACGGCGAGAATGGCATTGGCCCCGAGCTTGGCTTTGTTCTTCGTGCCGTCGAGCGCGATCATCGTCTTGTCCACGCCCACTTGGTCGAGCGCGTCCATGCCTTCGATTTCCTTGGCGATGCTCTTGTTGACGTTCGCCACCGCCTTGGTCACGCCTTTGCCGCCCCAACGATCGGCCACCCCGTCGCGCAATTCCCAGGCCTCGTGTTCGCCGGTGCTGGCGCCGCTCGGCACGATGGCGCTGCCCGTCGCTCCGCCCGCGAGGGTGACGTCGGCTTCGACCGTGGGATTTCCGCGCGAATCAATAACCTGGCGCGCGTGAACATCGATGATGGTAGTGAGGGACATGGGAATTAGGATTTAAGGATTACGATATACGGTTGGAATCTGGCTGCGTGAACCGTTGGGGGGAGGGCCGGCATCCGCGAAGGCAGCGGGTGTGGATAAAAGGACATCGCCTGAAAGGCAATTCTTTTAGTGAATGTCGAATCAACCGATTTTCCCCGTGACACTGGTTCGTGGCCCGCTGCCGTCCGCCGATCTTCTGGCGAAAATCCTTCCAGTTACTTCGCCTTCCCCAGTTGCGTCAGGTAGGCGAAGAGATCGCGCAGATCTTCCGGTGAAAGATTGTCGGTGAGGCCCGCGGGCATGAGCGAACCGATGAACTCGCGCTTGGCGATGTCGTCCTGGGCGACCTTGTGTTCCAGGCCGGCCGGGTCGCGCAGCGTCAGTTCCGCTTCGTTCCCGGCCACGACGATGCCGATGATTTCCTCGTTCTTCTTCGTCGTGATGCGGATGGTTTCGAAGCCTTCCTTGACCTCGCGCTGCGGTTCGAGCACGGCGCCGATGATGAACTCGAGCGGTTGCGCACTGCCAATGGCGTCGAGAGCCGGACCGATGTTTCCGCCCGTGGTCCCGACCTTGTGACACGAGATGCAAGCCAGTTCCGCGCGGTGAAAAATCTCGTCGCCGTGCTTTGCGTTGCCCTTTGCTTTCACGTCAGCAGCAATGGTTTCGACAATGTAGGGCGAGGCCCGCACGCGGCCGTAAATCGGCACGACCGGCGCACCCATTTGCTGCGCGACCGCCTTCGCTTTGGCGGTTTTTGGCTTCGGCTTGTCGAGGGTCTTGATGAGGTCGCGCCACTCCGGTTTCCAATCGGGCGCGCCCTTGGCCAGCACCGGTTCCCATTGCGGCTTGAGCGCGCTCGTCGCTGCGGTCAAGGCAGTGTCGATGAACTTGTCGCGCGGTTGGCCGGCCGCACTCAGCACCACGACCATTGATTCGGGCCGCTGGATATTGCCCGCTGCGACGATCGCGGCGAGGCGCACGCGCGGGTCTTCATCGTGCGCGAGGTCGGCCAGTTTTTCGACGGCGTCGAATTCCGGAGGCAGCCGATTGGCCCAGCGGGCGAGCGTGCCGGCGGCGTAGGCCCGGGCTTCCGGCGTCTTCGATTCGAGCAGCCGCTGCAAAAGTTTCGGCTCCGGCGATTCGTGCCATTCGCAGACACCCAGCGCCTCGTAAAGGGCATGCTCGGTGACGGGATCATTCGGGTCGAGGCGAGGCCACCAACCACGCAATTCCTTCATCACCTCCTTGGTAGGCCGCCCCGCGAGTTCGCGCTTGCTCTGCTCGCGCACGAATTTTTCCGGCGACTTCAAGTTGTCGAGCAACTGCGCGATTGGTGCGCCATCGATCGGTGGCGGTTGCACCAGCGGCCGGCTGGGATACGTGACGCGCCAGATGCGCCCGTGCACCTTGTCGCGATCGGGATGCCGGAAGCTCGCCTGGTAATGGCCGATGATCGGATTGTACCAGTCGCAAATGTAGAGCGCACCATCGGGGCCGAGCTTCACATCCACCGGCCGGAAGCTGCCATGGGAGCTCTGGATGAGCGGCGGCAGCTTGGGATCGTCGGTGATCTTGAAACCCGCGCCATCCTGCTCCACGTGCAATGTCCAGACCGAATTGTTGATGTAGCCGCCGGTGACGAGTGCGCCCTGCCATTCCGGAGGAAAGTGCGAGCTCTCAATGATCTCCGGGTTGCTCGTTTTTCGCCCGCGTCCTTCCGCCCAAATGGAATCGCGGCGGCCATCCTGATAGCCCCGGATCATCTCCGGCAGCGCATAATACATATTCCCGCTGTTGCCGGCGGAGATGAGCGGCTGACCCCAATGAGTGAAAGTCCAACCCCACGGATTTTGCGGATCAGCGGCGCCGCCGAAGAAGGCATCGAGGCGATGTTCCGTTGGCCGATAGCGCCAGAGCCCTGCTTGATCGAGGCCGACCACGCCGTAGGGAGTCTCCACACGGGCGTGTCCATGCAATCCCTGCGAAAACATGAGTTCACCGCCCGGCGACCAGCGGAAGGAATTCACGTTTTGATGATTGTCTCCGGTCCCAAATCCGCGCAGGACCACCTCGCGTTTGTCGGCGTGGCCGGAGCCGGTGGTATCGGTGAGGAGCCAGAGTTTGGGGCCTTCGCCAACGTAGCAGGCAGAGGGTCGGGAGTGCTCAGTGCTCAGTGCGGAGTGCTCAGTCGGAGAACTCGTGGCGCCACCCTGACTGGAAACTGAGGACTGAGCACTGGGAACTGCTTCGGGGACCGGCGCAATCTCCAGCCCCGTGGGGATCATCAGGCCGTCGGCGAAGACGGTGACTTTGTCGGCGTAGCCTCCTTTTTTGGTGTCCTCGAGGATGAGGACTTTGTCGTTCGGGATTTCGCCGGGTTTGATCTGCGGATAGGTGGTGCTTTGCACGACCCAGAGACGGCCACGGGCGTCCCAGCGCATTTGGATCGGCTTGATCACGCCGTCGCGTTCCGAGGCCCAGAGGTGAATCTCGAAGCCCGGTGGGAGTTTGAAAGACGCCAATTCCGCTTCCGGTGAGTCGCGGTCGGGTTCATCCGCGCTGGCAGGGTTGGCGAAGAGAAAGAGAAACAGGAGAAACATCCAACACCCAACATCCAACATCCAACATCCAATGCTCCGGCCACTCTTCAGGAAAGCGCTCGGCGATTCGCTTGCGTTTTGGAGTGCGGTGCTGCTGCACCGCTTTGGGAATGCCCTCCGAAAGCGGCAGAGCACCGCCGCACTCCAAAACGCTAGCGAGGTCGTAGGCGCATTGCCCAAAGGTGGCCGGAGCATTGGATGTTGGATGTTGGATGTTGGGTGTTGGATGTTCCCTCCGAGTTTCACGTGCTGGCTGTTCCTCCCGAGCCCCTGTTGATCCGATATTTTCATTTCAATTTCTCCGCAAGAGCATCGATTTCCTTTTCCTTCGCCTCGATCAGCGGGACGAATTCCTCCCGCTCCGCCGGGAACCAGCGTTTGGAAGGATCGCGCCAGTCGCGGCTCGAGGGTTGGTTGGTGCGATCGCCGAAAAGGAACGCCCAGTTTTGCGGGCGCCAGTAGTTGAACCACAACTTGTTTTTGGCGACGATCGATTGGCGCAGCTTTTCGCGCTCCGGCGAATCGAGATGGCCGGCATCATCCATTTTCGGCATGACGAGGGAATGAGCGCCTTTCGGTTGCTCGGCAGCAGCGTCGGTGACCGCGTCCGCCGGGCCCAGCGCACTCGCTATATCGAAGCCCATCTGGAATAGCCCGCGCGGGCTCAGATGGATCCCGTCGTGGCGCATCTGGTTTTCATCCTGGATATAGACTTCGGCGAAACGGAACCCCTCCTTTTTGGCGAGATCCTGGGCAGCAAGCGCGTAGCCGTTCACATCGTCGCTCCGGCGCTGCTCGGCGGCTTCCGAAATCGGGGTAATGCGCCACACCGGAGTGGGTGGAATGATGACCAGACGTCGTTTGCCTCCCGCGCGGAAACGTTCCAGCAATTTCCAGTACGCCGCGACGAATTCGGGGAGATTCTGTTCCGACCGGCCGGCCAGGCTCTCCGTTTGTCCGAACTGGCAAATCACGACCGTTGCGCCGATTTTGTCGAGTTGTTCCTCCCACGATGGGAAATTCAAATCACGGCGTTGATCGAAGACGGTGTCGCCTTCCCAGGCGAGATTGCGAAAGCGCAAATGGTAGTCGGGCAGCGCACGGTGGAGGAGCATCTCCAGGTAGCCGTAGTCGCTCAGGGCCACCATGTCCTCGCCCCCGACGATCGCGACCACATCTCCCTTTTTGAGAAACGGTTCCCCCGCGCTAGCGCGGCCGAGAAACAAAACGACGAGCAGGCAGAGGAGGGGAAAGCGCATGCGGAAAGTTATCGTCGTGGACAATCCGCGAGGCGAGGAAAACGTAGGAAAACGCGACCTGGGTCCTGCATGTTCCCACGTTTTCCGGTGGGCAAGGACGTTTACCCTATGCCTTCTTGTAGGCTTCGATATTGGTAATTGCCGCGACGCGGTCGCCGTGTTCGGTAGGCACGTTGACTTGCTCGCCGACCTTATGGCCGATGAGCGCTTGCGCGAGCGCGCTCTGGTAGCTCACGATCCCTTTTTCCGGGTCGCCGTCCCACGCGCCGAGGATGGTATAGACATCGACGCGGCCATCGCCCGCTTCCTTCAGCGTGACGACCGTGCCGACGGAGACCTGGTTCACGTCCGGATTGGCAAAATCGGTTCCGCGAGCCAGCCCGAGATCGCGTTCCGTTTCGGAGCGGCGGCGCGAAAGCACGCGTTGCATTTCCTTGGCAGCTTTGAATTCAAAATTTTCCCGCAAGTCGCCGTAGCTGCGGGCGATTTGGATTTCCTTCACGTTCTCGGGAATCTTCTTGTTCACGAGGTCGTCGTAATCCGCTTTTTTCTTTTCCAGGCTGTCCCACGAAACGATCAGCGTTTGCGGCTTGGTGTCGCTCTCGCCGGAGACCAATTCCTGCATTTCCGGATAGACCCGGATGATCCGGCCGAGGAGGGAGCGTTTGTTCAGTTCCTCGAAAACCGGAGTGCGCATCAGCTTTTGCATGATGTCGCGCAGCTCCTCGCGGGTCGCAGTAGTGAGCAGGTCGGGCACGAGATCCTTGTCGTTGAGGAGAAGATCGTGCAGCCGCCGGTCGCGCTTGGTTTCGTCGAATTGATCGCGTTCCAGCGCGCCGATGATGGCGCTCAGCAACCGCGGATTCATCAGCTCCGAAAATACGCCTTCGCGTTCCTTGCCCAGCCAGAGCAGGGCTTCGGAAGTGATGGAGTGTTCGCGAATGGCCCGGTCCAAACCGGTGATGAGAGATTCGAGCTGACCTTTCTCCTCGAGGAGCCGCGCCGCTTCGGAAACTACGCGCGTGCTCCCGCGGGTGACGAGGTCGAGCGCCACCGTCGGCCATTCGTCGGCGAAGGCCTCGGGAATCCCGCTGAGGGCGCGCTTCTGCTTGGCGGCCGGCAGTTCGCCGATGAGCGTGGTCAGGCGCCGCTTTTCGTCCTGGAGAAACTTCGTCACTGCGGGCGCATCCGGCGCCGCGGGCAGTCCTGGAACTTTCTCGAGGAGTTCGTCGCGGGTCAGGAGGAATTCGAGCGACTGGGAGGGATTGAGCCGCTGGTTCTTCCGTCCCTGGTCATCAGCCACGGCCACGACCGGCGACAGTTGCGTCACAGGATCGCTGAATTCGCCGACATTCTTGACGATCTGGTCGAGCGCTGAGAGTTGCTCCTTGAGCTGCCGGGCATTCTTGAAGTGCGAAAGATATTGGTCGGCGTGCGAAACCGCCGCTTCGCGCAGTTCGAAAGGATCGGACTTCTTGGTCGGCACCGCAAAGTGGCCATCTTTCTTCAACGCCTTTTTGGTATTCTCCCACCATTTCTTGAATTCCGATTCGTTGAATACTTCCGGCGCGAGGGCCTGGGCGATTTGGTCTTGCGTGGCCTTGCCGCCGTAGCTCGTCAGGATCGTTCGCACCAAGCCGACCGGATCTTCCTTCGCGCGGGTTTTCACGCCCGGGGCGTCGGCGGCCTTTTGAGCCAGGATGTGTCCCTCGCTCACCGGTTGCAGCGATTCCGCGGCGTACTGCAGTTGCATGGTGTGCCCCTTCTTGGCCTTGAAATTGATCGTCATCTGGCTGATCAAAAAATTCAGTGAATCGACTTGTCCGAACCCCCAGCTTTTGTGGATCACGTAGGTTCCAGGTTGAAGCTGATCAAGAACTTGGCCGGCGGCTGTCGTGAGCTTGCCGGCGTCAACCGCCTTTTGAATTTCGGGATGCATGGGTTGGCGAAAATAGGAGCGTGTTGGGGGATGGCCAAGGAATATTTGGGTCAAAAGCGCCCTGCATCAGAGAAAATCGCTTTCCGTCTCTGGCATGGCACTCGCTTTCTTACATTTGTTTATGTTCTGCCCGATTGCCACCCGCTGCGGTTTTCCCCTGCCGACGGCCCGTATCTAAGTACATGGCTACGTTGCTTGAGTCACCCATGCCGCCGCAGTTGGAATCCGAGGCGAGCTTTCAATTGCTTTTCCATCAGCACCCGCTCCCCATGTGGGTGGTGGACGCAGAGTCGCTGGCTTTCATCGCGGTCAATGATGCCGCGGTAAAAAAATACGGCTATACGCGGGAGGAATTCCATGGTTTGACCATGGACCAGATCGCCACGCCGGTGGAGGATACGGGGGAAGGCAACGAGACCTCCCCGGAACATAGCGGGAGCACCGCCTGGAATCACAAGTGCAAGGATGGCTCCACGCTCTTCGTGGAAAGCACCTGGCACGAAATCCCTTTTTCCGGCCGTGATGCCGTGCTCGTTTTGACTCTGGACCGGACGGAGCAGCGGCGCGCCGAGGAGCGCAATCGCGAACAGGCCAATCTGCTCAATCTCGCGTCGGACGCCATCGTCGTCCGCGATCTCGACAATGTCGTCCTCTTTTGGAACCAGGGCGCCGAACGTCTCTACGGTTGGACGACGGAAGAAGTGGTCGGCAAGAAGACCATCGATACCTACGTCAAAGAACGTCCGTACGAAGCAGAGATCGAACTTTTGAAGACCGGCTTCTGGATCGGCCAGCTCAAGCACCAAAGCAAGGATGGCGAAGCGATCATTGTGAGCAGCCGTTGGACGCTGGTGCGGGACGATGACGGCAGGCCCAAGTCGGTGCTGGTCATCGACACCGACGTGACGGAGACGAAGAAGCTCGAGTCTCAATTCCTGCGCGCCCAGCGTCTGGAAGGCATCGGCACGCTGGCCAGCGGCATCGCCCATGACCTGAACAATATTCTTTCCCCCATCCTCATGTCCTGCGGCATCCTCCGCAAGGAGTTCGAAGACGAGGACACTCTCAAGATGCTGAGCATCATTGAAGGGAGCGCCGAACGTGGCGCGGGCATCGTGAAGCAGGTGTTGACCTTCGCCCGCGGCGTCGAAGGTGAACGGGTGTTGCTCCAGTTGAAACACCTGGTGAGCGAACTGGCCAAGGTCATGGCCCAAACGTTTCCGCGGAACATCGACATTCAAACGAATTTTCCGACGGACCTCTGGCCGGTGTTGGGCGATGCCACGCAACTCCACCAGGTGCTGCTGAATCTCTGCGTCAACGCGCGCGATGCCATGCCCCAGGGAGGCAGTATTCGCCTGAACGCGGAGAACGTCGACATCGACCCGCATTTCGCGAGCATGAATCCTGGGGCCCAGCTTGGGCCGCACGTCGTCTTGCGCGCCGCGGATACCGGCATGGGTATGTCGCCGGAGACGATGGAAAAGATTTTCGACCCGTTTTTCACCACCAAGGAAGTGGGCAAGGGGACCGGTCTCGGCCTGGCGACGGTCATCGGCATCGTCAAGAGCCACACCGGATTTCTGACCGTGCAGAGCGAGATTGGAGTGGGCACGACTTTCAGCGTCTTTTTGCCGGCCAACCAGGAATCGAGGGCCGACAGCGGCTCGAAGCAAGAGGTGCCCCTGGTCCGTGGCAATGGTGAATTGATCCTGGTGGTGGATGATGAACCCCCCATCCGCGAAGCCTTGGTCCGCACGCTGACGGCCAATGGCTATCAGGCCTACACCGCCGAGGATGGGAGCGACGCTCTGGCCCTGTATTTCCAGCGAAAAAACGAGATCGACGTCGTGCTCACCGATATCTCGATGGGCCAGATGGATGGCGTCACGCTCGTCCGCTCGTTGCGCAAGGTGGATCCGAAGGTGCGCGTCATCGTCTCCAGCGGCCACTTGCAAAAAGAAAACGTCGTCGTCCTCGAAGGCCTGGGAGTGAAGACCTTTCTCGACAAGCCGTACACCGCCGACAAGCTCCTCCGGGCGGTTCAGACCGTGCTGCGGCCGGTGGAAGAAGAAGTTGAGCGTTGAGCGTTGAGAGTTGAGAGTTGAGAGTCGGCGCGGTTTTCACCTGAGAGCACCGCTCCGCTGCGGTCTTAAGAGCAAGTATTCACCGCGAATCGGCGCTCTCATGTCCGAATCCGCGGGGCTCTCAACTCTCAACCCTCAACTTCCTCCCCCAAGCACCGCGATCAACAGCGTCACCGTGAACATGCTGAGCAGCGTGGAGTAAAAAACGACGGCGGCGGCGAATTGCGCATCGGCCTTGAACTCATGCGCGATCAGCGCCGTGTTCACCGCCGTCGGAAAGGAACTGCTCACCACCATGATGGTGGCTTCCTGCCCTCGGAAGCCGAACAGCGGCACCATGGCGAGCGCGACGCAGGGGGCGACGAGGAGTCGCAGCCCGAGTGCCCAGCCCAGTCGTGCGGGGTTTTGCCGGGCCTTGGTCTGGGATAACTGCACGCCGAGTGTGATCAGGGCAAACGCCACCAGCGCATCGGAGATGTAATGAAGAGGCACCCACAGCCAGCGGATTTGCTGCACCGGCAGATGGAAAATGCGGACGATCACCGCACTGATCACTGCGTAGATGGAAATCTGGCGCAACATCGGCAGGGCCAGCCGCCATCCGGAACGATGCGTGGACGCGGCCAGCGCCAGACCGACGGTGAACGTGCTGATGTTCTGCGTCAGGACGATGAATACCTGCAGCAACGGTCCGATGCCGGGATAGGCCAGCGCCATGAGCGGAATGCCGTAATTGCCGGAATTGTAGAACATCGTGGCCAGTTGCAGCGCGCGCGTCTGTGCGGGGTCGTACTTTTTCCACCGCCCGATCACGGCGCTGAGCACATACATGCTGGCGATGATGCTCGCGGTGAACCCCATGATGCGCGCGGCGGCGCCCCCGCTGAGATTCGAATCCACGACGTGGACGAAAATAAATGCCGGAACAATGACGTAGATGTTCAGCCGCACCAGCGTGCTGAGGTCGAGGCGTCCGGCGCGGTCGATCAACCACCCAATGCCAACCATGACGAGGATGGGCAAAAGGACTTGGGAGAAAACGGACCAAACGAGCATTGGGCGGCTGTGCCGAAACATCCAACATTCAGCGCCCAACATCCAACATCCAAATTTCCGATTCAGACATGAGACCTGGGAGCGGCGACCTCCACGTCTCCGAAAGGAGGCGCTGCTGGCGGCGGAGGGCGACCTGGAGTTCGCCCCTCCCAAGTCCTGCGAAAGCAAAAAACGCGAGCCGTGAAGCTCGCGTTTTTTGAAACCAATCTGGATGAGATTTTTACGGGCTCACCGGCAGGCTGAAGCGGCGCCCGCTCAGATTCGGCGGGAAGCCAAGTGCGCCGGGAAGATAAGGAGACCCTCCGCGGAAATCAGCCACGGGAGCAGGGCCTTCGGCGATCGGCTCCTTGCCTTCTTTGCCTTCACCCTTGCCGGTGCCGTTGTTGTGCACCCCGGTGTCATAGGCGGCGACCGCTTCGGGCTTCATGCCCACTTCATAATCGTTCAGCGACTTCGCTCCGAAAGAATCCAGTTCGCGAATCGTCACCGTGCTGCCCGGCGTATCCGGAGTCCAGCGGACGGCCAGCTTCGTCGCCGTCACCGCCGGGAAATCCAGGCTCGAACGGCTGCTCGTTCCATCGAGCACCAGGCTCACCGTCGGGGTCTTCCCTTCGAGCGAGGTGGTTTCCGCGGTGTCATCCATCGCGAAGAACTCCAGTTTTCCTTTCGCATCGGCGCCGGTCAGCACCGCCACGCGGGAGATGGATTCGCTGTCGCCATACTTGATCACCATGCCGGGCTCATTGGCCGAGCCGTTGATCGTCACGCCGGTCTCCGGGTTGTCGTCGATCGCTTTCTGCCAGGCCAGCGAACCGTCGGGCGAATTTGCATAAGTGATCGTGCTTCCGGTGTAGAGAGCGTTGGCGTTGAACTCCGTGTGATCGTTGATCTTGCCGAAAATGGCGTTGGCGTCGATCGGGTTTTCCCGGGCGTGCAGATCATAGATCGTCGCCGGCTTTTCGCCGAAGAGATAGAGACTGTAGAGCGGGCCGGGGTTCGCAAGGTCGGTCTCGATCAGCACATACTTGGCGAAGTGCGTGAAGGGATGGTCGAGCTTCTTTTCGTTGATCGAATTGAACTCGATGTTCTGCGCCAGCGGCGTCCACGAACGCGCTCCCGGGACGGCCGGCTCGTCGCCGGCATAGAGGGAGATCGTCCCGTCCGCCGGGCGGGCCGAAACGCTGAAATTGGAAACCAACTCGGGCGACGAGAGCGCCAGCAGGTAGTACTGCTTGCCGGCCATGACCGGCCAGCCCGTGGTGATATCGTCGTCCAGCCAGGCGGCCGACGCTTCGGTGGGCGCGTAGGTTTGGTTGGAGGCGTTGTAGAGGAAGAGATTCGTCCCGACGTGCTGGCGGGCGAGATTCTTCGGGTACACCTGCATCTGGCGCGCGGCAGGATCACTGTCGGCAGCGAAGACGAGGCTGGAACAAACAGCCGTGGCGAGCATGACGAGCGGCAAGGTCTTCATATTTAAGGATGCCCTTTTCTAGTGGGTTGGATACGAGTTGGAAATGGATTTCTCCAGGAATTTACAGGACCGGGATTGGTTCTAGAAATTTGAGCGAGTATGGACAATCCATTCTCTTGCGCAAGAACAAAGTTTCATTTTCTTTACTAGCAAGTTCTCTGCCAAACATCTCTTTCATCTTTCCAGTTGGCAAGCTCCGGTGAACCGCGTATCGAACAAGCTCCGTGTGGCTCGTGCCATCCGGGCGGCTCCCGAACGAGCAAGCCAAGGGACAGTGCACGCCCATCGCTTTCTCTTGTGACCACCAACGATCTGAACCCACCCCCCGATACCTCCGCGACCACTGCCTTTGCCGAGGGCCAAAAGCTGGCCGGCTGCTACGCACTCTTACGGCGGATCACCTCGAGCCCAGGTCCGGAAGTCTGGCTCGCCGACGACGAAGTGCTCGGCAAGAACGTCACCTTGCACATTTTACCGGGCACCGTCGTCCAGGACGCCCGCGCTTTGCAGGACTTGCGTTCCGAAATCAAACGCATTCGGCAACTCATTCATCCGCAAATCCTCCGGGTGTACGACTTGATCGAGGAACCCGAATGGGCGGCGGTTTCCATGAATGCCTTCGAGGGAGAGTCCGTGGCTTCGCGGTGCAATGCGCAGCCCCACAAACGCTTCCCGGTGGCCGAACTGGAGCCCTGGGTTTTCAAGCTGATCCAGACGGTCGACGATGCCCACCGGATCAATTTCCTCCATCGTGATCTTGCCCCGGAGAATATTTACCTGACGCCTGCGGGCCAGCCTCTGGTGGCCAATTTCGGAATCAGTCGCACGATCCAGGATGCACTGGCCCGCGCCGGGAAGGCCGAGGCCACCCGCGTGGCCTATGTCAGCCCTCAGGTGCTCGACGAAACTGCTCCCGCCCGCACGGACGACGTTTATTCTCTCGGCGCAGTTCTCTATACGCTTTTGGTGGGGGCTCCGCCCTTCGCGGACGCCGCGCAGGTGCGCGCCGGGGTGAGCGCGGAAAAACTCTCCGCCCTCGGACAGCCCGACCTGCAAGTGCCGGTGACCTGGCAAAAAGCGATTGCCGCAGCGCTGCAAAAATCGCCGGAACACCGTCCGCAATCTGCCGCGGAGTTTTTGAAAATTCTCAAAGGAGAGATGCCGGCGCCGGCCTTGCCGACCCCGGTAGTGGAAACGGCTCCCGCCCCCGCTGTTTTGCCAGCGGCCGCACCGATCGCCGAAGCGGTGACTGCGGCGAAGGCGGAAGCGACGCCAAAGGCCGCCGCGGAATTACGCTTGGAGTCCCAACCGGAGGTGGAACCGGTTGGTGAGCCGGTGACCGCTCGCCCGTCGGAGCCGGTTCCCGGTCCGGAACCGGAAATGGACGAGAAAAAAGCGCTCGAAGAGCTGTCAAAATTTGATCGCCCGCAGACTCCAGCGAAACCGCCGCAGGAATCTCCCAAGCCCTGGTTGCAGCGTCCCGAGCCCAAAGGCGCGGGTGGTGCGGGTGCGGGTGCCGGCGATGCCGCGGCGCCACCGAGCCCGGGCCCGAAGAAGCCCTCCGAGCGTTTGCTCACGGAATTCAAACCCCGCCTTTATCCCGAGGAATCTCGTTTTCCGGTCGTCGCCATCGGGGCGGCGGCGGTGATCCTCGTGATTTTGGTCATTTATTTCCTCTCCACATCGGGGAAAAAGGGCGTCACTCGGGAGGCCGGGCAGACGACTCCAGTTGCGGCGCCCGCTACGCCCAAGCCCACCCAGGAGAAAATTCATAATCTCACTACGACCCCTGTCCCGCCCGTTGTCGTCGTCAATACTCCGCCGCCGGCGACCGCGCCTTCGTCCGTCGGTTCGCTTGCTCAGGAGAAGCTGCAAAAGGATATCGCGGACATGCAATCCACGTTGGACAAAGCAAAGCAGGCTTCCGGCGGCGCCGAGAAAGTGCACGCGGATCGCGCGAAAGAGCAGCAGACGGCGGACGCCGCTGTCGCGGAATCGCAGAAGGCCTTCGATGAAATGACCAAGGCGAACCTGCCGCTTAAAGCCGTAGTCGACGACCTGACGGCACAACGCAAGAAACTCGAGGAAAGTCAGAAGGCTGCCGAAGCCGCCGCGGAGGACGCGCAGAAAGTGGCGGCGGAGAAAGCTCGCGTAGTCGAGGAAGGAAAAAAGGCATTGGCCGATTTGCAAAAGGAAGGGGACGAGAAGATGGCGGCGCAAGGCAAGGCCGCAGCGGAGTTGGACGCATTGCAAAAGACACTGACTGAGAAGCAGAAGGTGGCCGCCGACGCCTCGAAAGCGGCTGCGGACGCCGATGGTATTCGTCAGCAGCAGTTGGCCACGGTGACGAAGCTGGAGCGGGATCTGGCCAGCGCCAAGGCCACGCTGGAAATGCGTGGCTCGCTCACCCGGAAAATCGAGAATCTCAAAAATTCGCAGGAAACGGTCGCCAGGCCTTTGGCCACTCCCGCGTCCACTCCGTCGATCAATTTGTCCAGTCCGCCGCCGCCCGCGACGCCTTCACCAATGGCGAAGCTCACCACTCCTGCGCCGATGCTGACGACTCCGGTTCCGGTTCCGGCGACGCCGGCGCCGGCCGCGAAGCCAACGCCGGCACCGGCGACGCCCGCCCCGACCATACCAGCGGTCGTTCCGTCCTCCACGCCGGCTGCAGCAACTAACGCCGCAAGCAACGCCGGCGCCAATAGCCTGGGCATGAAGTTCGCGCCCATCGGCGACATCGACTTCTGCATCTGGCTGGTCCGGGTCAAGGATTTTGAAATTTTCGCCAAAGCGGTAAGTTTGAAATCCACCGCTTGGGAATCGCCCGGCTTCCGGCAAGGCCCCGATCATCCGGTCGTGAACGTGACTTGGGTGGAAGCGGTTGCATTTTGCAAGTGGCTGACGGACAAGGAGCACAAGGAAGGGGTTCTGCCCGCCAATCAGATCTATCGGCTGCCCTCGGATATGGAGTGGAGCAAGGCCGTCGGACTGCCCGCGGAGACCGGAAAGACTCCGGAGGCGCGCGATATGGATGTTCCGGATGTTTACCCGTGGGGCACGGATTGGCCTCCTCCGAAGGGAGCCGGCAACTACACCGGCGAAGAAACCGGCTCCGACGTGGCCATCAAAGGCTATGACGACGGCTACGCCTGGACCTCGCCGGTCGGCAGTTTCAGCGCCAATAAATATGGCCTTTACGATATGGGTGGGAACGTATGGGAATGGTGCGATGATAGCTGGAACAATGAATCCAAGGCCAAAGTGCTTCGCGGCGCTTCATGGTACAACGGTGCCCTGAAACTGAGCCTTCTCTCTTCCTGCCGTGTCCATGCGGCTCCCGACAGCAGCACGGATAATTACGGGTTCCGCGTCGTCCGTGCCAGCGAAGGTGCCGCCGCGGTGAAGGGCAGGTTTCGCTGACTTCCCATGTTTCGATATCGGATTGGCGCGTTTTTAGCGTTGATCTTTGCGCGCTACCCTGAAAGAAATGGATTCAAACGACACCATTTGGGCACTTTATGAATAAATCCGCCGGCACTTCCGCCGCATTCTTCGCCGCGCTCCTGCTCGCTGGCGTTTCTGTAAGTAAAGGACAGGATTTCTTTCGCGACATCGGGACGTCGCGATCTTCGGGTGGCATCGGACCGGTCACGCCCTCCGATTACACCTACGACGACGCTTCACCCAGTGGCATGAAGCCGCTGCGACCTGGCCAGGATCTCTCCGTCACTGAAGAGCAGGAGGAGACCGACAAGTTCAACTTCGCCCTGGGCAATTTCCGCTTCGGCCTGGCCCTCGGTGTCGGCGTTGAATATAACGACAACATCAATCTCGCGGAGCATGGCCGCGAGTCCGATTTTGTTTTCCGTCCGGTTCTCAATATTGATTCGGAATGGCGGATCAGTGACTTGAACACTTTGCGTTTCGATGTCGGAATTAGTTACGCGAAGTATTTCAATCACAGCGAATTTGACACCCACGGTGTACTCATTTCCCCGAGTTCGGAGCTGGCGCTCACCATCTATACCGGGCCCGTGAAATGGACCGCTCGCGACCGCATCAGCTACCAGGAAGATCCCGAATCCATTCCCGACATCAGCGATGTCGCGATTTACGGCCGCTGGGAAAACCAGGCCGGCTTGGAAGGAGACTGGGCGATCAATCAAGCGGTGGATGTCACCGTCGGCTACGACAATTACAATTTGTGGACGACGCAGGACAGCACCGATCCAGCCTTCGCGCTCCAGGACCGGACGATCAACACCATCCTGCTCAAGCCGCAATGGGCGGTCAACCCGGCCATCAAGATCGGCGTCAATGGCGCCTACAGCTTTATCCACTTCAAGGACGACACGCGCAGCGATGGCGAGAACCTCCTCGTCGGGCCGTTCATCGAGTGGCAGGTCTCGGAATACACCAACCTCTATCTCGAGGGCGGCTATCAGGATCTCCGATACAATAATACGAG
Source organism: Chthoniobacter sp. (assembly GCA_036501065.1). Classification (GTDB taxonomy): domain Bacteria; phylum Verrucomicrobiota; class Verrucomicrobiia; order Chthoniobacterales; family Chthoniobacteraceae; genus Chthoniobacter. The sequence continues at coordinate 180,492 of DASYAY010000093.1, read as the reverse complement.
CAATTTCGCTCCGGCTGCTGTCGGTGGATCGGTTCTCACCCAGGCCCAGGCTTCGAGTGTCGGGCTAACGGATAATTCCGATTCGAACAGCTACTACATCCGCTTCGAGATCGACAATCGTCCTTCGGAGTTCTTCCGCCACCGACTCTCATTCTCGAAAACGGCGGAAATCGGTTTTGTCTCCAACTACATCACTCTCTACAACGTCGAGTACGATGCGGACTGGAAAATCATGGAGAAGTTGGAACTCGGTCCCACCGTGTTTTACGAGCACTACTCCACCTCTGGGGATCTCGGCGAAAAGGCCGACCGAATTGGTGCCGCAATCGGTTTGCGCTATCATATTCGAAATAATCTGACGCTTGGGCTCGATTATCGCTATATATGGAAAAACTCAAATTTGCCTGACTTGAGCTACTATCAGGACCTCGTGTTTTTGAGTCTTTACTATAAATTCTAAATTTTAACCGTTATGGCCTATGCCTAGCTTTCTCCGTTTTGCAAGTGTCGCCGCCGTGTTACTGGCGGTTTCAATAACGGGAAGGGGGCAAGGCATTGTGGCCCGACCGGTCACGCCAGGTGCCGGCTACGGTGGAGGTATTCCCGCGACCGGCGGCCAGCCGGGAATGGGCTATGTTCAGCCCGGGGGAGGAATCATTCAGGAGCGAATGCAGGTCGTCGATCCCGACAAGAAACTGTCTGCCGGCGACCAAGTGACGGTGGAGATTGTCGAAGACCGCGAGGGTGGATTCCCACGGGTCGTCACGGCGACCGGCGAACTCGATGTGCCTCCGCTGGGACGTGTGCGTGTTTCCGGCAAAACGGCCACCGAAGCCGCCGCGGAGATCAAGACCTTGCTGGAGCGCGATTACTACTATCACGCGACCGTGCACCTCGCCATCGACCGGGTCAGCCCCATCGGCGTCCGCGCCGGCGAAGTCTATCTCTCCGGAGAGATTCGTGTGGGCGGTCCCTTGGAAATCATTTCCGGTGAGAACCTCACGCTCACCAACGCCATTTTGCGAGCCGGCGGAATTGGGGAGTGGGGCAATGCCGACAAGGTTCAGATCACCCGCATGAAAAAAGACGGCACGATGGATAAAATAACGGTCAGCTTCCGCAAGATCATCAAGTCAGGCGACGCCAAGCAGGATCCGGTATTAGAGGACGGCGATCGCATTTTTGTTCCGAAGATCTTCTTCCGCACGAACTAACTCCATGGACTCCGCAAATCCGCAAGCTCCCTCAGTGCCGATCTCGGCGGGATTGGGCATCAAGGTTTACCGCTACCGTTCTCTCCTGCGCCGCCATTGGTGGGTCATGGCGCTGACCGTTGGGTTGGGACTGTGCTACGAGGCCTACGTTCTTTTTTCCAAGCCCCATCTCTTTAAATCGGAAAGCCAGCTCATCATTCGCGAAGAATTGGTTTCGAACTCCAGCAAGGACGTCTCGTGGGAGGACAAATGGGGAAATATTTTCGGCACCAGTGTCGAGCTGTTGAAAAGTCCCATGGTGCTCGACAAAGCCACCAGCCAGCTCTCGCTGGAGGCGCCGACGCTCAGTGGAAAAGTCGATATCAAATGCTCGGTCGCGCCGCGCACGAACATTTTCACCATTGACGGGATCGGTTCCAATCCCGAGTACACCCAGCGTTACGTCGACGCCGTCGTCGCCGAGTTCTTTAATGTCCGCCGCGGCAACCGCGATACCCAAATCGACGAAATTCAGGGTGGCCTGCAGGACAGGCTCAAGCAACTGAACGAGACTCGCGCCAAGCAGGAGGCTGACTTCCAAGCCTTCATCAAGACGAACAACATGGCCTTCTGGCAGGAGCAGGCCAAAAGCGCGGCCGTATTCCTTTCGGATCTCAAAAATCACCAGGCCCAGTTGCTCAACGAACAACAGCGCATCCAAAATCTCACGCCCGACGAACTGCTCACGACCCCGGCGCAGGCGCCCGTTTCGATGGGTAAGGCTCCTGCGGGTGGGGGAGCGGCGCAGCCCTCCGCAAATGCTGCCCCGGCGAATGTTTCGTTCAATAACGAACTCTACATCCAGTACACTCAGGTCACCCAGCAAATCGCCGAGAAACAGGCGGAAGTGGAGCAGTGGAAGACCGTCTGGAAACCCAAGCATCCGAAAATGCAGGCCTTGGAACAGGATCTCCAACGGCTGCAACTCCTCCTCGGCACCATCAAAAAGCAGAATCAGGAAGCCACAGGGTCGCGCCTCGACGCCATCAAGGCGGAACTCAAGAGTCTCGACACCAGCATCGCCAGTTGGGACAAAAAAGTGGCCGAGGCCAGCAACAAGGACGCCGAGTACAACATTCTCCAGGACGCCGTCAAAAACACCCAGGCCGAAATCGACCATCTGAACGGGAACAAGAATGAACTCGATGCGAAGACGAGTCCCGATCCGTTGGTGGTCTTGCACAAGGCTACTGTGGCCAAGCCCGAGCCGCCGGGAACCGTCTCCCATCTGCTCATCGGTCTGATCGGCGGGTTTGTTGTCGGCACTATTGTTCTCTTCCTCATGGATCGGGCCGACGATCGGCTCGCCTCCTCGACCGAGATGCTCGACCACTTCTCCGAACCCATTCTCGGCCAGATCCCGAACGTCGCCGACAGTCGCAAAGACACCGGCCTCCCGTTGCTCCAGGCCGAGGACGATCGTTACACCTATGCGGAAGCGTTCCGCAGTCTGCGCTCTTCGCTCATCTTCATGCCGAACCAGTTGGAGATGAAAACGCTCCTGGTCACCAGCGCGATCCCGAACGAAGGCAAATCGACGATCGCCAGCAATCTGGCCATTACCATGGCGGCTTCCGGCGCGCGCGTCCTCCTCGTCGATGCGGATCTTCGCCGGGGTGACATCGCCCAGCTTTTCGATATCGACGGCCGTTTCGGGCTCTCCAATATCCTGCGCGGTGAAGTTCCGTGGAAGGAAGCGGTGATCCAATCCACCAAACACCCGACACTCTCGATCATCGCCCGGGGGCCGGTCACCAATCAATCCGGCGAGCTCCTGCTCAAGCCCGAGATGGTCAAGCTGCTCGAGGAATTCAAAGACGCCTACGATCTCACGATCTTCAATACCGCCCCGATTCTCGCCGCTGACGACACGCCGACGCTCGCTCCGAATTTCGACGGCGCGCTCATGGTCGTCCGCGCTTCATTTACCTCCGCTCGGCTCACCAAAAACTCGCTCAACATGCTCTACCAGCGGCAGGTGAACGTGCTCGGTTTGATCCTCAACTGCATCGATTCGGAAATGCCGGATTACTACTATTACCGGTATCCGAAGTACTACGCCGCGCAGTAGAACTTCTGGAAGGCGCGACCTCAAAGTCGACCAGCGCCGCGCACCGGCGCCGACCGATCTTCTCGGCCACGTCGAGGCGCCTTGGTGGATGGCGATCTCCGAGCGCCATGGGTAACCCACCACGCCGGAGGCGTCCATCTGGTCCGGAGGAGTGGCGCGTTGCGCTTGGGCTTTTCCCGTCGCGCTCGGAGATCGCCATCCACCGAGGTGCCACATCTGCTCGTCCGGCCACAGTCTTATTCAAAACGTCTTTGCCACCAGGCTCCGCGCATGTGCCAGCGTGTCGATGTCCGCCGGTGTTTTGTCCCGGCGAATGGCTTTGATGCGCGGAAATCGCATCGCCAAACCGCTGCCATGGCGTTCGCTGGGTTGGATCGAATCGAAGGCGATTTCCAGGACGACCTCCGGGGTGACTTCCCGGTAGCGGCCGTGCTGCATCGTGGTCGTGGCGGTGAAGCGCTCGGTAAGTTCTTCGATCTCGACGTCCGTCAAACCAGAATACGCTTTTCCGATGGTCAGCAATTGCCCGGTCCTTTCGTCCCGCACCGCGAAAGTATAATCGCTCAGCACGTGGCTCCGCTTGCCGTGCCCCTGCTCGGCCCCGACAACCACGACATCGAGCGTGGCCAATTTTTTTTTGTACTTCAGCCAGGCTTGTCCGCGCCGGCCCGGGGTGTAGAGGCTGGCGCCGTCCTTGATCATGAGTCCTTCGTTCCCGCGCGCTCGGGCGGCGGCAAACGCGGCTTCGACGTCCTCGGCCGAGGCCACGCGATGGATCGGGGCCACCTCCAGGCCCGCTGGCAGGATCAGTGATTCGAGTGCCAGACGGCGCTCCGCGAGAGGGCGCTTGAGCAGCGATGTGCCATTGAGAAAAAGCAGGTCGAACGCTTTGAAGACGACAGGAATGTCGCTCGCTCCCCGAAAGAGATCGTCCTCCGTCTTGCGTCCGAGACGTTTCTGCAGATCGAAGAAGGTCAGCCTCCGCCCGTCCGGCCCGGACCGCCCGTCCGGATCGGAGCGTTTGTCCGGATCGGACCGCCCTTGCTCGAAGGCGAGGATTTCCCCGTCGAGAATCACTTCGCTGGCATAGGTGCGTGCCGATCGGGCGAGGTCCGCGAATTGGCCGGTGATCTGTCGCAAGTCGCGCGAGAATATTTCCGCGCGACCGGAGCCAAGATGTATTTGGGCGCGGATGCCGTCGAACTTGTCTTCCGTCCACGCGGCCGGTGCATGAGTGGCGGCGATGCGCTCCCAGACGGCTTCCGCCGTTGGCTCCGGGCTCGCGAGCATGACTTGGACGGGACGGAAGAGGTGCAGGCTAGCCTCCGCCAGCCGGCCCGCGGCGGCCAGACCCGCCACCTCGCCCAGATCGCCGGTAAACATTTGTGCCTCCCGCACGGTTTCCAGGTCAGTGGCAAACGCCGCCGCGATGGCCTCCTCGACCAGGCCGGACTTCAGCCCGATCCGGAGGTCGCCGGTGAGAATCCGTACGATGTAACTCGCTTCGAGCGGCGTGAGCATGGCCAGCCGCCGCTGCAACACTTCGCCCTTGGCGATCGGCCCGCGAGTGGCCTCGAGTTGATCAAACAAAGCCGCGGCGTCGGAGAGGGAGAAATCCTGAGGATGAGTTCGTTCGAGGAGCGCTTCATAGGCCGTTTTGCCGGCATCGGCATACTGCCGGGAGATCGCCCGGAATTCCTGCTCAGTCAGCCGGCTCGCGCCGAGGATGGCCCGCTTGATCACCGCCCAGCCGACTTGCAGGGTGCGGTTGTCGCTTTGGGCAAAGGCCCGTCCGGTGAGAAAGCGCGCGGCGGTGGGAAGGACCGTCGGATTCAACGAACGCAAATAGTCGCTCAAGACGGCGATCTTTTGCAGCTTGCTGGTCGTCTTGGAAATCTGTTCGCCGATGGCGGCGAAACGGCCGAATTCCGTTTCCATTGTTTCCGCAGCGGAGGCAACGGCCGGCGCCGGTCGAGCAACTGGAACTGCCGGGGCGCTCCGCCGCAGAGAAAGCTCGAGCTGGTTTTCCTCGCTCAATGCCCACGCTTCCACTCCGCGTTCCCGCAGGTCGGCGGCGAATGCCGCGGCAAAGCCATGGAGGGTGAGCACACGCTTTGGCTGGACCAGTTCTACGTAGCGCACCAGGTCCGTGTAATCGGCATGATCGCTCAACGGAAACGCCGCGTCACATTGGTAGCGATAGGTCGCCCCCGGATCGAGCGCCCAACCCGTGAGCACCGCCGTCCGCCGATTTTTGATCCGCGTGAGCATGAGCGTGCGATTGGCGCTGGGCGGGCAGATCAGCACCTTGCCCGCAACCTCGCTCGGCGCGTAGCGGACGTAACCGTCCGGGAAATCCAGTCTCAGTTGACGGTACACTTCCGTCATCTTGAAAACTGCGCCGTGGAGCATCGGCGTCAGCCCGGCCTGCAGGAGCGCGCAGAGAATCTCCTGCGCTTTGCCCAGCGAGTAGCCGAGCAGCACCGGCACAGCGTCGTCCTCCAGCGATTCCCGGCAGAAGGCCACCATCCGGGCGATCACCTCTTCGGTGGGCGGCAGGCGATATTTCGGCAGGCCATAGGTCGTTTCCATGATGAGCGTTTCCGCGTAGCGCCACTCCGCGGGTTCGGCCGACAAGCCCGGTCGCAGCTTGAAATCGCCGGTGTAAAGCAGGGAACCGTGTTCGCTTTCCACCAGGGCTTGTGCCGAGCCGAAGATATGGCCGGCCGGCAGCAGCGTGATCTGGAAATCGCGGAAACGAGCCGGTTGTCCAAACTCGAGGATGTGCGCCCGCCGTTCGCCGCCGAGGCGTTCCTGCATGAGCCGCGCGGTTCCGGCGCTGGCAATGAATTCCGGGTGGCGCCCGATATGATCGCTGTGGGCGTGGGAGACAAAGGCCAGCGGACGCGGATCCTCCGGGTCCAGCCACAAGCCGTGGTCGGGCAATTCGAGACCTCGATGGTAGCGGACGGGGATCATAGGACCGGCTTCGCCGGAACATCCAACATCCAACGCCCAACATCCAACACCCAATTGTTCGATTCAGCGCAGCGTCCGAGAACGAAGACTGCGGCGTCATTTGGAGAACCAGAAACCAGAAACCAGAGTCCAATTGGATGCTGGACGTCCTGGCTTTGCCCAGCAGTGATTGACAGCCCTTACGTAGGGCGCTTAAGTTCCACCCCCGAATGAAATGCTTCCTCACGCTGCTGGCCTCTCTCGCCGCGACTACGGTCGGCTTTGGGTGGGACCTTGACCTTGGGAAGAATATTACGCATGACGTCTCGCATTCGATCGACAAGGTGAACGTCCTGCCTCTGGCCCTGGACGACTCCTTCCAGTTCCGCAAGACCATGATTCAGTTCAACGACCCGCAGTTGAACAAGCCGTCCTACGATCCGATGATCAACTTCGAGCGAGGCCGGATCAACTGGGGCGCCGTCGACGGCTATGAGCGGCGGGCTCGTTACGGTCACTACTATAAGTTCTTCTGGCGCTGCGCCCATAAATCAGACCTGACCGTTCGTTTCGAATACCGTCAACAGAACCTCGGTGCCTTCGTCCAGGCCCGGGAAACCGAATACAAAGGCGTCAAAGGTTCTCAAATGACAGAGTTCGACATCATCGGCGATCAATACCTGGAGGATGGTAAAGTCAGCGGGTGGCGGGTGCTTTTGATCGAAAACGGCAAAATAGTTGCCCTCAATCAATCGTTTCTGTGGAACTGATTGGGAGATGCAATTTTTGCGCTTGGCATTATCGTGTGGGGGTCAGGTAAAACCTGACGGCGCGGGCGGACCGTCCGCATTCATCCGCTTCTAAAGCTTGAACGCTCAGCCTTCCATTCTCGTCGGCACTGCCAACCGCACCGTTTGGGTTCGTGTGGAAGGCAAGGGGTCTTTCCTGAACAGCACCGGGTTGAAGGAGTTTGCCAAAGAGATGATCAACCGTGGTTTCCGGGAGTTCGCCATCGACTTGAAGAACTGCACGGTCATGGACTCGACCTTCATGGGAACGCTCGCCGGCGTCGCCTTGCGTCTGCGGGAACTGGGGCAGGGGACCCTTCGAGTCACCAATTTAAACGAACGAAACAGCGACCTCTTGAGCAACCTCGGGCTCGACCAGCTTTTCGTCATCGAACCTCGTAATTCTACTTCCGTGCAGGCAGCCCAAACCCCTCTGGCTGCGGCCGCTCCTGACAAAACGACCCAGGCGCAAACGATGCTCGAGGCGCACGAAGCGTGCGTCGAAGCCAATGAAGCGAATGCGGCGAAGTTCAAGGACGTCCTCGAATACCTGAAACAGGATCTTCACCTCGCCAGCTGAGGGCTGATGTGGAACGCCGTTCTCTTTGTGGTCCTCGCCTTGACGGCGGGTACAGCCATCTATGTCTACCGGCGGCAACGGGAGATGATTGCCGCTCTGCGGCGCGCCCGGGAGAAGATTCGGCTCGAAGAGACCCGTGTTTTTGATTTTCTCCACGGTCTCGGCACCGCGCTGACTGCCGTCAGCAAACCCACGGACCTGCACGTCCTCATCGTCGAGGGTGCCCTGCGCATTCTCGATGGCCACGGAGGCGCCCTCTACCTCGCCGATCGCAAGGGAGAAACCCTGCGCATGGCCTTCGCCACCCGCAATTGCCCCCCCTTTTTCGACGTGCCGGAAAAACTCATCAAAGACCCGAATTTCTCCTGGCCCGGCTATCTGCGTCTCCGGGCCGTCGCTCCGGAGGACGGCGTGCTCGGGGCCGTCTGGAGTGACCGGGAACCCCTGGTCCTGCGCGGGGAGGACAGCCGCCTGGCTCCGCTCCGGGTCGGTCTCCTCAAGACGAAGTCGGCCATGCTTTCGCCGCTGTTCTACGGCGAGGAAAGTCTCGGCGTCCTGGCCATAGCCCGCGGCCCGGGGAGCGACGATTTCATTCCCAGCGATTTCCAGATTTTCAAGGCCATTGCCGAGCAATCGGCCTTTGCCCTCTATACTGCCACCATCTTTTCCGAGGCGGCGGAAAAGAAGCGTCTCGACCAGGACTTGCAGGTCGCCCACGAAATCCAGCGAATCCTGCTCCCCGCCAATGCTCCGGAAATCAGCGGTTTCCAGATTAGCGGGATCAATGTTCCGGCACGCCAGGTCAGCGGCGATTATTACGATTACATCAAAACCGACGAAACCCACTACGGCATCGCCATTGCCGACGTCTCCGGCAAAGGCGTGCCGGCTTCGCTCATCATGGCCATGTGCCGGAGCGTTCTCCGCAGCCAGGCCGGGGGCCAGCTTTCGCCCTCTACCGTGCTGCGCGAGGTCAACCTCCAGCTTTTTCCCGACATCAAGGAGGACATGTTCATCAGCATGGCCTACCTCATCATCGAGCGTGACAGCGGCACCCTCACCCTCTCCCGCGCCGGCCACGATGCCCCGCTCCTCTATTCCGCCAAAGACCAGACCGTTTCCAAAATCAATCCCCCCGGCATGGCGCTGGGCATTGACAGCGGGGGCGTGTTCAATAGAGTCACCAACGATTTTTCCCTCACGTTGGAAGCCGACGACTGCCTGGTCCTTTATACCGATGGCGTGACGGAGGCGCTCGACGCCCAGGGGGATGAATTCGGGATGGCCAATGTGATCAAAGCAATCCAGGCGAGCGCGTCGGAAGGTGCGGCCGGGATTATCACCCGGCTGACCGACGACCTTCGGGCGTTTGTTGGCAACCATCCCCAAAACGACGACATTACCTTAATCGTTATCCGCAAAAAATGAGCAACGACACCACCGCCGCCGCCGAATCGGCGGAACCGAAATCCGCTGACCAAACTGAAGATTCGCTCCTCGGCCAAATGCAGGGAGACCTCGAACGGTTTCGCGATCTCGCGCTCCGGAGCCAGGCTGATTTTGAAAACTTTCGCAAGCGCGCCGCCCGCGAAAAAGAAGACGCCATCAAATACGCCAATGCCGGCTTCCTTGAACGTCTCATCCCGATCCTCGACAATTTCGAACTCGGCTTGAATGCCGCCCGCGCCGGCGCCGGCGATTCGCCGATCCTCGCTGGCATGGACATGGTGGCAAAACAGCTTTCCGACTTTCTCACGACCACCGGGGTCGAGCCGGTCAATGGCGAAGGCCAGCATTTCGACCCGAATCTGCACGAAGCCGTCGCCCAGGAGGAAAACGCCCAGGTTCCGGAGGGCGTCATCATTCGCCAGTTGCGCCGGGGCTACAAGCTGCGCGATCGCCTGCTTCGGCCAGCTACCGTAGTGGTTTCCAAGGGGAAATAATCTCGGATGGCCACGAAGCGCGACTATTACGAGGTCCTCGAGGTCACTCGGTCTTCCACGGGCGAGGAGATCAAGCGTTCCTACCGCAAGCTCGCGGTCAAATATCATCCCGACAAGAACCCCGGCGATCACACTGCCGAGGAGAAATTCAAGGAGTTGGGCGAGGCCTACGACGTTCTTTCCGACGAGCAGAAGCGTGCCGCCTACGATCGCTTTGGCCATGCCGCCTTTGCCCAGGGTGGGGGAGCGCGTGCGGGTGCCCAGGGCTTTCACGATCCCTTCGATCTCTTTCGCGAGGTCTTCGGCGCGAGTGGAGGTGGGGGGATTTTCGAGCAGTTTTTCGGCGGTACCGGTGGCGGCGGCGGCCAGAGGCCCGATCGCGACGGCAAGCAACGGGGCTCCGATCTTCGCTACGACATGCAAATCCGCCTCGAAGAGGCGGCGTTCGGGTGTGACAAGGAAATCGAAGTTTCCAAGCTCGAAACCTGCGACGTCTGCAGCGGCTCCGGCGCGGAATCGGGTTCCCGCGCGGTCTCCTGCCGCGATTGCGGCGGACGCGGTCAGGTCATCAGTTCGCGCGGTTTTTTCCAGGTGTCGCAGACTTGTCCGCGCTGCCGCGGCACCGGCCAGGTCATCGAACGGCCCTGCCGCAAGTGTGGTGGTGAAGGCCGCGTCGAAGCTTCATCGCGAATCAAGCTCAAGATTCCCGCGGGTATCGAGGATGGCTCCCGCCTGCGCTCCATGCGCAACGGCGAAGCCGGTTTGCGCGGCGGCCCTCCGGGCGATCTTTACGTGGTCGTGCACATCAAAGAACACGAAGTTTTCGAGCGCGAAGAGAACAACCTCTTCTGCGAAGTCCCCGTCAGCTTCAGCGTCGCTGCCCTCGGCGGCGAACTCAACGTCCCCACCCTCGACGGCCAGGCGCATTTGAAAATCCCCGCCGGCACCCAAAGCGGCACCGCCTTCAAACTGCGCGGCAAAGGAGTTCCGTCTCTCAATTCCCACTCGCGCGGAGACCTCATCGTCCGTGTCGCCGTCGAAGTCCCCACCCGTCTAAATGCCGAGCAACGCAAAAAGCTCGAAGAATTCGCCGCGCTCATGGGCGAAGAAAACACGCCCTTGCACAAGAGCTTCTTCGAGAAGGCGAAGGAATTTTTTGGGTAGCCGCGGAGCGGGTGAGGGGATGAAAACTCCAACTGTGTCGTTCCGGAGAAACATCCAACACCCAACACCAACATCCAACGCCCAATGGCTCCGCGCCTTCTCCAACGAAGCGTTCACTCCATCGCTGGCGTTTTGGAGTGCGGTGCCGCTGCACCGCTTTGGGAGAGCCCGCCGAAAGCAGTGCAGCATCACCGCAACCCCCTCGGATCCCCTCGTGCCCAAGCTCCAGCTTGGGCAGGCACCCGTCTGCGAAGCTCCAGCTTCGATCATGCTTCGAATACCATGAGACCGGCCCTCAAAGCGACTACGCCATCTCGCGCTATGCGCCATTGGATGTTGGATGTTGGACGTTGGATGTTGGATGTTCCGGCGAAGCCGGCCCGGTGTTGGGTGTTGGATGTTTCCTCCTAACTCCCATGGCGCGCTTCTACGTTCCACCTCACGCCTGGAATCCCGACAAACTCGCGCTCGAACCCGCCGAAGCGCATCACGCGCTCGATGTCCTGCGCATGAAAGCCGGCGACCGCGCCACCTTGTTCAACGGCCAGGGCGCAGAGGCCACCGTGGAGTTTGCTTCTGTGGACAAGGGCCGCATTGCGCTAAAGAAAATCTCCGTTTCCAAATGCCCGCCGCTCGCCTGCCGGATCACGCTCGGGCAGGCCATCCCCAAGGGCAAAAATATGGATTTGATCGTGGAGAAAGCCACCGAACTGGGCGCGGCGGGCATCGCTCCGTTGCTCAGCGAGCGGACCATCGTGCGTTGTGATGAGAGCGAAGCGCTGAGCAAACGCGACAAATGGCAGCGCGTGGCCATCGAAGCCGCCAAGCAATGCGGCCAGAACTGGCTCCCCACCGTCGCCAAGCCAAAGACGCCCAAGGAACTCTTCCAATCCGGCGAAAAGTTCGACCTCATGCTCATCGCCTCCCTGCAGTCGGACTCACGCCATCTCAAACAAGTCCTCGCTGAAGCCGGCCCCAAACCCCCCGCGAGCGTCCTCATTCTCGTTGGCCCTGAAGGCGATTTCACCCCCGCGGAAGTCAACCTCGCCAAAAACGCCGGCTGCCGCCCCATCACCCTCGGCCCCATTATCCTCCGCAGCGAGACCGCCGCCATCTACTGTCTGAGCGTCCTCTCCCACGAACTCTTCAGCGTCGCCTATAGCGATTGAATTAAAGGCATTGCCACGTAAAGCGCAGCGCGTGGCCCATTGACCGCGCCTACGCTCGCTCGACGGTGCCGCTCAACTCACTCTGCCGCTCCCATGCCGCGATTCACCCTCCTCATTTTGACTTTTGCGTTCGGACTGCAAAGGCTCGCGGCCACCGCTCACGGAGGGGTCGTGGGGGAAGTGGCCTCCTATGGACAAAAGGATATCATCTCTTTTTCCGAATTGCGCGAGGAGGCCGGACCGAAGGAAAAACCGCTGCGCGAAACTTTGAAAGGACAGGCACTCGTCGATCAGATCGAATTGAACCGCAAGGAGATCGTCGAGACCATGATCGATCGCATCCTGATTCTCCAGGAGGCTCGATCCAAGGGGATCGAACTTCCCTACGAGGCCGCCGACGTCCGCGTCGAAGCGGTCATCAAAGAGAAGTTTGCCGGCAACCGACTGGCCTTTGAGCGCCATCTCGCGGCCGAGGGATGGACGGTCGAAAAATTCCGCACACGCGAGAGCGAAGAAATCCTGGTAGAGCAAAGGCGTGAACACGCCCGAGAAGGTGCGGCCACCGACGAGGACGCCCAGCGTCAGGAAACTGACTGGATCAAGAGCTTGCGCCAACACGCGTACATCAAGGTATTTTATCCTCTGTATCCAGACGTTCTCGATTAACGATACATCCGCGGGAAAGGTTCGGAATCTCGCTCCCAAGTTGCAATTCCGAACGAGGGGAAAAGGCATTTCCTAGGCGAGACAAGCCACGGCAAAGCCGTGGCGCAATCCTTTGGGTGATGCCATCCCGCCCGAAATGCCCCCCCACGCCATGCACTTTAACCAGCCGGTAGGCCCTGGCGCGAGAGAAATTCCAGACACGCGCGGACGGATTAAGCTTGCCCTCGACTTCGCACGGCGGGGGTGTCAGCGGGCGGCCCATTGGATGTTGGATGTTGCGTCTTGGATGTTCTTCAGCCTTTAACCTCTCGTTCCCAAAGTTAGCGAAGCGCTTTGGGAACGCGCTCTTCCGGTCGGAAACGCTGTTGCCCTTTCACCGCCTGCGATCACGGCAAAGGCGCTGCGCAAGGGTCTTCGCTCCCACCCGCCACGCTTTTCTCTCTCGCTCCACAGAATTCCGCGCTTTATGGCTGGCACGTGCGCATGAAGCTTTTTCCCCCGCTCGCCGCGTTGCTGCTTTCGGCTGTACTCGCCCGTGCGACCACGCCGCAGGAACTCGCGCTTCAGCCTTACCAGGCCCCGCCGGCACCCGACGCCAAGGATTGGCCGCGCGAAAAGATCCTCGGTTTCATGCACGAACTCGCGGACTTTGTAGAAAAGAACCACGTCGTCACCGATCCCGCGCGCAAGACCTACGGGATGGTTTACGAGTTCTGGAAGGATGGGAAAAAGATGCAGGAGTTCGGGCTCGATTCCATGCACGACGGCGCCTGGTTCATGTCTTCGCTCATCGTCGCCCAGCGCGCCGATCCCAAGGGCGATTGGCTCGCCCGGGCGCAAAAGTACGAAATCCCATTTTACACCAATCTCCTCAACCACAGCGACCAGCTTTTCCCGAAGATGCAGCCCACCGAGGAGGACAAAAATCCGTTTCCCGCGCCGCTCAAGGGCTGGGCCCCGCGCGGATGGGACGACGGCTCTGGCTTCAGCCGCAAAAGCGGCCAGCCGCTGCCCGACGCCTACTTCACTGGTTCCAATCATCTCTCCGAAGACCTCGCGGATGCGTTGCTCAATGTGTGGCTGTCGACGCGCGACCCGCAGGTCGCCGAGGCGGCGCGTCATTTACGGGATTACAAACGCGATTACTTCGGACCGATCCAGGGAGTCGACATTGCCGCTGATCTCACCGCCGGGCAGGCCGACGCATTTCTCAAGTACCGCTTCCCGGAGTTTTCGCCGCGTTCACTCGTGCCCTGCTCTGCCGGGCTCTTTGAAAACAAAGCCGCGTCCTTGCTCGTCTACGACGATGGTTTGGCGTGGACTTATCGCCAGGCCACCGCCGGGGCTTGGATTTCGGGAGAGTTGCAGCACGGCTTTACCTCGCACCTCATCGCGCGCTGTTACGGGGCCATCACGAGCATGGAATCGTTCTTCGACGATCAACCCTATCCCTACGGCGCCTGGTTTTTCGACATCCAGCGCCCGCCGGCTTACGTCGATGGAAAAGGCAAGCTCGACGCCTACAGTTCGACCTCCAAGGATTTCTACGGCTCGCGCGGCGTTCAATTTGCCTGGCTCGCCGCAGCCGTCCTTCCGGAACTCAAGGCGCAGCCGGGGCTTTGGGACAATGCCCTCAAGATCAATCCTGGCGAAGCCATCGTGCGCATGGTCGATCAGCCGCCGACCACGGATGGAGTAAAGGACGAGGTCTACGGAAAGTCCGCGCCTTTGGGCGACGAAACCGCGCAAGTGACGCTCATCAGCGATCCGCGCAACCTGCACGTCTTCATCGAGACCACGCGTCCGCAACTGACCGTGACGTTCCAGGAAGAAAACGGCGAAACGCATGCCTTGGAGGAAGCGGCGATGCGGGAGAGCGAATCCCACGGCTCCAATCATAAAAAGCGGACGAAATCGAAAAGCGGTTCGGGTGAGAACGGCGAATCGGCGCATAAAAAGGATGGAGCCGAGAAAGAGAACAGTGGCGCCGAACCGCCGGAACCGCTCTTCCTCCGTGGCGGCAAGCTCACCGTGAGCAAGGATGGAAAATGGACCGCCGTGAATGAAAAGGGCGAATCGCTCCTCTCCGTGGCCGTTTTCAAACCCGGTCCGTTCAAACAGGGCAACGGCGACAACTGGATCGCCGAGGTGCGCATTCCCTACACCTTCGTTCCCGGCCAGAACGCCTGGATCAACGGCGTCGATTTCGGCCGCTACCGGGTGGGCATCGATACCGCCCCGCCGCGCACCATCTGCATCCTCAGCGAGTCCGCGCGCATCCGAAAGCGGCTGGAAAATTGCGTCCTCGGCACCATCGACTATTGGCACAAAGTATGGACAGAGCGCGGGATCATTCCCAGCGGCTGGCATTCGCCCACCGCCCCCGCCGGTGCTTGGGAACTGAGCGACACCGGCGGCTACGCCCATCTCATTCACGCCATGGCCTATTGGCTCATCTACCAAGATGGCGACCACGAATGGCAACTGATCCGCGAGCAATTTCCCAGCGCCCCCAAGCCCGCGCCCGCCTTGCCAATGAGCGTGCTCAAAGCGCAAGGACTGAAGTAAGGGATGAAGGATGACGAGGACTGCCGCTTCGCGAGATGAGGCTGCGAGTTTTCATCAAACGCTCGCCGCGGATGCGGCAGCGGTGCGGAGCCAATTGGATGTTGGATGTTGGGTGTTGGATGTTGGATGTTTCCCCAGTGAGCCCATTACTCCCTGCCCCCCTCCCGCCGATCTCCCGTCGCGCGTTTCTCATCGCGTGCGTCCCGTTTTCCCTCGCGATCCCAGCCCTCCTGGCCGAGCCAAAGCCATTCCCGCGCGTCCAGTCCATCCCTCTGCCGCATGATGAAGTCTCCTTCCAGCGCGACGGCGTGGAGATCGCGCGCTACTACAGCGGCCGTGATGGTTTCCGGCCCTTCGTCTTTCCGATCATCGGTCCTTCCGGCCGCTCGCTCACCCGCATGGGGCATCCCCACGATCCGGTCACGCACAGCCATCACAACTCCGTCTGGCTCTCCCACCAATTCGTGAATGGCGTGAATTTCTGGGAAGACCGGGGCGCCCACATCGTGCAACAGCGCCTCGAGCGTTTGGACGACGGGCCCGACGCCGCTTCCATCGAAACTTTCAACGCCTGGCAGGACAAGGACGGCAAGACCGTCATGACCGAGCATCGGCGCACCGGCGTGCAAATCCTCGACAACGCGGAGTGGCTGCTCCTCATCGACACCCAGCTCGAGGCGCCGCCGAATGCGCCCGTCACTCTCGGGCAAACCGCCTTCGGTCTGCTCGGTGTGCGCATGGCCAAAACCATCGGCGTCAACGACGGCGGCGGTACCATCCGCAATTCCGAAGGCGGAGTCGACGAAGCCGGATGCTTCCGCAAGCCCGCCCGCTGGGTCGATTATTCCGGCCCTATTACCCCCGACGTCAGCGAGGGCATCACCCTCCTCGACCATCCGCAGAACCCGCATCATCCCACCACCTTTCACGTGCGCAACGACGGTTGGATGGGTGCCGCTCTCACCTTTCCGGGGGAGATCGTCATCGAGCCGGGAAAGCCGCTCCGCCTGCGTTACGCGCTTTACGTCCACCGGGGCATTCCGCCCCTCGAAGCGCTGCAAAAGCGCTGGGAGGCGTTTGCGAAAACGGAGTGGGTGGATTTCGGAAGAAAGTGAGGAGGAGAGACAAGCCCGGGGGAAGTGCCAGGAGCCAAGGGCTTGGGTAACCGATGGGCGCAGGGGAATCGCCTGGCTCCCGGCTCTCGGCTTTGGCACTTTCTCCAGGCACGAAAGGCGCTCTGTTCCAGGGCATTACCATCCCGATTCACCCCGGTTTCGCCGTGTCCAATGCCACTCACCAGGCCGTTGACATTCCGGCCGCCCGGCGGCATCCTCTTTAGCCATGTATACCCCCGAGAAGAAGAAGCCGTTTTTCGAACGCTTGCAGGAACGTCTCGCCGCGTCCCGCTTCCTCACTTTCTCGGCGCTCATTCACGCGGTCTTGATCTTCCTCTTCGGCGGCGTGGTCCTCTACAAACAGGCCACTGACGTTCCCGATTTTGCGGCGTCCGATGGTGGGCTCGTGGCCAGCGACAACACCGTGCAAGCGCCTCCGGAAAAGCCGCCGGATTTGCAGCAGACTTTGCAACCGGTGACGCCGACCCTCAATGCGCCGACGCTGACGGCCCTCACCACGACGAATGTCACCACCCCGTCCTTTACCGTGGCCGCTGCCGTGCCGCAGATGAACGTGCCGGTGGATGCTTCGATGACCAAGGCGCTTCAGAACGCCTCGAAGAACCTTGGTGGAACCATGGGTGGCGTGCCCGGGACCATGGCGGGCCGCATGGGCGGCACAGCGCGCGCCCAAGCCATGCAGATGAACGGCGGCAAAAAGGAAAGCGAGGAAGCCGTCATGAAAGGGCTCCGCTGGCTGGTGAAGAAGCAGAACGCCGATGGCTCGTGGGGTGGCGGTGGACCGGCTGGCGCGGCGATGACCGGATTCTCGGTTCTTTCTTTCCTGGGTCACGGCGAAACGCCCGTTTCCGCCGAATTCGGTCCGACCATCCAGAAGGCACTGACTTGGATAATGACCAACGGGAAGAAAAACGACGGCCATCTTTGCATGCAGCCGCAGTTCAGCCAGCAGGGCGTTTATGCGCATGCCATCGTCGCCTATGCGCTCGGTGAGTACTACACCATGACCAAGGATGAGCGCGTCGTCGACCTGGAGAAAAAAGCCGTCGGCTACATTGTCGACGGCCAGGGACCGGACGGCGGCTGGATGTATTCCTACGACAAGACGGAAAGCGATACCTCGGTGAGCGGCTGGCAGATTCAGGCGCTCAAGGCCGCCCACTTGAGCGGTCTCAATATCGACGGCGTGGACGCCTCGCTCGACAAAGCCATGCTCGATCTCAAGCGGGTCCAGGGAAAAAATGGGGGCTTTGGTTATCGCAACGCCGCCCAGGAAAAATACAGCCTCTCGGGTGTCGGTGTTCTCTGCACCTACTTCTGGAAACAGGAGAAGGACAAGATGGTGCGCGATGGCATCGAGTACATCATGGATAAAACCAAGAAGGATTATCCGGTGGAGTACAAAGGTGACAAAGGTGACCTCTACGCTTGGTACTACAACACGCAGGCCTGTCTCATGGTGGGTGGCGCCGCCTGGAACACGTGGAACCGCCTCTTCCAATCGGAGATCGTGAAGAACCAGGCTCCCGACGGCAGTTGGCCTCCAATGCCGGGCAAAGCGGTGGGTGACCTCCAGATCCAGCCCGAAGGCAACGGCCAATTTTACCGCACCAACCTCTGCATTCTCATGCTGGAGGTCTACTACCGGTACATGCCGACGAATAAGTAGGCGGCAGCCATTTCTTAATCTTAATCTTACTCCTAATCTTAATCCCCAAAAGGCGGATTAAGATTAAGATTAGGATTAAGAGTAAGAGATCCGCGGAGGATCACTTCCCCGTCTTTCCAACGGTATCCGTCGGCCCGGTAAATCCAGGCCCTCCTGCCGCCACGTAACCGTGGCTGGCTCCCGAAGTTTCCGGGCTCACCCAGAAGGCATAAAGGCTCGCACCCTTCAGGGTGAAACGGAAGCGGACCGGCCGGCCGCGAAGAGCCGAAAGGTCGTCAGCGCCTTTCCACGTTAACTCCTGGAGCGTCTTGTCGCCATGGATCGCCACGCAATTCTCCGCGGTGAACGGCCCAATCGGCTTCCCGTCTTCGCCGAAAATTTCCGCACGAAGCTCTCCCTTCGCCGCGGCCGCATTCACGAAGGCGTGGGCGCCTTGGAAAGTCACCGGCCGGGTGACCAGTTCGCCGCCGCTCACATCGGCATCCATCGAAGCGAAACCATCGCGGCGCAGAAACGCCACATGCGTGCTACCCCCCGCATAAAAGTACTTCTGTCCGTCCGGGGCGATACCGGAAAATCCGCAGTAGTAAAAGAACAGCCGGTCCCCGACGATCGTGCACACGCTGCCGATGGGGCGCAAATAGCCGCGGTCCCAATCGCCCTCGCGCTTCGTCGCGGCGATGAATGAGGTGCGGTCCGGCCGCGAGAAATGAAAACCGTCGCGGCTGTAGCCGAGCTCGATTTCCGTGAGCTTGGGGAACTTCCCTTTCTGGCAAACATCATTCTCCGGGCCATAGTGGATCGCGAAGGCGCCGAGCATGATGCTTTCGTAAGCAATCGGGCTCAGGCAATAGAGCTGCGTGTTGCTTTGGATCTGCGGGTCGGGCGGATCGAGTCGGTCCGCGCCAGACCAAAATACCTCGTCCTCCTTCTTCATTTTCGCCAGGTCGAAAAAGTTCTCCGTCTCGAAATAGAAGCGCGCCCGTCCGCGCTCACGGACACTTTCCCGCACGCTCATCGCCCATTTTTTGCGAAAGGGATTGTAGAAGATCGTCGTGTTGTCACCCACGTTGGCGGTGAACTTGTCGCGCGGATTCCAATGGATGCCGTCGGGCGAGGTGTAGAGCCAGCTCGCACCGTGCCGCTTGGTGTCGCCGGGGAGCAAAGTGCGCGCATAGAAGAAAGCCTTCCAGCGTTCGTCCGGCTTCGTGGCATTCCAGTCGAGCCACGGCGAAAATGCGTCCCGGTAAACATCCTGCTGGTACGGAATGACGACGTTCGTCCCCGGCAAAACGTCGAGTGATGGCCGCTTCCAGTGGAGACCGTCCTCGCTCGTGGCCAGACACGTCTGACGCCAGAACCCGCCCATGTACCACATCTTGAAAAGGTGATCCGTCGGGTCGAAGAAAACGCCGTCATCGAACGGGCAGGCCGTCGCCGTCGGCTCACTTTTCATGTGGGTGTAGACGCCATGAATTTCCTCGGGCGTCTCCGGCTTGAGAATCGGATTGCCCTCGTATTTCTCCGCGTGGTGAAACACCCGATGAAGAGAAGTTTTTTCGATGAGAAAATCATCGACGAACAATTGCCGGCCGAGATCGATCGGAATCACCGCCGGCGGTGCGTCGAGATACGGGACGGGCTGCGGCTCGCGCGATTCCGCTTTCACCTCATTGCGCGGCGGCCAGTCGCGAGGAAGACGGATGCCATTGTAGAGCAATTCACCGCCGTCGTCGGCGCGGGACTGGGCGGCGGCGAGGCAAAGGCAGAGGACGAAAAATGTGCGGCGATCCAGCCGCGATGTTGGGAGGTTCATGAGGGTGCGAGCGGACTGTAACCGCCGGCCGCGTGCTTGACGAGCCGCCAAGTGAAGGTGGTTATGGTCGAACTGAAAAGCCTGTCTGCTTCACGGCTCGGCGACCAATGGCGCTTCCGTCGCGGGGAAGTGCTGGAGAACTCCGATCGTCGCCCACGCGCTGCCCCAATACGTGTAAATCATTGTCGCATCTTTGAACGATTTCGCCTTCTCCGGACCGCTGCGCGAATTCGTGCTGATTCGCCTGAGGTCGACATCCCAGCCGCCGTCTTCCCGCTGATGGCCGACCAGCCAGGCTTCGCCGCGCGCCACCGCTCCGGGGGGCACGTCCTCGGGGAATTGACTCAGAACGTAGAGCGCCTCCCCCGTCGCCTGCGGATCGCTCTGCGCTTCGTTCAACATGAAACTCCAGCCGCCATCCGCGTGCTGATGAATTAGAATTTCTGCGCGTGCGGTGACGAGATCTTCGGGTGGGCCGAATCGCTGGGCATAAAGTGCGCGAACCATGAGCGAATCAATGCACGTTGCGGGTCCGCTTTTCGCCAGGAAGTCTGCCGCCTTCGCGCGCGCCTCGTCGACGGATGGCCCGCTCAACGCGAGCAGAGAGAGTCGGGTGGTATTCGTCCTGGCGTCCGGCTCGCCGCGTTTCTGGAAGGTGAGTTGCGTGCCCGGTTTCCACGACCCGTTCGTTTGCTGGCTCTTTAAAATCCGGGTCGTCAATTCCGGAGGCGCCTTGTCGGGCATGGCCAATTTCAAGAGCGCCAGCATGTCGGCCGGGCCCTCTTTGGTTCTGGAGAATGACCAATCCACAAACTCATCCACCATCTTTTGATCGGTCGGGAATCCATGCCGTTGCGCTTCGCGATGACTCCAGAGCAATTCCGGCATATGGTGACAGGCGTTGCAGTTCCGCTCGTTCATCCACGTGTCCGCTTCCTTGTCCAGATAAGCCAGTCCTTTGGTGGCAGTCGCGCGGAGCCGGGCCTCATCGGGCCTGGTAATCTCGTCGGCTCGCGTCAGCACGGTGCAAAGGCTGATGAGCACGATCATCATCCGGACCGCATGGGGGGGCGTTTTCATGTTCGGCGAATACGGCGGTATTGTTAAACAAGTCATCCGGCGCCACAGAAAAAACTTAGCCATCGTCGATAAAGCAGGATCATCGGATCTTCTCCCATGATTCCTATTCTTCCCATTGCTCCCATTCCTCCCATGGGAAGAATACGAGGGAATAGGAAGAATGGGATACCCAAGCCCTGCCCAGCCTTGCGCTTTCTCCGCCATCGTCACCCGCTTTTGACATCGTGGGTGTTTTTGCCGTGATATGCTCTTGCCCTGCAATCCTCTCCGGCGATGGTTCCACCCCGTCATCGCCCTCCATTTTCTTCATCCTTCATCCCTCATCCTTCCTTCTCGTGCCTTTTCACATTCCTCCCATCACTCGTCGCGACTTTCTCTATCGCACCCTCGCCGCCGGCGCTGGTTTGCTCACCATCCGCTCTCTTCAGGCCGGGGACTCGACGACTGACCTCAACCACTGGGCTCTTTTCTCGGATACCCATGTGGCGGCCGATACCGCGACCTTGCGGCTCGACGTCAATATGGCCGATCATTTGCGCAATGCGGTCGCCGGGGTGCGTGCGCTCAATTCGCCGCCGGCGGGGGTGCTGGTCAATGGCGATTGCGCCTACGATCACGGTCTCGCGGAGGACTACGGCACGTTCACCACGCTTCTTCAGCCCCTCTCCGAATCCGGTCTGCCGCTGCATCTCGCCCTCGGCAATCACGACGACCGCGAAGTCTTCTGGCACGCGATCAAGGATGCCCGCCCGGCTTCGCCGCCACTCGCCAGTAAACAGGTCTCCATCGTGGAAGCCGGTCACGCGAATTGGTTCATGCTCGACTCGCTCGAGGTCACGAGGCAGACGCCGGGTCGTCTTGGAGACATGCAACGGGCCTGGCTGTCGCAGGCGCTGGACGCCCGTAGCGACAAGCCCGCGCTCGTCATGGTGCATCACAACCCCACGTTCACCGAAGGAAAGACGACTGGCCTGATCGACACCGCCGAGTTGATCGCCCTCCTTCAGCCACGCCGCCACGTGAAGGCCCTCGTCTTCGGCCACACCCATACCTGGCGGTTGACCGACAAGGACGGCCTGCACCTCATCAACCTGCCGGCGGTCGCTTATCCATTTAATCCGAAAGAAGTTACCGGCTGGGTGGACTGCCATCTCCGCCCCGACGGCATGTCGCTGGAAATGCACGCCCACGACACGACGCATCCGGAACACGGAAAGGTCAGCGACTTCACCTGGCGCTCGACGTGACTTTGGGCGGGATTTAGAGCCCTTTAACCAAAGCTATAGCCGTCCTTGCAGTGGACGGCTCAGCAGAAGCCGCGGAGAAATCAGAGGCGCAGAGTGCTTTTGCTTCTTCCTCTGCGCGTCAGCGCTGCTATCTGGAGAATTCGCGCATGTTCGCGAGGATTTTTTTGAGGCGGGGAAAAGGGACCACGGATTACACGGATTTCACGGATTGATTTCGCCGTGGAAGCTTTGATCCGTGTAATTCGTGTAATCCGTGGTCCAATTTTTTGGAGTCGGTTCTTTCGCGCGTTTCGTGAACAGCCCCTTTGGTTGCGGCATCGCCGCTCTGCGACCTCTGCGTTTTCCTGAGCCACCGGCCATTAAAGTTGCGGCCACCTTTCCGTCTTCGTCTCACCGCCCGTTGGCACGGGCGTGGGCGAAGAGGGCTTCCCGCATCACTTCGATGGGCGCAGGGCGCTGAAACCAAATCTCGAAAGAAAGTGCGCCTTGGTAGAGGAGCATGGAGAGGCCGTTGGCGCAGCGGGCGCCGGCTTTTTCCGCAATGCGCATAAGCGGAGTGTGGCTGGCTGTGTAAATGGTGTCGTAGACGAGATGCTGCGCCGCGAGGAGGCCCGTGGGAATGGGCGATGGATCATCGGGCTTCATTCCCAGTGCCGAGCAGTTGACGATGAGATCGGCGCCGTCGAGCGCCTTCGCGAGAGCGGCGTCGGTCCACGGATGAAGAGATATGGAATCGCGCGGATACATCTCCGAGAGTTCTTCCCGCAGCGGTTGAAGTTTCTCGACCGTCCGATTGACGAGCGCCAGATGCGGCACACCTGCGGAGGCGCAGTGCACGGAGACGGCATGCCCGGCGCCGCCGCCGGCTCCCAGGACGAGCACCCGCAGATCGCGGAGGTCGACCCCAAGCTCTTCGCGCACGGCACGTTCCAGACCGAGGCCATCGGTACTGAAGCCCTGCAATTTCCCTTCCGGGCTGATCCGCACGGTGTTGACGCCACCGGCTCGCTGCGCGTGATCGTCAGCTTCATCCACCTCCGCGAGAGTGCCGCCCTTGTGCGGGATGGTGCAATTCACACCGACGAAACCTTTAGTCGGCAGCAAGCGCAGTGCGGCGGAAAGTTCCTCGGGATGAATGTGCAGACGGCAGTAGCCGATGGAGAGCCCGCATTCTTCCAGCGCCGCATTGTGCATCGGTGGCGAGGCGGAATGCGCGATGGGATCACCGAGCACGGCGAGCCGCAGCAGCGGTTTTTCGTCGGCCGTGACCGTCTCCCAGGACTGCAAATCGGCAAAAGTATAGACGGGCTTCATGGACAAGTCGGTGGGGTCGATCAAGCCGCGAACTGTTTCCGCGTGCGATCGATGCGAGCGAGCGTGCGCGCCTGGCCGAGCACTTCGAGCATGTGATAGAGGCTGGGGCCGACGCTGCGACCGCTGACCGCGACGCGCGCCGGGTGAATGAACTCGGCGGGTTTCACGCCGAGCGAAGCGGCGAGTTCCTTGAGCCGGCCCTCGAGCGTGGCCGCATCGAAAAGCTCCAGCGCCGAGTAGGTGTCCGCGAGTTGGCCGAGGCGCTCGATCGCGCCGGGTTTGCGCAGGGTCTTTTCGACGGCGGCCGGATCGTAGGGATAATCCTCGGTGAAGAAAAAGGAGACACGGTCGGGAATCTCGCGGAAATGAGTGACCTTCATTTTCTCCAGGGCGAGCACCGGGTCGAGTTGCGCGGGCGAGGCCGAGATGCCGGCCGTGGTCAGCCAGGGCAGGGCCAGCTCCCGATAGCGATCGGCGGACATTTGCTGGATGTACTGGGCGTTGAACCAGTCGCATTTCGCGAGATCGAAGTGCGCCCCCTTGCGGTTGATTCCGGAAACGTCGAAGCGGGCGATGATTTCCTCCAGTGGGAGGATTTCCCGGTCGTCCTTTGGAGACCAGCCGAGTAGACAGAAATAATTGCGCACCGCCTCGGGGGCATAACCTCCCTCGATGTAGCTGGTGATGCTCGCGCCCTGGTCGCGTTTGCTCATCTTCGAACCATCGGGATTGAGGATGAGCGGGATGTGCCCGTAGCGCGGCGGTTCGACGCCGAGGGCCTTGAAGATCTGGATGTGCTTGGGCGTATTGGAAAGATGATCCTCACCGCGGATGACATGGGTGATGCCCATCTCCAAGTCGTCGACGACGTTGGCGAAGTGGAAGATCCACGAACCATCCGGGCGGCGGATGGTCATGTCCGGAGTGATCTCGGTATTGGTGAAATCAATCGTGACCTTCCCGCAGATGAGGTCGTCCATTTCGATGAGTTCGCGCGCGAAACGAAAACGCCAGGCGCCGGCATCTTCGTAGAGCCAGCCGCTATCGCGAAGGCGCTCGAAATAACGCTCGTAGATCGGATCGCGCTCGGTCTGAAAGTACGGCCCGCGATCTCCGCCGACTTGCGGCCCTTCGTCCCAGTCGAGTCCGAGCCAGCGCAGGCCGTCATAAATCACCTGGATGGCCTCGGGGGTGTTGCGCTGTTTGTCGGTATCCTCGATGCGCAGGATGAACTTGCCGCCGTGGTGGCGGGCAAAGAGCCAGTTAAAGAGCGCGGTACGGGCGCCGCCGACGTGCAAATAACCGGTGGGTGAGGGAGCAAAACGGACGCGGACGGACATAGCGGGGAGGGGAACATCCAACATCCAACGTCGAACATCCAACATCCAATTTCGGATTTCTTTACGTGGTTCAATAGGCACCGGACGGCCGCATGAATGCGAAGTGCCAAAAGTGCCAGGCACGGGGCCGGCTTTGAGATTCGTCGTAGCGAGAGCGGTAAAACATCGATTTGACTTGCCTCATCCTTATTGACAGCCCTGAGCGAGCCTTTACTTTATCGATTGATGTAGTGTCGAACTTTGATCTGTTCGGCGCACCTCTTCGCACCTCCATCGCAAGCGCAATTTCTTCCTACACAAAGGTATGTCCCAAAAAATCCTGGTGATCGACGAAAGTCTGGTCGCGACCAAGCTCACGGAAAACGTGCTGGCGCAAAATTTCCACGGCGTCGATGTCTTGCTAGCTCAACGGGGAACCGATGCCTTTGACCGCTTCAACGTCGCGCAGCCGGACCTCATCCTGCTCAACGAATCGCTTCCCGACATGGATGCAGAAGCGGTGTGCTATCGACTGCTCAATGACCCGGCGACTTCGAAAGTGCCGGTAGTGCTCCTCGCGAGCAACGGCAACGGCGACCGCATCGAAGAGCGTTACGGCAACGTCATCAAGGTGTTGCCCAAGCCGGTGACGCCCGAATCGCTGCTCGACGTGGTTAACGCCACGCTTTCGAAAAACAAGCCGATGGTGAACCCGGCGCGGCAGCTTCTCTTCCACGATCCTTCGCGCACGGTTTTCAGCGGCCACACGGCGTTCTTCTCCCTCCGTTCGGCGTTGCAGATGGCCTACGGCGACCGGCTCACGGGGGCACTGCGGTTCTTCGTGAATCGTTACCCGATCGAATTGTTCATCAATAAAGGGCGCTTCCTTTTCGCAACTTCGCGCAATTTCCAGATGTATTGCCGGGAATCGCCGGTGATCCTTTCGGCGACGAACCTCGGCTTGATCATCGAAGGCCAGGTCGCGCAGGCCGCGACCGGTTGCCCGATCTTCCTCTTCCTCTCGGTGCGCAACGGGTTCCCGCATGACGACGTCGTCCAGATCGTGCGTGATCACGGCCAGCGCGTCTTTTCCAATCTCTGGACGGCGGGCCGCGTGACCTTTGAGTTCGAAGAGCTCCAGGAGTTTCCCGACTATGCGAAGAATTTTCCGCCGGGAACGGAAGATCCGGACAACTGGATTCTCGGCAGCCTGCGGCATGTGAAGTTCGACAACTTGATGGCCGCGCAGCGTCCGGACCCAAATGGCAGCCCGGCCTACACGCGCAAGGGTTACGAGCTCATTCAGAAGCTCAAGCTGAACGACGTGGAAGCGCGTTTTGCCACCGCGATCAATGGCGCGGAGTCGCTGCAATCGATCGCCAAGAAGATCGGCATCCCGCTCAACGATGCGCTACTCATCGTCTTCCGTTTCGCCGCGCTCGACATTATCGACTATTGGTCGTCGAACGTCCTCTCGCTGCCCGGCGCGCCGCAACCGGCGCCAGGAGTGGCGTAGGAGAAAGTTGATCGCTGTTCGTTGATCAGCTACGGGCGATTTGCCCGCAGCGCGCCAGCGTTTTGGAGTGCGCCGCTGCTGCGGCGCTTTCCTGCCTCAGTGCTTTTTCAGCCACGACTCCGTGGCGTATTTTTC
Organism: Chthoniobacter sp.; assembly: GCA_036501065.1. Taxonomy (GTDB): domain Bacteria; phylum Verrucomicrobiota; class Verrucomicrobiia; order Chthoniobacterales; family Chthoniobacteraceae; genus Chthoniobacter. The sequence continues at coordinate 154,100 of DASYAY010000093.1, read as the reverse complement.
CCGAGCGAGTTGGTCTGCGAAGGTCATCCATTCCGTTGAGATCGGCTGTGGCCGAAGATCGGTTGCAAACCACTGCGCGAGTTCAATCGGGTCGTCGATGGAGAGCGGAGCACGGCCTCCGTTCTGGCCGTGGGCGCCGAGGATGCTTCCTTGATGGAGCAGTCCCCAGCGGCCGCGCCGTTGGGCGGCGCCGGCGATTTTTATTCCGTCGATGAGCACGTCGTACTGCACATGGCTGGCGAAACAAGCGCTGGCCGATCCGGCGGCTGCGGCTGGGGCGACGATGGCCTCGAGCCCACGTGTGACCAGCCAGCGGGCGATCTGCTCATGAATCAAGCGATACGACTCCGAGGCGCTGTGCCGCGAAAACGCAGCTTCTCGCGGGACGACGAGCGTGTAAGTGACGTCGGCGCCGTGCTCGACGATTCCGCCGCCCGTCCAGCGGCGTACCACGTCGCGGCCGACGGCGGCTTGTTGTGCCTCCGAAAATTTTCCGAAGTATCCAAAGGAAATTGTCGGCACAGACCAGCGATAGATTCGAAGCATGGGGCACTGCGCCTGCTTCAACAGTAATTCATCCAGAGCCATGTTGAAGGCGGCGGAGTGAGGCTCCGGATCAAGAGCTATGACGATTTCATCGAACAGCACGTGCGCAGGCTACGGTGTGGAAGTCGGCCGCTGCAACTGCGCTGCGCACTCGCACCCGGTCTGCCACGGCGTAGCGAAGGAAGTCGGGTTCTCCGATTCACATCGCGCCCACATTTCCAGAAGCATCTCCCGAATCGAAAAAATTGGATGTTGGATGTTGGATGTTGGGCGTTGGATGTTACCCTCCTCGTCCACCACCTGCTCTGCCCCTTTCATCATTGCCGCCCACTACCCCGCCTCCTACACTCCGCACCTCTATGCCTAAAGTCGCACTTGGCAAGGGCCTCAGCGCGCTCATCAATACGCGCGTCGCTTCGCCAACGCCCGCCGTCGAAAGCGGCGAGCGCGTGCAGTCCGTGCCTTTGGCGCGCATCGTCGCCTCACCGTTGCAACCGCGCACGGTTTTCCGGGACGAGCATTTGCAGGAACTGGTCGACTCGATCAAGGAGCACGGGATCATCCAGCCGCTCATCGCCCGGCTCCGCGGAGATCACTACGAGCTGATCGCCGGCGAACGCCGCTGGCGCGCCGCCCAAAAAGTCGGGCTGGCAGAAGCCCCGGTGATCATTCGCGAAGCCTCCGATCAGGACGTTCTCGAGCTGGCGCTGATCGAAAATCTCCAGCGCGAGGACCTCAACCCGATCGAAGAAGCGAATGCCTTTGCCCGGCTCGCGCGCGAGTTTGGATTGCGGCAGGAAGACATCGCCCAAAAGGTCGGCAAGAGCCGGGCGACGATCGCCAACAGTATGCGCCTGCTCGAGTTGCACGACCAGGTGCAAAGCTGGCTCACGCAAAATCGTATTTCGGTCGGACACGCCAAAGTCCTGCTCGCGGTCAAGTCTCACGACGAACAGTCGCTGCTCGCCGAGGAGATCATTCGGCACAATCTCACCGTGCGCGCCGCCGAGAAACTCGTGGCCCGGCATTTTGACCACACCGGCACGCCCAAGCCGACACGCGATGGCGCTTCCGCGCCGGCGGCGAAGTCTTCCCTGGCGCCCGCCGTCCAGCATCTCCAAAACAAACTCCAGCAGCACCTCGCCACGCACGTGATCTTGCACCACAGCGACAAGCGGGGACGCATCGAAATCGAGTACTATGGGAACGACGATTTGCAGCGTTTGCTCGGGTTGTTCGGCATGCCCAACGACGAGAAATAAGGCCTTGGTTCGTTTTCGCTTTCTCATTCCGTGGATTGCCGCCCTTGCGGCTGGGCTGGCTGCGTGCAAGCCCGCGCCTTCCAGCGGCGATGCCACACCCGGCAAGCAGCCGGATACGGAACGCCCGGTCGCCATCAGCGTAATCCAGGGACAAAAAGGAGCCGGTGGTGGAAATCAACCCACCGCGCCGGCGCCGGCGGAGATTTGGAAGGAGTTCTCCGCGGACAAGGCGTTCGCCGAAACTCGCAAGCAGGTCGAATTGGGGCCACGTCCCGCGGGTTCTCCCGAATTGGAAAAAGCCCGCGGACTCATCGAGGAATCCCTGCGCGCCTCGGGCTGGGATGTGGAGCGGCAAAAATTCACCACTGAGACGCCGCACGGGCCGGTGGAGTTTGTGAATATCATCGCGCGCTTTTCCGCGAGCGGAGTGCATCCCGCCCCGAGCACCACGCAGCGGGCCATCGTCTGCTCCCATTACGACACGAAAAAATTCAGTACGATCCGTTTCGTCGGGGCCGATGATGGCGCCTCCAGCACGGGCGCGCTGCTCGAGCTGGCGCGCGTGCTGGCCATGGACCCGGCGATGGCGGCGCAAATCGAACTCGTCTTTTTCGACGGCGAGGAAGCATTCGTCCAGTTCACCCCGCCGGGCGATCCTCATCCCGACGGCCTTTTCGGCAGCACCCATTTCGCCCAATCGCTCGTGGAAGACAACCGCGCGCGACAGTTCAAGTTCGCCATCCTCTGGGACATGATTGGTAATCCCGATCTCACGATTACCCTGCCGCCGGATTCACCGCACGAACTCGCCCACGGCATCCTGGAAGCGGCCAGAACGCTCGGCTTTGAGAAGAACTTCGGATATTTCTCGCGGGACATTCTCGACGACCACGAGGAGCTAATGCGCCTCGCCCGCATCCCGGCGATCGACTTGATCGATTTCAATTACCTCTACTGGCACACCGCCGACGACACGCTGAACCACATCAGCGCCGACAGCCTGCAAAAGGTCGGCGAGGTGACTCTGTCCTACCTGCACTCGGCGCTCGCCAAGTAGCCGAAGTTTTTTTCAAGGAAAGGGTTGTCAGCCATGGGGAACGGTGCTTTTATCCCGTCCCCGATTTCGGTCGGGCTCCCTTTTGGGAAAAGCACCCGTAGCTCAATTGGATAGAGCATCTGACTACGGATCAGAAGGTTTGGCGTTCGAGTCGCCACGGGTGCACTGTTCATGCTTAGGAACTTATGCAAGATGAAGCGGCCTCTCCGGTTTTTCCATTGCCCTTAAGCTGCCCTTAAAAATTCTCCGGCATTGGCGATTACCCCTTTTGCGCGAGGTACGTCGAAGCAGCTTCCGCTTTCCCAGTTCGGCCCTTGGGGTATTCACGTGCTCGTCGACATGATCGCCGTGCATGTGGTGGAGATGGCCATCGTGAAGGTAATCGACGTGCCCGTCGTGCATGACCGCGGTGTGCCCGCAACCAGGACCATGCTGATGCGTGTGTCCCTCGTGAATTTTGCAGCTCATAAAGACGACCTTTCTATCGGTCATTTTGTCCACTCCACTCGCCGGCTGCCGCCTTTTTTCTGGAAGCCAGCCATCGCTTGCCCCTCGAAGCCAGCCTCTGCATAGACCATTTGTAGAGAATGCCGATCATGCGATCGGATTTCAGTCGAGACGTGCGGGATGAATTCCGCGCCGAGCGCCACGAGGAGGCCGGCGATGCTTACCACCTGCGAGCGGGCAGGGCCGACACGCCAACCGCGGCAGCGACGCCGCCAACAGGGCGAGCGCAGGATTCCCTTTTAATGCCATCTAGTGGCAGAAAAGCCATCGGGTTTACTCTTGCAAGTAGTTTGCGACAGAATTTATTCAGTTTCATGCCCGCACTGATTCCCGATACTCGTCAGCGCCGTATCATCCGGGCTCTGCTGGAAAATGTTTCACAACCGATGAGTTCGATGGCAATTCACCGGGAGACCGTTCGCTCCCTGCCGAAGCTTTCCATTGTGACGGTCTATCGCGTGCTGCGCGCCTTCGAAGCCGAGGGGCTGGTCAACGCCGTGGTCATTCCGGGGGCTAGATCGCATTACGAGCTGGCGCGCGGTCATCACCACCATTTCTACTGCCGCGCCTGCCATCGCGTGCTCGACATCCCCTGCAACGGACATCCCAATCCGCCGAGGATTGGCGCGGGCTTCAAGGTAGAGGAGGAGCAGGTCGTGCTCGTCGGTTTGTGCCCAAATTGCGCTCGCCCGGCGTAGTGCCTGGCCGCAGGTGAAGTTCTTTTTGGGTCTTTGGGAACAGTCGACAATTAACGCCATTAAATAGCATTAGTTGATCGATTTTTATTGTCACCCGGTATGCAGGTCACTAAAACGCATTTTTCTTGCATTATGAAATGGCACTCTCTTTTTGCGAAAAACACCCGCTTTAGTCGGCTTTCGCCCAGACGGACGGGACGATACCATCCCTTCCTTTTCGGCCTACTCGCAACCACTTTACACGCAGCAGATCCCGCGCAACCGCCCGTCACCGAACTTTCCGAAGTCGATGTCGTGGCGCACCTGAACGAGGCGCGAAATCAAATCCTGCCGAGCCTCGGCGCGACGACCTTCGAGATCGGGCAGCCCCAGATCGAAGCCCAGTCGCAGGGCGAAGATGCGCCGTTAAATCAAACGCTCCTCCGTGCGCCGGGCGTGGTCGAAGATTCCTTCGGCCAGCTTCACGTCCGTGGCGAGCACGCCAATCTCCAGTACCGGATCAACGGTGTGCTCCTCCCAGAAGGAATCACCGTGTTTGGCCAGGAGTTGCCGACTCGATTCGTTCAACGGTTTTCCTTGATCGATGGGGCTTTGCCAGCCCAATACGGCTTCAAGACGGCCGGAATTATCGACATCCAGACCAAGAGCGGCACGCTCGAGCCCGGCGGCGAAGTGGGCATTTACGGCGGCAGCTTCCAGACCCTGCAGCCCAGCTTCGAAGCTGGCGGCACCTCGGGCAAATGGGATTACTACGTTTCCGGCAGTTACTTCCAGAGCCATCTCGGCATCGAAAATCCCACGGGCAGTGACAACGCCATTCACGATTCCACAAAGCAATATCGCGGCTTCCTCTACGCCTCGTACGTCATCGACGATACCAGCCGCATCTCCTTGTTTGGCGGCGGTTCCTATGGCGACTACCAGATTCCGAACAACCCCGGACAGGCGCCAGGATTCACCTTCGAAGACCGCTCGACATTCGACTCCGCCAAGCTCAACGAGAATCAGCATCAGCAGAACGATTATGGCGTCATCGCCTACCAGAAAACGTTGGATAACTTCAGTTTTCAGGCCTCGTTCTTCGAGCGCTACAGTGCCGTGCTCTTTACACCGGATACCGTCGGCGACTTGATCTTCAACGGGGTGGCCGGTCGCGTCGACCAAAGCTTGCAGACGCAGGGGTTGGAATTCGACTCCAGTTACAAGCTCAACGAGCAACATACCCTGCGCGGTGGGTTTACCGTGCTGCTCGCCGAGCAAACGGCCAACGATCCTCTCCAGGTGTTTGCGACCGATTCCACCGGCGCGCAATCGAGCGATGTTCCGATCACGATCCAACAGGGAGACTACAAGAGCGGCTGGGAGTACGGTTTCTATCTCCAGGACGAGTGGAAGCCCGTTAGTCCGTTGACGATCAACTTTGGCGGCCGGTTCGATGTCGTCGACGAATTCACCCACGAGAATCAATTTAGCCCGCGCATCAATATTACCCTCCAAGTGACGCGGAGCATGGTGGTGCATGCGGGCTATGCGCGCTATTTCACGCCGCCGTCTTTCGAAGCGGTGTCGCAAACCGATGTCGCGGCGCAGAACAACACGACGAACGCCTTTGCTGTGCAGAAGGATAATATCGTGCGCGCGGAGAGTTCGCATTACTTCGACGCGGGGATCAATCAGACCTTCTTCTCCGATTTCCACATCGGACTCGACGGCTACTACAAGATCGCCCACAACCAGATCGATTCCGGCCAATTTGGCGCGGCGGTGATTGAAACGGAATTCAACTACAAGGACGGCCTAGTTTACGGAACGGAACTCACAGCCACTTATGACCACGCCGGATTTTCCGCCTACGGCAATCTCTCGCTCTCCAAAGCGCAGGGAAAGGACATCGACTCGCAACAGTTCCAATTCGATCCCGACGAACTGGCTTACATCAAGAACCATTGGATTTATCTCGATCACAACCAGGCGGTCACGGGTTCGGGAGGCGTTTCCTACAAATGGAAGGACTCGCTGGTCTCCGTCGATTTCCTCTACGGAAACGGCCTGCGAGCGGGCTTCGCCAACGAGGAAAAACTTCCTCCGTATTACCCGGTAAATCTGGGACTCGAGCAAACCGTGCACATGGGAAAACTCGGCAAGGTGAAGTTCCGCTTCGACGTTGTGAATCTCTTTGACCAGGTCTACCAATTGCGCACCGGTACCGGGGTCGGTGTGGGCGCGTCGCAGTACGGCATGCGCCGCGGGTTCTTCGGCGGGGTGTCGTTTGAGTGGTAAAGGTGTGCGGGACTCCGCGATTCGCGACCGGCCCTCGTTCCCGTAAGACAAGCAAATGAATACATGGCGGCAGCCAATTCGGACGCGAGGCTATCAACAACATTTCTTTCACTTTCCTCCATAGGGGCGCGGAGTGGGCGCCGGCTTGGCGCGAGGAATGGGCGGGGCCACAAAAGCTGATTTTCGCCACGCCACCCGAGACCTCGCACATCTGGACTCCGACATCGCGGCGGTCATCAAGCTGGCCCAAAAGACTGGGTTCCAATTCACTCCAAGCGAACTGAAAGCCCATGTGATCTCGGCAGCCGAGTCCTGAATCGAATCAATCTCCCTCCTTATTGGGCGGATGAACCTCGCTCCGATATCGAAAGCTTCGCTGGGCTGAGGGACTTGTGCAAATCGCGGCGCATTCCGATTTTCTCGCGGCGCCTTTATATGGCGCTAAAAATTTCTGGGATACTGGTTGGCAATTCCAAGTTCATCGTGCCAATCGTTTAATGCGGTCCATCCCGTATCGGATTGGGAGTGCAGTCCAAATTGGACAAACCCCACCTCGCCCGACCGAATATGGAAGATTCGTCCCAGCATCCATTCTCCTCTTCGCCGATTGCTTCAGAAAAAATTTGTGAACCGTTGTGCCAACCGCGTAGTGGAAAACGCCGCAACGGTTTGCGGTACCTTTCTCGGAATTACCAGCGACAAGGCGCGTATTCAGGTGCACACTGTTTTCTGAAACCAATTCAAAAGACCGGTCGCGATTTAATTCTTGCCACCAAGCGGTACGCCAATGACTCGACCGTGGAAAGTTGGTGGCATGTAATCTCGACGACCCTGTTGACCGCCGTCTCCCTGGCCGGGACCCATTGGAATCTCAATCTCGCCGGAAAAGCGGCTTGCAGTGTCCTCAGCGGGCTGTTGCTCCTCCGCCTTTTTGTCATTTACCACGATTACCAGCACCATGCCATCCTCTCCCGATCGTGGATCGCGAAAGTCTTCATGCGGTGCTTCGGCATCCTGGCGCTGAGTCCGAGCAGCATTTGGCGAAGTTCGCACAATCACCATCACAGTCACAATTCCAAGCTGCGTGGATCGCATATCGGTTCGTTTCCGATCATGACGAAGAGCCAGTATCTTCGATCCTCGGCGTCGGTTCGCTTCCAGTATCTTTTCATGCGGCATCCGTTGACGATTCTCTTCGGCTATTTCTTCGTCTTCGTCGTGGGCATGTGCGTGGTTCCCTTTTTGAATCGACCGAAACGAAACTACGACTGCCTCATCGCCATCCTCCTCCATGTGGCCATCGGTGTGGCCTTGGTCCACTATTGGGGCTGGATGGCCCTGTTGCTGACACAGACGATTCCGCATTTCGTTCTCTACGCCATCGGGACGTATCTGTTTTACGCGCAGCACAATTTTCCCGGCGTTTCCTTCAACGACAAAGCCGGCTGGACCTACGAAAAGGCGGCGACCGAATCCTCCAGCTTCATGCAGACCGGCTGGCTGATGGCGTGGTTCACGGGGAATATCGGCTATCACCACATCCATCATTTGAATGCGCGCATTCCCTTCTACCGGCTCCCGCAGGTTTCCCGGGAAATGCCGGAACTGAAGACCACTCGCGTGACTTCTCTCCATCCGCGCGAAATTATTCGATGTCTCCGGCTCAAAATGTGGGATGTTGAGTCGCAGCGGATGGTCGGTGTCGATGACGCCATGCCGCAGCCGGCTCCTGCTGCCTAAGCCGCTTTCCATCGCTTGGGGCTCGCCGACATCCCAAGACTTTCCACTCCACTCCCATTTCCATTTCCTACAGTGCAGGTGAAATCGCCGAACGAGTCCACGGCGAGGTGCAGGGCGATGAAACGACCATCCTGACCGGTTTGGCCTCCGCCGACGCTGCCCAAAAGGGGGACCTTACCTTTGCAGAAAAAGCCGCGCATTTCGAGGTTGCCGATCAAAGCGGCGCGAGTGGCATTTTGGTGGCGGCCCCATTTCACTCGGCCGGAAAGGTCTTGATTCGTGTGCGGGACGCACGGGTGGCGTTCGCCAAAATACTCCCGCTCTTTTTTCCGGAGGAACAATATGCGGCGGGGATTCACCCGAGCGCGGTGATTGCCGCCTCGGCGCAGGTCCACCCGACGGCGCATGTCGGCCCCGATTGCGTGATCGGCGACGGATGCCAAATCGGCGCGCGTTCGGTCCTCCTCGGAGGAAATCATCTGCGCAAAGAGGTCCGCCTGGGCGAAGACGTGCGCTTGTTTCCCAACGTCGTCATTTACGAGCGGACGTCGATTGGTAATCGGGTGACCATTCACGCTGGCACAGTCATCGGCGCAGACGGTTTCGGCTACGTGTTCGACGCCGGCGTCCATCGCAAAATTCAGCAGGTCGGAAATGTGATCATCGAGGATGATGTGGAGATCGGCGCCAATGCCGCCATCGATCGTGGGGCTCTGGGGCCGACCGTGATCGGCGCCGGAACCAAGATCGATAATCTGGTCCATGTTGCGCACAATGTCGTCGTCGGTCGCCATTGCCTCATCATGGGGCAGGTCGGCTTCGCCGGCAGCACCCGCCTCGGAGATTACGTCGTCGTGGCTTCGCAATCTGGAATCGCTGGCCATCTCCGTCTGGGCAATCAAGTCACCGTGGGAGCGAAATCCGGGGTTATGCGCGACGTGCCGGACGGCGGCACCGTTTTGGGAATCCCGGCCACACCCGACAAACAGGCCAAGCGGCAGTGGGTCGGGGTGCAGCAATTGACGGAGACGACGCGGCGCGTGCGCGACCTGGAACGGTTGGTCGCGCGGTTGACCAGCCGGTTGGATGGCATCGAGGTGCGTTGAGTTTTGATCCGCTTGAAGTTCAGAACGCTGGCCCTCCGGTTCCAATCCCGGCGACATTCAGTTTCTCATTGGGCGAACGATCCCCAGGGGATTCGTGCTCAAACGAGGCGGGCGAACCCCGTCGTCTCTGGAACGGGGCCTGCATCCTTTGAGAGCGCGCCTTCGGAATGAGAACGTGAGACTTCGCCAAGGGTATCGTCCAGGGCCGCGAGCAGAGAATCGACGTGGCATTCGGTATGGGGCCACATGACGTAAAGTTGGCTGCTGAAGAGGAATCCCCGGGAGAGCATTTTTCGAATGGTGAGCGCCTTGGCCGCAGGGCCAAATTCCGGAAGCTGAAAGGCGAAGGATGGGGCGCAGGGCATGCCGGCGATCTTGATTTGCAGAGCGGGATGACGTGTGGCGACTTCGCGCAGGCCTCGCTGGAGTTTTTCGCCCAGGCTCCAGACGTGAGGTTGCACGCCTTCGCGTTCTATTTTGCCGAGGCAAGCGAGGGCGGCGGCGGGGCCGAGGCCGTCTGTCCAATAACTGCTGGAGATAAAGCTGTGGTCGGCAGGCTCCATCGCGGAATCGGTGCCGACGACCGCGGCGCAAGGGACGCCATTGCTCATGGCTTTGGCGTAGACGACCACGTCGGGCGTGAGACCGAGTTTCGGACAGGCGCCCGGCCACCCAAAACGCCAGCCGCTCGTGACTTCATCGATCATGTGAAGGGCGCCGGCACGGTGACAGGCGGCGGCGACGTGCTGGAGAAAACCGTCCCGCGGTGGTTCCGAACGCATCGGTTCCATGACGACCGCGGCGAGGTTCCCGCCGAGCTGGTCCAGAGCCGCTTGAAAAGAAGCGCGATCGTTGTAGCGGAAGGGAACGGCGGTCCCGGCGAGTTCGCGCGGAACGCCGAGAGGCTCGAGACCTGATAGGAGATGCCCATCGAGCGCACTCGTGTCGCCGAGATTGGCCGCAAGATACCAATCGCTCCAGCCGTGGTAACCGCAGAAGGCAATGCCGCTGCGCCCCGTGGCAGCCCGCGCAATGCGGACGGCAAGGGCGAGTGCTTCGCCTCCGCCACGGGCGAAACGCACCTTGCCCGCCCACGGATGAAGGGCCAGCAAGCGCTCGGCCAGCTTCACTTCGTCCGGTGAAGCGAGGGTACAGTAGGAGCCGGCGTTCACGCGCCGCTGCACGGCGGCATTAACCTCGGGATCGCCGTGGCCGAGTAGAATCGCCCCGACGCCACCGGTAAAATCGGTATATCGCCGATCGTCCAGATCCCAGACATCGGCCCCCCGGCAGCGCGAAAAATAGGAAGGCCAGGAGGTGGGGTCGAAAAGGTGAGCCCGCTTGGCGAGCAGGCCGGTCCCGCCCGAGATCACGGTCCGGGCCCGCGCCCAGAGTTCCGGGCCGGTCACACGCTCCGGTTGGTTGGCGTCCGGCAAGTGCGGGACGAGCAGGCGCAGGGCGTTTTCGCAGAAAATATCCTGGAGATCGGTGGCCGTCATGCCCGTGTCCTCGCATGCTTCCCGCAGGCAGAGCAGGGACTCGATGCCGACCAGCGTGTAGCGACCGAAGATCGTCAGTTTTTTGGCCGCCTCGTCATCGGCGTAAATCCAGGTGAAGCCGTCACCTTGGGAAACGCAGGAACCGCGCAATTCGCTCACCATGTAATCGCTGCCCCACAAGACGCGACGAGGGCCGAGAAGTCCCAAGGCGGCGCGGAATGCGCCCGCCTGGGTCACGGCCGAGGTGTCGACGACGACGTTGTCCAGGTCGACGAGCGCGCCGAGTCCCTCGCGGGCGTGGCGATAGTTGAAAGATCGGGCGACGTGCGCGAGCACGAGCCGGCAATGCGGATAGCGACGGCAGAGACGGTAGATCGTCTCGAGATTGTGTGCGTCGGTAATCCCACCCGCGCGCATGATATGGAGCATGAGCACGCCCTCGTGCTCATGACACAATTCCCACATCCACGCGGGCGCGAACGATTCGATGGTCGCCTCGTTCGTGTCGGGCACGTCGGCGTAAACCCGATACGGTTTGATGCCGACAAAGACGCCGCTTTCCAGCAAACGCCGGACCTCCTGCGGATCGTCGTCAGGTGCGGCGAGGACGAGCGCCCGCGAATTTGTCTTTCCCACGCCGGGAGCGATTTGTTCGTTCACCCAGGCATTTTCGCCCGGGCGATCATTGCCCGCGCGCGGAAAGCCGAAGAACAAACCTTCGACCTTGCGACCGGGCATCCAGCGGCTCATTGCTTCGTCGAAATCTTTCAGGCCGTAGCCGCGATTTTCGTCGAGGAAATCCGGGCACGTGCCGGGAGCGAAGTGCCCGGTGTGAAAGAGGTGAGAGTGAATGTCGAAGACGCGCTCGGGGAGGAAACCGTCCAGGCAACGCTCCAGCAGGCGGCGATCTGTGGAATCGAGTTCGTTGACGAGTTGCATCGGCACGAGAATTACTTTGCGGAAGCGGTGTCGCGAGAAAGCAACTCTGTGAGATAGGCCTGCATATTGGCGTGCCGGGTGTCGGGTGCGCCGGGATATTGCAATTCCATCGAAACGCCGAACGTCGCGAGCTTTCGTTTCAACATCAGACCCGAGATCGCGGAGTGATTGGGATCCGTCTGCGGCTCGCCTGGGACTGGCGGCTTATCCTGGTTGGGAAACTCGACGAAAATCGGCGGTGCGTCCTTGCTCACAAATTCGTCCGGCGAGTAGCGGCGAATATCCGCGCGATATTTTTCCCGCGTGTCGTAAAAAGGCTGGAAAGAAGCCGCCCGCGTGAGGTCGGCAAAACCAAATGCGTGAGCGCCAAAGATGGCATTGGGAATCCACTCGCGGACTTGCTGCGGGTCGAGCGAAACCACCGGCGCTTTTACACCCACACAATGAAAGTGGGTGGACTCGCGCGCCAGGGGATCGGCGCTCGCCAGGTCGGCCATGTCGGGATGCAACGCCAGCCAGAGCACTGTGCCGCCGCCGGCGCTCACGCCCGAGGCGCCGATGCGGCTCGTGTCGAGGTGCCATGCGCCGGCCTTTGTGCGGAGAAATTGGAGGGCGCGTTGGGCATCGTGGAGCGGCCACTGGATCGGCGGAACGATGTGCGCATCATCGGCATCCTCGAGGAAACGATAGTTCACCGTGGCCACGGAGATGCCTGCGTCGAGAAACGCGCGCACGTTGAGATGGTCGTCGATATCGGTCTTGTCCTGGTTCTGCCAGCCGCCGCCATGCACGTAGAAGACCAGAGGCGTGGGCCGATCGGAGTGGGCCTGCCAGAAATCGAGCACCTGGCGCGGTTGATTGCCGTAGGGGACGTCGGCGTGAGTCGGTGGAGTCGCCTCGGCTTTCACCAGAAGGTTCGCCGGCGGTAAGGCTCGTGCCGCAGTCGGGACCGCACAAATAGCCAGGAAGACGATCAAGCCGAGATTCACGGGGAAGTTCATTCGCGGCAGTTGGCTTTTGAAAAGAGCGGCGCTTCGTTCAAACCGTGTTTTTCGCCGCGGCGTAGATGGTTACCATTCCGCTCCGCGTTTGAATTTCGTCTCCACGTTCGTGCGAAATTGCGCGACGGACTGGTTGATGCTGGCCAGCGTTTCTTCCATGGTGCGGCCAGCACTCTCGCGGATCGCAGGAATGACCGTGGTGCACTCGTTCGTATCCATGAACCGGGCGGCTTCCAGGAGCCCTGGCTGATCCTCGGGCGGGACCACGAGGAAGCCGTGTTTGTCAGCATGAATGAGATCTCCGGGGCGCACCGTGCGGCCAAAGACTTCGACTTCGCAATTCCAGCGCACGACGTGGACGTGGGCGTGCCCGACGCAGAGTCGGCGGGCGAGGGCCTTGAAGCCAGCCGCCGTCATTTCATCGAGATCGCGGATGGGGCCGTCGACGATCGTGCCCACGCAACCGAGCGCGAGGTGCAACATCGCATTGACCTCGCCCCACAGCGAACCGATCACGCGCGGCTTGTCCAGGTCCTGCACTACGACAATCTTCGGTCCCGGAACACTCGCAACGTAGCGGCGATACTCGACGGCGGAATTGGGATTTGCCTGGCGATGCGCCGCGTTGCTCGGCTCGACCACGAGGGTCACGGCGTAGCCGACCATGGGGCCCATCTGCGGCATGAAATCGCGCGTTTCCTCGATGTTGAATCCCTCCTTGGATGCGTCCCGTTTCGTGACTTGCTCCCAGCCGTTGTAGATCGTCGGGGTGTTCCAGCGCTTGAGTTGCATCAACTCGCCGTGCGGAAGAGGGCGGGTTTTCAGTGGGGAATCGTCGGAGGTCATTACCGCATCATTGTTCGCCAGGGGAGAAGGCCCGCCAATGAAAAGGGTCTGGTCAGTTGTGCTGACCAAGGGGATGATTTCAAGTGGCTGTCGCGCGCGGTTTGACGAGAAGCAGCAGCGTGGCGCAGACGGCCAGCATCACCGCGGACACGCGAAAAACATCGCTCACATCGACGTGGGCATCGCGCAAAGCGCCGCCGGCATAAATGGTCAGGCCGCCCGCGGCATTGGCGAAGAGGTTCAAAACGCCAAACCCGGTCGCCCGATAGCGCGCGTTGGCGACGAGACAGACGATGGGCATGATATTCGCATCGGTAAACGAGCGCGTCAGTCCAAAGAGAATCAATCCGGCCAGTGCCACGGGGAGCACGGAACTGTTCGCTGCGAGGAGCAAGCCGGGAAGCGAGAGGAAGAGGCCGATCACCGGGACGAGGATGCGGGCGCGCTCGTTCGAGCGACTCCAGCGATCGGCCCATGCGCCACCGAGGATCAAGCCCACCACCATTGCCCCGTTGAAGTAACCCGTGGCGGACAATCCGCCGCGCCCCTGCCCGAGATGAAAATGTTCGCTGAGATAGGTCGGCATCCAGCCGGTCACTCCCCAGGTCGTCATCGCGACCAATCCGTAAAAGACGAAGGTGAGGATGAATGAACTGTCGCCGAAGAGGCTGGCCAGGGCTTCGTCGAAGCGCGCCTTGGGCGGCGCGCATTTCTCCAGCGACGGTGTCGCGCCGGTCTCGGTGTCGGAGACATCGCGCAGAGCGAAGGCGAGTAAAACGGCGACGCCGATCCCCAGCAGTCCGAAGAATTGAAAAGGAGAATTCCAGCGGTGTTGGCGCTCGGCCAGCCATCCACCGAGCCCACCGAGGGCCGAGCCGACCATGCTGCCGGTAATATAGATACCCGTGGCCAGGGAGCGTGTCGGGCCGCGATGATAGTCGGTGATGAGTGCGAGTGCGGCCGGAACGAAGCAGGCTTCGCTAATGCCCATGAGCGCCCGGGTGGCCAGCAATTGGTCGTAGGTTTTTGCCTGGCCGGTGAGCCAGGTGACGCTCGACCAGATGAGGAGACTGCCGGTGACGATCCGGCTCCGGGGAAATCGATCGGCGAGAAAACCTGCGAACGGACTGATGCCGGCGTAAACCCAAAGAAACATCGCCGTGAGCAGCCCAAACTGCGCCTCCGTCATCGGAACCGCTGCGACCAGCGAATCGTGCATCGTCGTGATCATGATCCGGTCGAGGTAGTTCAAGCCGCCGACCACCCAGAGAAATGCGACGATCAGCCAGGCGCGCGAGGGGAGCTGGCTGTTCGTCTTCAACGCAAGAGATGGAGCAGTGCGCCCGCCGCGCCGATGCGGGCGTCGGCGTTGGCGCTTTTCAGGAGACTGGTGAGTGCGGGGATGTCTTCGGCCGAACCATGCGCTCCGATCGCCGTGGAAGCCTGCAACTGTTCGCTCGCATCACTGGAAGCGAAGTCGGCGATCAACTCGCGTTTCAATCGCGCAGCGGGTGGGGAATCCAGCGGCGCATAGCGAAAAGCCGCCGCCAGCAGATAAACTCGCGCGCGAGAATCTGCCGGTTCGGATTCCGCGCATTGCTGGAGATGCCGGATGGATTCGGCGGAGGCGTCGCCGAGCCTGCCCAGGGCATAGCCCGCACGCAAACGGGCCGCCGGATCTTTCGAGTCGAGCAACCGGGCAAGTCGCGCTTCATCCTGCGGACGTTCGTTGGAATCGCTCGAGAGCAGCAGCAGCCAAAGCAAAAAGGGAGCGTCGCTCTCCTTGGCCGAACGCAGCCATTCTTCGAGGACGGGACGATCGTTTCGATCCGCGACTCGCAGCTTGGCGAGGCTTTCCGCGGCGCCGAGCCGATCGGGAGCCGCGGCATCGGTCAGGACCCGGCGAATCCGCCCGACGTAATCCCGCCGCTCACTCTCCGCCTTGACGATTTGTGCCAGGGCGCGCCAGACGCCGAGGCGGTACCCGGGAGTCTCCACCTCCGCATCCGAAAGCAACACCGGGGCGACTTTGAAACCGTAACCGTGTTCGATCAACGCTTCCGCCGCGTGGATGCGCACAAAGCCCGTGTTGGCCCCCATTTCGTGTTCCAGATTGGCGGCGAGGGCTTCGGGAGAAACTGGCATGCGGAAGTTGGGCGGAAAGTTACCAGGCCGTCCAGCCGCCATCGATCACGAGATTTTGCCCGGTCATGTAGCTGCTCGCGTCGGAGGCGAGGAAAACGACGGCGCCTTTGAGCTCGTGGGGCTCACCCATGCGGCCCATGGGAGATTTGGATTTCAATCGTGTGACCATTTCCGGATTGGCGCGTCCGCTGGGAAACGGACCGGGGCTCAGGCAATTCACCCGGACCCGATCCTTCGCCCAGTAGACGGCCAGATGCCGCGTGAGTTGAATGGTGCCTCCCTTGAGCGTTTGATACGCGGCCGGGCTCGCCGAGCAAATGCCTTCGTAGGCATCGGGATAGGAACCGACCTCGCCGTACATCGAACCGAGCAAAATGATGCTCGCCGGAATGTTGCGCGCCACCGCCCCATCGCGGACCAGACGGGCGAGCAGGAAGTAGCCGGTGACATTGGCGAGCTGACGCGTGAATTGTTCGCCGGTCACCCTTCGCCAATCAGCGGCCAGCGGCTCGTGCGCGTTATTGACGAGTACATCGATCCCGCCGCCGCTCAGTTCCGTGGCGTCGGCAAAACCGCGCTCGATGGAAGCTTCATCCATCTGGTTGAAGGCCACGGCCAAATGCTTTCCGCGTTGCTCGCCGCCGAGAGCATCCGCCGTCACGCGGGCCGTTTCGATTTTGCGGCTGGCGACGATCACACGACAGCCCGCCTCAGCGAGTGCCGCGGCCATCGCCGAGCCCAGGTGCCCGCTGGCTCCTGTGACGAGCGCGGTCCGCCCGCTCAAGTCGAAGAGCTGTTGAACGGTGGGAAGTGGCGCTTCAGGCATGGACGGTTTGAGGTTCTTCAATCATCTGCCAGGCGCGCTCTTTCGACGACGCGAGGATCGCGAGGTTCACACGCAAGCTCTGGCACGCTTCCTCGAGTGTGCAGACCGGTCGGCCGAGGCCGTCAATCGCATCGAGAAATGCGTGGGCCTGCGCCACGAAAGTCGCATCGCGATCGACCGGCTTCACTCCGCCATCCTGCCAGGCGCCATCGGCTTCGGTCATCCAGCGCCACCGGCTTTCCGAAACGGCAAACCGCGCCATGCCGCGCTCACATACGACCGTGAGCGTGTCCTCCAAAGCCGGTTGGTAAAGATTGTCCGTAAAGCAACCCATCACCTGGCCATGCCGGGTGAGCACGTGGACCGTATCCTCGACCGTCACTCCGTCGAGCACCTGGTGATCGAGATCGGCCGTGAGGCGGGTGATCGGGCCGACGAGCCACTCCACGGCATTGATCGCATGCGTGAGGAAATCCTGGACGGCTCCGCCTCCGGTCGCATGGTCGGCGAAATAAATCTGGCGATAGGCCGGCCGATGTTTCGGTAGGTGCTGCCCGAGCACGGCGACCACTTGCTTGGGAGCGCCGAAACGGCCGCTCGCGATCGCCTCGCGCATCGCGGCCAGCGCGGGATTGTTGCGCAGGACATAAGCCACGGCCACGGTCAGCCCGCGTGCGGCGCTCTCGCGCCGCAGTTCGTCGATGCCGTCGAGCTTCGTGCTCAGCGGCTTTTCAATCAGCACATGCACCCCCGCCTCCACCGCGGCGCGCGCCATGGGGATGTGCCAATGCGCCGGCGTGCAAATCACCGCGGCATGCGGGCGGGCCCGCAACGCTTCCTCGAAGCCGGCGAAGGCATGTTCGACGTGGTAACGCTGGCCGATCGTTTCCCGCAGTTGCGGATTCAATTCACAGATCGACATCCCGGCGCGGCCAGTGGCTTGGAAGCAGCGAAGGTGGCGTTCGCCAATCGAACCAACGCCAACCACCAGGACGGATTTTCGGTCACTCACCGGGCGCCTCCGGTACCGCCGGCGCCGGCCGGAGGCGATTGTCGAAGGTGAAGCCGAGGGAGGAGTATTGTGCCTGGATTTGCTCCAGCCCGCTTTTCACCAGGAGAATATCCGCGCCGTGGCAGATGAAGCGTGCGCCCAGTTCCATGAGGGTGCGGGAATGCGCGGCATTGGGACTGGTGCTGCCCCAATGGATCCCGGCTTTTTTCGCCGCCGCAGCCACGCGCTGCCGTGCCGCGAGCATCGAGGGGTGGTCGAATTCGAAGGGGACGCCGGAAAGAACGCTGAGATCGGCGGGACCGATCATGAGCACATCCACGCCGGGGATCGCCGCGATCGCCTCGACCTCGGCCAGGGCACGCGGAGACTCGATCTGCACGACGACAAAAGTCTCTTCGTTGGCCTTTTGCAGATACTCCTTCATCGGGGCGAAACAGTACGGCGCGTCGGCGTTGGCGCCGTCGACTCGTCGCTCTCCCAGCGGCGCAAATTTTGCCCAGCGCACCACCTCGGCCGCTTCCGCCGCGCTTTCGCAACGCGGATACATGATGCCCTGCGCGCCCGCTTCCAGAAGCCGCGCCATGCGCATGAACTCGCCCTTGGCCGGGCGCGCCACGATGTCCGCAACACCGACACGCGCCGCGCGCATCAAGTTCGCTGCCGTCTCCACGCTGTAGGCGTGGTGCTCGAGGTCCATCCAGATGGCGTCGAAACCCATGAGACTCGTCATCTCGTAAAGCGTCGGATCGGTGTAGTGCAGCGTCGTGACGAGAGCAGGCTCGTTCCGGCGAAGCTTGGCTTTGACGATACTGTGGCGCACGAGAGTCGCGGATTTACCGGGCTTGGGATTTGGTGTCCGCGCCGGGGCCGAAGTATTCGTTTTGCATCTGCGCCACCCGCCAGGCGTGGCGCCGGTAAAGCTCATCCCAGTGCCTCGCTTCCTCCGGTGTGTATTGGAAAAAGCCGCGCCCGTTGGCCGTGCCCCGCGCCCCGCTTTCCGCGAGCGCCTGCATCGAAGCCGGAATATCGTCGGCTTTGCTGAGCGTGGGAAGGACACGTTGGAGGGCCGGGGCGTATACCTCGGGCCCGCCGCTCAAGTCGATCCAGCGGAAGGGGCCGCAGAGCGAGGCCCAAAGACCCAGTCCATTGCGCACGGCGAGGTCGATCGTCTCGACATCGGCGACGCCCGTCTCGAGCAGGTGCAGCGCTTCGCGATACATCGCGTAGCCGAGGCGATTGACGATGAAAGCCGGAATGTCCTGCTGGCAAATGCAGGGTTCCTTCCCCAGGCGACGGGCGATGGCCGCGGCCGTCTCGAGGGCCTCGGTCGAGGTCTGGGCGCCACGGATCAATTCCATGAAACGCGTGGCGTGCGCCGGTTCGGCCCAGTGCATCCCAACCAGTCGCCCCGGATTTTTGAGCCCCTGCTGCAACTGGCTGATGGCAATGCTCGAAGTGTTGCTCGCGATGACCACGTTCGCGCCGACGACCGCCTCGATCGCCTCGAAAGCCTGTTGCTTGATTGCGGGTTCTTCCGTCACGCTTTCGACGACAAAGGCGCAATCCGTCAGAGGTTCGAATCCCGGCGTGGGGACGTAGCGCCTGAGCCATTCGCTGCGCAAGCCCGGGTCTGCACCACCGAGGTCGATCATCTCCGCGATCATCAAAGTGATGTGATCTTCGGCGCGAGTACGCTGGGCTTCGTCGGATTCGACGGCGATGACCCGAAAGCCATGGCCGAGCAGGCTCGCGGCGATGCCACGCCCGAGAAGACCGAGCCCGACGACCGCCACCGATTCCGAATTTGGGAAAGAATTCACGGAGGACACGGCAGCGGGAGACCCGGCGGGCGCGTGGCCCGTCCCTGCCGGTAAGGGGAACAATCGAGGAAAGTGAAGCTGCCGGGCATTGGCGGAATATTGGTTGCCGTGCAAGCCCCGCCAATCCTAACTTGCTGGTTAGTTTTTAAGACCAGATGAAACCCGCGATTTCGGCGCATCCCACCCTGCCCAGGCGCATCTCGCTTGTCGCGCAGACCATCCAGTCGCTCAGCGACGGAATCCGCAAAGGGTTCTGGCTCAAGTTCCTTCCCGGTGAACGGGAGTTGTGCGCCCTCCTCCAGGTGAGCCGGCCGACTCTCCGGGCGGCCCTTCTGGAATTGGAACGGAGAGGCTTGCTCGAAGGCACGGAACGCAAACGGCGGCGGATTCGTTCAAGGCGGACCGCGGCCGGCGGGAGCGGCTCGCGAAAAGTCGTCGGGATGCTTTTGCCGTCCTCATTTTGGGCGCTGTCGCCGCTCGCCTCTTTCATCATCGATGCTGTGCGGGATAATCTCGCCGCTGCCGATTGCACCCCGCAATTGCATGTCAGCGAGGCGTGCTTTTCTGGACGGCCGGAGCGGGTGCTCGAGAAACTGGTGCAGGAGCATCCGGCGACGGCGTGGCTGGTCTTTTCCTCGCGAGACCCGATGCAACGCTGGTTCGTCCGGCAGCGGTTGCCGTGCCTGATCATGGGTTCTGCGCGGCCGGACGTGCTCGTGCCTTCGATCGATGCGGACCATCGTGCGGCCTGCCGGCATGCCGGAGGATTGTTCCTGCGCAAAGGCCGCAAGCACATCGCCATCGTCCTGCCGGCGGGCGCCTACGGCGGCGACTTGGACAGCGAAGCGGGAATGCAGGAGGCACTCGCCGGAGTTCCGGATGCCAGCCTGCGGGTGCTTCGGCACGACGGCACCGCGAACCACCTCCAGGGGCTGCTCGACGACGCCGTGCATTCCCGGAATCCGCCCACGGCTTACCTTGTGGCCCGGGGTGTGCACGTCCTCACCGTCATGACTTACCTGCTCGGCAGCGGCAAAAGAATCCCGCACGATGCCGCCGTCATTGCCCGCGACAATGACCCGTTCATCCAGGCGATCGTGCCGGCCGTTTCGCGCTACGCGATCAACCCGGCGCAATTTGCGCGCCGAGTCTCGAAAGCGATGCGCCAACTGGTGGAAACAGGTGCTCTGGAACCGAAACCGATTCGCCTGATTCCCAGTTTTCTCCCCGGGGAGACGGTGTGAAATGACGAATGATGGAGGAATGCCTAAATGACCGACCGATTCGAAATGCGCTTTTCGTCCTTGGATACTTCGGCCATTCCTTAGTCATTCGTCATTCGTCATTTTTCCACCGTGCCCAAGCCGAAATCCAAAGCGTTCGCACGCATTCGCGCGGAGGTCATCCGTCTAGTCGGTCTCATTCCACCGGGCAAGTTTACGACTTATGGAAGTATCGCCATCCATATGAATGTGATGGCCCGCCACGTCGCCTTTGTCATGAGCCGGTTGACCGAGGAGGAATCGGCGAAATTGCCGTGGCACCGCTTGGTTAGCGCCGATGCCCGCATCAGCCCGAATATGGAGGCATCACTGGCCCGGGAACAGCGACGGCGCTTGCGTCGCGAAGGGCTGAAAATCAATACCGCAGGATATATCCAGGACCCGGATCCCCACTTCCACACGGTCGGCGTTCGGCGCCATATTCGCTGGAGCGAAGTAAAAGATGTGCCCGACTCTGCACCGGCGGGCAAGTTGCCTCGCTCGTGATCATTCGTTCCCGAGGTAGCGGCGAATCTCCTTGGAGTACTCGGGGAAATAACGGCCGATCACCGGCAGATCGAAGGACGAGAGGATCGACGTGTTCGACTCGCGTTCCAACAGGAACCGAAAGCTGGCCTCCAGCAGTTGCTGCACCGAAACACCCTCGCCACCGAAGCGGCGAAGATCCTCTGGCGTGACGCGCACTCGGTGCTTCGTGGTCGAGCCCGATTGTATCGTCACGAGCCATTCGTTTTCCGAGAGGGGTTCGACAGCGATCACGGTGGAGCAGGTTGATGGATTTCCCGCAGACTTGTCAAAAGGAAGGGGTGGTTCAGAAGGCGCAAGTCGCCTCCACAGTTCCAGAGGCTGCCGAACTCTTTCGCGACCGAGCAGCCGCGTCCATTATCTATCCGTTTCCTGATTCTTGTCGGATAATTCCTGTCCATGTAAAATCCATCCGCCTGAGGCTGATTCGCATTCATTCGCCAAGGGAAACGCTTTGCCCGGTAGAGAGGTGTCATTTGGAAAGAATATTGTTGCAGCCAGCCAGTTGCAGGCCGGAGTGGTATGGCTTCTGTTTACTCGCAGTCAGCACCGGACTGACGAATGATACCCTGATACCGCGCCCACTGTCGCTGAAATCCCCGTTATTCGGCTCGAACCCACATCACTCCCAATCATGAAAATTTTCCCCGTCATCCTCATGGCGTTCTTCGCCACTTCGCGGTTCGTCGCGGCCGCCGATGCCAAAAAACCTCCCACCCGTGAAGAAGTGCAACATGCCATCGAACGGGGCCTGGCGTTTTTGCAATCGCAGCAGAAAGAGGACGGTTCATGGAGCGCGGTGGACCCGAATCATCCGGGCCTGACCGCCTTGCCGCTGATGGCCTTTCAACGCGAGCCCTCCGGCAAATATCTCAAGGAACAGCCGGCCTTCATGCAAAAGGGTTACGCCTTCCTCCGCAGCAAGGCGCAACCTGACGGCGGCATCTATTCAATGGGGCTCGCCAATTACAATACCTCGCTCGCCATGATGGCGCTCCTCAACTCGGGCAACCCCAAGGACGAGCCGCTCATCGAGACCGCCCACAATTTCATCATCGGCATGCAGGCCAAAGGGATGGCCAATCCGTCGCTCGATGGCGGGATCGGTTACGGCCCCAACGGCACCGAGCATGCCCACCCCGACCTCGACAACACGCTCATCGCCCTCGAGGCGCTCCGGGCCTACAAAGACAAGCACCCCTCCGTGGAGACCGAGAAAGGCAAGGACCTCGATTGGAATGCGGCCATCGCTTTCATTACTCGCTGCCAGAATCTCCCGAGCGCGAACAAGGAACCGTGGGCCAGCGGTGATCCCGCAAACAAGGGAGGCTTCATTTATTTTCCGGGTGAAACCAGGGCGGGCGAGACAAAACTGCCGAATGGCAAAGTGGCCCTCCGGAGTTATGGCACGATGAGTTATGCCGGCCTCTTGAGTTTCATTTATGCCGATTTGAAGAAAGACGATCCGCGTGTCGCTTCCGCGCTCGAGTGGCTGAAAGAGAATTACACGCTCGACGAAAACCCCGGCCTCCAGCACGCGGGTTTGTATTATTACTATCACCTCATGAGCAAAGGTCTGGCTGCAGCCGGCGTCAAAGAACTCGATCTTAAGGATGGCCGGAAGATCGACTGGGAACCGGAATTTGCCCGGAAACTCATCAGCCTCCAGGGCAGTAATGGCGGGTGGGTCAACGACACCGGTCGCTGGATGGAGAAAGATCCGATCCTCGTGACCAGCTATTGTGTGATGGCGCTGGAGATCGTCATCGACCGGCTGTGAGCCGGCCTTCGAGTTCGCAGGAACTCGACGCGTTGGCTCACGACGCCATGGAACGTGGCCTGGTGTTGCTCAATGGGAGCGATCCCGCGGCTTGGCACGCGGCCATTCGCTGCTTTGAGGAGGCGATTGATTTGCGCCGCCGCCTGCCGCTCGTGGATCATCCGGGTTTCCGCTTTGGGCTTTCCGCCGGCTGGATCAATCGTGGCGACGCACTTGCCCGGCTGGGAGGTGAGGAAAAGCTCGCGGAGTCCGTTCGCTCCTACGACGCGGCCATCGACTTATTGCAGGACGTGCCCGCGGGCGGCGACGGATCTGTCGTCCGGCGGTTGGCGATTGCGTGGATGAACCGGGGACTCGCGCTCGAAGCTCGAGAGAGCGAAGCGGCCCGACGCGAGGCCGTGCGCTCCTTCGAACAAGCGATCGGGGCGCTTGGACCCGCGCACCACCCCGGCGATGCCCGGCGCGATGTCATCCTGGCCATGGCCTGGGTTAATCTGGGCAACGCGCAATTGCGCTGCGCCGGGACGGAAATGGCGGAGAGCGCCTGCCAGGCGATGGAGAACGCTCTGCGTTTGCTGGCGGATTTCGAAGCCAGGGAAATCGCCGCGGCGGAAGCGGCGCTCAAGGCGCGGCACATTCTGTGTCAGGCCATCGTGGAGTTGCTCGCCGCGCCCAACCAGGAAGCCTCCCGGGAACTGGATCTCGTGTGCCGCATGACCGATACGCTGGAGGATGGTTTGAGGCTGGCGCGAAATTGGGAGGCCCAAGGCGTCGCGCAGTTTCGTCCGCTGGCCACGCAATTGTTTTGCACGGGCGCCTTAGTCTACGAAAAGCAGCAGCCGCAATTTCTCTCCGATTATCTGCTCGATCACGTCGATCCCGGGTGTTTCGGCCCGCCTCCGCCGGGTGAACGATGGCTGGAGTTTGCCGGCGAAACCGTTTCACGGGCGCTCCGAAAAGTTTTGGGGGGCGATTTCGGATGGCTGGCCACGGCAGAAAGCCGGCGGCGACTGGAGATTTTGAAAGATCTGCAAGCGGTCGAGAGCCGCCTGAAAGAACTGAACCAGTGAAGCCGTGCATCTCGGCTGTGCTCCCACCGAGCGTGTCCCCGCTTCCTTGCTATTTCTCGGTGATCTTCCAGACACCGTCCCAAGCACTGTCCGCTGCCCCGGAGCTGAGGACGGCGGCGCGCTCGATCATCACTTCCGCCGCGCGGTCCTGCCGGCGTAATTGCCGCGCCGCCTGAAAAGCCGCGCGCGCCTTTTCCCAATCGCCAGTCTGGTAGGCATGCTGCGAGCGGCGACGGTTTCTTCATGCGCCTTCTTGCCGAACGCATCTTAATTGGCCTGCGCCTCGGAGAGGATTTGCGGGTTGGGCGAGGCCGCGTTGAGCGCGCCGAACATGCGCTCGAAAGCGAGCCGGTGACGCAGTCCGTATTCGTCCACCCGCGAGAACGCGGGTCATGGGCAACGGCCTCATCGAGCCCGCCTCGCTCGGAGAGCATCGCGAGCATTTTGTCTTATTCCTCTGCCGGCGTCAAATAGACCGAAGGACCACGATCGCGATCACCACCACGATGCCGGTCGCAACCAGAAGCGCGCCACCGACGGTGACAAAGCCTCTGAAGGCAGAAACGAGCAACGATTTCACGCACTTAGCCTTGCCCTAAAGCGCGCCGAACGCCAGTTAAATTGCGAACGCTTCCTCGTCGACGCGCGTCAACGCTTGCCGTTCTTCCCCCATCCGGGCGACCTGCGCCAGGAGGAAAACGACCAGGGTGATCGTCAGCATCAGCAAAAAAATCGCGAGGCCGAAGATGCGGGTGCCGATAGTGCTCTTCAATGGCATGCCACTGTTTGCACCCAATCACCGCCCCGTTAAAAGATTACCCCTCGTTCGCGCGCCGGTTCAACCGGGCGGTCGGAGGTCGGAAAATACCGCGCTCCCGCGAAACGTTAGTTCACGTAAATGAACTCGTTCGTGAGCATCAAGGCCTGCGCATATTTTTCCCAGGCGGTCATTCCTTTTGGTGGCGGAGGCGGAGGGCCGGCGAATTCGCTGTGGGCATCCCAATTGTGCTTCTCGGGCTTGTCACCGGCGACATTCAGGAGATGCACACTTGGCGCCCAATTGTAGGTCTCGGGGACTTTGCCTCCCGCGAGGACGATGAAATCCAGGGTGTCGCCGGCATGGACTTCGACTTGGGCAACGTTGGTCGCGACGCCTTCCTTGAGTGCTTTCCAGGAGGAGACCGCCTGTGGCGCGGTGGTGCCGTGGCGCAATTCCAATCGGGCGCGGACGCCGGCCGCGGAGTTGGCGGTGGTGGCGAAAAGCGTGCCCTCGATTCGCACCGTCCCGTCGAGCGGCGCAATCCATCGGCGGACGCTGGCGCTCGCCACGCCAGTGAGACCGCCGGTCTCGTTCACCCGCACCTGGCCGAGGCCTTTCTCGAAGCCAAACCACTGGTTGAATCGGAACGCCTTGAACTCGGCGAAAAAGAGCGGCCGGTTCGCGCCGGGCTGGATTCCCTGGCCGTACTTCCAGTCGGTGGTCGGCACCGGCTCGGGTTTGATGTCGGCCTGTTGGCGCAGGAAGGCCAGCGCATCGCCCACGTCTTCCTTGGAAGGCGCGTGCTGAAAAACGCGCTGGTAGAATTGGCGCACGCGAGCGTCGTCGGTCGCCGCCCGCGCGATCTCCGGCAGCGCCGCCATCTTCTGCGCTTGTTCGATGACGAACGGGCTGTTCATCAAAAACAGCGCCTGCGTCGGCACCACGCTTTCGTTACGCATCGGACTGCTCATCTCCGGCAGGGCGAAGTCGAAATTCGCCAGGAAGCCGGGCACGTTCTCACGCGTGATCGTCGAGTAGATGGTGCGGCGCGGTTCGTCGCCGAGGAGTTCCACCGGCCGCCCGCCGACTTTCAGGTCGAGCGAACCGGCGACAGCGAGGATCGTGTCGCGCGTCGCTTCCACGTCGAGACGGCGGCGGTTCATTTTCCACACGAGGGTGTTCGTCGGATCGATCTCGTGATACTTCGGCACGTCGTCGCTGCGCTGTTGATAGGCGGCGCTGAGCACGATCAGCCGGTGCAGTTTCTTGAGCGACCAGCCGTTTTCCATCAGTTGCGTGGCCAGATAATCGAGCAACTCGGGATGCGAGGGCGCGTCGCCGCGTAACCCGAAATCGCTCGGCGTCCCGACGAGCCCCTGGCCGAAATGGTACATCCACACGCGATTGGCAATGACCCGCGCCGTCAGCGGATTGCTCTTGCTGGCGATGTCTTCGGCGAGTTCGAGGCGTCCGCTGCCATCGGTGAACGGCTGCGAATCCTTGCCCCCAAGAAGCGTGAGGAAGCGCCGCGGCACTTCGGGGCCGACCTTGGTCCGGTCACCGCGAACGAAGACGTGGGAGTTCCTCGGCTTCGGCAGATCCTCTACGGCGAGCGCGCATGCCGGAGCGGCGGGATGCTTCAGCTTGATGTCATTCACCAGCGCGACCTGGCGCTCCATCTTGCCATAGACGTTCACCCCGAGTTCCGAGCGAAAGACCAATTGATCGCGAGAGATCGGGGAGTCTGGACCGTAAAGAAGGAGTTCGATTTGCTCCGCGGCTGGATCGGTGAGTTTCACCTCGACCGGTTGCCAGTGGCCCGCAGCCTTGAGCAGCGCCTCGCGCTCGTCGTGGTGCTGGTGCTGGATGTCGGTGAAGAGCTTGTCATAACGGTCGGCGACTTCCTTGAGGGACTTGGGTGGATCACCTTCGAAGAACTTTGCCACCAGCGGGTTGATCTTTTTCCCGACCGGCGTCGTCGCCGGCGCAGGTGTGGCCGTCGTCGTCGCGCTGGCCGCATTTTCCGCGGTTGGCATCGTCGCATCCGCAGGCCGCGCCTGGGCTGCGAACTTCACCGCGAGTTCCGGCGCTTTGGTCGGATAGTCCGCCTCCGGCAGCGCGACGAACTCTTTCCACGGCTCGAAGATCGGGTCGAATTTCGGCGGCTTGACCGGCTTCGCCAAAGGGTTGAGCGGCTTGGCAATATTACCCCGGAGATAGGCGTCCAGGTTTCGCGCGATCGGTGAACGCAGCCCGCGCGAGCCGTAGAAAGCCGCCACCGAAAGGCCGCCCATGCCCTTCTTCGCTTCCTCGATAGCCAGGAGGTATTGGCCCATTTTGGGAAAGTGTTCGTCGAAATGCAGTTCCCACTGCTCGTCGATGTACTCGGTGACTTTTTCCTGCGCCGCCGCGATCTGCTTTTCGTAGTCCTGGTATTCGGGCGTTTGCTTCGGCGTTTCGATCAACGGCTCCGTTTCCGGCTCGCGCGTGCTTGAGAAGATCCCGTGCCACGAATAGTAATCCTCAGTCGGGATGGGATCGAACTTGTGATCGTGGCAGCGCGCGCATGCCACGGTGAGCCCGAGGAAAGCGCGCGCGGTGGCGTCGATGCGGTCGTCAATCTCGTCGTCAGGATTGGTGAAGCGTTTGCCTACAGTGAGGAAGCCGAGCGCCGCGAGGTTGCGCGGCTCAGTCTGCTTCTTGTCGATCAGCCGATCGGCTGCCAGTTGTTCGACGATGAAACGGTCGTACGGCTTGTCTTCGTTGAAGGCGCGGATGACGTAATCGCGATAGGTCCAGGCGTAGACGAAGCGGTTGTCCTTGCCTCCGACGCCGGCCTCGCCGGTGGTATCCGCGTAGCGGGCGACGTCCAGCCAGTAGCGCGCCCAGCGTTCGCCGTAGCGCGGCGAGGCGAGCAGCCGATCGACGAGCCGCGCGTAGGCGTCGGGCGATTTGTCTTCGACGAAAGCGCGCACTTCCTGCGGAGTCGGCGGCAGGCCGGTGAGATCGTAGGTCACGCGGCGAATGAGCGTCGCCCGATCGGTCGGAGCGGACGGCTTCATCGATTTCGCTTCGAGTTTCGTCAGGATGAAATTGTCGATCGGAGTCCTGGGCCAGGCCTTGTCCTTGACCTCCGGTGGCTTCGTATCCTGGACCGGCTTGAACGACCAGTGGTCGCGGGCCTTGGTCGCGATGGCCGTCTTGTCCCCAACACTCGCCGGTGTGGTCCGTGGATCGGGCGCGCCCATCTTGATCCAATCCTCGAGGAGCTTGACCTCGGCCGCGGGCAGCTTGTCCTTCGGCGGCATCTGGAAATCCGCATCCTCCCAATGCACCGCCGTGATCAGCAGACTGTCCGCCAGCTTTTGCGGCACTACTGCTGGACCGGTGTCGCCGCCCTTGCGCAAACCGTCACGCGAGTCGACAGCGAGTCCGCCCTTGATCTTGCCCGCTTCGTGCGAGTGACACTCGTAACAGCGCTGCTTGAGAACAGGCAGGACCTTCTTGTTGAAAAAATCCGCCTGGTCGGAAGGCAAAGCGCCAGGAGCATCCCCCGCGGCTGCGACGCATGGAAGCAATGCGAGGGATGAAAAGTATGGGAGGAATCGTTTCAAATTTCTGGTCTTTGGTTGCTGATTTTCCGAATCGAACCCAACTCACCGCTCCAGGTGCCGCATGCGAATCGTGCCATTGGATGTTGGATGTTCGGCGAAGCCGGTCACGCAATAATGTCCTTCACCACGCTCCCGTAGACATCCGTCAGCCGGAAATCGCGGCCGTTGTAACGATAGGTCAGTTTTTCGTGATCAAACCCAAGCAGCCGCAGAATGGTCGCATGCAAATCGTGGACATGGACCTTGTTCTCCGCGGCCATATATCCAAGCGAATCGGTCGCGCCATAGGCCATGCCGCCTTTGATGCCACCTCCTGCGAGCCAGGCCGTGAATCCCTTCGCGTTGTGATCGCGCCCGGGCGGTGTCTCCAGCTTGATGCTTCCGGTCGGAAGCTGCCGGCGCGGCATCCGGCCAAATTCTCCGCCCCACAGCACGAGCGTTTCATCGAGCAGCCCGCGCTCCTTGAGATCCGTGAGCAATGCGGCAATCGGGCCGTCGCATTCGCCGGCCTTTTTGCGCAGGCTTTTCTCCAGTTCCTGATGATGATCCCAACCCGTGTGCCAGGCCTGCACCACGCGCACTCCACGCTCCAGCAGACGGCGGGCGATGAGCATCTGCCGCCCCTGCGGCGTGTCGGCTTGGTAACGCGTGCGTATCGCCTCGGGTTCCTTGGAAATGTCGAAGGCGTCCGTCGCCTCGACCTGCATCTGGAACGCGAGTTCGAAAGATTGCACACGCGCTTCGAGCGCATCATCGGTCTTGAATCGCGAATTCAATTTCGACACGAGATCGAGCTGCGCCCGCTGCTCCGACGAAGTCACGTAATGATTGCGGATGTTCTCGATGAGCTTCTCCACGTCGGATTGCGTCGTATTGATGTGCGTGCCCTGGCAGGCGCCGGGCAGGAACGCCGCGCGCAGGTTTTGATTGCCAAAGGGAATCGCTCCCGGCGCCAGCGCGATGTAGCCCGGCAGATTCTGGTTTTCCGATCCGAGTCCGTAGACCACCCACGCACCCAGACTCGGCCGCGGCAACCGTCCCTGGCCCGTGCTCATCATGAACGTCGAAAAGACGTGATCGGGAATGTCCGTCCACATCGAACGGATCACGCACATTTCATCGGCGTGCCCGGCGAGTTGTGGAAAGACCTCGCTCATCTCGATTCCGCTTTGGCCGTGTTTGCTGAACTGGAACGGCGAACCGAAAGCCACGCCGTCGAATTCCGCCATCGGTTTGCCATTGGCTTTGATCAGCTCCGGCTTCGGATCGAAAGTGTCGATGTGCGACGGCGCGCCTTGCGCGAAAAGGTGCAGCAGGCGCTTCGCCTTGGGAACGAGCGGCGGCTTGCGCGGTGCCAGCGGGGAGAGGATCGCGCCCTCCGCGGGCGTCCCCTGGCCGAGCAACGAAGCGAGACCGACGAAGCCCAGCCCCATGCCGAAACGCGTCAGAAATTGCCGGCGCGTCTGAAGCAATCCAGCGATTTCCGCAGCGGCGTCCGGATGGGAACACTGCGATGTTTCCGGGTGAAAAATGGAATCGGGTTTCATGGTGTCTTTTAAACAGTGGCGAACGGTACGCGCTCGTGCGCTTGGTGATGTTGAGCGGAATATCGTGCAGACTATCTCCGACAGTATCTTTTTTTAGGCGCATTTACCGGACAAATATTGCCAAAAAATACCCCGTATTTTGCCGTAGGCATTTCGTCGGGAAAAACCAGGGAGTTCCGCCGCTCCGAAAAACCCGCCAATAAGCGGCCACGATCCTGATAGAATGTCACATGCCACACATTCGACTCGAGCAGAGCTTCCAAACGCGACGCCCCCTCCCATTTCCATGCTGGTTGCTCCGCGCGGCCCTGATTCTGGCGGCGGTCGCGCCTGCCTACTCCGCCGCGCCGAAGATTCCGCCAACCTATGCCGACGTCGCCTACGGCCCGAAACCTCGTCAAAAGCTCGACGTCTACGTGCCGCAGACCGGCCAGGCGCCTTACCCGATCCTCATTTGGATTCACGGGGGCGGCTGGTTTGCCTCGGATAAAGTGAACCAGGCCGCCGACCCGGAGCCCTATTTGAAATCCGGCATGGCCATGGTCTCGATCGAATACCGTCTCGTCTCCGACGCCACTGCCGACAATGTGAACCCGCCCGTAGTCGCCGTGCTCGGCGATACCCGGCGTGCGTTGCAGTACGTGCGGTTGCATGCGCCCGACTGGAAATTGGATCCCGACAAGATCGTCGTCGCAGGCGGTTCGGCGGGCGCGCTCTCTTCGCTTTACCTGGGATGTGAAGGCGAGCGAGCCGATCCGAAATCCGCCGACCCGGTGGAACGTGTTTCCACCAAGGTCCTCGGCGTGGGCGCTGGGATCGCCCAGACCACGCTCGACCCGCAACGCATGCGGGAGTGGGTCCCCGGTGTCGTCTGGGGCTACTGGGCATTCCAACCCGGCATCAAAAACTACAACAGCGAACCCGACTTTCAGCAGTTCCTCAAGCGTCGCGACGAACTCATGCCGTATCTCTCGCAGTATTCGCCCGACCGGCTCCTCACGAAAGACGCCGCCCCGATCTACTTCAACTATGGAAACATGCCGCTCGAACCCGCGGAACCGGTGAAGATGGGCGATTTGGTCCACTCTCCGAAATGGGGCCTCGGCTTCCAAAAACTCTGCGCCGGGCAGGGCGTCCCTTGCTACATCAAGTACGGCGGACATCCCTCCGAGAAATACCGCGACGTGAATGACTTCTTGTTTCAGCAGGTAGGCTTGAAGACCGGAAAATAACCAGCCCAGCCGAAGAACCAAATCGCCGCCGCCTCAAGCGCCGCGCCGAACCGCGCCTGCGTTTTGGAGTGCGTCGCTGCTGCGGCGCTTTTGGATAGTCTGCGGGTGGCTTCCCGTTTCAGCAGCTCGCTCTGGCGTTTTGGAGCGCGCCGTCTTTCCGCCGCTTTCGGAAAGTCCACGGGCCAGCGTCAGCGCGCCGCAAGTTGCGGAAAATTGATCTGCTTCCCCTGTTGCTCAATGTGCGCGATGCGGGCCGCCAGACGTGGCGTCGGATTGCGCGGATCCCACTCCCGCGGATTGGGCAAAATGGCCGCGAGGGCCACGCATTGCTCCCGGCTGAGCGCGCGGGCGTTCACGCCGTAGTGGGCATGGGCCGCCGCCTCGACGCCGTAGACGCCGTCGCCCATTTCGATGACATTGGCGTAGAGCTCGAGAATGCGTTGCTTGGAGAGAATCGTCTCCATCCAAAAAGTGTAATAGGCCTCGAGGCCTTTGCGCAGCCACGACCGTTCCTGCCAGAGAAACAGCGACCGCGCACATTGCATCGAAATCGTTGAGGCGCCCCGCGCCTCCTCTCCCGTGCGCTCCGCCTTCCGCTGCGCGGCCCTGATTTCGCGCCAGTCAAAACCGTGATGCTGGAAGAAGCGCTGGTCCTCAGCCACGAGCACGAATTTCAGGAAATCCCGTGGCACCCGTGACAGCGGCAGCCAGGTGTACTGCCGCCCGGGCGGAGTGCGTTTTTCCCAGCGTGCTTCCAGCGGACGCAACAACATCAGCGGAGTAATGGGTGGATTGATAAATCGCACCGCGATCACTTCCAGGATTGGGACGATGGCGAGAAAGAGGACGGTAAAAACGAGCCAGCGCCACCACCGGGAGCTCGACCGAACGCCCGCGCCCTTGCTCAAAGAATGCGCACTTGAGGCGGCGGGACCACGACCGGACGGACACGCGGCATCTTGATGCGGCCTTGCTCGTCCTGCATCGGCGTGACGATCTCCGCCGCGCTGATGTCAATGACGTTCGTTTCCTTCTTCTTCGGCTCACGGGCCTTGGCCGCCGCGGCCTCCGGCTCCGCTTGCGGAGCAGGCTCCGGCGTGACCGTTCCGGTGTCCGTATGCTTCATCGCGGTAAAGGCCGCCTGCGTGGTGACCTCCTCGAGCAACTGGCGTTGTTCGTCGACCAGTTTCTCGATCCGCTCGCGCAAGGAGTCGCGCTGCTGGGCGATGCTGTCGCGCTCGCGGCGGACGCGGGAGACGTCGCGATCGGCGCGGCTCTTCACTTCCGTCTCGTTGCTCGCCATCGCCGTGCGTTCCTGTTCGAATTCGTGCAGCTTCGTGGCCAGCCGGGCGCGTTCCGCGTCGAGTTGGGCCAGCGCTTCGTCGCGCTGTTTGACGACCATTTTGAATTCGCTGGCGAACACCCCCGCCTGCGCTTTGTGAGTCTCGCGGGCCTGTTCCAATTCCGCGGCAATCTTCTCCTTATCAGTGCGAATGCCGTCGCGCTCCTGGGTGAGTTGCTCGTGCTTTTGCTGGGCTTCCACGGAGAGCGCGGCGAGCCGTTCGGCCACCGCGGCGCTGTCCTGCTGCGCGCTGTCGCGGGCGGCCAGAAGACCGGTG
Source organism: Chthoniobacter sp. (assembly GCA_036501065.1). GTDB lineage: Bacteria > Verrucomicrobiota > Verrucomicrobiia > Chthoniobacterales > Chthoniobacteraceae > Chthoniobacter. The sequence goes on along the minus strand of DASYAY010000093.1, from coordinate 121,386 downwards.
ATCTCGGTCGTATACCTCCGTTCCGTCTCGGCCAGTGTGGCGCGAATCTTGTCGCGTTCCATGGTCAGCGCGGAAACCGTCCCGTTCATCTGTTCGGTCAGGGCGGCGATGGCATCGGACTTCTCGTCGCGCAGACCGTGCACCGCTTTCTCGTGGCTCGTCTGAAGTTTGGTCAGCTTCTCGTCGATGTCCGAGGCCAGCGCCGCCTTCTCAGCCGTGAGCTTGGCGATGGTTGCATCCCGTTCCGTGGTCACGGCGTTGATCGCGCGCTCGTGTTTGCCGGTGAGCGAAGCGATCGTCTCTTGATGCTCGGCGACCAGCTTGGTCGTCGCATCCTGGTGCTCCTTGAGCGCATCGCGAGTTTCGGCGAGAGCCTTGTCCGTGTTCTGCAAACGGAGCTGCAAATCCTCGATCTGCTTGCGGGCTTCGGCGTGTTGATGCTCGACGATCGTCTTTTCGTTTTCGAGCCCCTGCAAACTGGTGTGCAGATCGCTGATCGTCTTTGCATGGGCCGCTCGTGCCGCCGCAAATTCACCGATGAGCGCTTCCTTCGACGCCCGCAGCGAATCGCGGTCGCGGTCCAGGGCGGCAAAGGCGAGACCATGCTCCTGCTTCGCGCCGGCCAGTTCGGCGGCCATCGTGTCGATCTTGGAAAGGAGATCGTCCCGGTGCTTGGTCACGTCCGCCAATGATTTCTCCAGGGCCGCGCGAGCGGCGGACTGCGTTTCCCGCCCCGTGGTCAGTTCCAATTGCTGGGCGCGCAGGCCAACCAGTTCCTTGGTCAGGCTTTCCACCTGCCCGCGAAGCTTGTCCCGGTCGGCCGCCAGTTCGGCCAGCGCCCCGGCATGCACCGCTTTGGCGGCATCGGCATTTGAAGAAAGGGTACTGTGGCTGGCGCGCAGCTTCTCCAACTCGGCGCCGAGGGCCAGCTTTTCCGCGAGAACCTTGTCGCCGCTCGCCCGCAAATCGGACAGCGACTTCGCATCCGCTTCGCGCGCTTCCTTCGTCGCGGTCGACTCGCGCTCCCATTGCGCCTTTTCCTTTTGCTGGCCGGCTTTGAATTTTTCGAATTCGGCGGTCAGTGCCTCGTGCTGCTTTCGGGCCGCATCCCGTTCGGCGAGCGTCTTCTGGGTCTCGTCGCGCAGCGTGGATGCAGTCGCGTCGCTGTTCGAACGGAGCGCTTCGAGTTGCTGGGTGAGCCGGGCATTCTCGGCGGTCAGCATTTCGCTGGATTGGGAATGGGCGGCGGTCGCAGCGAGGGCGCCCGCGGCGGCGGCAGCCAGTTCCTGGCCGAGACGTTCCTTTTCCGAGACGGCTTCCAAATGCTGCTGTTGCACCTTCGCCAGGGCCTCTTCGTGCTGGGTGACGGCCTGCGCATGCTCGGCGCGGATAGCCGCGAGCTCTTGGGTGATATTCTCGTTTTCCGCCGCCAGCTTTTTCGCCCGCGAACCGACTTTCCCGACGGAGTTGGCTTGTTCCTCGAGCGTTTTGATCCGGGCGTTCAAGCCTTCCTTCTCGGAGTCGCGAGACTTGAGCTGGGCCTGGAGGTTCTCGATTTCAGAGCGCGACTGCGTGAGATCCGCGCCCGCTTTTTGATGTTCGGACTCGATGCCTTGCAGGGCTCCGAGCTTGGAATTCAAACTATCCCGCTCCGCCTGCAAGGTTTTGAGCTGGGCCTGAAGATTCTCGTTCTCGGAGCGGACTTGGGAAACGTCGCCCTTGGCCTTGTTGTGCTCGGCTTCGACACCTTGGAGAGTGCCGAGCTTGGAATTCAAGTCGTCGCGCTCGGCCTGCAATGTCTTGAGCTGAGCCTGAAGATTCTCGTTCTCGGAGCGAACCTGGGAAACATCGCCTTTGGCCTTGTTGTGCTCGGCTTCGACACCTTGGAGAGTGCCGAGCTTGGAATTCAAGTCGTCGCGCTCGGCCTGCAAAGTCTTGAGCTGGGCCTGAAGATTCTCGTTCTCGGAGCGAACCTGGGAAACGTCCCCCTTGGCCTTGTTGTGCTCGGCTTCGACACCTTGGAGAGTGCCGAGCTTGGAATTCAAGTCGTCGCGCTCGGCCTGCAAGGTTTTGAGCTGGGCCTGAAGATTCTCGTTCTCGGTGCGAACCTGGGAAACGTCGCCTTTGGCCTTGTTGTGCTCGACTTCGACACCTTGGAGAGCGCCGAGCTTGGAATTCAAATCGTCGCGCTCGGCCTGCAAAGTTTTGAGCTGGGCCTGAAGATTCTCGTTCTCGGAGCGGACTTGGGAAACGTCCCCCTTCGCCTTGTTGTGCTCCGTCTCGACGCTTTGCAAAGCGTTGAGCTTGGAATTCAAAGCCTCCCGTTCGGTCTGCAAAGACTTGAGCTGCGATTGAAGCGATTCATTTTCCGACTGCAACCGGGCCGAATCTTCCCGCGTCTTGTTGTGGTCGGCCTCGATCTGGGCGAAAACCTGCGTCGCCTCTCCATGCTGGGCGAGATTCTTTTCCCGTTCCGCGAGCTGCGCCGCCAGATTTTGCTTCTCCGTATTGAGGGCTTCCTTCTCCTGCAAAAGCGCCTTGATGCGCGTCCGGTAAGAGTCGATGTCGCCCTCGAATTGCGCCGCCATGCGCGCCTGCCATTCCTCCGGATTGGGAGCCGCGGAGATCGTTTCCTCGGCCGTCGCGAGTTTTTTGCGGGTATCCGCGAGGTCGGCGGCCAGCTTCGCATTGGCCTGTTGCAACGCCGCCGCCTGGTCCTGCGCCTCTTTCTGGCCACGTTCGGAATCGGCGCCCCGCTTGCGCAAGGTGGTTTCGAGTTCCCGCTGGAGAGCCGTTTGTTGCTCCTGATTTTTGGATGCGGACTCCTGCTGGAGCCGGTCGGCTGCGGCCAGGGCACGCTCCACCTTGAGCTTGGCCTCGCGTTCGCGTCCCAATTCCTGGGCACTGTCGCGCTGGGCCGTCTCGAGCACATTGATCCGCCGCTGCAATTCCTCGACCTGCCGTTGATTCTCCTTTTGCGACCGCTCCACAGCGGCTGCGGCCGCCGCCCCACCGGCCGCCACCGCGGCGACATCGGCCACGCTCGCCCCGATTTTGCCCCGCTTTTGGAATTCCGTGATCTGCTTGGAAAGATTGGCCTGCTGCTGGGCGAGGGCATCGCGTTCCGTCACCAGATCCTTGATCCGCTGATCGCTCTGCTGGCCCGTCTTGTTCAGCTCAACCCTGATATTGGAAAGCTCCAGTTTGAAGGCGTCGCGCTCCTGCTGAACCTTCGCCAGATTCTCCGCGGCTTTGGCGGCGACGCTCTTTTCAAATTCCGCCTGCTCGGTTTTGTCCTCGGAATCCTTCTTCGCGCGGACCAGTTCCACCACACTCTTCTCGCGTTCGTCCAGGAGGGCCTTCCTCTGTTGCTCCCCGGCGGCGAGCTGCCGTTCATATTCACCCTTCAGCCGGGCCACGATCCCACGCAGGACGTCCCGCGCTTTCAGCGCGTCCTCCTTGCTCATCCGCTCATCTTCCTCGGGATTCGGCGCCGGGATGTTGATTTCGGGTGGCTTGGGAAGAGGCGCAGCGGCTGGAGGCGGCAGCGGTGACGCTGGGGCCGCCACGGCCTGCGTGTCCGCCGGAGTTCCCGGAATGATGTTCCGCACCGCGCGTCGCGCCCGAAGTTTTTCGGCGAGCGAATCGGCCGCTGCGGCCGACAGCCCCGCCGGCGTTGCTCCACCCTGCGGTTGGCGGTGCGCCACGAGCATCTTCATCACTTTCTGCCACGGAAAACGGACATCGGTATTGTCCGACGGCAGAACTTCGCCGCGGAAAATCCCAGGGACTCGGCGATAGATCTCCGACACTGGAATGGTCGTTTGGCCGCGCGCGATGCGATCGGCCAGTTCCCCGATTTCGAAGGCCAGCGGCGTCGCCGGGTTCGGTTTCTGATCACCCAGCAATTGGCTCGGAATGCGCTGGAGAAAATCGCCCAGCTCGAGCGTGATCTCGTGCTGCGGTCCACCCGACAATGGTACCGCCGTCGCGCCGGGTAAAACCCTCTGGGAACTCATGCCTGCCGCCGGCTCCGCTTTTCGAGACGAAGCTGCCTCCGCCCTCGTTTCGGCCGGGGATTCCGGCTTCACTTCGGGCGCGTTTTCCTGCGTCTTTTCGTCAGACGCTTTTCGTTTGAAACGATCGAGGAAAGACATGAGCCGTCGTTATTTTGGAGGATATTAGCACTTTTTGGTCCCTAATCGGAAGTTGTTACCCGGTTGCGGCAAGTTTGTCTGTGAAAATTGTCGGGTTGATCAAATTTTTTCCATCGCCTCCGTTCAGAACAGCATCGCAGGCCGCCGCCAGCCGGGCCGGCAGAACCACCACCATTCGGACGGCATCCCCCTCGTACGTCGTCTGCAGGACCCTCGCTTCCCGGTGGAGCTGGGCCAATAACCCCCCGGCGCTCTGGGGGATAACGAATTCCCGGGTGACCATGTCATTGGCCACCATCTCCGCCATGCGCTCGACCAATTCGCCCAGCCCTTCCCCCGTATGCACGGAAATGAACAGGCCTTCCGGAAAATGGCGGCGAAGACCGGCCAAAGTCGCGGAATCATGAATTTTATCAATTTTATTGAAAACCACGAGCGTCCGTTTGTCGTCCGCTCCCAATTCCGCCAGTACTTTTTTCGTCGTGTTGTAAAATTCCATCACTTCCGGCTGGCTGGCATCGAGCAGATGAATGAGGAAATCGGAGAGCGCCGCTTCCTCCAAGGTGGCGTTGAAAGCCTCGACCAGGCGATGCGGGAGTTTACGCACAAAACCAACCGTATCCGTGAGCAACAACGGCTGCTTGTTCGGCAGAGCCACTTTCCGCGTGGTCGTATCCAGCGTGGCGAAAAGTTTGTCTTCGATGAGCACGTCCGCCCCGGTCAATCGCCGGAGAAGCGACGACTTGCCCGCATTCGTGTAGCCGACGATCGCCGCATTGGGCACCGGCGCGCGCTTCCGATCCTTGCGTTGCGTAGCGCGCGACTGGCGGACGTTTTCGAGTTCGCGTTTGCAACGGTCGATCGCGGCGCGGATTCGGCGTTTGTCCTGTTCGAGCTGGGTTTCGCCTTCGCCCCGCGCGCCGATCCCGCCGCCCTGGCGGACCAGGTGGCCCCAGGCCCGGGTCAATCGCGGCAGTGAATATTCCAGTTGCGCCAATTCCACCTGCAGCCGCGCCTCGCGGGTTTGCGCCCGGCGGGCAAAAATATCGAGAATCACTTCCTGGCGGTCGATGACCACCACCCCCGATAACTTCTCCCAGTTGCGCTGCTGGCTGGGCGTCAATTCGTTGTCGAAAATGATGATATCGAGCTGCTCCTGTCTCACCCGCGCGACGATCTCCTCCGCCTTGCCGCTGCCAATGAGCAGCCGGGCATGTTGTTCGCGATGATGGACGAGCAGACGGTCAATCACCGGAATGCCCAGCGTGTCCACCAATTCCTCCAGCTCAACGAGCAAACTCGCCGCTTCCGTCCGTTGATTGACTTCGGTGTACGCACCGACCAGCAGCGCGCGCTCCACCACTTTATCCAGCTCGTTGGTATCTATCATGAAGGTTGCCAGGGACAGGCAACATACACCGCTCTCGCCGAACATCCAGCCTTCCGAAAAGCTGGACGCGTCATGCATTTTTTCAATCATAGTCGCGCCTTGGAGCAACGCCGAATCGTCGAGCCCGCCGCTGAAAAAGACCCCAAGTTGCATTCATCCACACCACTGAAAATGGAACACCAGTCTCCCGATCCACCACCGGAACCAGCCGCGGCCTTCGATTCCGCAGCCCTGCTCGAAACCCTCGGCGGCAGCCGCGAGACAATGGCGGAAATGATCCGCCTATTCCTGGAAGAAGACGCCCCGCGCTTGCTCGCAAATCTCCGCGACGGCCTGGAGACTCACGACCGGTCCGCCATCGAAAACGCCGCCCACGGCATCAAAGGTCTGGTCGGCGAATTTCGTGCGCCCGCCGCCCTGGCCGCCGCCAAACAACTCGAAGACGCCGGACGCGGCCACGAAACCGAAATGATCCCCTCCGCCGCCCATGAACTCTTCGAGGAATTCGAACGCCTCTCCGCAGCCCTCCGCAGCTACTTGGCAGAGTAGTCTCGAACCCCGGCTCGGCCGAAGAGCCTCCGCGAAGCGATCGAAAAAATAAGCCTGTCATTCTGAGAGCGGAGCGGAGCGGAGCCGAAGAACCTCTGATATCCGCGGGGCGGCGGTGCGGAGCCGTAAGTCATCCATCCCCCCGAAGACCCCCTCCATGCGAGATCGATCCCCCTCACGAGCCAAAAAATCCCTCTGCGGCCCTCCCTCGAATCTCTGCGCCTCTGCGTTTTTCCGCGCCTGTCGCCTTTGATCGCGGCTCCGCTGCCCTGCGTCCTCCGCGTTTTACCCCCCTCCCGATCACTTACCCGCCGGCTTGCCTTCATCCAACGGTTCACGAATCTGCACCCGCTTTTCCCCAAGCTTCAGCGCCGCCGCGACATTCTTCGCGTACTGCCACGGCCCGCCGTCGCCGGTATAAATGGCGACCGTGGAGTGCTCAGCCGCCATCGCCGCGGCTTGCGGCAAGTCGAGATGACGAAGCACGTTCAGATAGATCGGCCCATCATGTTGCGACCCCGGAAGACCATGAAGATCAAGCCGGTGAACATCCGGGATGAACAGCGAAGCATAGAGCGCATTTCCGGCCATGATCTTCTGCGCCTGGAGCCAAAGCTGCGGCTTGTCGAATCCCGGCAGACTCCGCAAAACGGCCGCCGCCTGGGTAATGTCCCAGACTTGGCCGCTCTCCAGTGATTCGCCGAGCAGTAGCAGCCGGCGGCGGAGCTGAATCTGTTTAGAAGTCGACAGCGCCGCCCAACTGCCCGGTCCCGTCCCCCTCGGACAAATCTCCGCCATCGCCCATTTCCGGCCGATGAGCATGTTATGCTCCTCGTTGAATCCATCGGCGTCGGGCTTCACCCCGGGAAACACTTCCGGAAAACCAGTGGCGGCGACCGTTTGAAATTCCTGCCAGCCTTCGTCGTCGAGGACATTGAGCACGACCAGGTCGAGATCCTGCGGATTGAGATTCTCCCGTTGCATCACCCAAAGGGTCAGCGGGATGCCCGTCTCACTTTGGAAATCGACCTGGGTCAGACGCAATCCTTGCGCCAGATAGTCGGCGCGCAAAGCGGTCGAAGCCGCCGTGGAATTCTCCGGCCACGCCCGGAAGCAATCGTGGCGCAGCGCCTGCATCCAGCCGTCGCGCAGTTGCGGCCATTCCGCCGCCGTCGGCGCCTCGGTCTTCGGTGTGAAAGCCGGCACGAAAAACTGGTCCACCGTCGTCACCTTCTCGTCCTTCGGAATCTCCGCGAAAACTTTCAAATCGTGCGGAGCAAAAGCCGGCCGCGCGGGTTCATCGATGAAATCCTCGCGTTTGCCGCCCTTGAGGAAACGGTTGATCCAGTTGAACGCCCCAAAGTTCAATTGCTGCGTATCCATGTGCGGACCTTCGGCGATATGAATGCCGATGTTTTCCTCGTGTCCGAGTTTACGGTAAAGTGCCCGGGTCCGGTTGTAGATTTCAACGACGCCGTCCAGCGGGAAAATGGGGTCCTTGTCGGAATTGGCGATGAGCAGCGGACGCGGGGCGACCAGGGCCGCGACCCGATCGAAATTCCAGCGCTCCGTGTTGACCATGAACATGCAATCGCAATGCCCCTCGATGCAGCCGTCCAGGATGTGGTTCTTGAGCGTGGTAATGCCGGCCGTCGGCACCGCCACCTTGATGCGCTCGTCCAGCGCCGCGATCCACCACGAATAAGCGCCGCCCCCGGAGCGTCCGGTCACACCCAGCTTCGTCCGATCGACCTCCGGGCGCGTCTCCAGATAGTCGAGCGCCCGAATGCCATTCCACGCTTCCACTCCCGCCGGCGTGTAACCACGCGCCGGCCACCACCAGCGCCCTTTGCTGAAGGTCCCGTGATGTTCGCCATGGATTTCACCGAGGTCGATCGTGTCGATGATCAGGCAGACATAGCCATGGCGCGCGAACCACACGCCGTGATGCTGGTAATGCGTCTTGTTCCCCATCGCCACCCCGTTTTCGTCCACGCCCCCGTGGCCGCAGACATAGAGGATCGTCGGCAACGGCTGCTTCACCTCCACCGGTCGGTAAAGATCGCCGGTGACATAAACCCCCGGCAGCGATTGAAAAAAGAGCTTCTCCACGACGTAACCGTCCCCCGGCACCGTACCCGTGATGACCGGATGCAATTCCCCGCGCGCCGGCCAGGGATCGAGCCCGAGCATGCCCTGGAGTTGGCGGCGCATTTCCGCCTGCTTCGCTGGCCAGTTTTCCGGGGTGATGTCCTTCTGCCAGTCGGCGGAGGAAAGCTCCGCCACGCGCCGGGAAAGATACTGGTCAAACGGCGCCGGCAAAAAATCCCGCGGCTCCTTCTTCGGTGTCTGAGCGTGAAGCAGCAGAGGAAATATCAGGGCGGAGCAGAGCAGGAAACGAAAGGCGCGTGAAGACATCATGGGAGCAGGGAGAGGATTCGAGGGGACACCGGAAATAGAAACATCGGTTCTGGATACATTAGACAATGAATTTCCCGAACCGACGACATTCCCCCCCGAGCCAGCCAGAGCCAAGTGAAGCCACGCTCTGGCTGGTGTGATACCAGACAAGTTTCTTAACTAACTCCGAGTGCGCCCGCACGGTGCGAGTCTTTCAGTTGCCTCTAGTCCCGCAGGGACTTCCCGAAAATAGCCCAGCGCTTTAGCGCTGGGATTCTCACCCCAAAACCAGTCAGTCCCGGAGGGACGGCAGGACTGATATAAGAAACTTACCAGCCACCACACCAAGGCGCGTTCACAACTTCGAGAAAAGCAGGCCTGGACGCTTGCGTTCTTGGAGTGCGGTGCTGCTGCACCGCTTTCGGATTGTCTGCGGGCAGGAAAGAGCCCGCCACCACTTTCGGCAATTGCCCCGTCTGGCGCTCCGTAATTTCGCCAAAACCAAGAAAGACAGACGTCACAAACTACCGGCGAAATCGACGAAGATCTTTCTTGCTATTTACCTCCGAAGTCCCAACGACCGGTTCCATGAACCAATTTTTCCGTCCCTCAGCGCAGCGCTCTCCGCCTTCGCTACGGTTTCAGGCTCCCCCGGCGTATTCTCCATCCACCGAAGAGACCATCCTCACCCTCCCGCAGTCCCCGAAAAATCATCAACGGCCACCCGTCTCCAGAGTAAATCCCCGCGACTTCCGAAAAAAGTCATCATTTATCACCACCCTCCCGACCGCCCAATTTCGGCAGCGCAGCCCATCCGACACTCCACCCAAACCCACCTCCGCGAAGACCGCCCAACCGACCGGTATGCCCCTTCGGGCATTCAGCATCGCTTCTGAATACATTAGACACTTTATTTTCAGAACCGACGATATTCACGCTTGCCTCACTTTAGGTCGCCGTTTCAATTGCCCGCTGCTTTGATTTCCTCCCCATGAACAAGCTTCTTCTTGCCGTTTTCATTGCCTGCCCATTGCTCGCCCATGCCGGTGTCAAAGCCGGTTTCGCGGAGCGCGATATTACTCCCGAGATCGGCATGGAAGTGCCCGGCGGTTATGGAAAATCCTATTCGAAAAAGATCCACGATCCCTGCAAGGTCCGAGCCTGCGTTTTCGACGACGGCCAGCATCGGGTCGCGCTCGTCGGATTGGATGCCATCGGCGAGCCGCGCTCGCTCGTCCTCGCGGCCCGGGCCGAGATCGAGAAGCGCTGCGGAATTCCCCAGGAAGCGGTGATGATCGGCGCCTCGCACTCGCATTCATCCGGGCCGATCGGGATGATCGAGCCGGAAGATTTCGAAGGCTGTTCGGATTTGGTCAAGGATCTCGCTTTCAACAAATCCACCTGCGCCAATCCGGCCTACGTCGCCAAGGTCCGCGACGCCATCGTCGAGGCCGTCGTGGCTGCCAATGAAGGGCGCGCGGAAGGCACTGCCAGCTTCGGCGTCGGACATGAAGATACCGTCGCCTTCAATCGGCGCATCCGGATGAAGACCGGGTTGAGCTTCTCGCATCCGGGCAAAGGCAATCCGGAAAATCTGGACTTCGCCGGCCCCACCGATCCCGACGTCGGTGTCATCGGATTTTGGAATCCGGATGGCAAGCTGACCGGCTGCATCGTGAACTACTGCTGTCACGCCACCACGAACGGGCCATGGATCACGGCCAACTGGATTTACTATATGGAGCGGGTCATCCAGGGCTTTTACGGCACGGACACGAAAGTGGTCTTTCTCCAGGGCGCTTGTGGTGACGTGACCCAGGTGAACAATCTGGATTTGCGCGCCAATCCTGATGGCGATGCGTGGGCGCAATTGGTGGGTGGCCGGGTCGGCGCCGAAGCGCTCAAGGTGCTCGTGGGGATGTCGCAGACGCGCACCGCCAATGTCCCGGTCGATAGCAAGCGGCGGATTTGGCACATCGCGCGCCGCGTCCCGGATCCCGAACGGGTGAAGGCGGCCTATGAACTGGCGCCGAAGGATCCCAAAGCCGGCGGCCCGGATTGGGTGTGGGCCAAGGAAACGGTGCTCCTCGACGCGCTCATCACCAAGACGCCGAAAGTGGAGGTCGAAGTCCAGGCGATCCAGATCGGGCCGGTCGTCTGTATCTCCGATCCCGCGGAGTATTTTTGCCAGTATGGCCTCGATTTGAAGAAAGACAGCGGGTTCCCCATCACTTTCCCGGTGGAACTGGCCAATGGCGACGTCGGTTACGTCCCGACGCTCGAAGCCTTCGGACCGAGTGGCGGTGGTTATGAAACCCGGCTCACCAGTTACAGCAATCTCGAGATCAACGCCGGCAACCAATTCCGCGACGTTGGCCTGAGTCTCGCCCGTGAACTCACCCCCGTGGCCCTGCCGGAATATCCGCTCGCCCCGCCCTTCAAAGGCTCGGGGTGGTCCTATGGAAATCAGCCCCCGCAGTTGAAATGACGACAGGGGCGAAAATGCCGAATGCCGAATGCCGAAGGACGAAGGATTTCAAAATCACGAATTAATATGAACTCAGCGCGCAACCTCGGATCTTCGGCCATTGGAACTTCCTTCGGCCTTCGACCTTCGACCTTCGTCATTACCCTCATCGCCTCTCTCGCCATCGGTCCTTCATCGTTTCTCCAGGCCCAGCTCACTCCGGAAGAGGAGCTGAAGACCTTCAAACTCGAGCCGCCGCTCCACGCCGAACTCGTCGCTGCGGAACCGCAACTCATGGACTCGCCGTGTGCCCTCGCCTTCGACGATCAAGGCCGCTTGTTTGTCGCCGAGAATCGCGGTTACCCTCATACCACCGAACCGGCGCAGGGGCGCATCATCATGCTCGAGTCCACCCATCACGATGGGCATTACGACAAGAGCACGGTCTGGGCGGATAACCTCACTTTCCCCAACGGCGTGCTTCCGTGGAATGGCGGCCTCATCGTCACGAATGCGCCCGACATCCTCTTTCTCAAGGATACCAAAGGCACCGGCCACGCCGACGAGCGGCACGTCTTGCTCACCGGTTTCGACACCACCAAGAGCACGCAGTTGCGCGTCAATTGCCCCACGCTCCAGCCCGATGGCTGGATTTATTTCGCCGCGGGCCTGACCGGTGGAACCATTTCTTCCCCCGATCATCCGGAAAAGCCGCCGGTGAAAATGATCGGCGATGTCCGTTGGAATCCGAAGACGGGCGATTTCGAAACGCTCGATGGCCGCTCGCAGTACGGGATTTCCTTCGACGATCATGGCCGCCGCTTCATCTGCATGAATCGGCTGCCCGTGCAGCATGTCGTCATCGAGTCGCAATGGCTCCGCCGCAATCCGCATCTGCCCTTCGCCGAGACGGTGCAGGACTGCAACGAACGCACCGTGAAAAGCGGTTTGCGCGGCGGTGGCGACGGTGTGCGCGTCTGGCCCATCAGCCACGACATTACCACGGCCGATTCCCATGCCGGATCGTTCACCGCGGCCTGTGCGGTCATGATCTGGCCGGGCGGCGCGCTGCCCGCGCAATACAATGGCTGCGCGTTTTCCTGCGAACCGACCGGCAACTTGATTCACGTCGACCGGCTGTTGCCCAATGGGGCCACGTTTGCCGCCCAGCCGCTGCTGGAGAAGCGGGAAGTTCTTGCTTCGAGCGACGATTGGTGCCGCCCGGTCTTCCTCAAGCCTGGCCCGGACGGCGCGCTCTATTTCTGCGACATGTATCGCAAAATCATCGAGCACCCCGACTATCTGCCCGAGGAAATCCGCAAGCACAGCGACTTCAACGCGGGCAAGGGCATGGGGCGCATCTGGCGGATTACGACCGACCCCGCCCATCAATCGGCGAAGGTTCCGCTGGCCGATTTAAACAAGAGCCTCGAGCGGTCCGATGTGGACAAGGCTCCACTGGAGGAACTGCTCGCCGGCGCAAAAAGTTCCGATGCGCGGATTCGTTTTCGCGCGGCGATCGGGCTGGGGAGTTCCAGCGATGCACGGGTCGTGCCGGCGCTCGCTGACGTGGCGTACTCGAAGGCGGACGATCGTTGGACCCGTGCGGCTGTTCTTTGTGGGATCGGCGGCCGCGAACGAGAGTTTGCGGGCGAACTTTTCAAGATCATCGACGATGCTCAAAAACACGATATCGTTTTCGCGGGATCAGGCTACTTCTACGATCTTTTGAGCGAATTGGGCGTAGTCGTTGGACGCGCCGCTCTCGCTGAAAAACGCGACCCGTTTCGGGAGGACGCAATACCGCTCGAGGATAAAATTCCCGCGATCTTTCGGGTGGCCTTTCTCGCCGGAGTCGCGGGAGGCGCAAATGCGCATCTCGACGATAACGCCGCGCCTGTGGTGCGCGATGTTTTGGCGGAAGCGACGAAAATTGCGCAGCAACACGACGCCTCGCCGGAGAGCCGGACCCGGGCGATTGATCTGCTCAAGCACACCGACTGGAAGACCTCCGGTGCAGCGCTGCTCGCGGTGGTGAACGGCAAGGAGAGTGCGGACCTTCGCACCACAGCGATTCGCGCGTTGGCGACATTCAATGATCCCGAGGTGACGAATGCCTTGCTCGCGCAGAAACACTGGAGCGCGATCGTGCCGGCGGAACGCGAAGTGACGATGACCGCCTTGCTGGCGCAACCGGCACATGTACCGGGCGTCCTCGATGCCATCGAATCCGGGGCGCTGCCGAAGAATGTGTTCAGCGCGGCACAACGGACAGCGCTTTCGAAAAACAAGGATGCCGCGATCCGCGATCGCACGGCGAAGTTACTGGGCGCGGCGGCGGGTGGCGACCGGATGAAAGCCTATGAAGCGGAGAAAGTGGTGCTCGCGCTCACCCCGCATGCGACGCACGGCAAGGAAGTCTTCAAGACGATCTGCTCGACTTGCCATCGGCTCGACCGCGAGGGCCACCAAGTAGGGCCTGATTTGCTCGACATCCGCAGCCAGCCCAAGGAATCGATCCTCCTGCACATTGTCGTGCCGGATTACGAAATCGCACCGGGCTTTGCCGCAACCAATATTGAGCTGAAGGATGGGCGGGTGGTGCTCGGGATCGTCATCTCCGACACCGAGGAATCGGTCACCGTCCGTGGGCCGCTGGCAGTGGAAGAGAACATCCTCCGCTCCAACATCGGTTCGATGACCGCGAGCGAACATTCCCTCATGCCACCGGGCTTGGAGGCGATGATGAGCAAACAGGATATGGCGGATTTGCTGTCGTTTCTGAAGGGCGAAAACTAGGGCGTCGCAACGCGACCTTTTGCTGTTTACCTCCATGGAGAGCCGGCAAAGAAATATCCCGAGTCATCATCTTTTTTGTGTCTTTTGTGCCATTTTGTGGCTAATCCGATGCCCGCCCCTCGTGGCGTCCTCATTCTCCCTTTTGCATGAACAAGAAATATCAAGTCGGTATCATCGGCTATGGCTGGGCGGCGACGGCCCATATTGCGGCGATCAATGCCACGCGGAACGCGGAGGTCTGTGCAATCTGGTCGTCGCGTCCGCTCGATTCCCAGGAACTGAGCGAAAAGTACGGCAGCAAAATCACCGCCTACACGGACTTGGACAAAATGCTTTCCAGTCCCGAAGTGCAGATCGTCGATATCACGAGTTATCCCAATCAGCATGCGAAGCAGTTCATTGACGCGGTCGCTGCCGGCAAGCACGTCATCGTGGAAAAGCCGCTGGCCATCGAATGGAGCGAAATCCTCGCGATGAAGCGCGCCGCGGAGCAAAGCCGGGCCAAAGTGTGCGTCTGTTTCGAGTGCCGTTGGTCCTCGCAGTTCCAGGCCACCCGGGGGGTGATCGATGCCGGTCTCGTTGGCTCCCTGCATTATGGTGAAGTGGATTACTATCACGGCATCGGGCCGTGGTACGGGCAGTATCGCTGGAATACGAAACGCGAACTCGGCGGCAGCGCGCTGTTGACCGCGGGATGCCACGCGCTGGATGCCTTGCTCCTGTGCATGGGCAGCGCCGTGGAGGAAGTCACCTGTTACAGCGCGCAAAGCAAGAATCCGGCGTTTGTCCCTTACGAATATCCGACGACCGCGACCACGCTGGTGCGCTTTGCCAATGGCGCCATCGGCAAGAGCGCGGCGGTGGTGGATTGCCTCCAGCCGTACTATTTCCACACCCACCTGGTGGGCAGCGAAGGATCGATTCTCGACAACAAATTCCACAGCCAAAAACTGGCGGGTTTGAACAAGAACAACTGGTCGCAACTCGCGATGCAGATGGTCGACAGCGGGGATGTGAGCGATCATCCCTACCAGTCGCAATTTCAGGCGTTCTTCGACGCTCTGGAAGCGGACAAGGATATGCCGTTGACGAGTTTTGCCGACGGTTTTGCCACGCACCGGGTGATTGCCGCCGCGGACAAATCGGCGGCGGAAAAGCGGCCGGTGAAGGTGAGTGAGATACCGGTGGCATGAGGGCGGTTTCGAACCAGCCCGCCAGTTAGGAATCGCTTTGCCATAACATTTTGCCATGCCCTCCGCTCTCGCCATCGCTGCACATCCTGATGACATCGAATTCACCATGGCCGGGACGCTCTTGTTACTGCGTGAAGCAGGGTGGCAAATTCATTACCTGAATGTGACCAACGGCGACATGGGAAGCACGGTGATGACGCAGGCGCAGACTGGGGTGAGGCGGCGGCGTGAGGCGCAAGCTGCCTGCCGCTTGATGGGGGCAAAATGGCATGCGTCGATTTGTCCGGACCTCGGCGTTTTCTACACGGAAAAGAATCTCCGCCGGATTTGTGCCGTAGTGCGTGAGGCGAAACCTTCGGTGGTGCTGACGCATGCCCTCGCCGATTACATGGAAGATCACATGATCACCGCGCGGCTCGCGGTAACAGCGACATTTGCCCGCGGCATTCCCAACTATCGCTCTACGCCTGTCCGGAAGCCCACCATGGAACCGTGCGTCATCTATCATGCGATGCCGCACGGCCAATGCACGCCGACCCGTGTGCCGGTGCGGCCAGAGATCTACGTCGATACGACCAGCGTTCATGCGGCCAAACGCGAAGCGCTCGCTTGTCATGCCTCGCAGAAGGAGTGGCTCGACGTGACGCAAGGCATGGATAGCTATCTCAAGACCATGGACGAATTTTCGCGCCGGCTGGGCAAGCAGACGCGCCGATTTACCAATGCGGAAGGCTGGACGCGCCATTTGCATTTTGGCTTCGGTGCAGAGGAGGACGATCCGCTGCGCGACGTGCTGGGCGCGCGATATCTTCACAATCCCAAACGCACATGAATCTCTGCACTTCCCGCATTAGTCCCGATTGGTGGGACTACACCTGCCTGCCGTTGGAAATCGTCGACGAAGTTGCCCGCCTCACCCCGCGTGATTTGGAGAAGCTTTCACGGCCCGGATTTCGCGTGGTCTTTTACGATACGCTCGAGGATTTCTATCTCGCCGAGGCCCTCGAGTATATCGCCGCGTGGAAGCGAAGCACCGACGACAATCCGGTCGGCATCTGTGGGCCGATCGGACCGACGGAGCAACTGCCGCTCGTCGCCCGGTTGGTAACCGAGCTCGGGCTCGATGTCCGTAGCGGGCATTTCTGGGGGATGGATGAGTGGTTCGACGGAACGACGGGACGCGAGATGCCGGTGACGCACCCGTTGTCCTTCGAAAAGACGGACCGCGAATTGTGCTTCAATCGGATTCCCAAAAAGCAGCGCATGCCCGACGCACATCTGCATTTTCCCAAAGCCGACACCACAGCCTTTCGCCAGACGTGGGACGCCGGTGTGCAGTGCGCAGTGATGCAGGGCGGGCAGGGCGACGTAAAACACTGGGCCTTCAACGACCCGCTGCCGCGCAAAGGCAAATACAAGGCCGCGCCGCCTGCACCCGCGGAATATCGCAAGCTGGCCACGCGGGTGGTGGATTTGCACCCGTTGACCATCGCGCAGAACGCGCGCACCAGCGGCGGCGGAAACATTGCCATGGTGCCGACTCAGGCAATCACCGTCGGTCCCGTGGAAACCTGGAAGGCGGAGAAGGTCTCGATCTGGCACGCTGGGACACACGACAATCCCTTTGGTCAGCGGCTCACCGCCTTTCTCATTTCCAAGGGGCTGGCGACTTCGGCGGTGCCGATATCGCTTCTGGCCGATCATCCCAACGTGCAATTCAACTACTATCGCGCGGGCATTGGCACCTGCGCGGTGGAGATGCACTGAGATAGACGCTCCGAAAGAGCCGCCGCAGCGGCGCGCTCCAAAACGCTCTCGCGAATTCGCCGCGCCTTCACGAATGCGCGGCGAAACAATTGCCGTGGCCGGGATGTTTCCCTATACCTCCACTCCTGATGCGTATGACGTTTTCCCCCATTGTTGAAGCCCCTGAGAATGGGCGATTTGTCGCGAGCGTGGATACTGCCCAGCCGGTCGCACCTTCTCCCATCGCCAGGCCATGAGGATTGCTTTCGGTGACTTTTGCGATTGGGACTTCAACGCCCAGACCCCGGAGCATTCGCCGCTCGGTGGATCTCAATCCGCGGCGTGTTACCTCGCGCAGGCCCTCGCCCGCCAGGGGCACGAGGTCTTTTTTCTGACGAGCACCGCCAACCCCGGCCGTTTCGGCGGCGTGACTTGTCTTTCCTGGTCGCAAACCCCGCCGATGATCCTTCGGGGGCTGAGTCTCGACGTATTCGTGAATCTCCTCGGCGGGACGAATGGACGATTGATGCGTGGCCTTTTGGCTCCGGAGACGCGGCTCATCCTTTGGACACAGCACCGGGTGGATCAACCGGCGGTGCAATGTCTGGATCTTCCTACGGAACGTGAAGCCTACGATGCGATTGTCTTCGCCAGCGAATGGCAACGTTCGGAATTCGTCCCGCGTTTTGCGCTTTCACCCGAGCGCACCGCGGTGCAGCGCAACGCCGTGGCTCCCACTTTCCTCGACCTATTTCCCGACGGCCAGTCGATCGTTTCGCAGAAGACTACGCCGCCGGTGCTGGCCTACACCAGCACCCCTTTTCGTGGGCTCCATCTTTTGGTTGCGGCCTTTCCGGCCATCCAGGCGCAGGTGCCCGGGGTGCGGCTGCGCATTTTTTCGAGCATGCAGGTTTATCAAACGTCCAATGTGGAGGACGAAAAAAACTACGGATTTCTCTACGAACGCTGCCGCCAGACACCCGGGATCGAGTATGTGGGCTCGATTCCGCAGCCGCTCCTCGCGCGGGAGATGCGCGGAGTTTCCATGCTCGCCTATCCGAACGTATTTCCGGAAACGTCGTGCATCGCCGCGCTCGAAGCCATGGCCAGTGGTTGCCGCATCGTCACGAGCAAGCTCGGTGCGCTTCCCGAAACCACGGCCGGCTTTGCGAAGCTCATCTCGGCGGAGCAGGATGAGGTGAGCTATCTCCGCGAATTCGTGGCGGAGACCGTCGCGGCGTTGCAGGGGATGCCGAGTGCGGAAGAGGAATTGCGGCGCCAGGTGGATTATATCCGGCAGAATGCGACTTGGGATTTACGGGCGCGTCAGTGGAGCGAGTGGCTCCACGGTATTTGTCGTCCCAATCGACGGGCCTAGTTTTTCGCTTCGCCTCGCTCACACCATTGCCGCCACAGGGTGCGATAGACGGCTTCGATGTCGCGCGCGAAGCGTGGTGCGTCCATGAGAACAGAGGCTTCCAGTCGTGGGCGCAGATTTTGACGCAACGCGGTCAGGCGCGGCAAGTCGAGGGCCAACCCGGCGGCAATCTCGACAAACTCCTCGTCGGAATGCGCCGCCAACTCGGGCAAGCCGGCGTTGTTCAGGATGCTCAGACCGCCGCGGGAAACGCGTGTCTGGCCACATCGGCTGACGACAGGAACGCCCATCCAGAGGGCATCGAGATTCGTCGTGTGGCCGTTGTACGGCAACGTGTCCAGAACGATGTCCAATCGGTGGTAGAGCCCCAAATAGGCCTCGCGCGAACAAGGCTCGGCAAATTGGATGCGGTGCGCTTCGACGCCTTGCTGGAGGAGGATGTCCAGGACTCGCTGCCGGTGACCGCCCGGAGCTGCGAGCATCACGAGACGCGAATCCGGCAGCCGTCGAATCACTTTGGCCCAGAGGCGCAACGTCGGCTCATTCAATTTCGAAAAGTGATGCAGACCTCCGAAGGTGATTCGCCCGTCCTGCCGCGCAGGCAATGGATTGATGGCGACGTTTGCTCCGCAGGGTTCGTAGCACCAGAAGCTTTCCAGGAGGAAGACTTGTTCCGCAGATCGGAGATGGGAGATCGGAGATGGGAGATTGGGGCGCTGTTTCCACCCGAACTCCGAACTTCCATCTCCCATCTCCGATTCGAGCCAACGGTCGCTGATCCGATACTTGATGGCGTCCAGGCCGGTGCTTTCCGGATAACCGCCGAAACTGACCTGAAGCGGTGCCGCTTCGCGCGCAAAGACCGGCAAGCGGTTGCCGGCGGAATGTTGCGCGAGATCGACGAGGATATCGACTCGGTCCTCCCGGATGGTTTTCGCCAGTGCGTCGTCGGAAAGTTCCAGGATGTTGCGCCATTGGTCGGAGCGTTTCCGGAATTCCTCGGTCAGCTCGTCGGAACTTGATACCGCTGCGTAACAGATAATCTCAAAGTCGCCACGGCGATGATACTCGAACAGTGGGAGAATATTTCGGCCGAGGACGTGTTGCCGAAAATCGGGAGACACATACCCGATACGCAGCGGACGTTCGGGAATTCTCTCATTCGCGTAAGGTTCGGTGGAACGCTTGACCGATTTGTTCAAGCGTCGATTCCAACGTTGCTGTTCTGCGATGATCAAATCCGGGGTGCAATCTGGAGAATAGTGCAGCGTCAGAATCAATCCGCTGTGAACTGTGGAATGGTTGGGTTCCAGTTCGAGCGCTTCCCGATAGACGGCGATGGCTTCGTTCAATCGACCGGTATCCTTGAGCGCCAGCGCCAGATTGTTTTTGGCCGTAACAAGGTCGGGCTGGATTTTCGTGGCGCGCCGGTATTCGGCGACAGCTTCATCGGGCAACCCTTTGGCTTGGAATGCGTTGCCCAGATTCAGGCATGCCTCCACGTGATTGGGAACAATCGCGAGAGCGCGCCGCGCGGCGTCGATCGCTTGATCAATATCCCCGCGGTTGCAGAGCGCGGAACTCAGGTTGCTCAGAGCATTGGCATAACCCGGCTTGGACTGAAGCGCCTGGCGAAAGGCGGCGACGGCTTCGTCGAGCCGGCCTTGTCGAGTCAGGACGACGCCAAGATTGTTGCTGGCCTCCGCGTAGTTGGGATTGAGTTGGAGTCCGCGGTGGAATGCCGTGATCGCTTCATCGAATCGTCCTCGGGCCGCCAGAGCATTTCCCAGGTTGTTGTATGCTTCCGGAAAATTCGGTTGCAACACGGTGGCGCGTTGCAGCGCAGCGATTGCTTCGTCGATGCGGCCTGTTCCACGGTACGCTTCGCTGAGATTGGAATAAGCGACTGCATTCTGCGGGTTTGCGGCGATCGACCGGAGAATCAATTCGATAGCGAGATCATGCCGGCTGGTTTGATGGGCGACTACGCCGAGCAGGTGCAGCGCATCCGCATGCCCGGGAGAAACGGCGAGAATCTTCCGGTAGAGGGGTTCCGCTTGCGCGAAGTGCCCAGCCTGATGGTGCTGGAATGCCACATGCAGCATCTGCTCTACGGTGATCGAGGGCATACTCGCTACCCGAGCAGTAAATCGCGCGGCAAAGCAACGCATTTTCCCTGCTGACGGCGATCGCTATTTCGATACCGGCCAGCGCAGGTGCTTGTGGAGAAACTCGAACGTGCCGACGCCGTGGATGGTGTGCGGTCCGTCGAACCATTCGATCTCGGTGCGGTCGCTGATGCCGAGCTTGTCGTAGCCGCGCTTCACCTTGGCGTATTCGTAGCCGACCCATTCATCTGTGCCGACGCCATCTTCGTGGCCGCGCTCGACCATGAAGGGACGCGGGGCGATGAGCATGGCCATCTCGGCGTAGTTGGCGATGTTGGCCAGGTTCCACTCCTGCATTTCGTATTCACCGGTGGAGACGTAGGTCCCGCGATAGTCGAGGCTCACGGTCTTCCGAATCCATTCGTTGAAATCGCCGGAGCAAATGGAGAGACAATAGCGGTCGACCAGCGCCGGGACGCGCATGGCGGTCTTGCCGCCGTAGCTCAACCCGTAAAAGCCGATGCGCTCGGGATCGACGAACGGCAGACTCGCGAGCCACTTCGTGGTGACGTCGTGTTGCGGGACGATGAACGAATAGAGGGAGAGCCCGAGCGGGTTGGCGCGCCGTTGCAGGACGCGAAACGCGTCCTTTCCGCGATAAGGATTGTGCGGTGCGTAGGTGACGAAACCTTCTTCCGCCAGTCGGGAGGCAAACCCTTTGTAGAAATGATAGTTCGGCGATTTGGGATCTTCGTTCACGGCATCCTCCGGCAAGCCCTCGAGGCCATGCTGGCAGACCACCACCGGACGGCGTTCACCGGGTTTGATGTCCTTCGGCACAAGCAGCCAACCCCACGCGAAAACGTCGGGGTAGACGTCGAGCATCACTTCGTAGGCGCGCACTTTGTCAGTCTCGAAAATGAACCGGGTGCGTGGATTTGGCGGCAGGTAGGGAGCGTCGATTTTGCCGATGGAGTCATGCCACAATCGATCGTGCAGCGATCGCCGGGTTTCGTCCCAAGCTGCGCCGGGTGTCACTTTGGTCCAAACGTCGAGGGTGCGCTGGCGTTCCTCCGGGGCGATGAGGCCCTGGGTAAAGGCTTCCAGTTCACGGATGGTGCGGTGCTGCCGATCATCGATGAAGGCCGCGGTCGGTGCGGGATAGGACGGATTGGCTCCCGCTGCGGCGTCGTCTGGCGGAGCCGCGGAGGCTGGCGCGTTCAAGGCTGCGGCGAGTGACGAATAGGTTTCGGCCGAGGAGGAAAAGACTTTCACTTCCGGTGCGCCCAGTTCGTGAAGGATGGTATTGGCGCGGTTCGCTTCCGCGGCGACTTCCTCGGCGGTGAAAGGCGTGATCGCACCCGGCGCGGCGCTCTTCTGCTGATTCTTTGTAGGCGCGGGCGGTCCGCTCACCTCTGGGGTGCCGTTGGGATCGACGAAGAGCGGACGCGGTGCGACGAGGGCCGCCAGTTCGGCGTTGCCGAAATTGCGCAGCAGACGGAAGACGTTGCGATAAATCGGCTCGGAATAGAGGCGGTCGTGCGGGCCGAAGTAGCCGGAAATGGTCGCGGCTTGAATGCGCGGGTCGAGCGCGGCGGAGACGAGCGCGATCAATCCTCCTTCGCCATGGCCGACCACGGCGATGTGTTCCGCGGGCTTGGCAAAGGGCGAACCTTCCGCGCGCAGGGCGTCGATGGCGGCGAAAACCTTTTGCGCTTCGTAGCCGATGAGGGTGCGGCCCAGCTCGAAGGTCTGCCGGTAAATCCATTCGCGATGGGGCTCGTTGGTGAAGCGCTGGTAGGCGTTGATGCTCGACCAGTTGTCGCGCCGGTCGACCAGCACGGGCGCCAGGACGAGCCAGCCTTGCGCGGCGTATTCCATGGCGTGCGGGGCGCGTTCGGGAATTTCATCGGCATCCGGGATGATGATGATGACGCCACGAGGTGCGCCGGGTGGGCGGAAAAGCACGCCTTCGCCATGAACACTGGGCAGGACCGGCCAGCGGACGCGGTGCGCCGACCAGACGGTGCGGCTTTCTGTTTGGACCAGACCTGCGGTGCTGTCTTCCTCGATCAATCCCGGTTCGCGTTGGTCGACGATCCCGAGGATTTGCTGCAATTCTCCGCGGCGCGCATTGGTAAACGTCTCCCACTGGGAATGATCCCTGGCCGCGGCTTGCCAGGAAGTGGCCCGTTCTGCGGCCGCGCGGCCCGTCTCGCGCTCCAGCCATTTGTCGATTCCCGCGACCATCTGAGCGGAGAGATCGCCGGTCGCTTCCAAGGGTTGCGTGCCAGGCAAAGGATCGGCGTGAAGAAGGGTGGAGAAAGCGAAGGCCGTGAGGAGGAGACGGCTTCGCCGGAACACCCAACATCCAACATCCAACACCCAACGTCCAATGGCTCGATTCGGACGCGGCGCCTGGTGCAGGCGGGATGGAGCTGCGGCAGTGGTGGCCTGGCCGGCGTCTGGAAGAAAGCGGCGCCGCGAAGGGGAAGGGAGCGGGAGCATGATTGCCAATTTTGCCAAAAGAATGCTTCAATAGACAAGAAACGATGACACCTGAATCCCGCTTTACTGAACTCAAACTCGAATTGCCGCCCGCGCCCCAGCCGGTGGCTGTCTACAAGCCGCTCGTGATTGTCGACCGCATGGCCTATGTCTCCGGTCATGGGCCACTGCGCAAAGACCGCACGTTGATCACCGGTGTAGTTGGACGCGATCTCACGCTGGAACAGGGCAAGGCGGCGGCGCGGCAGGTGGGCCTGGCAATTTTGGCGACGCTGCGCGATCGCCTGGGCAATCTCGATCGCGTGAAGCGTGTGGTGAAAGTCCTCGGAATGGTGAATTCCGCGCCGGATTTTTATGACCATCCGAAAGTGATCAATGGCTGCAGCGAATTGTTCGCCGACGTGTGGGGACCGGAGGATGGCGTCGGTGCACGGAGCGCCGTGGGCATGGGACCGCTGCCGGCGAATATCGCCGTGGAAATCGAGGCGATCTTCGAACTACAGTAGCCGCCTATGGACTGGTACCAACTGACCAACGAAGCAGAAGTGCCGTCGCCGTCGCTCTTGCTTTTTGAAGAGCGTATCGAGGCGAATTTGCGGAAGATGGTCGAGATGGTCGGTGACCCGGCCCGGCTGCGCCCGCATGTGAAGACGCACAAGCTCGGGCCGATTGTCGCCCGCCAGTTGGAACTCGGGATTACCAAATTCAAATGCGCCACGCTGGCCGAGGCGGAGATGACGGCGAGTGCCGGGGCGCACGATGTCTTGCTGGCCATGCCGGCGGTCGGGCCGGCCATCGCGCGACTATGTGCGCTCGCGCAGAAGTTCCCGAGCACGCACTTCTCCACGCTGGTGGATGATGCCGGGGCTATTCGCGCGCTTGGCGCGGGAGTCGCCGCTGCCGGGCGAACGCTGGATGTCTATCTCGATATCGATTGTGGCCAGCATCGCACGGGCGTGCCGCCGGACGATCATGCGATCGAGTTGTACCGCCTCGCGGGGTCGACGCATGGGTTGCACCTGGCTGGGTTGCACGCTTACGACGGCCATATCCACGTGGCCGATCTGGGCACCCGGAAGGCCATGTTTGAGGAGGCCTACGAGCCGGTGCTGGCCTTGCGCCAAAAGTTGGAAGCAGCCGGGCTGCCGGTGCCGGTATTGATCGCGGGCGGGTCACCGACATTTCCCTTTCACGCCAAATGCACCGATCGCCAATGCAGCCCGGGCACCACGGTGCTTTGGGATTTCGGTTACAGCGATCAGTTGCCCGATCTGCCATTTCAACCCGCGGCTGTTTTGCTCACGAGGGTCGTCAGCAAACCGGGGCCGCGCTGGCTGTGCCTCGATCTTGGGCACAAGGCGGTCGCGGCGGAGAATCCGCATCCGCGGGTGCGGTTGTTGGAGTTGCCGGAGGCCACCGCGGTATCGCAGAGCGAGGAGCATCTGGTGATCGAGACGCCGTGCGCTTCGGAGTTTTCCGTGGGTGACACTTTGCACGGCATCCCGCGGCATGTCTGTCCGACGGTGGCGCTCTACAGCGAGGCGACGCACGTGCGCGGGGGTGCGGCGGTGGATCGGTGGCCGATTTTGGCGCGGGCGCGGAGGATCACGGTGTGAATTGGGAAATGACGAATGAGGAATGACGAATGACGAAGGAAGTCCCGAATTGAAGATCGGGATGATTGGACTGGATACTTCGCACTGCGTCGCCTTTGCGGAGATTTTGCACAATGCGAATGCCCCGGGGCATGTGCCGGGTGCGCGAGTGACGGCGGCGGTGAAGACATTCAGTCCGGACATGGAGGCGAGCGCGAGCCGCGTCGATGGTTATGCAAGGACGATGCAGGAAAAACATGGTGTGAAGCTGCTGCCGGCCGAGGAGTTGTGCGAGGCGGTCGATGCCGTGATGATCGTGAGCCTCGACGGTCGCGCGCACCTCGAGCAAGCACGGGCGGTGATTGCCGCGAAGAAGCCGCTGTTCATCGACAAACCAATCGCCGCCACGCTTCGGGATGTGATCGAAATTTTTCGTCTCGCACGGAAAGCGGGGACTCCGGTGTTTAGTTCATCGGCCTATCGGTTTTATGAAAGCCTGGTGAAGCTGCGGCAAGCCGATGTCGGTGAAGTGCGCGCGGCGATTTCTTATGGGTCGGCTTATTTGGATGCGCGCCATCCGGATCTGTTTTTCTACGGGATACATCCGGCGGAAGCGTTGTACGCGGTGCTGGGGCGGGGGTGTGAATCGGTCGTGCGCACGCATACGGCAGACAGCGATGTCGTCACGGGGACGTGGTCGAATGGCCGGGTGGGCGTGTTGCATGGGCTTCGCACCCAAGCGATCCCGCACAAGGTGATCGTTTTCGGCTCGACGGGATTTGCCGAGCAGCAACCGACGGGAGAACGCTTCAGCCAATTCGGCGCGCTGGGCGCGGCGCAATCTTCCGGTGGCGACAGCTATGTGGCGTTGCTGCACCGCATCCTTGATTTTTTCCGCACCGGTGTGCCGCCGGTCACGGCTGAGGAGACGATCGAGTTGTTTACCTTTCTGGAGGCTGCCGAGGAGAGTAAGCGCCGCGGTGGACAGCCGGTGAAATTGAGCGAGGTGCTTAGGCCAGAATCTCAGTGACCACGCGCCCGCCCTGTCCGTCTGTGAGGGACATGGGGGTGTTGTTGCGAGTGTAGGTGAGCTTGGTGTGGTCGAGACCGAAGAGATGGAGAATGGTGGCGTGGTAGTCGTGGTGATTGACGATGTTCTGGACCGCGCGGTGTCCGAACTCGTCGGTTTCGCCGTAGGTCATGCCGGCCTTGAAACCTCCGCCGGCGACCCACATGGAAAAGCCGTAGGTGTTGTGGTCGCGGCCGGCTTTGTCGCGCCCGGAATCGTACTGGATCACCGGGAGGCGGCCCATCTCGCCGCCCCAATGGACGATGGTCGAATCGAGGAGACCGCGCGCTTTGAGGTCGGTGACCAATCCGGCGGCGGGGATGTCGACATAGTTGCAGGCGGCCGGGAGAAGCTTCCGGATGGTCATGTGGTGATCCCAAGTCTGGTTGCCGGTGAAAAGCTGAACGAAGCGCACGCCCCGCTCGATGAGCCGCCGCGCGATGAGGCAACGCGTGCCGAACTCGGCAGTCGCGGGGTTGTCGATGCCGTAGAGTTTTTTCGTGGCGTCGGATTCCTTGGAAATGTCGAGCGCTTCCTTCGCGGCGGTTTGGAGTTTGGCCGCGAGGGCGTAGCTGGCGATGCGGGCTTCGAGATCGGTCTCGCCGGCATGACGTTCGAGGTGCTCCTGATTGAGCTGATCGAGAAAGCTGAGGTAATTCTGCTGGGCCTCGCCTCGCAGATAGGGCGCGGCGTCGAGGTTGGGAATGCGCGGTTCCTTCGAGCGGACGGCGGTGCCCTGGTAAATGGAGGGCAGCCAGCCGTTGGTCCAGTTATCGACGCCGAGGACGGGCAGGCCGCGCGGGTCGGTGAGGGCGACGTAGGCGGGCAGCTCCTGGGATTCCGAACCGAGCGCATAGGTGAGCCAACTGCCAATGGTGGGACGCCCACCGAGGCTGCGCCCATTTTGCAGCGCGTAGATGGCCTGGCCGTGATTGTTCACGCCGCTCTGCATGCCGCGCAGGAGCACGACGTCGTCGACGATGTTGGCAAAGCCGGGGAGCAGTTCGCTGACTTCCGTGCCGCACTGGCCGTGCTTTTGATACTTCCACGGGCTGGCCATGCAGGTGGTGCTGGCATGCGCGGAGTCGTCATACTTGACCTCGCCGGGATATTTTTTGCCGTCGAGCTTGTCGAGTTCGGGCTTGGGATCGAAGAGGTCGATCTGGCTCGGGCCGCCCTGCATGAACATCGAGATCATGGCTTTGGCGCGCGGTGCGAACGCGGGCTTTTTCGGGAGCAGATCGTAGTGGGGCGTTTCGAGTTGCGGCTTTTCCAGTTCCGGCCTTTCGGCGCCGAGCAGGCCATCCTGCTTCATCAGCCAGGCGAGGCCAAATGCACTAAGATGAAATCCGCTGGTCGCCAGAAAATGGCGGCGGCCGAAGCAACTGGAGGAATTGGCATTCATGGGATGGTGATCTGCTTCTTTCTCTTACCCGTAATCGTAGCGCCTCAATCGACGTAAAGGAATTGGTTCGAAGTCAGCAAGGCCTGACAGAACGTGGACAGCGCTTCCATCTGCGGACCGACGGGCGGGCCTTCCTTGCCTTTGGCGACGGGCTCCGGCTTGACCGGGTTCGCTTCGAAAAAAGCGGTCTGCTTCTTGAGAAAATCGACGGAATTTTTCAACTCGCTCTCGGTCGGCGTCGCGCCGAAGGCGAGCAGCCAGGCGTGTTTGACCTGATCGGCGGGATCCGCGCCGACTTCGCGCGTGACGCGCTCGGCGAAATGCTTGGACTGGGCGAGGGTGAATTCACCGTTCATCATGGCCAGGGACTGCGGGGCAACGGTGGAGGCATTTCGGCGTTCGCAGTTCGGTTCCATGCGCGGAAGGTCGAACGTCTCGAGCATTCCCAGCGGCTTGCTGCGGCGCATCTGGACGTAAACGCTGCGGCGGAATTCTTCGCCATTGAGTGGGACATACTTGCCGCTGGGGCGTCCGGCGGAATCGTTCGTGTCCACGCCGACAATGATCTGGCCGTCTTCGTCGGTCATGACCGGGACCGGCGCGCCGAACATCTTCGGATTCAATTTGCCGCTGACCGTGAGCATGGCATCGCGCACCGTTTCGGCCTCGATGCGCTGGACGTTCATGCGGCCGAGCAAGAGATTGTCCGGGTCGATGCGATCCTTGTCGACCGTATGCACCGAGGATTGCCGATAGGCGGTAGAGGTGACGATCAAGCGCTGCAATTGCTTGAGGCTCCAGTGTTCGTCGACGAATTCCGTGGCCAGCCAGTCGAGCAACTCGGGATGTGTCGGCTTGTCGCCGAGATGCCCGAAGTCAGCCAGCGAAGCGACGATGCCGCGGCCGAAATGATCGTGCCAGACACGATTGACGAGCACGCGGGTGGTAAGGGGATGTTTGCCGTCGGTGATGCTGCGGGCAAAAGCGAGACGGCGGCCGGTGGTGGGTTCGTTGGGCGTGGTCTCGGGAATGTTGCTCGGATGGAAGGACGCGAGCACGGTGAGTTCACCGGGTTCCTCCTTGTCCTTGGGTTGGCCCGGATCGCCGCGCGAGAAGAGGAACGTGGCCGGCGGTTGCTTGGCGGCGGCGGCGGTTTCGGTGAATGCGGGAATGAATTGTTCGACCGGCTTGCGCTTGCGAATTTCCGCCGCTTGATCGGTGAATTTTTTCAGTTCCGCCTCGTGCTTCGTGCCATAGGTGCGGTCGTAAAGATAGAGAGAGCCGCCGTTGAGCTGATTGATCGTGGGATGTTCCTTGAGGAGTTTGAGCTGCTCCGGTGTGCGCAGCTTCGCCTCGGTGCGATAGGCGGTGCGGAGGGGTTCGCGAAGCTCCGCGGGTTTTTTCTCCAGCTCCCAGGTGAGCACCTTCTCGATGAACTCGTTCTGTTTCACCAACCGTTGATCGTCGATGACCTTGGCTTCCTTCTCGATCTCGGCGGCTTTGGCCCGTTGGGCATCCGTCATGAGCGAGATGAGGCGGCCGTTCGGCACGCGCCAATGGGCGAGGTCGAAACCGGGTTCGAAAATGGCGCGCATCCGGTAGTAGTCGGCTTGCGGGATCGGATCGTATTTGTGGTCGTGGCACTGGGCGCAACCGACGGTCATTCCAAAGAGCGAGGAAGAGACGACTTTCAGAGTCTCGCTGACTACGGCGTTGCGGGCGACCACCTGGTCGGCGGCCGTGGCGCTGGCGGTGCCGTCCGGCACCATCCGGAGAAAGGCGGTCGCCGTCAGCTTGTCGATGGCATCGGGCGAAAGGTCCTTGAACGGCGGCTTGACCATTTCGTCGCCGGCGATCTGTTCGCGGATGAATTCGTCGAACGGTTTGTCGGCATTGAGCGAGCGGATGACGTAGTCGCGGTACTTGTAGGCCCACAAGCGCACGGGGTCGGCGTCGGTGTAGCCCTCGGAATCGGCATACCCGGCGACATCCAGCCAGTGGCGTCCCCAATGTTCGCCGTAATGCGGTGAAGCGAGGAGGCGATCGACCAGGCGCTCGTAGGCGTCGGGCGCGTCGTCGGCGAGGAAAAGGGCGATTTCCTCGGGTGTCGGCGGCAGGCCGGTGAGATCGAGCGTCACGCGCCGGAGCAAGGTGGCCTTGTCGGCATCGGGATTGAAATCGAGACCCTTGGCTTCGAGTTTCGCCAGGACAAAGGCATCGATCGGGGTGCGAACGCGTGCCTGGTCCTTGACCTCGGGCACGGCGCTGCGACGGATGGGCTGGAAGGCCCAATATTCGCGCTCTTCCTCGGTGATCCAAATCTTCGGGACTTCTTCCGGCTCGGGCCGGATGGTCTTGGCGCCTTGCTGAATCCACTGCTCGATGGTGGCGATCTCGGTGGCGGAGAGCTTTTTGCCTTTGTCCGGCATGTCACCGTCGCGGACGAGTTGGAGCATCTCGCTTTCCTCGGGCTTGCCGGGGACCATCACCTGATCGCCGTCCTTGTCCGTCTTCTCCATGAAGCGGCGCAAGCGCAGGTCCACGCCACCCTTGAGCCGGCCGCCTTCCCCGTGGCATTGGAAGCAATGCTCCTTGAGGATGGGCCGCACATCGCGCTCCAGGGTGAGCTCGTGGGTCTCCGCGTGCAGCGCCAGGGGCGCGAGAGTGGCGGCGAGGATTAAAAGCGGGTGGGTACGGACGTGCATGAGGTCGCTCTTCAGGCTTATCTTGGGCATTATCCGGGGCCGTGGAATTCCTTAGACTGGTTAAAGGTGGCGGTCAATTTGGCTGTGGCGATGAATTTCGGAGGTCTCAGGGGGAATTTGCCGGGATTGATTTTTCGCCCTGGAGCCAGTGGCGCCACATCTGGCGATAGGCAATTTCGATTTGGCGGGTAAAATGGGGGGCGTCCATGAGCACGGATGCTTCCATGCGGGTGCGCAAGTTGGCGCGGAGATCGGCGAGGCGCGGGAGATCGTGGGCGAGGTCTGTAGCGATCTGGAGGTACTGGCTTTTGGAATGGGCGACGAGCTCGGGCAGACCCAGATTGTGGAGGATGCTCAGGCCGCTGCGCGAGACCGGCATGTGCCCGCAGAGGCTGATCACCGGCACGCCCATCCAGAGAGCGTCGAGGCTGGAGGTGTGGCCGCCATAGGGAAACGGGTCGAGGCCGATGTCGATGCGCTGGAAAGTCCGGAGATATTCGTCACGCGGGCATCGATCGACAAACTCCACGCGGTCGCCGGCGATTCCTTCCTGTTCGAAGAAATCCCGCACGCGCTTCTGGTGACTGCCGTGGCGGCTCAACAAGAGGAGGCGCGAATCTTTCACCTGGCCGAGGATTTGCGCCCAAAGCTGGAGGACAGAGGCATTGATTTTGCCGAAGCTGTTGAGGCTGCCAAAGACGATCCGGCCGCCGGTTTTCGCGGCCGGCGATTCGTTCACGGCGATCTCCAGTCCATCGGGGTCGTAGCACCAAAAGCTGTCGATTTCGGAGACCTGCTCCGCAGGTCGGAGATGGGAGATGGGAGATGGGAGATCGGGGATCGGAGATCGGGGATCGGAGTTCGGAGTTCGGAGTTCGGGTGGAAACGTGCGCCCGATCTCCGATTTCCCATCTTCGAACTCCGAGGCGGAGCCTTCCAGCCAGCGGTCGCTGATGCGGTAGGCGATTTCCTGAAGGCCGGTGCTGGCGGGGTAGCCGGCAAAGCTGACCTGCACGGGAGCCGGTTTGTGGGCGAAGGCGGCGAGGCGATTGCCGGAGGTGTGCTGGGCGAGATCGACGAGAATATCGATGGCGTCCTGGCGAATCATTCCGGCGAGGGCTTCGTCCGAAAGGCCGACGGTGCTGCGCCAGTGATCGGACCACTGGCGGAAGCGTTCGGTGAGATGATCCGATTTCGCGGCCGACGTGTAACAGAAGATTTCGAAGTTCTCCCGATCGTGGTGCCGAAACAAGGGGACGAGATTGTGGCCGACGACGTGATCCAGAAAATCCGGCGAAATGTAGCCGATCCGCAGGCGGCGCGACGGATCGCGGTCGTTGGAATAGGGCGGCGACGGCGCGCGGCGAATCGCGGAGAAAAGCTGATTCCAGCGTTCGTGCTCCGCGGCGATGGTTTTTTCATCCAGATCCGGGACGTAATGAAGGGTGAAGAGCAAACTGCTGTGCACTCCGGAGGGCGCAGTCGCTCCTTCGATGGCGCAGCGGAATTCGTTGACCGCTTCGTGGACCTGGCCGCGGGCGCAAAAGATGTTTCCGAGGTTGTTATGAGCGTCCGGGAAATTCGGTTTGAGTTGGAGCGCCCGGTGACAGGCGGCTTCGGCATCGTCGAGCTGGCCTTTGCGGTAAAGGGCGGCGCCGAGATTGTTTTCAGCCTCGGCAAAACCGGGTTGAAGCTGGAGGGCGCGATGGAATACGGCGATGGACTGGTCGTATTGGCCCAATCGATCGAGGGCGACGCCGAGGTTGTTGTGGGCCTGGGGCAAGTTTGGGTCGAGTTCGAGCCCGCGACGGTAGGCGGCAACGGCTTCTTCCAGGGCGCCGTGATCCTTGAGGGCGTTGCCGAGATTGTAGTGCGCCGCGACGAGGTTGGGACTCAGCTCCACGGCGCGGCGGCAGATGGCGATGGCTTCGGCGAAGCGTCCGCGCAGGGAGAGGACGACGCCGAGGTTGTTCGCGGCCTCGGCATAAGCGGGGCGCAGAGCGAGCGCGCGTTGAAAAGCGGCGATGGCTTCGTCGACGTGGCCATCGTCCTTGAAGGTGTTGCCGAGGTTATAATGGGCTTCGGAATTATTCGGGTTCAGCGCGATCGACTTGCGGATCCATTCCGCGGAAAGCTTCCGTTGCCCGACCTGGTTGGCAACGACGCCGAGCATGTGCCAGGCGTCGGCGTGATTGGGATCCACGCCGAGGATCTGGCGGTAGACCGCCTCGGCTTCGGCGAGCCGGCCAGCCTGGTGATGCTGGATCGCTAAGGCAAAGGCTTGGGGGACCGTGACCGGGGGCATCGTCGATTTGGGAGGCGGAACAAGACACCGCCTTGGGGGGAAAGGCAATCTTCCTTGGGGGAATGGGGGAGGGCAACATCCAACACCCAACATCCAATGGGTCGATTCGTGGGCGGCGTTTTGAATGGTGGCGGCGAGGTGATTGGGGGGAGTAGCGCTGACAGGGGGTGTTGGCTTGTGGGTGAGGCTTTGGGTGGGACGGTTTTGGCGAGAGGGGGGTGGTGGATTGCGGTATCCGAGATTAGTTAGAGTATCTCTCGAAAGTAATTTTCGCTTTGATCACCTACGGCTCCGCACCGCTGCCCCGCAGATATTGGAGGTTCTTCGGCTTCGCTCCGCTCCGCACTCAGAATGACAGGCTTTTTTCGATCGCTTCGCGGAGTTCTTCGGCCGAACCGGAGATTACATTCAGGAGACGCTATAGAGGTGGCTCTCGCGGAGGTCGTGGAAGATGCGTTGGATGACTGAATCCCAATCGCCGATGGAGGGCTGGCGGAAGAGGCGCATCGTGGGATACCACGGGGTGGATTCGGCGAGCAGGCCCCAGCGCCAATCGGGGACAAAGGGTAGGAGGGTCCAGACTGGGCGGGCGAGGGCGCCGGCGAGATGTGCGACCGCGGAGTCGATGGAGATGATCAAGTCCAGTTGCGACATGAGGGCGGCGGTATCGGCAAAATCGTGGAGGTGTTCGGTCAGGTCGATGAGGGTGGCGCCTTCCGGATGCTGGCGGATTTGGGCGCCTTCCGGGCCGAGTTGGAGGCTGTAAAAATCGATGTTTTCCAGGCCGAACAAGGGGAGGAGTTCTTCCGGCGGGACGTTGCGGATGCGATTGCGGCGGTGGTGAGGACTTCCGGCCCAGGCCAGCCCGACGCGCTGGCGTGTTCGATCCGGATTCAGCCGTTTTTGCCAGGCCTCGCAACGAGCCGGCTCGGGGAAGAGATAGGGGACGTGGTTGGGGATGGTCCCGGAGGTTGTGCCAAAGACCAGAGGCTGGCTGAGCATCGGCAGTTGCCAGTCAAAGGAAGAAAGCGGCTGGCCGGCGGGCAGGGCCTCGCGCACGCCTTGGGCAGTGGAGAAAAGTTCAACTATTGCTGGCTGACATTCGACGATTACTTCACCGCCGCGGCCGGCGATGAGTTCGGCATAGCGAATGAATTGGATGGAGTCGCCCAGGCCTTGCTCGGCGTGGATGAGGAGGCGTTGTCCGGCCAGTGGTTCTCCGTTCCACCGGGGCTGGGCAAAGGCGCGGCTGGCAAAGCCGGCTTCACGAGCGCGGGATTCATAGAGCGGCCAGCCTTGCTGGTAGTCGCCGCGGAGCAGGAGGAGGCCGGCATAATTGATCCTGGCCTCGATTTTCTCCGGCTTGAGAGCGAGGGCTTGGCGGTACGCCGCGGCAGCTTCTTCGAACTGACCGAATTCGGTGAGGGCGATGGCGAGGTTGTTGTGAGCGTCCGCATAATCGGGATTGAGTTCCAGGGACCGGCGATAGGCGTGGATGGCCTCGGCGAAACGCTCAACCCGGGCGAGAGCGACGCCGAGGTTGTTGTGGGCATCGGGGAGGTCCGATTGGAGTTCGAGAGCACGACGGCAAGCGGCGATGGCCTCGTCGATTTTCCCCACCTGGATCAGGGCGAGGGCGAGGTTGCAGTGGACTGGCGCGAACTCCGGTTTGAGTTCCACGGCGCGACGATAGGCGGTCACGGCTTCTTCGAACTGGCCTCGTTCCCCGAGCAGATAACCGAGGTTGGTTTGTGCTTCGGAATGGTCGGGTTGGAGTTCCAGCGTGCGGCGACAGGGCGCGAGCGCTTCATCCAGGCGGCCCAGTTGCGTCAAGGCATTGGCCAGCCCGTAGAGGGCGTCGGGATATTCCGGTTTCAGCTCGAGGGCGCGGCGATAGGCGGCGATGGCGTCGTCGAGCTGCCCTTTCCCGGCGAGGGCGACGCCGAGATTGGTGTGCGCTTCCGCGAAATCCGGTTTGAGGGCGAGAGCGCGGCGATGCGCGGCGAGGGCTTCGTCGAGCCGGCCTTGTTTCTTCAGAAGGATGCCGAGATTGGTATGGGGTTCGGGATAGTCGGGCCGGAGGGCGAGGGCGCGCTGGGCGGAAGCGATCGCTTCCTCGTCCCGACCCAGTTCCATCAAGACATTGCTGAGATTGTTGTGGGCCTCGGCATAGGCAGGATTGATTTCGACGGCGCGGCGATAGGCGGCGGTCGCTTCCTCGAAGCGTTTCAAATTGGCCAGGGCCAGACCGAGATTGTAATGGGGATCGGCGTAATCGGGTTTGATCGCGATGGCCCGGCGATAGCTCGCCATGGCCTCGTCCAGGCGGCCAAGCGCGAAATAGACGGCGCCGAGATTGCAATGCGCGCCGGCGTTGTGGGGATCGTGGGTCAGCGCTCCGGACATCCATTGGAGCGCAAGGTCGGGCTGGCCTCGTTGATGGGCGAGCACTCCGAGAAAATGCCAGGCGCCGGGATGGTGGGGCTGGACGGCAAGAATCTGCCGGTAGAGCGACTCGGCCTCGGCGAGCCGGCCGGCTTCGTGATGCTGGAGGGCGAGGGTGAAGGCTTGTGGAACGGTCATCATTCGGGAGTGGCTCCGGCGCACCATTGGCGCCACATGGTCCGGTATGCGGCCTCGATTTGGCGGGCGAAACGGGGGCCATCCATGAGGACCGATTTCTCCAACCGGCGGCGCAAAGTGGAGCGGAGATAGCCGAGACGTGGGAGGTCGCGCGCGAGTCCGGTGGCGACCTGGACGAAATCGTCACCCGAGTGGGTGGTGAGTTCGGGGAGACCGAGGTTGCTGAGGACGCTGAGTCCGCCGCGCGAGACAGAAAGTTCGCCGGCGAGGCTGACTACAGGGACGCCCATCCAAAGGGAATCGAGGCTGGTGGTGTGGCCGTTGTAGGGGAAGGTGTCGAGGGTGAGATCGAGACGGTGATACAACTCGAGATAGGGACGGCGCGGACGTGGAGTGGCGAAGTCCACGCGGTGCGAGGGAACTCCTTCGCGTTGGAGGATATCCAGCATCCGGAGGCGGTGGCTGCCTTCGGTGCTGAGGACGAGGAGTCTTGAATCCGGAATGACGCCGAGCACTTTTGCCCAGAGTTTCAATTGGGGTTCGTTGATTTTGCAAAAGCTGTTCAAGCATCCGAAAGTGACGAAGCCGTTTTTCGTGGCCGGCAATTCGCTGACGTCGATCTGCACGCCGCACGGATCGTAACACCAGAAGCTGTCGAGGAAGCGGACCTGCTCCGCGGGTCGGAGATGGGAGATGGGAGATGGGAGATGGGAGTTCGGAGATGGGAGATCGGGGCGCTTTTGCCACCCGAACTCCGAACTCCGATCTTCGATCTTCGATTCGAGCCAGGGGTCGCTGAGGCGGTAGCGGATGGTTTCGAGACCGGTGGCGGCGGGATAACCGGCGAAGCTGACCTGGATGGGCGCGGGGTGATAGGCGAAGGCGGCCAGGCGGTTGTCGGCGGTGTGCTGGGACAGGTCCACGAGGATGTCGACGCGATCGCGGCGGATCGCCTCAGCGAGGGCTTGGTCCGACAGGTCTGCGGTGTTGCGCCATTGGCTAGCCCTTTGGCGGAAGAGGGTGGTCAAATTGTCGGAACGCTGGGCTTCCGAGTAGCAGAGGATTTCGAATTGCTCGCTGTCGTGTTCGCGAAAAAGCGGGACGAGGTTTCGACCGACGACGTGATCGCGGAAATCGGGAGAGACGTAGCCGATGCGCAAGCGCCGTTCCGGATTGCGGTCGCGGTCGCTGGGAGGGGGCAGTCTTTCCGCGGGGCGTCCGAAACGGGCATTCCAGCGCTGCTGCTCTTCGGCAATGGTGCGGCTGTTTTGGGCGTGATCCAAATACATCGCGAGAATGATGTTGCTGTGGACGCGGGCGTTGTCCGGATCGGATTGCAAGGATCGCCGATGGGCGGCAATGGCTTCGACGACGAGACCCTGGTCCTTGAGTACGCTGCCGAGATTGTTGGAAGCTTCGGTGGAGTTGGGGTCGAGTTCGAGGGCTCGCTGGAAGTGGGCGACGGCGTTGTCGTATTGTCCTTTCTCGCGGCAGGCGAGGCCGAGATTGACGTGGGCGTCGAAGTAATCGGGGGTGAGAGCGAGCGCGGAACGATAGCTGGCGATGGCTTCGTCGATCCGGCGCAATTGGACGAGGGCCAGGCCGAGATTGTTGTGCGCCTTGTGCGCGGCGGGGTCGAGCCGGATGGCTTCGCGAAAGGCGGCGATGGCTTCGTCGTGCTGCTTTTGTTGCGCGAGGGCGATTCCGAGATTGTTATGGCCGGAAGCAAAAGCGGAATCCAAGGCGATGCTCCGGCGGTAGGCGGCGATGGCCTCGCTGAAATCTCCGCGATCCTTGAGGGCGTTGCCGAGGTTGTAGTGAGCCTGGACGAAATCGGGTTTGAGGGCGATGGCGCGGCGGCAATGGTGAACGGCTTCATCGAACCGGCCCAGCTCGTGCAAGGAATTGCCGAGGTTGTTGTGCGCTTCGGCGCTGGCCGGTTGGCGCGCGAGGGCTTGTTCAAACGCGGCGATGGCTTCGTCCATTCGGCCCTGTTCCTTGAGAGCGTTGCCTAGGTTGTAGTAAGCGGTAGCGTTGTCCGGGTCGAGGGAGATGGCCCGGCGAATCCATTCGACGGCGAGATCGCGCTTGCCGGCGGCGTGGGCGATCACGCCCAGCAAATGCCAGGAATCGGCGTGGTTTGGCTGCGCCGAGAGGATCTGGCGATACAGGGCTTCCGCGTCGGCCAACCGGCCGGCCTGGTGATGTTGGAGGGCGAGGGCGAAAGCTTGTGGGACCGTCATGGCCAATCGGCAGCTATGAGCGAAGATCGAGCAAGTCGGAGGTTACGTCGATGACGGATGCGCGGAACCATCGGGTGGTGCGCTCGCGCACCAATGCCGCCAGGCCTCCCGGATCACGCTGCTGAAGTTGCGGGCGAAGCGGGGCCCATCGCACAAGGGCGAGGCGGCCATTTGCGCGCGGAGGCTGGTTCGCAGGAGCGAGAGACGAGGGAGGTCGCCGGCCAGCCGCACGGCGATTTCGACGTATTCATCCAAATCGCGCGCGATCGTCTCGGTGGCGCCGGCGGCGGTCAAGTGGGCCAAGCCATGCCGGCTGGCGAAGGTTTCGCCCGGGCAGGTCACGACGGGCACGCCCATCCAGAGCGCTTCGCACGTGGTCAAGCCGCCATTGTAGGGAAGGGTATCGAGGGCGATGTCGACTTCGTCATAGGCGGCGAGCAGTTCGTTCCGCGCCGACCAGCCGTGGAAGTGGACCCGTGCGGGATCGATGGCGTTTTCGGAGAATGACTGCCGGAAACGAGCGACGATTGCCGGATCGTCAATGCGGCGATTTCTGAGGTGCAAACATGCGCCGGGAACTTTTTGAAGAATGCGGCTCCAGATTTCCACGGATTGAGCGGTGATCTTGGGAAGGGCATTGAAACTGGCGAAGGTGACGAACCCGTTGGCCAAAGCCGGGAGTGGGCCAACGGGCGGCGCCTCGGCCGGCGGATCGAAGCAGATGTAATCGTCGGGCATGCGGAGGACCTTCTCGGAATAGAAGGGTTCGGCTTCCGGGGGAATCTGGCGGGAATCCGCGAGGATGTAGTCGATCGCGGCCAGGCCGGTCGTCCCGACATAATCGAGCCAGGTGATTTGCACGGGCGCCGGTTTGCGCGCGAAAGTGAGCAGGCGATTTCCTGCGTTGTGCCCTTCGAGATCGAAAAGAAGATCGATGCGATCGTCGCGAATGCACTGGGCGAGGGCGTCGTCGGTCAGGCTTTTGACCAGGTGCCATTCGCAGGCGCGGGCTTTCAGTCGGGCGGTCATGGCGTCGGCCCGCGAACTATCGGCGTAGCCAATGACGGCGAATTGATCCGGGTCGAGGTTCTCGAGCAATTGGACGAGAAAGAAGCCGACGGGGTGGCGGGTCAGGTGGGGGGAGACGAAGCCGAGGCGCAACGGGCGATGCGGGTCGGGCACGTTGGGATGCCGCGGCCAGGATGTCCGCAGAGGCTGGCCGTAACGGTATTCATATCCGCGATGCGCTTCGAGCAGTCCGGCGAGCGTGGCGCCGGATTGAAGCTGAAGGATCGCGAGGTAGTTGCTGTAAATGGCGGCCGATGCGCCGGGCAACTGCAGGGCCCGCTGGTCGAGTTGGATCGCTTCGGCGACATTTCCGCATTCGTGGAGGGCCGAGGCGAGATTGGCGATGGCCGGCGCGTACCGCGGGTCTGCGTTGACGGCGCGCTGGAAGGACGCCATCGCCTCCGCTTCGCGGCCGACGCCTTTCAAAGCGGAGCCGAGGTTATTGTGAGCGATGGCGAGGTTGGGCTCGAGAGTGAGCGCCCGTCCAAATGCGGCAATGGCCGCGTCGTGGTCGCCGGCGCTGAGCAAGGCATGGCCAAGGTTGGTGTGAGCCATGGCGAAGGCGGGCTTGAGCGTGATGGCCCGGCGGGCGGCGGCGACGGCTTCCTCCAGCCGGCCGAGTTCCCGGAGGACACCGGCGAAGTTGCTGTGAATCTCGGCGATTCCGGCCGCGAGTTCGAGGGCGTGGGAGTAGGCGGCCAATGCTTCTTCGAGCCGGCCGAGGGTTTTCAGGGCGTTCCCGAGATTATTGTAGGCGGCGGCGTACGCGGGATGAAGTTCGGTGGCCCGACGGTAGGCGGCGATGGCTTCGTCCAACAGTCCCTGGGTGTGAAGGACGTCGCCGAGATCGTTGTAAAAGGTGGCTTCCGCCGGATCGGCGGCAATCGCCCGCCGGAAGTACTCGGCGGCTTCTGCGAGACGGCCCGATTGGCGAGTGGCGAGCCCGAGGAGGTAGTGGGCGAGAGGGCTTCCGGGAGCGGCCGCGAGAAATTGCCCGGCGAGCTGCCGGGCCTGGTCGACACGGCCGCTTTGGAGGCACTGGCAGACGAGATCGAAAAGCGGCTGCTGGGCGGGGGAAATGATCACGGAGACTGGTGACCTTGGTGGTTGGGAGAACCTTGCGCGCGAATTTAACAGATTCGGGAGCGCAACCTGCTGCCGATTCGAGGTCCCGCCCTGCGAATTATGTTAATTAAATTATCAACCGCTTTTGGGGATGCTTGCGCTTCGAAGGCGCTGGGGGTGGCGGATCTCCGGCGGCAGGCTGAGTCCCGAAAAACTCCGGATTGGCGCGTACGATTCACGCCTCATCATGGCTCTGGCGTTTGGCCAATACAAGGTCACCCCTTGAAAAGCATCGGGAATGTGCCGGAACCGCCGGTGGTGTTTGCGGTCCACGACACGGGGCAACCGGACCTAACCGTCGATTTGCAGGCCATTTGCGGAAAAGCCGGGAGTTCGTGCAAAACCACAAGATAGGTAGTGTATAACACTACGAAATTGCCGAGATTTTCCGGATGTCAAGGGCGCGCTATCACGTAAGGGCAGATTAATCCCGAAAATATTTTTGACGCATCTGGATCATATCCACAACATCCCAAAGTTTGCCCTTTTCCCGTCCCTGCCCCCCGTAGCAGCTGAGCTCGCATTCGCCTATGTACCCGCCCCAAAAATCTTCCAAAACGCGGAAAGCCGGCAAGCTTTCGGCGCAATTCCTCAAGCGGCTTTCATCGTGGCTGGTCCTGTCGACCGCTTTGACGCTCGGTATCCATCGGGCCAAGTCGGCGATCACGGTGTTGTTCTGGGATCCGCTGAATGATGGGCCAGGCACTGGTGAGCCGTCGGGCGGCAATGGCAATTGGGACACGACGAACAGTTCCTGGTGGATGCCGGGGACTTTGGGCTCGGGCGGCGGGAGCGCGGCCACGTGGTCGAACAATGGGAGCGACGCAGCGATCTTCCAGGGCGCGGCGGGCACGGTGACCCTCGACAACGGCGGCATCACCGCGTTCGGGATGCAGTTCAATACCGGGGGCTACGCGTTCCAAGGCGGGGCTTCGGCGCAGGTGCTGACGATCGGCGGTGGTGGAATCGTGATCAATTCCGCAGCCGGCTCGGGCTCGACGACCCTGAGCAGTACGAACCTGAGTGTGGCCCTGGGCACGGCTCAAGCCTGGGTGAACAGTTCCGCCGGCGCGCTCCTCGTGAACAGCGCGGTCAGCAACAGCGGATTCGCCCTGGCGTTGGACAGCACTTCGACTGGTGGCATCACACTTTCCGGGGTCCTAAGCGGTTCCGGCAGTTTGTTCGTGGAGAGTTCCGGAAGCGGTGTGGTTGAGCTTTCGCCGAGCGCTTCCAATACTTACACCGGCACGACGACGATCAATTCCGGCATTTTGCGGGCGACGGCAGCATCGGGCACGAGCACGGTGCTCGGCACGGGACCGTTGGTGCTCAACGGGGGCGTCCTTCAGTTGGCTTCCGCGCCCGGCAGCACGGTGACCCTGAACAATGCCACGACGGTGACGGCTACCTCGATGATCACGAGCGACGTGACTTCCGGAGGATCCGGGGCCGGGAGCACTTACACCTTTGGCACCCTGGCGATGGGCGCGCCGGCGTTCCCCGGGGGAACGCAGACCCTGATGGTGACCGGTGGGAGTAACGTGACGAGCGGGACGGCTGGGGTGACTTTCGGCACGACGACGCTCAATGGGAACGCCACGTTTACCACGGTCAATCCGACGGGGGGGGGCAATACCGTTCTCACGTTGGGGAATACGCTGACGGGAGCAAACACGATCATCGCGAACGGCAATGGCACCCTGGCATTTTCCACCGCGAGCAGCACCGACACGACGAGCACGACGCAGAGCGCGGCGAATACGACGCTGACCTTCACGAGCACGACGGGTCTGGCAGTGGGGATGGCGGTGACGGCCCATCCGAATATCCCTGCCGGCGCGACGATCGTCTCGCTCACTGCGACCACCGCGGTTTTGAATGTGAACACCTTCGCGGCGATCAACAGCGGAACGCAGATCACGTTCACCAACCAATTCAACGTGAGCGGAAGCGCGACGGTCGCGAACAACAGTTACGGCGGAGGGGTATTGAATCTGGGGGATGTGGCCATTGGGAACGTCACGCTGACCGATGCGGGGCCGGGCGCGGTGACGGCCGGCAATGTTACCTTGAGTGCGAGCACGGGGACCTTTGCCAACACCGGCGCGGGGACTTTGACGTTGGGTGGGCCGATTAACGGAGCATTCACGATGGCGCTGGACGCCAACTCGGTCGGAAACATCAATGTTACAGGGTCCTTTGCGGTGATCGGCACGGCGGTTACCGTGGCCGGAACTGGCTCCGGTGTGGTCATTCTTTCCGGCATCAACGAGCAAAACGGAACGACGACTCTGACCTCGGGTGTGCTCCGGGCGACGACAAGTCAGGAGGCCCTTGGGATCGGATCGCTGGCGCTCAACGGCGGCACTCTGCAACTGACCGGTGGTTTGCCTTACGGCAATAACACGACGGTCGGTGGTAACATGACCATCCAGGCGGATAACACGTCGTTCGGTGCGGGCACGACGGATACCCTGGGCACGCTCTCGCTCGGCGCATTCGCGCTGACGGTGACGGCGGGTGAACAGGTGACGGCCAGCACCACGGCGGGGATTACCTTTGGCGCGGCTACGCTCACGGGGGCGGGAACGATCAATACCAACAACAGCTTTTTCGCCGCCAATCCATTCTCCGCGTCCGACCCGGTTACGGCGACCACGACCCTGGCCAGCCTCACGGGCACCTTCAACTTCACGGTGGGCGGCACGGGTAACTTGAATGTCGGAGCGATCACGACCACCACTGGGACGCTGACGAAAAACGGGATGGGCACGCTGACGCTGACCGGCGCGAATACCTTCACGGGAGCGATCACGATCAATGGCGGGAGCATCGTCCTTGGCCAAACTGGCACGATGGCGGCCAATCCGCTGACGTTCGGCTCCGCTAATACCGGTGGCGGCGGCTTCGTGGTCGATGGAGCCGCCGCCGGGGGCGGCCCGACGCTGGGCACGCTGACCTTCACGGGTGGCTTGGGAACTGTCACCTCCGTCTACGGCGGAAGCGGAAATGACGTGGTGAAATTTGCCTCGCTGGGTGCCTTTAGCAACGGCGCGACGGCGGATTTCCTCTACAGCGGCGGCGCGATCGGCACGACCAACCAGATCAGCTTCACGACGATCTCGGCCGGCTTGGTTAACGCCGGCGCTTTCGTCGGGATCGCCGGTGGGACCGACTTCGCCTACGCCAATGCGGCCAACAGTTATCTGCGCGCTCCGGTCTACGGCACGGACAGCGGTTTCTCGAATCCGGTGGCGGCCAATCCCGCCGGTGGCTTTTCCACGCTGACGGGTTCGAGCAACAACGAAATTCTGAGCACGAGCGGCAGTGGAGGGACGGTCGACCAGGCAGCGGGTCCGACGGTCACGACGCTGAAAATGAATGGGGCGACTTCGCTGGTCCTCGGCGGGACCATGACGGTCGGGGGAAGCAATGCCCGCGGTGGAATCATCGCGACTGGGAGTAATAACATTACGATTACAGGCATTGGCGGGTTGAGCAGCGGCGGTACGGGCGATCTTATCTTCGACGTTCCGCTGAGCACCGATGGCCTGACCATCACCACGCCGCTGACCAACGGGACGACGGGCGGCATTACGATCACTGGCAGTGGCGTCGTGACCCTGGCCAACCCGACTTATTACACCAACAACAACAGCGCTTTTACCGGTAGCATCAACCTGGATGGCTCGGCGACTCTCTCCATCGCCGGCACGGGCATTGGCGGCACGAACTACTTCGGGCCGCTGACCCTCGGTTCGAATAATGCGACGAGAACCATTTTCTTCAACGGCGGCACGCTGCAATTGACGGGCACGGCGGGTCTGGCGACAAACTTCCTCACTTATACAGTCAATCAACCGGGCGGAACGCTCGACGTGGGCAGCAGTGCGCTGTCCTTGCAATATACCAATCCTTATAACACGGATAACAACGGGTTGACTGGCACGGGCAATCTGACCATCGGCGGCAGCACCACCACCGCCGCCGGCTTGGTCTTCATCAATAATCCGAACGGCAGTTTCACCGGCAACATCGACGTGAATGCCGGCACTCTGCGGGCGGGAACCGCCCCGGGCACGGTGGGAAATGGCACGATCATTGTCGGGAGCGGCGCGACGTTTGACGATGTCATTCCGGCCCTGGCCAACGCCTCCGGGACGACGAACGCGGTGGTCAATGCGCTGGTTCTCAATGGCACCGGTGTGAGTGGAAACGGCGCGCTGCAAGATAGCTCCCCTTACGCCGCGTATTTCACCGGGGCAGTAACCCTGGCGAGCAACGCTTCGATCGGCACGAATAGCGCAATCTTTTTGAGCGGTAACATCATCGATAACCTGGCCGGATATGGGTTGACGACGTCGGGCACGGGGACGGTCTATCTCCTGGGCAATGACAATTACACGGGTGGGACCACCATCTCCGCGGGCAGCACGTTGCAGATTGGCTTTGGCGGGGCCGCGGGAAGTCTGACGGCAACCGGCGGCATTACCGACAATGGTGCGCTTATTTTCAACCGCCCCGATGCCTTGGGTTACTATTATGAGGGTAACATCAGCGGGAGTGGTTCAGTAACGCAGTCGGCCAGTTACGGGTCGCTGGTGCTGCTCGGCGCGAACACTTATACCGGGGCGACGATCGTCAACGGAGGCGGTGCGTTGAGCGTTGTTCCCAGCGCCCTGGCCGGCACTCAGTCCATCGCGGTGGGCACGAGTGTCACCTCACAGCTCGATTTTTACGCCGCAGCCAACGGCGCCACGATCACCCTGGCTCCGGGCGCGACGCTCACGTTGGGCGGCAGCAGCTCCATTGGCCGCCTGGGCCTGT
This sequence comes from Chthoniobacter sp., assembly GCA_036501065.1. Taxonomy (GTDB): domain Bacteria; phylum Verrucomicrobiota; class Verrucomicrobiia; order Chthoniobacterales; family Chthoniobacteraceae; genus Chthoniobacter. Next base: position 77,766 of record DASYAY010000093.1, on the reverse strand, counting down.
ATGTCGGTGCGGCCGGCGATAATGACGAATTAGTGCTCTCGCAGAATTTGGGTGCGGGCGGCAGTGTCACCGTCGGCGCCGGTGGTGCCCTCATTGCCTTGACCAATCTGCCGGGTTACAGCGCCGGCACTTATACCCTGATCAACGCCGCGGGCGGTATCGATACTTCCAGTGGGGGGACGATCTCGTTGACACCGGCCACCGCGCTGAGCGTTCCGACCGGTTATCTGGAGACGCTCACGACGAGCGCGACGACTGTCACACTCACCGTCACCGCGGCGCCGGTGGGAAACTTCTACTGGAGCGGCGCGCAGACGAACTCGAGCTGGTACGCCAACGTCTCGGGGGGCGTCGGGACCAACTGGTCGCTCGACCCCGGTGGCAGTTCCGATGCCGGGATCACGCCGGGCGCGGGAGATACGGTCAATTTCAACAGCGGGGTGACGACCACGATCGATCAGAATTTCATGGTTGCCGGGCTGGCCAACAATGCGACCACGGGCACGTTGACCGTCAATCAAGGCACCACTGGTGCGGTGAACGGGACACTCACCCTGATGGGCGGCGCGGGTATTACCGTCAATAACTCGGGCACTACGACGGTCATCAACGCTCCTTTGGTTTTGCAAGGCAGCCAGACGTGGACGGTGCCGACGGGTTCGACCTTGAGCATTCAGAACGGGACCCCGATCAACGGGATCATTTCCGGGGCGTCGTCGAGCATCACATTCAACGGTGGTGGCACCCTGACGCTCGGTGGCTTCAATAGCTTCACGGGTGGTCTGACGATCAACCAGGGGCAGTTGAACATCAACAATGGCGGTTCGAATCCGGGAACGGCCAATTCGGCGATCGGCACCGGCACGCTGAATCTTGCGGGAGGGGTGACTCTTGATAACACCAGCGGCGAGCCGCAAGTCATCGTGACGAACAATGTGCAAACCTGGGGCGGCGGATTTACCTTCACCGGGAGCAACACTCTCAGCATGGGAAGCGGCGCGGTCACCATGAGTGCCAACTCCACGCTGACCTTGAACGGCGCTCCTTTGGTGGAAAGCGGGGCCATTGGTGGGGCCTTCAACCTTATCAAGGCCGGCTCGGGCACCTTGACCTTGGGCGTGAATAACGGCTTCGGCGGCACGGGCAAGACGATCACCCTCAACCAAGGAATGCTGAACATCAACGCGGCGGCAGCCCTGGGCGCCACTAACACCGGCTTCATCATCAGCGGCACTGGCGGCAGCGTGGCGATCGATAACACTTCGACGAGCGCGGTGGCGGCGACGAACACTTATGCGCAACAGTGGAACGCGGATTTTACCTTTGTCGGTTCCGATGGCTTGAGTCTCGGACCGGGTGGGGTGACTTTGAGCGCGAGCCGCAACGTGACGACGAATGCGGTGCTCTTCGGCCTCGCCGGGGTCAGCGGAGACGCACTGACCATCGGTGGTGTGATCAGTGGGACGGGCTTCAGCCTGACGAAGAGCGGTTCGGGTGAATTGATCCTGGGCGGCGCCAACACCTTTGGCGGTTCGAGCCAAAACGTGAATTTGAATGCGGGTGTGCTTGGTATCGGAAACAATGCTGCGCTGGGGGCAACCGGCACTGTCTTCAACATCGCGGGCGGAACGGCGATCGACGCGAGCACAGGCAGCCTGACGTTAAATACTTATGCCGAGCACTGGAACGGGAGCTTCGCGTTTCTCGGCACGAACGCATTCAATCTCGGTGCGGGAGCCATTACCATGGCGGGTTCGACGACAGTCACCAATCTCAGTCCGACCAACGCACTGACGATTGGCGGAGCAATCTCGGGCCCGAATCTCGGCCTGACGGCGAACGGCCCGGGCACCATCACCTTGACGGGGGCCAATGCCTATACCGGAACGACGACGATCAATCCCGGGAGCACGCTGACCATTGGCACGGGCGGCTCGATCAATTCGGGCAGCGGCCTGGCCCTGACGGGAGGCACGCTGAAGTATACCAGCGCGACCGCGTCGCAAACGCCGACCTTCAATGGAACCACGCTGAATCCGGGCGGGGCTTTCGTGAGTAATACCGGTGTGAGCACGTCCACGCTCGCTTTGGGGGCGATTACATTGTCCGGCGCAGGAGGCACGGTGGACTTTACAGTTACCGATCCGATTACGACCATGACCGCGAACGGCACGACGAGCATTCTCGGCGCCTGGGCAACGGTCGGTGGCGGCGCCAATTGGGCGGTCAGCGCCGGGACGGGCTCGGCGCCGGGCGCCATCACCGCATTGGGCAGTTACGTCAGCGACCTCTGGGCTTCGGGGAATGATACCACGGTAACATTCGCGACCAATACCCAGACCAACGCCACGACCAACAGCCTGCGTTTCAATAACACGGCGTCCGATAGCATCACCCTCTCCGGCACGAACACGATCACCTCCGGCGGTATCCTCGTGACGCCTACCGTCGCTGGCAATACGTCGACCATCATCGGGGGCACCCTGAGTTCCGGTTCGACGGATTTCATCGTCCAACAGTTCGATAACTCCGGGAGCTTCGTCCTCAACACGACAATTTCGACGACGGGCGGATTCACCAAGTCGGGAACCGGCATCGCTGTTCTGGGCGGGACGGTGAACGCGGGGCTTGGCGGTTCCATCGCCAATAGCATCGCTGGCGGGGTTTTCCTCAATGCCGGCGTGCTTCAGGCGAATAGTTCGAGCGTGACGGGCGGCAATGGCGCCACCGGCCCACTCGGCAGCAGCGGCATCACCATCAGTGGCGGCACGCTGGCGCTGGCTTTCGATCCCAGTAACACCACTTCGACTTTCGGCGCGATCACGCCGGGCAACAACGTGACCATCGCCGGAAGTGGGATTAGTGCCGATACGACGAGCACGACCCAAAGCGGTGCAAACTCCACCTTGACCTTTGCGAGCACCGCGGGACTTTCCGTGGGCATGGTGGCGACGGGGAGCGGCAGCATTCCCGCCGGGGCGAGCATTGTTTCCATCACGGCAAGCACCGTCGTTCTGAGCGCCAACACGTCGGCGGCGATCAACAGTGGCAGCGCCTTGACTTTCACGGCGCCAAGCATTTCGGTGACCCGTCTCGGCCTGGGCACGAACCTGAGCAGCACGTCGCCCACGCTCTATACGACGGCGGTGAACCAGGACGTGCAGTTCGGCAGCCTGAATGTGCCCAATCCCGGGACGACGGTAACTATAACTCCGGGCGCCAATACCGGTTACGGTGTCGAATTCATGGGGACGTCGAACGTCTTCGGCCAGCCGTATACGGTGATTTCGGTGGGTGCGAACTATAGTTCGACCCTGAGCAACCAGCCGGCAAGTTTGATCCTGAGCGGCGAGGTGATGGGCAGCCAGTCCTGGACCCTGACCGGCGCAGGTGAGTTACTCCTGAGCAATGGCAGTAACTCCCAGACGGGGAACATTTTCGTCAACGGCGGCTTCCTGGCTTTCACGAGCGACGGAGCTTTGGGGACATCGACCAACCAGATCACGCTCAAAGGTGGCACGATCGACGCCGTCGGTAACATTGCGGCCGGCGCTGTCGGCGGCAGCCCGGTGACTAGTTACAACACCCCGGTGACGACGATCCCGAGCAATCGTGTGATCGACATTCTTTCGGCGGCGAATCTCGGTGTGGGGGTCAATACCACCTGGAATTTGAGTAGCCCGTTCGGGCCGACGAATGCGGGATTCACCAAGGTCGATGCCGGCACCTTGGTGCTCTCCGCGAATAACGGTGCGTGGTCCGGGACAGTCGCCGTCCTGGATGGGGTATTGGAACTGACGAACAGCAGTGCGCTGGGAAGTACCACGAACGTTTCGATCTCCGGCTCTGTCGGGGCTGCCATTCAGCTCTCCGGCAATATCACGGTTACCAGTCCGATTAACCTAAATACCTCGAGTAGCAATGCCGGCGATGCGGGCGGTATCAACGCGGGCGGCGCGCTCGAGAGCGTGGCCGGCGTCAATACCCTGACGGGTGCGCTGATTGCCTACAGTCAGGATATTGGAATCGGGGCGGACAGCGGCTCGACGCTCAACGTCGAAGGCGGTGTGGCGACCGTCGGGCATATCCTTTATCTGACTGGTGGCGGCACGATCAATTTCGTCACCAATCCCGTCGGCGTCCTTTACTCATTGGACAAATCGGGCAGCGGAACGGTGGATTTTGAAACGAGCGTCGGAAACTACAATGGAAGCGGCGCAATCTTCAATATCTACAACGGCAAGGTAAGTCTCAGCGGAGGTGGTTTGATCAACGGCAATACCGATGGGATCACGGTTTATCCCGGGGCAACGCTGAGCGTCACCGACAATAGCGTCACGCCGATCTCGAATCGTCTGGGGAGTGGACGGGTGATTGTTCTACAGGGCGCCAATCTGAATTACACCGGCAGCGCGCTCGGTAATGACCAGGAGACTTTCAATACGCTGACGTTTAACGGTGGCGCGACGACCGTCACGATCACTCCGGGTACCGGCAACACCACGGCCATCGTGGCCAACAGCGTGGCGGTCGGCGCGGGCGCCCAAGTCCTGATCCGCGGCACCAATCTCGGCAGTCCCGGTGGAATCAATGAGGCTGTCTTCCTGACTAACACCGGTCCGACTTTTGTCGGCGCCGTTGGCCTGACGGGCAGCGATGCCAAAGGCATTTTGCCGTGGGCGATTGTCGATACGAGCATCACGGGCACGGGCTTTTCCTTTGCCACGTCGGACAGCAGCGCGGGGACTGTCGGTGCGCCCGGGGCGATCTGGCGTCCGTTGTCCGCGAGTGAGTACGTGACCTCGCTGGCCAATGCCAGCGCCGCCGTCCTCGGTTCGTCGAGTCTTACAGCGCCGCTCGTTTCGAACAACGTCGTCCTCAGTAGCGCGCAGACGTTGACTGGTTCGACGACGATCAACTCGTTGAACGTGGCCAGCGGAGGCGGTATTACGATTGCTCCCGCGCAGGAGATAATTGTCGCCAGCGGCGGCGTGCTCATCCAACCGGGAAGTTCCGGCATCAGCGGCGGACTCATCAGTTCAGGCGGCGCCGGCGCACTCTATTTTTACGCGCCGAGCACTACCGGCACCACGACCCTTTCCAGCACGTTGCTGACTACCAGTGGCATCAATATCGATTCCGGCAACACCGTCGTCCTGACCAATTCGGAACCCTTCACCGGCCAGACTACGATCAACGGCGGCACCCTGCAATTGCCGTCGGGAGCGACCAACGGCCTGATTGTCGGGGTCGCGACGACGGGCAATGCTTTGGTGGTCAACGAGGGAGCGACATTGGATCTGAACGGCGGGGTTCAGGTCGTCGGCGCCTTGAGCAGCACGGGCGCCACCGTCAATGGCGGGACTCAGGGCGGGGTGATTACTTCGAACACCAACGCGGGCACGTTGGTGACAAACACTGGCGCGAGCACGAACTTCTCGGGGACGATCTCTGGAACGAATGTTAATTTCATCCGTTCCGGCAGCACGAGTAACTGGGCCGTGACCAACGCCCAAACTTACGGCGGCACGACCTTGATCAATGGCGGCGGCTTGACTTCCGGCGCCACTTTGGATGGTGTAACTCTCGAAGATTACGGTTCACTGGCCAGTTCCAACGTGACGCTGAATTTCGCCTCGTTGAACTTGAACAATACCAGCGGCACTTTGACCGACAGCTCGTCGCGCCTGCCGTCCGATGTGGTAGTCAACATGAACGGCGGCGGATTGGATTTCTTCGGACGCGCCGCAACCTATTCGCACGAGTCGGTAGCGACGGTGAATCTCCAGTCCGGTCTGAACATCCTCAGTTCCACCGACCAGAGTAACATCGGGAACGGGCCGGATTCGGCCACGCTGGTGATCGGCAACCTGACGGTCAGTGCGAGCGCCGGGACGACCGTCGATTTTGCGCAAAACTATCAGAACAACAGCGCGGGCTCGCTCGGTTTGATTTCCGACAGCGCCGGGCACAGCGAGAATATCTTCCTGGCTAACATCAACGGAAGCGCTCCGAAGCTGACGAATAACATCCTGGGCGGCTGGGCGACGGTGCAGTCGGGTTATTTCACGAGCAATCCCATCGAGTTCGCCAGCTATATTGCCGGCACCGGGGTGGGGGCGTTGAGCACGACGGGATTTGCCGGCTACGATTCGAACGCGGCCACGCTGCCCGCGAACCTGGGCGGGACGACGGGCGGCGAGAACATCCGGCTCACGGCGACGGCGACACTGCCCTCCGGCGGGGCCACGGTGAATTCCTTTAATTTGGTGAACACGGTGCTGCAAACCAACGTGGCGCTGAACTTCAACGGCGGCAGCGACCTCCTGGTCCTGAACAGCGGCGGCTTGATCGTGCAGAATGAGAGCACGGAGACGCAAAGCCTCAGTACGACGATCACGGGAGCGAGCAGCACGCTTCCTTTTTCGAGTGTTTCCGGTCTGTCGGTAGGCTTGCTCATCAGCGGCACGAGTATCGCCTCGGGCACGTCGATCAGTGCGATCAATGGGTCGATCATTACGCTCAGCCAGGCGACGACTGCGACGATCAATAGCGGCACCTCGCTGACTTTCGGCGCGGGCGCCTTCTCGACGAGTGCGACCCAGAGCGGCGCCAACTCGACGCTGACCTTTGCCAGCACCACGGGATTGGCGGTCGGTATGGCTGTGACCGGGAGCAACGTTCCGGCGGGAACGACCATTGCTTCGATCAGCGGTAATAACATCGTCCTCAGTGCGGCGACGACGGCGGTGATCAATAGCAGCGTTTCGCTGACCTTTGGAGGCGGCAATGCCACGGTCGGTGCTGCGCCGGGTTCGGGCCAGCCTGGCGGCGAGATTACTTCCGCCTGGTCGAACGGGGCCGGCGCGAACGACCTTTTCATCTACGATCAAAACCAGACGACCGGGCAGGGGACGGCCCTCAATTCCCTGATTGTCGATGATAACGGCACGCCGGTGCGATTGGTTCTCAATGGAAACAACTTCGGCCTGAACACCTCGGCCATAACGATCTTCGGCGCGAATACTTATTCCGGGGGAACGGTCGTCAACGGAGCCGCGGTGACCATCGGGACAACCGGCACATTGCCCGGCGGCGGTTTGACGATCAACAATGGCACGGTGACGCAAATCGCCGGCGGGACGATTGCTTCGCAGGACGTGACCCTCAATGGCGGATCGACGCTTGCTCTCCAGGGCCCGACAAATACCTTCACCTCGGCGATCAGCTTCAACAACTTCGGCGGCACGGCGCCGACGTTGAGCTTGATTGGCAACAGTACCACGACCCCGAACAGTCTCCTGAACCTGACGGGGGCGAGCAGTATTACGGCATCTTCCAGTAACGTCGCAGTGGTGAGCACGCTCAGCGGTACGGCGCTGGATATCTCGGGAGTTACGGGGGTCAACGGCGTCGGTGTGTTGACCGTCACTGCGAACTCCGTGACAGCGGACGGCACCGCTGGCGGCACGGTCATCTCGCCTTACGCGGCCACCCTGAACATCAGCACGCCGATCACCAGCGCGACCACTCCGGGGGTGGCGGGCGCGCTGATCAAAAACGGCGCCGGGGTGCTGGAGTTATCGCCCTCGGTGGCGATCGCCAGCACCGCCGAGTCCACGACGGCCGGCAATTCGACCGTGACAGTTGGTTCGACGACGGGCCTGGCGGTTGGCGAAATCGTGACCGGCGGCGGTCTGCCGAGCGGTGAGGTCGTCACCTCGATTCTCAGCGGCACGCAATTTACCGTGAGCACGGGGACGAATGTGACGGCGGCCACCGCGCAGACGCTGACTTTTGCGGGCAATACCTTTACCGGGGGCATTACCCTCAACGCCGGCGGGCTGTACCTGGCGAACACCGACGCCCTCGGTGTGAACGGCAGCGCGTTTGGTATTCTCACCATTGCCGGGAACAACACTTCTCTTTCCGCGACCGGTGCATTGGCGGCCAATCCGATCGTTTTCGGAAGCGCGGCGACGAACGTCACCTTGGGCAATTATGGCGGGGCAGCCATGACGCTCCCTGGGTTGGAAGCCTGGAACACCAGCGGCACGCTAACGCTGACGGCCAACGCCATCAGCGGTGTGACGTTTAATACCCAGACGCTCAGTGGAACGATCACGAGCGGGAGTAGCTTCAACGGCTTGATCAAAAATGGGCCGGGTAACCTCGCTATCGGTGGAACGTCCAACATGTCCACCCTCAATCTCACCGGAGCCAATGCCATTCAGATCGTTGGGGGCTTGCTGAATATCGGTGGGTCGACGTTGAGCGACGCGAACCTCGGTTTCGTGCCGGCGACTCCGGTGGCCAATAACATCGACGTCGACGGTGGTGCTCTCGGTGTCGGCGGGGCCAACACCCTGCTCAATCCCAATCGCGGCATCACGCTCGGCGCGAGCGTGGCCGGATCGCAAACGGGTTATGGTGACATCGACGGCGCCTCCAGCACAGTGGTCATCCCCGGTGTCATCACGGGTGGCAGCCTGATCAAATCCGGCGGTGGATTTGTCCTCGTGCTGACCGGTGGCAACACCTACACCGGCACGACCACGATTACCTCCACGAATTACGGCGCCGCCAGCACCAACGTGACCAGCGGTTATTTCCTCGTCGCCTCGAACAGCGGTGCGCTCGGCACCGGAACCGGGCCCGGGGGAGCGGTCACGGTCATGAGTGGCGCCGGCCTCGACCTGGACATCAACGCGGGGAGCGCGATCAGCGGAACCACCCAGGCGTCCGTGGGTGGCGGGATCATCATCCTGAACAAGACCCTGCACCTCAATGGATTTGATAACATCACCAACGGTGGTGCGCCGGCTCCCCAAGGTGCTTTGAATAACATTGCCGGGCCCAATACCTGGGGCGGTCCGATCATTCTCGATAGCAATGCCCAGATCAGTTCGGTTTCCGGCCTGCTGAATGTTAGCGGCAACATCACGAGCAGCGATGGCTCCTATCTCCAGTTGAACGGCATCGGCAACCTGCAAATCAGCGGTAACATCGGGTCGAGCGTCGACAACATCCAGAAGTATGGTGTTGGCACCGATATCCTCGGCGGGGCGAACACCTATATTGGAACGACCATGATCTACAACGGCATCCTGCGCCTGCAGAACAGCAGCGCGTTGGGCGTTTCCACAGGGAATGTCGGCAACGGCAGTTCGATTGAACTCGATGGGACCAGCCCCAATGGCAATCTGACGGTGACCAATAACATGACCATCGCGGGGTTCGGTTCCGTGCTGGGAAGTGGCAATGGCAACAACTCCGTCAATGGTGTCACCGCTGGCACTTCCAACGGCGCCCTACGGAGCACCGGCGGATTAAACACTTACTCCGGGGTAATCACTCTCGCGACGGACGCGCAAATCAATTCGGAAGTCACCGGCAGCACCCTTCTGCTCACCGGTGGGATCATAGGCAATAGCAACGCCCTGACGATCGCTGGTTCGGGTAACGTCGCTGCCTTCTCCACGTTTTCGAACATCTCCTCCCTCACGAAGGACGATGATGGGAACCTATCGATTAACCTCGCCAATCCCACATTCAGTGGACCGACGGTGATTAATGGCGGCCAGATTGATCTGTCAAACGGAACTGGCCTTGGCTCGGGGAGCATTACCGTGGCCTCAGGCGCAGCCTTGGACTTGCAGCAATTGATTCCTCTGTCCGGCACGATGATCATCGCCAACTCTCTGACGCTGAATGGCAACGGTGCCGGCACGGCGGGCCTGTCGGGTGCACTGGCGAGCACAGCTGTCCCGGCGAGGCTCGGTGGGGGGATTCTTTATACCGGGCTCATTACTCTTGGTTCTTCGTCCACCATTTCTTCCGACAGTGGGGGCCTCGACATTTCGAGCCTGGCGGGGTTCAACATGGGCGGCTTCACCCTGACCCTGGCGGGCGCGGGCGGCGGCACCATCGCCAGCACTATCGCCGCAAATTCCGGTTCGCTGATCATGAACGGCACCGGGACATGGGCGCTGGATGGCGGTAGTGGCTACACGGGCTCGACGACGGTCAATTCCGGCACGCTCATCATCTCGGGCGCGAATACCAGTTTGGCCCTCGTTCTCAACGGCGGTACCCTGTCCCTGTCCCTCAACTTCAATCCAAGTGGCGTCTTCACCGCCGCGCCGACGGTTACTTTCGGCGGTGGGACGATCAGCGTCACCGGGCCGTCCACCGGTTCCGGCGGCCAGACATTGGGAAATGTCACTTTAAACACGGGAACCAACAGCGGTGTGGTGTTGAGTCCGGGCACGAGCACCGACACCGACCTCGTTCTTGGGGGAGTGTGGACTCGCGGCGCCGATTCCATCCTGAATATCGACGACACGGCGAACAACGTCGACGTGGTCGTGCCGGCGGCCGCCGTGACCGGCAGCGGCGCGAGCTCGGGCACGAATAACATCCTGGGCTATGTCCTTGTTACCGATTCCGGGGGCACGGGCCTCGGAACGATTCAGAATGTCTCCGGCCAGTTTGTCATTGAGCGTTTCAACAGCGAGGACCCGACGATGGCAACGGCGTTGACGCCGGGCAGCAGCAACGCGATGACGGACTACACCACGTTCGGCAGCACCTATGTTGCGCCAAACACCACGGCCTCGATTCCTACTGCCTTGTTCACGGGCGTGCTGGATTGGTCGAACGGCGCCACCCTGGGCGCGCGGTCTGTAAATTCTTTGACGATCGACACGAGCGGTAACGCCGCCGGCACCTACGCGGTGTTCCTCGGGGGCGATCCTGGCTCGACAGCGCCCGGCGGTGCCGCAGTGCTGACGCTGATGAGCGGCGCGCTGGTTTTCCAAGGGGCGAACAATGAAACCATCTACGGCGGCCAGATCGGCGCGAACAACGCCGAACTCGATATTCACCAGCTCGGCACGGGCATCTTCACGATCGGCAGTGTGCTCTCGGGCGGCACGGGCAGCGTGGTCATGGATGGCGGTGGCACGATCGTTCTCGACGGCGGCCAGACCAACCTGGTCGGCACCCTGACGAATGCCAGCAGCACGGTGACTGGCTTGACCACCTCGGGTCTCTATGTGGGCGAAGCCGTCAGCGCCATCGGCCTTCCGGCGGGCACTTATATCTCGTCGATCAGCGGGACCACCGTGGTCCTGACCGGCAGCGCGACGACGAGTAACCCGACGACGCTGACCTTCGGCACGCCGAGCACTTATAGCGGCCCGACTTATGTCAATAGTGTCTATCTGCAGACCCAGAATAACAATGCCCTGAGTGCCGACTCGGCGTTCATCCTGGCCAATAGCTCGAGTGCCACGCTGGACATCGACGGGTTCTCCGAAAGCGTCTTTACGCTTTCCGGCGGTGGCGCCCAGGGAGGTAACTTGCTCCTCGGCAATGGCGGGGTGATGACGATTGGTGGTGGCTTCACGGCCTTCGGCGGCGGTATCAATTATGCCACGGCGATCGGCAATCCCGGCTCGTGGAACACTTACGCCGGCCAGATCGAAGGCTCCGGCTCTCTCGCCCTGAGTGGTGGCAGCACGCTTTACCTGACGAACACGGCGAACAGTTATACCGGCTTCACGACCGTGATCAGTGGGACGCTGGTGATTAATAACCTTGGCGAACTTGGCATGGGTAACAGCGCGATTGCCGTCATGGGTAGCACCAACGCGAACGCAGGCGGCGGCGCCATGCCTTCGGGGGCTTTGGTCATCCAAGGGGGAACCAACGGATTGACCATCAATCGCAACCTGACCATTTCCGGCTGGGGGTCGGGTGACGTCTCCGGGAACGGCGATTACGCTTTGGTGAGCATTGGCAACAACGTCTTCAATGGGATCATCACAACGTCGAGTTACTCCGATACGCGGCTGGCGAGCATCGTCGGCACGGAAGTGTTTTCCAGCAGCTCGACGTTGAACATTTCCAACGTTTTCGGCGGAAACGCCTTTCTGGCCACCGGCCAGGGCAACCTCACGATCAACGCTTTCATGACGGGCGGTGTCATCGGCCAGACCGACTTCCGCCACTGGAACGGAGTGAGCATCATCGGGCAGGTCACGGTGACCAACGCGAACAATAACTTCATTGGAGATTTTGAAGTGGATCCCGGCAACACCCGGGTGAGTGCGGCGGGCGACATGGGCGTCGCTGTGGACGTCACGTCCATCCGCCTGGCCGGCGGCACGCTCGAACTGCGCGTCGATCCGGCCAACGTGAACTTCGGCACGAAGACGCTGGCCACGACCACCGGCAATTCCACCGTCCTGGTCGGGCGCGGGGTCGACAGCACCGCCAGCACTCCGGGCAATGCGATCAACCAGACGATCACTTTCGGTGGGGCTACGGTCAACGGGACGTTGATCCTCGGCTTCAACAGCGCGGCGAGCAACATTACGACGGTGTTTGGGTCCACGTCCGATATCGGGGGCGACGGTTATGGAATCACCTTCGGCACTGGGGCAACGAGCACCGTTGCCGTGGCTACGGGCAATCCGATCAATCTCACCACGGACCTCAATGGTTTGCTGACGATCAACGCGAATCTGAGCACGGCGGATACGACCTCGCGTGTCGATGTGCTGGGAGTCACCGGCGATATGTTGCTGGTGGGTAACTTGCTCAACGCCGTGACCAATCAAGCCGATGATCATATCTGGCAAAAGACCGGTGTGGGCACCCTGGCGATTCAGGGGACGGCCGCGACGGAAGTCGGTGCGTTCAACATTACCAACGGCACGGTGGCGATCAACGCGATGAATGCCCTCAACGCGACGGTCAGCGGCGGGGTGCAAATCGGCAGTGGCGGAACCTTCGGCCTGCTCAACTATCTCGGGTCGGCGAACGCCGGCCTCGGAGAAACGTCGGGCAAAGCCATCATTCTCGCGGGCACCACCGGGGCCGCGGGAATCTTTGGCAACCAGCAGCAAAATAGCACGAATACTGGCGCCACGGCGCTCATCCTCACCAATAGCATTGCGGCCACGGGTGGCGGGAGTAAGACGCTTTATCTCGAAGGTTACAATAATACCACCAATGCGGCGGTGGTGAACCAGATCGCCGGCGCGATTCAGGATGAATCGTCCTTGAACCCGACGTCGATTCTCAAGGGCGGCTCCGGCACGTGGCTGTATGCGCCTACGGCGTCGACCTTTGTCGCCCCGACGTTGGACGCGCCGGCGGTGACTACTTCGTCGGCGGCGTCGACCACCGGCGCGACGACCGTTTCTCTGACGAGCACGAGTGGAATCGCCATCGGCATGGTTGTTTCCCAAGCTGGCAATGCCGCCATCCCGAATGGCGATTTCATCACGGCGATCACCGGTTCGGTCATCACGTTGAATTCGGCGCTGACGGGCCAGGTGAGCAGCGGGACGAGCCTGGCCTTCAATGGCCTGGCCTCGACCACCAATCCCTCTGTGGCGGGCACGACCAATTCGAACACCCTCACGCTGAGCAGTGTGAACGGCCTGGTGGTCGGTCAATCGGTGACCGGCACGGGCATCCCTAGCGGTTCGGTGATCGCGGCCATCAATGGCAACACCATTACCCTGAACAACAATTTGCCGGGGGCGGTCGCGACTTCGACCACGCTGAACTTCGGGTCGACGGCCAATGCCACCGGGGCCAGTTTCACCGGAAACGTCACCGTCGCGGGTGGCAATCTGGAGATTCAGCCGACCGCCAATTCAGGCGCCGGCTCGACGCCGATTACCGCCGTCAACAATGTTCTTTTCAATACCGACAATCTGACCGGTAACGGCTACGCGGGAGGCACCTTCACGTTGCTGGGTTCGTCGACGACGGGCTCACTGATCACCAACGCGGGCATCCTCGTGCCCCTGGCGGGCCAGGGGACGGTCGTGACGTTGGCCAGCGGCGGTTCGCCGACCTTGAATTTTGCGTCATTGGGTTCGCAGACCTCGGCGACCGCGGCGAACAACAGCACGACCCTGGCGGTGACGAGCACGGCGGGATTGTTCGTGGGTGAGACGGTGACAGGACCTTCCTTCACCGGAGTGGCGACGGTCACGAGCATCGCCAGCGGCACGTCGCTGGTGATCAGCAGCGCCCAAACGGTGGCCAGCGGAAACACGCTTTCCTTCGGCCGCGCGCCGGGCACGGACCTGAACTTTGCCCCGGGGACGGGGACGACGATTACCTTCACGACGACGCCGACCTTGGTGAATGGCATCATCGGGCAAGGCTTGAACAGCGGCTACGCCATCTATACCAATACCGCGACCGGGGCGGTGGACTTCGCCACGGTGACGGGATCGGGACCGTTCACGGTCGCGCCTTATGGCGGTTACGTCACGGGTCTCCCGGCTTCCGGGTCGACCGCGACCTCGACTTACCTGGCGAACAGCACCGTGACCACGACGGCGGCGGAAACGGTCAACGCACTGAAGATCACCGGCAATACCGCGATTACCCTCGGCGGAGCTTTGAGCATCGGTACCGCGCCCTTCACCGGCAGCGTCCTCTTCGACAATTCGACGGGCTCGGCGACGATTTCCAGCACCAATCCGGCCTTCACCCTGGGGGGAGCGGGTCAGGAATTGGTCATTTACACGGGTGGCACCACTCCCACGAACACCCTGACGATCAGCGCTCCGATCGGCAGCGGCGCAGCCTCCCTGACCAAGGGGGGCAACGGGACCCTGGTCATCAGTGGCTCCAACTATTTCACCGGCAACGTGACGGTGAACGCCGGCACGCTCATGCTTTCCGGCGCCCAAGCCAGCCTGGGCGACATCACGACCGCGGGGAATGTCATCACCGTCCGCCAAGGCGCGACGTTGGACATCAACGCGGCGGGACCAGGGTCGACGACGACTGTCGGGATGCTGGCGGGTGGGGGCACGGTGACGAACAGCGGCGGCGGCTCGAATACCGCGGCGACGTTGAATATCGGTTACTACGGCGTGAGCACGGCCAACGCCACGTTCTCCGGTCTTCTCACGGACGGCGGCGGGGTGCTGAACGTGACCAAGAACGGGACCGGCACGGAATATTTCAACGCGCTGACCGGGGCGGCGGGGAGCACGAGTGCCACGGGCCAGACGCTCGGGACGATTGGTTATAACACCTACAGCGGTATCACCGACATCGCGCAAGGCGTCCTCTCGGTGACGAACCTGGCCAACTATGGCGTTCCGAGTTCGATCGGCACCGGCGCGTCCGAGAGCAATGCGGCCAGCCTCGTGCTCGGCACATCCGGCACCACCGGCACGCTGCAGTACATTGGCCAAAACCAGAACAACTTCCTCACGCAAATCCAGTCGCCCTCGGTCCAGACGAACCGCCTCTTCACTTTGGCGGGCAACGGGGCGATCGACTCCTCCGGCGGCTACGGGAACAGCGGAGTCAACGCCGGCACCGCCAACAACGCGGCGTTGTGGTTCAACAACACCGCGCCGGTGCAGTTCTCGACGACGGGTTCGAAGGTTCTGACCCTCCTGGGTTCATCGCTGGGGGACAACGAGATCGATCTCCAGTTGGTCAACAACAGCATCGACGGGTCGCCCCTGAGCGTGACCAAGAATGGCGTGGGCTTGTGGATTCTGGGCAATGGCAACAATACCTACACCGGGCCGACGACCATTACGCAGGGCGCCTTGCGCGCGCAGGACGGTTCCTCTCTGCCGACGGCCAGCAACCTCGTCTTCAACGGTGGCGTCCTGGAGACCGCCGGGACGTTTACCCGGACGCTGGGCTCCGGTGCGGACGAGGTGCAATGGCTCGGCGGCACAGCCAGTGGCGGGTTCGCCGCTTCGAGTTCATCGCTCACCGTGGCCATCGGGGGCGTCAGCTCTCTGACTCCGCTGGTCTTCGGCACCGCGTCCTTTACCAGCGGCACCTTCATGCTCGGTTCGACGACGGCGCTTTCGGATACCACCGTCCTCAATCCATTGGATCTGAACGGTGGCTCCCGAAACATCACCGTCACGGACGACGCTTCCACCTCGGCGGACATCTACACCTTGTCGGGCGTGATCAGCGGGCGCACGGGCAGCGAGCTCAATCTCTCCGCGGCCGGTTCGACGATGCTCATCCTCGCCGCGAACAACACCTACTCGGGCAACACGACGATCACCGGACAGATCGCGGTTTCGAGCATCGGCTCTGGCGGAGCATCCAGCGCTTTCGGCGACGCCACCGGCCAGTTGTACATCGGCACGGGAGCCGGGACCGGCGGTTATTTGCTCTATACCGGCCCCGGTGAAACGACCACCCGCACCGTCAATCTCAACGTGACCACCGGCGGCGATACGATCGACGCCAGCGGCAGCGGCGCGCTGGTCCTGACCAGCGTCGTCAACCTGAATCCGGGCGCCAAGACCCTGACCTTGCGTGGCGCGAGCCTCGATGCCAATACCATCAATTCCGTCCTCGCCGACAACGGCGGTGCGCTCACCATCTCGAAAGCCGACGGCGGCACGTGGATTTTGAACGGTGCGAACACCTTCACCGGCACGGTCACGATCAGTGGAGGTGCGCTCGGCATCGGCAGTGGCTGGGGCAGCATTTCGAACTCCAGTCCCAATCCGTTGGGCGAAAACACCACCGCCGGGGCGTTGACGTTCTCCAATGGCGCCTTGTTCACACTCAACCCGAGTGGGCTGACGCTGAACAACGGCGTCACTTTGGCGAACAATAGCACCAACCAGATTTCCGGCCTCTACTCGGTCACCCTGAAGAACTTCAACGTGGCCGGCGGCGGCAACAATTGGGTGCTGCAGAACGACATTTCCGAAGGGTCGCTGACCATCGGCGGATCGGCCATTACCTGGACCGGCACCGCGACGGTCAGCCAGACGCTGACCCTCGAAGGGACGGGGCCGACCACGACGATCAATGCGGCGCTGCCCGGCAACAATGGCACGGACACCTTCACCCTCGCGATCAACACCGAGGGCACGGTGATCCTCGCGAACGCCACGGCGAACCTGAATACCGCCGGGGTCAGTCTCACGGAAGGCACGCTCGTTCTCCAGTCCACGGCGAGTCAGAACCTGCCATTTGGCGTGGCCGGCGCGACCTTCAGCTTTGGCGGCGGCACGGTGCAGAACAATACCGGCAGCGCCATCGGGAGCACCACGGCTACCACCAATACGCTCACCCTCAACGGGACCTTTGCCACCTTCATCAACGGCACGGGGACGGGCGCGGCGAATTCGTTTACCTTCAACAGCAACTCCGCGAACCCGACGCTCATCAATAGCGGCAGCAATCGCCTGACCTACAACAATCTCTCCGGTGGCGCGGCGCTGACCATCGCGAACAGCGGTAGCGGCGCGGCGGTGGCCCTCTCCGAAGTCGCCACCACGACGGCTCGGACGTGGACTCTGGCCGGTTCCGGAACGACGAACATCACCGGCCCGATCTGGAATGCGAACAACGCGGGAGTGGCCAGCGTGGCGATCAACAGCGGCTTTACCTTCGACGGCACGGGCGCACTCAATCTGACCGGCAACAATCAGATTGGCGGTGCGGTCATTCTCAATGCGGGCATGACCACGCTGAGCGGCACGAACGGCGCGTTCAACTACAATGCGCTGACCACTGAAACCGGAGCCGTCAACAACGCGTCGACTACGCTGACGGTAACGAGTGGCGCGGCTTCGGCGACGGGCGAAACCGTCACCGGTGCCGGCATCCCGAGTAACGGGGTGACGATCAGCGGTGGCGGTGGTGGAAACACCCTGACTCTCACCCTGGCCTCGAGTGTGGCCAGCGGGGGGACGGTTTATTTCGGCGGCCCGACGAGCATTACGGTCAATCCGGGCGCCGTCCTGACGCTGGATGACACCACCGCCGACGGTGGCAACATGACCGTCAACACCGGAATCGGTGCGGTGAACAACCGGTTGGGCAATCGCCCGCTCACCCTGACCGCCGGCACTTTGAATTTCAAAGGTTCCAATACAGGTAGTACGGAAGGGACTCTGGGAGTGGCCGGGGCTTTGACTTTGGGCAGCGGCCAGAGCGTGATCAACATTACCAATAACGGCGGCAATACCGTCCTGAATTTCGGCGCGTTGGTCGTGAACACCGGGAGCACGCTCGATCTGCAATCGAACACGGCGTTGGGCACAACGACGAGCAACGAACTCAATCTCGGCACGAGCATGTCGGCGACTGCCGCTACCGGCACGACGCTGACTTTGAGCGGCACGGGCGGGTTATTCGTCGGCGAATCCGTTTACGGGGCCGGGATCTTCAACGGGACGACGATCAGCAGTATCACCGCGACCACGGTCGTCCTGAGCCAGGGCGTGGAATTTGGCGGGGTGTCGGCTCCGACCGCGATCGGCTTTGGCCTTCCCGTGGCCGGTGCGACCGTCGGATCGAACAATGGAATCATCCCGCGAATCACCGTGGAATCCTCCGGCTCGACCTTCTTCGTCACGACCGGCGCCGATGGTCTGACGGCCTTCACCAATTACAATAACGGCGCGGTCGGCACCGGCCTGGCGCTCGACGTCACCAGCCTGACCTCCGGCCAGACACCGGTCACCACGACCGTGCTGGACGTCACCAGTTCCACGACCAATGCCGTCTTCTCCGCCGGGACGGCTCCGGGCAGCCGCATTCTCAATGCGCTCGCGATCAACGGGACCGCCACGACGGTCGGTGTCGGCAATGACGGCGCGACCGGTTTGCCGGGCGATATTTCGCTCACCTTGGGCAGCGGGGCGGTGCTCGTCACTGGTAATGTCACGGACACCCTCAATGCGACCCGGATCGTCACCGGGCAACTGAATGCCCCGAGCAGTTCGGCCACGGTGCCGAGTACCACCGGCGTGGAAGCGATCGTCTATGTCGGTTCAGGAGCGACTCTGAACATCGGGGGGACGATTGTCGGTTCCCTGGCGATCAACCAGAACGTTGCCGCGACGGAGTTCTTCCCGAACGCGACCGCGCCCGTGGCCAACGTCGCCACCGGCGGCTTCACCAAAGGGCTCAGCGGCACGTTGGATATCACCGCGCGGCAGTTCTATACGGGCACGACGACCCTCAATGGGGGCACGACTATTCTCGGCGCCGGCAACAACACCCTCTTCGACAACGGCGGGCAACTCAACGTCAACTCAGGGGCGATTCTCGACCTCAACGGCAACAACCAATACATCGGGGTGTTGGCGAGTAGCGGGGCGGTCATTCCGAACTCCGGTGGGACGATCACCAGTTCCACCGGTCCGGCGGTCTTCGTCAGCAACGGGACTAACGCTAATTCGACGTGGGCCGGCAGCATCACCGGGAGCTCGGCCAATGCGATCACCTTCGTCCGGTTGAGCGGCAACAGCACCCAGTCGACCCTCACCCTGGAGTCGGCGAACCCGTATTTTGGCCCGACGATTTTCATGGGCGGCCAGGTGGCCTTGGAGGATGACGCGACCCTGCTGGACACCTCCTCGATCACGCTCAACTACGCTGCCTTGAGCCTGAACAACAACAACAACCTGCAGATCAACATCAACGATCGGATCAACGATAAGGCGCCGATCACGATGAATGGCGGCACGCTCACGTTGAACGGCCGGGCCAATACCTACACCACCGAAACCTTCGGAGGGCTCACGGTGGCGTCGGGTGCGAATACGATCACGGCGACGGTGGCCACCTCCGGTATCTACAATAACACGGACATGACTTTCGCGAGTTTCAGCCGTGTCGGCGATGCCACGGTGAATTTCACTCCGGCCACGCTCGGGGGGACCGAAGATGATCCGCGGATCCTGTTCACCAATCCCACCGGTCTTGGCTATAACGCGCCCACCGGCGTGATCGGCGCATGGGCGATTTCCAACACCGATACCTTCGCGGCGTACAATCCGTCGTTGGGCGTCGGCGGGGTGGGCGATGCCGGCTACCAGGGCTTCAACGGTGGCTACATGTCGGGTGGAACGGTGACCACCGTGACCACTCCGTTCAGCCAGCTCAGCACTTACTCGGGCGGCACGCTCAACGGCTTCGGTTCGCTGGTCGGCTCGAACTCGCTCAATGTCACGAGTATCCAGACGGGCATTCTCGGCTTCAACCAGGTCATCGTCCTGCCCTCGGGTGGCGCCACGACCGATTACCTGCGCTTTGCCGGTGTGGCGGAAAACGACCTCGCATTCACAAACTCGAACGATGTCCTCAACATCACCCAGGGCGGGTTGATGCATGGCAACATCGCCGGTGAAGGTTCGACGACCATCGGCACGCCCACCGTGCGCGGTATCCTCACCGTGGGCGGGACCAGCGGCGGCACCAATTCCCTGGTCATTTACGATAGTGCCACGGGCACGACCACCCAGACCGGGGTGACGTCCAATGCGACGATCATCAACACCAATACGGTGACCGTCGGTTCGACCGCGAACCTCTTCGCCGGCATGGCGGTATCAGGCACGGGAATGCCGATCGGGACCTACGTGACGCAGGTTCTCAGCGGCACGCAGTTTACCACGAACTACAATGCCACCTCGACGAGCGCGTCCCAGACGCTGACGTTTTCGCCCAACTTCGTCATCAACTCCTCCATCCAGGACAATGGCGTTGGTGTGACGCGGCTGAACAAATCAGGCACCGGTATTTTGACGCTGACCACGGGCACTTCGGATATGGCCTCCGCCGTGACTTACGCCAATGGCAGTCCGATCGTGGCCATTCCCACCTCCTTTGCCGGGGCGACCTTCAACGGTGAGGCGGTGAGCGGCAGCGGACTGCCCGCGGGCACGACGATCATGAGCGGCGGCGGGACGGGCTTCCTCATGCTCTCGAACAACGTCACCCTCACCGGCACCGGCGCGACGGTGCTGACCTTCGGCACGACGGGGGCCTCGACCCAGGCGGGCACCATGGCCTCGAATACGACGGTGACCGGCCTGAGCACTTCGGGTCTGTATATCGGCGAGGCGATTTCCGGGACCGGAATCCCAGCGGGAACCACGGTTGCGTCGGTCATCAACGGCAGCACGATCGTCCTGTCGAATGCCACCACGGTCAGCGGCGGACAAAACCTCACCTTTGGCAGCTCGGGCAATACCTACAGCGGCGGCACCGTGGTCAACGAAGGAACGTTGAATCTGGATGCCGGGACTGTTGGCACCGTGTCGATTCCCGGAGGCGGCCTGACGATTGTCGGCAGTCCGACCAATACTGGCACGACCACCGTCAACGTCGGCATCACTGAAATCGGCGGGAATACCGTCGGGATTGGCGGCCAGATCGCTCCCAACACGACCGTCACGCTCCTCGGTCGTTCGCAGTTGAACCTCGCCGGTGCGCAGACGTTGAGCAGTCTCATCTTCAACAACAATGGCAGTGAGAGCCAGGGGCCGACGGTGGCTTTGGGCACGACGGCGACGGTGCCGGCGACGATCCTCAGTCTGACCAGCTTGAGCCCGATCACGGCGAGTTCGAGCAATCCGGCCCAGGTCGCGACGATCAGCGGCGCCACGGTCGGCCTGGCCAACGGCACCAACACCCTGACGATTAATCCCATCCAGATCAATGGAACGACCATCACCCAGGTCGCGGCCACGCTGAACATCAGTTCGGCCATCACCGGCATCGGCGTGACTGGCGCGGGTGTGGCGCTCAATGTCACTGGCGGCGGGTTGCTCGAATTGAGCAGCAATGCGAGCACGTTCGGCGGCGGGGTCGACCTGCAACAAGGCGGCATCCTCATTGGCGCGAGCAGTTCTTCGAGTGCCCCGGCGTCCTCGGGCGCGGGCACGGGCGTCATCTCCGGCCCGCTGGGCACCGGGGCCTTCACCATCGCCAACAACACCTTCCTCGAGTCGACGGCTACGGGCAACGCCGTCGCCAACCCGCTCGTTTTGGGGAGCAACAATCTCAATTTCAAGGGTGGCAACGGCCTGACGTTGTCCGGCGCGCTGACCCTGCCCTCGGGCAATACTACGGTGAACGTCGACGTTCCCGGCAGTTTCCTGAGCCTGAGCGGGATCGTCAGCGGTGGCGCCACCTCGGGAATCATCAAGACGGGTCTCGGCACCCTGGCCCTGCTCAACAACGACACCTTCGGCGGTTCGATCACGATCGACCAGGGCGTCCTCGTACTCGGCGGCGCCGTCGGTTCCGCTCCGCAACCGCTGGCCAACTCGAGTATTACCCTGACGAGCAACGGCATGCTCGCGCTGGAAAACAATGGGGCGACGACCAACGGGCTCATCGTTTATCCGAACCTCAACGTGACGATCAATCCGTTGTCCAATTATGCCAACCTCTTCGTGGCCAATGCCACCACGGTGGGGGTAGGTCTGTTGGGGACCGGCCAGGCCAACGGTTTGGGGAACTCCATCGAAGTGCCGCAATTGACGATGACGGGCACGCAGGTCCTCGATCTGGGCGCTTCGAACGCCTACAACCTTTTCATCGGCAACCTCACCGTGAGCGGCGCCGGTTCACCGCAGTTGAACATTCCCGCGGGAATGACCGTCGAGGTGCTGGGCTACACCGCCGGACATTCACCGACGAACATTGGCGCCGGTAATTTGCTCTTCCCCGATGCGTTGATCATCGGAACGACGAAGGCGACCAACGGCGGGAGCACGATCAACCTGGCGAATTACAACGGCATGGGGAACTACTACCCGCTGGCCATCAGCGCGCCGCTCACGCCGGTGACCTCGCTTCCCGGAGGATTCGCTCCGGGTGGATTGAACATCGTGGGCACCACCCTGGCGACGGCGCCGACGAGTGGCGGCATCAGTCAGCAGACTTCGGCCCTGGGCTTTAGCGGTTCGGGATTGGTGAGCACCGTGAACGACGCGAATATGAACAACCGTCCGCCGACGCTTGGGCCGGCGGCTGCCGATTCGTTGTTTAACCTCAGCGGCTTGCTGCATATCACCACCAGCGGGACTTATGTCTTCCGCTTCGGCACGGACGATGGGGGCACGCTCTATATCGATGGCTCGGCGATCCTGGCGGATAACGATACCGGTGGCCAGGCGATCACCCAGGCGCCGGGGACAGGTTCGATCGTGCTCTCCGCCGGCTATCACGTCATCGACTTCAAGCCTTATAATATCGGGAGCAGCGGCGCTTATACGCTGCTTTATTCCGGCCCCGACACGGGCACGAACGGGACGCCCAATGCCACGGGAATCGGCACCGCGGGCTTCCAGGCGATTGCGTCGAGCAATCTCGACGCCGTCACGGGCGCGCCCACCTTTGCCAACGGCTACAACTTCGCCGCGATCAACACCACGCCCTACTCTTTGGCCAGTGGTTCGGCGACGATCGACACGCTGGGGACGCAGTTCGGCGCGGTGGTCAATCCCACGACGAGCACTCCGTCGCTGACTTTGGGGAACAACACGATCCTCAATGTGGTCAATGGCAGTTCCGGCGGCAGTTACGGCGCCGGGTACGTTGGCTTTGACGGCAATGGCGGCACGGCCACCGGAGGCATCTCCATTGGCACCGGCGTCATTCTGGCGACCACCAATACGGCCACTTTCTCCGCGGGGACGCTGAACCTCATCGGCAACATCACCGAGAGCGGGGCGGGCACCGCGGGCGCACTCTTCAAGGCGGGGCAGGGGATGCTGATCCTCGGCGGCACCAATACGAGCACCTTCACCGGCGACTTGATCGTCCAAGGCGGCACGGTTCTGCTGAACAGCCCGAACGCGCTCAGTTCCGGGACGACTGCGACCCTCGGCGGCACGGTCATCCGCAGCGTGAACAGCGCGACCACGGGGACGGTCACGGGAATCGCCACGGGAAATACCACCCTCACCCTGGGCGGTTCCGACACCGTCACCACGCTCAACCTGCAACTCGGCATGGCTGTCTCCGGCACGGGTATTCCCGCCGGCACTTACATCGCCGGCATCAGCGGAACAACCATCACGCTTTCCCAGGCGGAGACGGCGGCCGGTTCGGGCACCTATTACTTCAACGCCTCCGGCATGCTCGATCTCAACGGGCAAACGAATGTGGCCGGTAACATCACGATTAGCGGCGCCGGTCCGGTCTTTCCGTCGGCTTCCGCCACGCCGACGGCGGTATTCCTGGCCAACGACGGCGGCGCTCTTTGGAACAGCAGCCCGAATGCGGCCAGCCTGAGCGGCACTCTCACTTTGGGTTCGAGCTCGACGATTGGCGGCAACGGCAACCTGGCGCTCAACGGCATTGCGGTGTCGACCGGTACGCCGACTTTGACGAAGGTCGGCACCGACACCTTGATCCTCACTGCGAGCAGCAGCGCGACGTTCAACACCAATGTGAACCTCGGTGTCCTCCAGTTGTCCACCGCGGCCAGCGCCTCGGGCTTGGGCGCGGCCGCGGACATCGTGACGATCGCCGGCGGGGCGGTGCTCGACCTCGACGGCCAGAACGTGAGCAATGCCAATCCGTTGTCGTTGAACGGGGTCGGCTATGCAGGCTTGGGCTCGATCACCGGCGTGCCCACCGGCGGCGCCACGGGCAACGATGCCAGCGCGCTTGGGAGCTTGATCAATACTTCCTCCACCGCAGCGACGTGGACGGGAACGATCACCCTGGCTGGGGCGGCCAGCGTCGGCAGCAACTATCTCAACAGCCTCTCCGGGATCGCGACCGCAGGCGGCAACATCACGCTCGCCGGGCAGATCACGGGTGGAGTTAACTTCACCAAGGTGGGCACGAACTTGGTCGACCTCACGGGCGTGACCAATGGTTCGTCGGTCACCAGTTGGATCGTCGGCGAAGGCACGCTCGAGTTTTCCGGCGCGGCCACGGTCCAGAACGGCGCAGGCAGTCTCGCGGTCAGCGCCGGCCCGCAGTTCACTACCACCGGCACGGCGTCCGTTCCGTTCGGCTATGTGACCTCGGTGGCCAACGGCAATTCGCCGAACATCCTCAATCTGGATTACAGCGGCTTGACTGGCGCGGGAGCGAGCCGGACCAACGGCCACTCGATCACGCTCAACGGTGGCGAACTGCTCCTGACGGTGAACAGCGGCACGGTGGCGGAGGTGGAAAGCACGACCACCAACAACCTGACGCTGGCCAACGTCTTCAACCTCATTCGTCTGAGCCCGAATAGCACATCGAGCATCGAGTACACGAACTCGGGCACCCTGCCGTTGGCGCGCAGCGGCCGGGCCACCGGGCTCATCCAAGCCAACAACCTTGGCGGCAACGGGACCGCTCTTGGAACCGCCGGAGACACTTACATCGTGGTCACGGGGACGTTTACAACGAGCTTCTTCACCGGCCAGACGGCGATCACGTTGAATGCGACGAATACCGGCGTGGCGCCATGGCTGGTTGTGGACAACTCATCCACCGGCGTGGGCGGCAGCTATAGCTTCGCCAGCTACAACAACAACGCCACCACGACTGGTCTCCAGGCGTTGACCTCGGGCGACTACGGCGTCGGCGCGTGGAACAACGGAACGCTCAACAACGCGTCGAACGTCAACAACAGCAACTTCATCTTCAACACGGGCACGCCGTCGCAGACCCTGCTGGCCAGCGCCAACTCGCTCGACCTTTACATACCAAACTCTTTGACCATCACGCCGACAGCGGCGTCCACGCCAGTCACGATCAACGGTCTCAATGCGCTGGGCATCCAGAGCGGTGGCATCCTTGATTACAGCGGCACGACCAATACCATCGCCGGCACTGGATTCATCAATGGCGGCACTTCAATGGCGGCCAACACCTTCGAGATGATCTTCCAGATCTTCAATGAAGGCGGCACGACCACCTCGCTCACGGTTCTGCCCAATGTCGGCGGCGCGCTCGCTCCGACCACGGGCGGCCTGACGAAGAGCGGTGACGGCACGCTCATCCTGAGCAACAGCTCGGCGGAAGGGTACACGGGGCAAACTTCGGTGAACCTGGGCACGTTGCAGTTTGCTTCCGGGCCGTCCAACAACGCCCTGTATTACAAATTCTCCACGCCCAACTCGGTGAGCGGCGCCAACATCACCACGACAGTCAATGCCGACACGCTCCAGGTGGGCAGCGGCGGCACGCTCGATCTGAATGGCAGCAGCCAGACGGTCGGCAACCTCGCGAGCGCCGGCACCCTGCCGGGCGCGGGCGGGACGATCACGAACAGCGCGGGCGGTTCCGCGGTGGATCTCTACACGATGCCGAGCGCCAGCCAGGATTGGGCGGGTTCGATCACCGGCAATATCAACTTCATCAAGTCCGGCGCGAGTACCCTGACCTTCCACTACACCAATACCTACTCCGGCAACACGCTGGTGCTGGGCAACCTCCTGGCGCTGGTCGATCAAGGCAGCATTACCAGCTCGAACATCCCATCGTCAATTCGGCGCTCCAGTGGAATGACACCGGTCTGCAAGCCCTGTCCAACCGCATTCCGTCCAATGCTGCGCTCAACCTGAACGGCGGCGAATTCCAGTTCATCAGCCGCAGCGGGCTCGACAGCACGGTGACACTCGGCAACGTCACCCTGGCCGGTGGGGCCAACGCCCTCCGGGCCGACGTCGGTCAAATCGGTGGTGCCGGCGCGGGTGTCGGCACGGCGACGATCAAGATCAACGGCACGTTGACGCTGGACGCCGGCGCGACGCTTACCTTCTTCGCCGGCACGGGGAACATCGGCGACAACCCGTATTTCACCTTCACGAACACGCCCACGCTGGCCAATGGCTTGATCGGCGGTTGGGCGACCGTCTACAGCGGGGAAGATTCCGTGACCGCTGGCGCCGGCCTGGAATTTGCCACCTATGATCCGGTCACCGGCGTGCGTGGTCTAACCTCCGCGATGCAATATCCGTCGTTGGTTTCCGCTCCATTTTTCGTGCCGGACGACAGCAGCGTGCCGAGCACGGCGAGTGTGATCGTGCGGACCACGGCCACGGGAAGTTATAATGTCGTCACGGGAGGGCAGACGATCACCGCCCTGAATATGGGCGGTGCGAGCAATGTGGTCTTCGGCAATTTCACCGATGTGCTCACCTTGACCAGCGGCGGCATCATTTCCGGTGTCGACAACAGCGCCCGGAGTATCGGGACCGTGGCGGTGCGCGGTGTGCTCGACACCACCGGAGCGGACATCTACCTGAACCTCGGCGCCAATACGCTGACCATCAATGCGCAGATTGGCAGCAGCACCTTCCAGAGCTTCGGTCTGGTCGTCGATGGCGCGACCCTGCCGAACGCCCAGGCGGTCACCCTCACGGATTCCAACATCTATACCGGGGCGACTTACATCTCCGGGGCGATCGTCAATCTCGATAACCTGACGGGCTCCGGTTATGCCTTGGGCACCGGTACGAGTATCAACCTTACGGGCAGCAACAGCAACAGCGCCACGACCAGCACCGCGCCGGATTCCCTGCCGGCCGCCGATAGCGCCCTGGTGCTGATTGCCAGCAACCAGATCAATCCGAGCGCCACGGTGAGCATCGCCAGCGAGGCCGAGTTCAACCTGAACGGCTATAACCAGTCGCTCAGCGCCCTGGCCTTCCAGTCCCTCGGCGGCAGCAACGGCAGCAATGGCCCGACGATCCTCACCGGTTCCGGTGTCCTGACCCTGACGGCGACGACCGGCACCATCGCGGTTTCGAACCTTCAGGATTTGCGCACCATCCCGCAGCTTTTCGGCAACCTCGTCCTGCCGTCGACGGCGGAAATCACCGTGGCGGCGAACGCCGACGGGAGCGTCATCAATAACGGCTTTACCAACCAGCAGGTTGGCCTGGCGATAAACTCGAACATCGCCAATACCGGCACGATCACGCTCACCAAGGATGGCGCCGGCGCGCTCTCCCTCGGCGGCGCCAGCACGGCGACCATCGATCTATCCGTATCCGCGGGCGAAGTGGTCCTGGCGGGCAACGCGAACTACCAAAATACGACCATCGCTCTCGCGTCCGGCACGGCGCTGGACATGCGCGGCCAGACCGATCTGGAAGTGGGTTCGATCAGCGGCGTGGCGGGGAGCTTCATCAAGAACTTCAGTGCGACCGCCGGAGGCACACTCGTGACCGGCGGCGACAACACCTCCACGGGTTTCGCCGGCATCATCACCAGCGATTACACGAGCGGTTTGTTGAACATCACCAAGATCGGCTCGGGCACCTGGTCGCTCTCCGGCAACAGCGCCAGCCAGTCCCTCGGCACACTGATCATCGGCGATGGCGCCAGCGTCGGCGCGGCCGGCACAGCCAGCGGCGGCATTTACCTCAGCGGCACTAACGGCGCGCTCGGCTTCACCAACTATATTCTCAACTCGGGCGGCAGCCTCGTCCTCGACAACAATTCGAATGCCCTGTCCGGCCGTTTGGGCATCAACGGAATCCCCTCGAGTGGTTCAACGGGCATCGGCAACGCCTTCGACGGCCAGGGCCGCATCCTCACCATGCAGGGCGGTCAGCTCGTCATCGACGGCAACAGCGGCACGGCCGTCACGGAGACCCTCGGGCAAACCACCGCCACCTCCGGTTCGATCATCATCCAGAATGGCGGGGGCATCATCACCTTCTCCAATCCCGGTGCGGGGGTGGCGCTGAATATCGCCTCTACCGGGTTCGCATTTTCCAGCCAGAACGGCACTGGCACACTCCTCATCCAAAACGCCGCGTCTTCCGCGGGAGCGGGCAATGGCACCCTCGGCCTGGGAACCAACGCGACGTTCAACGTCACGGGCAGCCAGGGGACAGGGGGCAATGGTACGACCACGATGCCCGTGCGCCAGGACATCATTGTCGATGACACCGCGATTGGGGGCGTGATCGGATTTGCCGTCCTCGACTCCACCAACAAGGTGATTCGCCCGCTGGCGGCAGGCGAACTCGACGTCAGCACGGCCGCTGGGAGCACGAACAACGTCGGCTTGGGTTTGACCACGACGGCGGTGGTGACGAACCTGTTCACCAATGTCTCGGCCAATACCTTGACCCTTTCCAGCGGCTCCGGCTTCACCAACGCGTGGGGCAGCACGGGTGGGAATTTTGGGGCAGGTGGCGCATTGACCATCACGCTGACCGCCGCCGGTATTCTCCAGAGCGGAGGCTCCACGATCACCAGTACCGGCGTCA
The DNA here is from genome assembly GCA_036501065.1 of Chthoniobacter sp. GTDB lineage: Bacteria > Verrucomicrobiota > Verrucomicrobiia > Chthoniobacterales > Chthoniobacteraceae > Chthoniobacter. The sequence goes on along the minus strand of DASYAY010000093.1, from coordinate 48,748 downwards.
TTACCAGCAATGGCACGTCGATGGATATCCACGTCACCGGTAGCAATGTCCTGACGCTAAACAACTCCATCGTCAACAACACCACCGGCATCGTGAAGGCCGATAACGGCACCTTGGTATTTGATGTGCCGCAGTATTACTCCGGCACGGCGGCGAGCAACGGCACGGTGATCAATGGCGGCGCCATCCAACTCGCCAGCGGGGCGGCCAACACCATCCTCGTCAATCCGAACGCCACCACTCCCACGGTCCTGGACTTGCGTTTGAATGGCGTCGGCAGCGCCCTCGATCTCGACGGTCAGAATCAAGCGGTCGGCAACCTCACGAGCGTCAATACGCTCGCCGGCGAGGCTGGGAACGTGGTGAACACGAGCAGCAACACGGCGACGCTGACCGTCGTCCAGACGAGCGCCGGCAATTTTGCCGGGTCCATCGGCGGCTCGACGGGCACCCAGGCGATCAATTTCGTCAAGGCGGGCACCAATACTCTGACCTTGAACGGCGCCAGCTCTTACACGGGGAGTACGACGATCATGGGCAGCGCCCTCGTCTTGCGTGACAGCGGCTCGATCGCCGCCAGCACCGGGCCGATCGGCCTCGATTATTCTACGCTCACCTACGACAACAGCGGCCTCGTCGCCAGTGCCAACCGTCTGCCCACCGGTGCGACGATTGATTCCGTCGGCGGCACGTTCAACTATCTCGCCAGCCAGGGCGCGAATAATCTGACCCTCGGCAATTTTGTCGTCAGCAGCGGCCAGAGCACCATCACTCCGACCCTCTGGGCAAGCAGCTCCAACTTTGGCAGCAGCGTCGTTCTCACCCTGGCCAGCTTGAGCCAGGGCGACTCCAACGGCATGATCGATTTCACCGCGACCGGTGGAACGCTCGGCGCCCCGGTGACCGCAGTCAATGGGGCCAGCCCGGCCAATGGTGGATCCAATTCGCAAATCCTGCTCTCCTCCGCGCCGACGCTGGTCAACGGCATCATCGGCGGCTGGGCGATCGCGAACAGTACCGACTTCGCCACTTACCTCAGCATGCCGGTCAACGGCTCGCTGGGGGTTGGCGCGATGGGGTCGACCAACTTCCCGGCTTATGCCACTGACGCCATCACCGCGGGCGTGCCGACCGACAACATCACCATGGGTGCGACGACGGGCGGCATCACCGCGCGGACGATCAATTCCTTCCGGGTGAGCGGCGCCTTCATCGCCACGCAAAATGGTCTCGACCAGTTGATCACGATCAACACCGGCGGCATTCTCAGCACGGGTGGTGTGGCCGGCTTCCAGGGCGGGCGCTATACCGCAGGCGCGCAATCGAACCAGACCCTCTACTTCTACAACAATGGCGGCACGGAAAACTTCCAGTCGCTGATCACCGATAACAATCTCGGCCCGGTCAATTTCGTGAAGTCGGGGGCGCAGCAGTTGAACCTCGGGGCATCGCCGATTGTTGCCGTTTCGAGCACGACGGCGAATTCTTCGACGGTCACCGTGACTTCCACCGCCGGTTTGGCCGTCGGTGAAACCCTGCCGACCGGAGCCACCGGTGTCCCGGCCAATGCGATCATCACGGGAATTCTCTCGGGCACGACGATCACGATTGGCACCAATGTCACCACTGGTTCGACGACGGCGGCCAACGAGGCCTTCTTCATGCCGGGCAGCGAGGTCCTCTCCAGCCTGTCGTTCCCGGCAGCCGGCGCGAACACGAAGTTCAATGTCACGGTTCCAGCAGGAACGGAATTGCTCCCCGGCAGCGTGGTGACTCTGGCCGCGAACACCGGCGGCACTGGCTCCTTCGGCGCGGGAACGGTCACGGTCCTGAGCCTCTCGGGCAACACGGCGACGTTGATTGACACCGCCGCGGTCACTGCCAGCTCCGCCAACGCCACGCTCATCTTTGGTTCGGTCGGGACGCAGACTTCGACGAACGCCACGCTCAATGCCGGTGCCACGACCTTCAACGTGCCGGCAAATACCCTCGGCTTGAACGTCGGCCAGGTCGTGACCTTCCCCACCGGCACCGCGACCCTTCCGGCAAATACAATTGTCACGGCCTACAATCCGGCCACCGGCCAGGTGACGCTCTCCAATCCGATTGGCGGGACGACGACTTCGACAGATACGATCTCTTTCGGCGGGTCTTCGCAGAGCTCCCTGGCGAGCGCGCTTTCGACTTCGAGTGCGACCGTCGGGGTGCCTTCGAGCGTCGGCCTCTTCGTCGGCGAACCGGTCTACGGGAATGGAATTCCGCTCGGCACTACGGTGAACGGGATTATCGATGGAGGCCACATCACGCTGTCGAATACCCCGACCGCCGGCGGCGCTGCCAATCTCACCTATGGCAGCAACGTGGGCACCGTGGGGACCAATGTCTCCGGCATTTCGATCCCGACTTCCGGGACTGCTCTCACCCTGCCGTCGGTGGCGGGTCTGGCTCCGGGCATGTCGGTGATCGGTTACGGCGTTCCGGCCGGCGAGACCATTGCCAGCATCAGCGGCACCACCGTGACGCTCTCGACGGCAACCTCGGCCGTCGCCGCGGGCACCACCGCGACCTTGACCTTCGGCGCGCCTTTGACGAACTCGGCGAACAACGTCTCGGTCAGCGGCACGACGACCGCTACCAACTTCCTGGTCACGCTGGCCACGACCCAGGGATTGTATCCGGGAATGACGATCGGCGGACCGGGAATTCCGGCCGGTGACCTCATCGCCAGCATCACCAACGCCACGCAGGTGACCTTGAGCGCCCCGACGAATGCCACCGGTTTTGGCACCGGCACGCTTTCCCTCTCCGCGCCAACCCAGTTGGTGGCCTTCTCCGAAGGTTACACGGGCAATACCGTCGTCGATCAAGGCACCTTGCAGATCGGCGGCACGACGGTTGCGCTGGTCAACGCCAACGCAGGCGTGGTCGATGTTCCCGGCAACCTCATCCTCAACAACGCCAACGCCAACGCGAACTACTTCGCGAGCACGAGCACGACCCAGAGCGGGGCCAACGCCACGCTGACCTTCTCGAGCACCACGGGGCTGGCTGTCGGCATGACGGTGAGCGGGACGAATATCCCGGCGGGAGACACCATCGTGTCGCTCGTCGGCGCGACGGCCATCCTCAGCGCGCCTTCCACGGCTACGATCAACAGTGGCACCGCACTCAATTTCAGCGCCGGTGACGGTCTCATCGCTTCGACGAGCAACGTCACCATCAACGGTTCCGGCACGCTCACCATGCCGAACGCCGGCAGCAATACGCTGGCGAGCATCACCTTCAACGGCACCGGCGGCACCACCGCGCCGACCGTCACCGGTTCCTCGCCGACCAACCTGCTGGTGCTGAACAACGGCATCACGGCGACGAACAACAACCTGGCCACGACTCCCACGATCTCCGTGCTGAGCCTCGAACTGGCCGGTTCGAATCTGACCATCGCGACGAGCGGCAGTTCGCCCGACGACTTGCTGATCACCTCGCCGATTCAAAACGCGATCGGCGGCACCGCCCAGCCGGCCGGCTTGATCAAGGCCGGCACGGGATCGCTGGTGCTCAATCCGCAGATTGGTCTCGGGAGTGCGGCCATGGTCACCACGAGCACGACCGTGACCCTGGCCTCCACCACCGGGCTCTCCGTCGGCATGCAAGTCACCGGAACCGACATTCCGGCGAATGACGTCATCACGTCGATTCTCAGCTCCACGCAGATTATCCTCCAGTCCGCTGTGACCACCAACGTCACCGCCACCTTGACCGCCTTTGGCGATAACTTCACCGGCGGAGTGCAATTGACCAACGGCTCTTTGATCCTCGGGAGCAGCACTTCGGTGACGACACCCGGCACGCCCATGGGGGTGAGCACCGTGGCCAACCCGACGCAGGGCATCTTCGGCCCCATCGGTCTGGGTACGCTGACCATCAGCAGCGGAACGTCGCTGCTCGCCGGCGGCGCTGCGCAAACGATTCTCAACCCGGTCGTGGTCAACGGCAGCTTTACCCTTGGCGGAGGGCTGACGACGAACAGCCTGACGCTCGCCGGGCAGGTGAACATTGGGGCCAGCGATCCGACGATCACCACCACGATTCCGGTCACGGCTGCGAATGTCTCTGATACCTTCTCCGGGGGACTCGTCGGCACGGCGGGCTTCACCAAGGCCGGTGTCGGCACGCTGGCCTTGACGAGCGCCGGTGACAACATTTCCGGACCGATCAACATCGCCGGCGGCATTTTGCAGCTTTCCACGGCGACCACCCTGACCTCGGGCCAGGTCCTCCTGAACGCGGATGTTTCCGTTGCCGCAGGCGCTGAACTCGACGTTCGGGCGGGCACGACCAACGGGAGCGGTGAGCTTGGTTCCCTCGCCGGCAGCGGCCTGGTGACCAATTCCGCGGCAGTGGCCTACGTTCTCACGGTTGGCGCGGACAATGCGAGCACGCTCTTCAGCGGCGCTTTTGCCTCGGCCACCGCGGCCGACTTGTCGATCACCAAGATCGGCCTCGGCACGATGACGCTGACCACCGGTCTGGATGCGCCGACGGTCAATGGCGTGACCAACAGCACGGCGCCGACCGGCACCTTCACGGTCAACCAGGGTGGAGTCACGATTAGCGGCGCGGGCACCTTTAACTTTGCCACTTACGCTCTCAATTCGACCGGCGTCCTCACGCTCGACAACAGCTTGAACAGCGTCGTCAACCGCCTGAGCGGTAAGAACGTGACCATCCAGGGTGGCAGCTTCGTCTACAATGGCAGCAATCTCGCGACCACCAACGCATCCGAAACCATCGGCACTCTCGGCGTGACCAATGGCGGCGGCAAGATCACGCTCAACCCGGGCCTGGGTGGCAGCACCACTCTTACGCTCGGCACCTTCACCCCGGAAACCGCGATCAGTGGCGGCAGCCTGCTCATTCAAGGCGCCAGCACGACCACCGGAGCCGGCTTCGCCAATCTCGTCACCGGAGCGGCCTTCTCCGGCACCGCGGGCATCGCTGGCGTCACGCAAGGCACCGGTCTGAACAACTCCACGACCATGGGCATCCGGGCCGATGTCATCGTCGACTCCTCGTCCACTGGCACCGGCATCGGTTTTGCCACGGTCGATAGCGGCAGCACCAAGTTCATTCGGGCGCTGAGCGCGACCACCGAACTCGCGCCGACGCTCGCGACCGGCAACAATTCCACGACGAACTACGGCAATTTCAGCTCGGCCCAGACCTACAGCGCTGCGACTTCGCTGAACAGCCTGACGCTGGACACCGCCAACGCCGTCAATTCGATCGGCGGCGGCCAGGCGATTCAGGGCACGGTGGCCCAGGGCTACACGAATACCGGCGCTCTCAACGTCCTTACGGTCAACACCGGCGGCATTCTCGCCGCCACGAGCAACACGCTCAACGTCGGCGAATTGATCCCGGGTGGCACGACACCCGTGCAGTTCGAATTCCACGTCACCGGCTCGTCCGTGCTCAATCTCAACGGCTTCCTCGCCGGCACAGCCAGCGGTTTGGTCAAGGCGGACAACGGCACGTTGAACCTCAATAACCCCGTCTACTACACGGGCACGACCACCGTGAACGGCGGCACCCTGGTTCTCAACAGCGGCGCGGCCAATACCCTCGCGGTCATTCCTACGGCCACGGTGCCGATCGTCCAGGCGCTGACCGTCAACGGTGGTACGCTCAACCTCAATGGCTTCGACCAGTACGTCGGCGCGCTGCGAAACAACAACACCGTCGGCGGGACCGGTGGGAGCATCACCAGCAGCACGGCGGCAAACCTCGTGAGCGCCACGTCCTCCTCTTCGGAGTACGGCGGGACGATCGATGGCGGGTTGAACTTCTACATGGAGGGACCGTCCACGCTGACGCTGACCGGCGCGAACACCTACTCCGGCACGACGAATATCCTGGGCAGTGTGATCGTGCTCCAGGACAGCGGCAGCCTGAATACCTCCACCATCAACGTCAACGGTGGCGGCGAGTTGGTCCTGAACGACACCGGCCTCTCGAACAATAACAACAACCGGATTTCGACGACCGCTTCGGTGAATCTGAACGGCGGCCAACTCCAGATCGACGGGGCCAACTACACCTCGACGTCCACGACAGTGGGTGCCGGTGGAACCGGCGTGACCCTCGCCACCGGTTTCAACGTCATCAACAACATCGCCCCGCCCGCCGGCACCAACAACACCTCGACCCTGACGATCGGGAATCTCAATCGCACGCCCGGCGCCGTCGTGAACTTCACCGCTGGCACCAACCAGACGCTGGGTTCGGCACTCCCCGGCAACCCGCAGACCTTCATCACCAATCTCAACGGTGCGGCACCGGCCCTGACCGGCGGCATCCTCGGTGGCGCTTACACTGTGGGTGACAACTGGGCGACCTACGGCGGTGCGCAAACCCTCAGCGTGACGACCGCTTTCAACAGCAACATCGTGACGATGAACACCGCGAGCACGGCGGATCTGACGGTCGGTGAAATGGTCAGTGGCGGCAACATCCCCGCGGGTTCTTATATCACCGCGATCACGGCTTCGACGAACGCGACCACGACCGTCACCCTCTCGCAATTGGCCTCGGGCACAGGCACGGCGAACAGCACGTTCAACAGCGCGGGGGTGACGGCACTTGGCGCCAACGGCTACACGAGCCTCGTGGCCACTCCGGCGGGCACCGCAAATTATACGACCACTGCCGCGACCACGACCACGCTTACCGGCGCTTCGCCGATGAGCATGAACTCGCTGCAATTCAGCGGCGCTGCGACCGTGGTCCAGACCCTGGACATCGGCGGCGCCGCCAATGTCCTGGACGTCGTCAGCGGTGGCATCATGCGCACAAGCGTGGGCACGATCGGCACCACTACTATCCAGGACGGCATACTCACCGCAGGTGCGCTCAACGTCGGCGGTGAACTCGACTTCATCCGGAATAACAGCGGCGCTATGACGGTGAGCGCGGTCATTGCCAACAATGGCAGCGGCACGGTGAGTGTGGTCGACGTCGGAGGCCTCACGCTTACGGGAGCCAATACCTACACCGGCACCACTTACGTCAGCGGCGGGTTGGCCCTCAATACCACGGGTGCCAACGGCTCGACCATCGTCGCAGTCCCGGGCAATCTGGTTGTCAACAACCTCGACAACGTGACGGAGTCGGCGCAGGGCAATATTGCGGCCACCTCGAACCTCACGATTAACGGCGGAGGCACGGTGACCCTCACCGGGGTCAACACTCTGGCTAGCGTCACCTTCAACAACAGCCTCGGCGGCACTGTCACCCCGGTTCTCGCCTCCGGTGGCACGCTGACCATTACGGCCGCCAATGCGATCACCGAGCAGAACAACGACCTGACCAGCACGCCCACGGTCAGCGGCACTCTGGCTCTCAGTAACACCGCGCCCGTCATCTCCGTCAGCGGTCTCTCGGCCGATGACCTGATTCTCTCCGCCGTCATCGCCAGCACGGGTGGCAATCTCAGCATCACAGGTGGTGGTGGCGTGGTCCTCAGCGGCGCGAGCACCTTCACCGGTGGCGTCACGCTCAATGCGTCCACGATCATCTTCGGAGCGAGTACGACCGGTTCGGTGACCAGCGGCCCGGTTGGCACCGGAACGTTGGCGATCAATGGCGGCAGCACGATCGAGTCCGACGGCACTGCCCGGACGATCGCCAACTCCACGACGATCAATGGCAATTTCACAATCGGCAATTCGTTGGTCAGCAGCGGCGTGCCGGCTGCGGGGACGTCCTTGACCCTGACCGGGGCGATGACCTTGGGGACCGCCGGCCCGACCATTACCGTGAGCAGTCCGCTCGATACCGCGGTGATCAGCGGTAACATCAGCAGCACGGCGACCGGCACGGCCTTCACCAAGGCCGGCCCGGGCGTGCTCGTCGTTTCCGGCACGGATAGCCTCGGCAACGGAGAAGTCGTGGTCGCCGGTGGCGTTCTCCAGGTGGGCAGCGGCCTCGCCTTCGCCAGCACCAATGCCATTCAAATCAGCGCGGGTGCGGTCTTCGACACCCACGGCCAGGCGACTCTCAGCGTGGGCTCGCTCTTTGGGGACACCGCCACGACCGGGGGCATGGTCACCGATGATTCCAGCAGCACGACCACCATCCTGACCATCGGCGGCGACAACGCTTCCACGGCGACCTTTGCGGGCATCCTCACCGACACCAAGGCGGGTGCGGGTGGTGCGGGTTCGCTGGCGTTGACCAAGGGTGGCATGGGCGATCAGATCCTGTCCGGCGCCAATACCTACAGCGGGGCCACCGTCCTGAGCCCGGTTGCCGGCAATACCCTCACGATCGAGAACCTCAGCACGAGCACGAGCTTCGCCACCCTCGGCAATACCGCCATCTCCGTCGGCGCAGGCGCAACTTTTGCCCCGATCGTGGCCAGCGGCGCGCCGACCACGGTGGTCAACGCCGGGAGCGCCTTGGTCGCGGCGGGCGGCGCCAGCCTCACCCTCGGGGCGGGTTCCACCTTGAACCTCGTCAACGGCACGACGATCGGCACCTTCAACCTCATCCAAGGTTCCAGCTTCTCGGGCAACGCTTTCACCGTGAGCGGCACGACCGGAAGCCCGGTCAATCTCGACTTCGATATCGGCAACGCCGGCGCCGACGAAATCGTCGTGAATAAGAATGCGAGCGTGACTGCGGGCACCGGGGCCAACCTGATCAACCTGAGCCTCATTGCCGGTGCCACAAGCATTCCCACCGGGGTGATTCCGCTCATCGAAGCCGGTGGCGGCTTCTCCGGCGCGGGCACGACAAACAACTTCACCCTGGAAACCACCTCCATCACCGTGGGCGGCAAGACTTATTCGCTGACTCTTGCGGGCAGCCAGGATACGGCTACGCAGACCGCGCTGGAAGTCTCGGTGGCGGCGTCGGCCAATGCCTACTGGGCGGGCGCCGTGGATGGAAATTGGAACACCAACAATGCCGGTGGTGTCACCAACTGGCGCACCGATGCCACGAGCAACATTGACACCCAGTCGGTGCCGGTGGCCGCGACGAACGTCTTCTTCTACACCACCAATCCCGTGGCGCAGAATCTCAGCACCACCTTGGGCGCGGCCTTCCTGATCAACAGCCTCACCTTTACCAGTGCCGCGACGAGCGACGTCTCCATCGGTGATGGCGGGAACAATACCGAGACCCTGACGCTGGTGAATTCCGGCATCACGATGAACAATAATGCCGGCACCGACACGATCAACGCCAACGTCGTTCTCGGCGCGAGCCAGACGTGGACGAACAACAGCACCGGCAGCAATCAGTTGATCGTCAACGGCTCGTCGAACACGCCGAGCATCACCGGCTCGGGCGACAACTTGCAAGTGGCCGGCACCGGCAATGTCACCATTGCCGCTCCCATTGAGACGGGCACCGGGACGCTCACCATGTCCGGCACGGGCACCCTCCTGCTCAGCGGCACGAACACCTACACCGGCGCCACCAGCGTGGCCAGCGGCACGCTGCAGTTGGGCGCAGCCGGGGCCCTGGGCAACGGCACGAACAATACCGCCAGTGTGACCGTGAGCAACGGGGCGGCCCTCGACCTCAACGGCCTGATGCCGACCGCGACGGTTCCGTTGAACCTGAATGGCCAGTTCAGCAGCAGCGTGGGTGCGCTGACGAATAGCAACGTTTCGACTCCGGCCACCTACGCCGGTCCCGTGACGTTGCAGACCGCCAGCAGCATCGGCGGTCCCGGTAATCTCACGGTGTCTTCGGCCATCGGTGATGGCGGCCACGGTCTCGGCCTTACCAAGGTGGGCACCGGCAAGGCTACGCTCTCCGGCGTCAATAGCTACACCGGTCCGACGAGCGTGACGCAGGGCACGCTGATTGTCAGCGGTTCGCTGGCCGGCACGCTCGCCACGACCACGGTGTCCAGCGGTGCGACTCTCGCCAGCGGCCCGGGTCTGGCCATCACCGGCACGACCAACTACATCAGCGGCAACCTGACGGCGGTGAGTGACACGAATGGCGGCGGCACCGTGGCGCCCGGTGATACCGGCGGCAGCGGCACGAGCACGGTTGGCCAGTTGAGCGTCGGCGGAAACCTCACGCTGGGCACGAATACCGGTCTGGGCAACGGCCCCGCTCACCTCTCGATCGAACTCGGCGGCACCACCGCCGGTTCCAGTTACGATCAAGTGCTAGTGGCCTCGGGCAGCACCGTCGATCTCAACAACGTCAGCCTCGACGTTTCGCTCATCAATAGCTTCATCCCGTTCTCGGGAACGGTCACCGGCAGCACGCAGAACCTGGATGGCAATGCCTTCTACCTCATCGTCGGCGCGAATACCACGGCGAGCGGAACCTTCGCCAACGCCACCGGCAGCGATCCGAATCTGCCCGGTTACAGCACCTTCAACGTGGGCAGCCAGGAGTTCGCGGTCAGTTATTCCGCCAGCTACAACAATGGGGTGGACAGCCAGTTTGCACACGGCAGCGGCAACGATGTCGCCATCATGGCGATTCCCGAACCGAACTCGTTGTCGATGCTCGCGGGCAGCCTCGGTCTGGCGCTCGGCCTCCAGCGCTTCCGCCGCCGCCGTTCCCGTACCTGATCCGGGTCCTTTGTGACCATCCAACAATCCTTCGACCTCGCGGTCCAATTTCACCAAGCGGGAAAACTGCGGGAAGCGGAGTCCATCTATCGGCAGATTCTGGCGCACCAGCCGAATCATGCCGATGCGCTGCACCTGCTCGGCGTCGTTGCGCTGCAGTCCGGCCAGCACCGGGTGGCAGTGGATTTGATTGGCCGGGCCCTGGCGATTCAGCCAGCCGAAGCCGCGTATCACAACAACCAGGGCAATGCCTGGATGAACCTCGGTAATCTCGATGTGGCCGCAGCCAGTTTTCGCCAGGCCTGCGCGTTCCGGCCCGCCTATGCGGAAGCGCATTACAATCTGGGTCTCGTCTTCCAGAAACAGGGACTCGCTGCCGAGGCCGTCGCCGAATATCGCACGGCTCTTCAACTGAAGCCCGATTACCCCGACGCGTGGCAGAATCTCGGAACGCTTTTGCTGGAGCAGGGGAGTCTGGCTGCCGCCACGTCCGCCTTTCGGGAAGCGCTCCGGCTGCGGCCGTTGGAGCCGGAAATCCATTACCGGCTGGGAAATTCGTTGCTCGATCAGGCGGCCTTTTCCGAGGCGGCTGCGGCTTATCAGGAAGCGATCCGTCTGCGGCCCGATTTCGCCGAGGCTCACTACAATCTCGGCATCGCCCTGCATCGCCAGGACCGGATTGCAGCGGCGAAGGCGGCTTATCAAACGGCCCTCCAATTCCGGCCGGACTATCCCGCGGCCCATGGGAATCTGGGCAAGGCGTTGCTCGATGAAGGAGAGGTCGACGCTGCGATCGAGGCCTTCCGCGCCGCGCTCCAGATTCAACCGGACCACGCCGACAGTCATTACAATTTGGGCAATGCCTGGCTGCGCCAAGGCCAGCGGGAAGCGGCGGCAAACGCCTACCGCGCCGCGTTGCGCTGCAATCCGCATTTCATCGAGGCCTGGGTGAATCTCGGCAATCTCCTTCAGGAGCACGATCAATTGGACGAAGCGGTGGCCGCCTACCAAAATGCGCTGGCAATTCGACCGGAGAGCGCCGATGCCTTCGACCACTGGGGCACGGCCCTGAAAGACCGGGGTGAATTGGATTCGGCGCTGGATCACTACCGCCGCGCGATGGCGTTGCTCCCCGGCAAGGCCGCATATCACAGTCATCTCGTTTACCTTCTGCATTTTCATCCGGGCTTCGGGGCAAAGCAGATTCGCGAGGAGCTGGCGAAATGGAATGAACGGCACGCCCGGCCATTAGGCATCTCCATTCCGCGGCACAGCAATCCGCGGGAGCCATCGCGCCGATTGAAAGTCGGCTATGTCTCCACGGATTTTCGCCAGCACGTGATCGGCCGCAATCTCCTGCCGCTGTTTCGCCACCACGATCACGCGCAATTCGAGATTTTCTGCTACGCCTCGCTGCCCGATTCCGACGCGCTGACATCGGAATTTCAGAAATGCGCGGACCAATGGCGGGACGTTGCGCGCCTTTCCGACGAGGACCTTGCCGCGCAGATTCGGGAGGATGGCGTGGATGTGCTCGTGGACCTGAGCCAGCATCTCGCTCACCATCGCCTCCTGGCTTTCGCCCGCCGGCCCGCGCCCGTGCAGGTTTCTTTTGCCGGATATCCGGGCGGCACCGGCGTCGAAGCAATCGAGTATCGAATCAGCGACCGGTGGCTGGAGGGAAATGCGGAACGCGGAGTGCGGGATGTGGAATTGGAAGGGCTGGCGATTCCGCATTCCGCACTCCGCATTCCGCATTCCGATCGGGTCTGCCTCCTCGACAGCTTCTGGTGTTTCGATCCTTTGGAAGAGCACCTGGAAATCAACGAGTTGCCGGCTGTGCGCACCGGCTACGTCACTTTCGGCTGCTTGAATAACTTCTGCAAAATCAACGGCCCGCTCATTGCCTTGTGGACGCGCATTCTGGCCGAGGTCTCGGAGTCGCGGCTCCGGTTGCTGGCGCCGCGAGGACAGTGCCGCGAGGCGTTCCTGGCTTCGCTCGAAGCGAGGGGCATCGACCGAAAGCGTGTCGAGTTTATGACCAAGGCGCCGCGGAGCCAGTATCTCACCGGGTATCACGGAATCGACCTGGTGCTGGATACCTTTCCCTACAACGGACACAGCACCAGTCTCGATGCTTTGTGGATGGGCGTTCCCGTGGTCAGTCTCGCCGGCGAACATCCGGTCTCCCGCGCCGGCCTGAGTCAAATGTCCAATCTGGGGATGCCGGACCTGGTCACATCTTCACCCGATGAATATGTGCGGATTTCCGTCGAGTTGGCGCGTGATCTCCCGCGTCTTGCGGAACTCCGCCGGACCTTGCGACCGCGGATGGAGGCGTCCATTTTGATGGACGCCCCACGCTTCACGCGGAACATCGAAGCCGCCTACCGGCGGATGTGGCAGCGCTGGTGTGAATCCCAAATTTGAGCGACAACCGGATGCATCAGCCTCCATCACCACCGGGGCGTTCCCCGTCGTCGAAAGGGAGATTTGCGGGTGAAGATCGAGTATCCTATCGCTTGCCATGACTGTCGCCGACCACGTCCAACTCGCTCTCCAGCATCATCTCGCGGGACGTCTTGCCGAAGCGGAGTCGATCTATCGCCAGGTCCTCGCCGTTTTTCCGAATCACGACGGCTGCCTGCATCTCCTGGGGATGATCGCGTTTCAGCGGAATCAACTTCCGGACGCGGCCGCGCTGGTCACTCGCGCCATCGCCTTGAACCCGGGGGTGCTCGATTACCACAACAACCTCGCGCTCATCCGGACGGCGGAAGGCAAGCACGAGGAAGCCGTCGCCGCCTGCCGCCGGGGGCTCGAAATCAAGCCGGATTCCGCGGATGTTTACAGCAATCTCGGCAATGCCTTGCGGGACCTGGGCCGGCTCGAGGAAGCGATCGCCGCATTCGCTGCGGCGCTCCGTTTCCGGCCGAATTTCGCCAGCGCCTACAATAATCTCGGGGTGGCGTTGAAGGAATCCGGGCGAATCGAAGAAGCCATCACGGCCTATCGCGCGGCCGTGCAAATCGAGCCCAACCTTCCCGAGGCTTACGACAATCTCGGCACGGCGTTGAAGGATCGCGGGCAGAAGGAAGAAAGCCTCGCGGCTTATCAAAGGGCGTTGCAACTCCAACCGAACTCCGCGCGAGCGCATAACAATCTCGGGATCGCGCTCAACGATCTTGGGCAGACCGCCGCCGCCATTACTTCCTTCGAAACGGCTCTTCGCATCCAACCGGATCTGGCGGAAGCGCACAACAACCTGGGCTTGGCGCTGCGAAAGTCCCGCCAGCCGCAGGCGGCGGAGGCGGCTTTTCGCACGGCCCTGCAAGTAAAGCCGGATTACGTCGAGGCCCGCAACAACCTCGGCCTGGCACTTAAAGATCAAGCGCAGATTGATGCGGCGATTGCCGCTTATCAGGAGGTGCTTCGCTTTCGCCCGGATCTTTCCGCCGCGCACAACAACCTGGCCAATGCGCTCAAGGATGGCGGAAGGATCGAGGAGGCGATCACCGCGTATCGGCAGGCCATCCATTTCAGTCCGGGCAACGCCGTCTATCTCAGCAACTTGATCTACGCGCTCTACCATTCCGCGGAGATCGATGCGATGGCCATTCACGACGCTCAGGCGGAATGGAATCGTCTTTTTACTGCGCCGTTGCGGACCGGCGCGACTCCGCCGCGGAATGTCCCGGACCCCGCGCGACGATTGCGCGTGGGTTACATCTCTCCGGATCTTCATGCGCACGCCGTTTCCTTTTTCCTGGCGCCGCTCTTCGCGGCCCATGATCGAGCGCAATGCGAGGTTCACGTCTATGCGAGCGTCGCTCAACCGGACGTGGTCACCGCCCGTTTGCGGGAACTCGCGGATGTCTGGCACGATATTTTCCCCCTGTCGGACGAAGAGGTCGCGGCGCGCGTCCGGGAGGATGGGATCGATATCCTCGTCGATCTTTCCATGCACACCGCGGAAAATCGCCTGCTCGTGTTTGCGCGAGAACCGGCCCCGTTGCAAATCTCCTGGCTGGCTCACGCCGGCAGCTCTGGCGTGGAGACGATTCGTCACCGGTTGTCGGACGACAAAATCGAGCCGGATGATTTAGTCGATGCCGCGTCCACGGAGCGGGTGATCCGTTTGCCGGAGAGCTGGTGTTGCTACGCGCCGGTGGATGATTTCCCCGCAGTCGGGACGCTTCCGGCGAGGCAACATTCCGTGGTCACCTTCGGCTCGCTCAACCAATTCGCCAAGATCAAGGAAGCGACGTTGCGCGGCTGGGCGGAACTGCTGCGGCGGGTTCCTCATTCGCGGTTGTTGATGGTGTGTCCGCCCGGACAGGCCGCCGAACGCGCCTCCCGCTTATTTGCGGCTCAGGGCGTCGATCCTGTCCGGCTGGAACTCTTCGCGCCCGGCCCATGGGCGGCCTATGTGCAACTTTTCGGGAAGATCGACGTCGCCCTCGACTCCTTCCCGTTCAATGGCATGACCACCACCTGCCACGCTTTGTGGATGGGCGTTCCCGTCGTGAGTTTGTCGGGGGAGCATCCCATCTCCCGCACCGGCCTGAGCTTGCTGCACACCGTAGGTCTGCCCGAATTCGCCGCAGCCAGCCCGGCCGAATACCTCGAGATCGCGGCGAAGTGGGCGATGGATTTGGATCGACTGGAGGAGCTGCGATCCACGCTGCGTGCGCGCATGCAAGCCTCGCCGCTCATGGACGCCCCGCGTTTCGCCCGGAACATCGAGGCGGCGTATCGCCGTCTCTGGCGGGAATGGTGCGAGACTCGCAGAGCACGGTAGGCCGTCGCCTCCCATACTTCTCATGCCTCCTATTCTTCCCATTCCTCCCATGGGAAGAATGGGAAGAATGGGAAGACGCGCTGCCGAGGCATTTTCCGGGCGGCTTGCAATATACCCACAGGGGGTATATCCATACGGCATGAAACCCGATACCCAACGCCGGCTCCAGGCGCGGATGAAACGTATCGCCGGCCAGGTCACCGGCATCCAGCGAATGCTCGACGAAGAACGTTATTGCGTCGACATCCTCAACCAGATCTCCGCCGTTCGCTCGGCTCTGGACGCTCTCGGCGTCGAATTGCTCGCCAGCCATGTCGAATCCTGCGTGCTCGGTCACGGCACCGCCTCGGAGCATGCCTCCGCGAAACCGATGAAACCGGCGAAACTCCTCGAGGAACTGCGCACGTCTCTTTCCCGTTTCTTGAAATGAATCACCAACCCGACGATACCGGCCACTCCTGCTGTGGACCGAAGCCGGAGCCCGCGGTTCACGCCTGCTGTGGTGGCGGCCATCACGATCACCACGACCATGCGGCGGTCAAACCTTCGGGGAGCGCGGCCTACTATTGCCCGATGTGTCCTGGGATCGAGAGCGACCAGCCCGGCGCGTGCCCAAAGTGCGGCATGGCTCTGGAATCGGCCGTTGCTTCGACCGCGCGCACCACCGTCATTTACACCTGCCCGATGCATCCGGAGGTCGAGCAGGACCATCCCGGAGACTGCCCCAAATGCGGGATGACCCTGGAACCGAAAACGGTCACCGCGGCCGAGCCTGAGGATGGGGAACTGCGCGATATGATCCGCCGCTTGTGGATCGGTGCAGTCCTCGCCGTGCCGGTTTTTCTCCTGGCGATGGCGCATGTGCTGCCGTCCCCGCCGGAGTGGACGCTGAGCGCAGCCTCGCGCTGGACTCAATTGGTCCTTTCCACGCCGGTGGTGCTGTGGGCGGGTTGGCCGTTTTTTGTCCGCGGTGCGCGGTCGCTCGTCACCCGTCACTTAAACATGTTCACGCTCATTGCTGTGGGCGTGGCTGCGGCCTACGCGTTCAGCGCCGTGGCCCTGTTCGCGCCCGGCATCTTTCCGGCCAGCCATCACGCGGCGGTGCCGATCTATTTCGAAGCGGCGGCGACCATCGTGGTGCTCGTGCTGCTGGGACAAGTGCTCGAGTTGCGCGCCCGGCGGCGGACCGGCGCCGCTTTGCGAGCCTTGCTGGATTTGGCGCCCGCCATGGCGCGCCGAATCGAGGCCGATGGGGAGCGCGACGTGCTTCTGGAGGAGGTCAAAGCGGGCGATCGTCTGCGGGTCCGTCCCGGTGATAAGGTCCCAGTCGACGGAATCATCCTCGAGGGAAAATCCTCACTCGACGAGTCCATGCTCACCGGAGAAGCAATGCCGATTGAAAAGGCGGCCGGTGATGTGGTGACCGGTGGCACGATCAACGGCGCCGGGGCTTTTGTCATGAAAGCGGAACACGTGGGCAGCGAGACGGTGCTCGCTCGCATCGTGCAAATGGTGGCCGATGCGCAACGCAGCCGCGCGCCCATCCAGGCCCTGGCCGATCGCGTGGCGGGCTGGTTTGTGCCGACAGTGATTGGCGTGGCCGCGCTCACCTTCATCCTCTGGCTGTGGCTGGGACCTGAACCGCGGCTTGGCTTGGCGGTCGTGAATGCGGTCGCCGTGCTCATCATCGCTTGTCCCTGCGCTCTCGGGTTGGCCACGCCGATGTCCATCATGGTCGGAGTTGGCCGCGGCGCCCGCGCCGGTGTCCTCATCAAGAACGCCGAAGCCATCGAACGGTTGGAGAAAGTCAGCACGGTGGTGGTGGACAAGACCGGGACACTTACCGAAGGCAAGCCGCGCCTGGTGCAAGCGCTCGTCGGGAACGAATTGGACGAGGATGAACTCATCGCGCTCGCCGCGGCCGCGGAACAATCGAGCGAGCACCCGCTGGCCGCTGCCATCGTCGCGGCGGCCAAAGACCGGAAGCTGAAGATCGCGCCAGCGCAGGATTTTGCCTCGACGACCGGTGGGGGAGTGAGTGCGAAAATCGACGGACGCAGCGTCCTCGTCGGAAAACAGGACTATCTTCAGGAACAAGGGGTGCAGGACGCTGGGGATTTCGCCGCGAAGGCGAAGCCTCTGGAAGAGCGCGGCCAGACGGTGATCTTCGTGGCGCGCGATGGAAGGACTGTGGGCGCGCTGGCTGTGGCCGATCCGATCAAAGCGTCGGCGTTCGCGGCGATCGGCTCTTTGCATGAAGCCGGACTGAAGGTGATCATGCTTACCGGTGACAACGAGCGCACGGCTCGGGCGGTCGCCCGGGAAATCGGGATCGACGAGGTGGAAGCGGGCGTAGCCCCCGGCGACAAGCATGCCCGCGTGGAAGCTCTGCGAAAAGGCGGCGCGGTTGTGGCCATGGCCGGAGACGGCATCAACGACGCCCCGGCGCTGGCCTCGGCGGACGTCGGCATCGCCATGGGCACCGGCACTGACGTGGCCATGGAAAGTGCAGGCGTGACGTTGGTCAAAGGCGATCTCGGCGGTGTGGTGCGCGCCATCCGTCTCAGCCGCGCGGTCATGCGCAACATTCGGCAGAATCTCTTCTTCGCCTTTGTCTACAATGCCCTCGGCATCCCCATCGCCGCGGGGCTGCTCTATCCGTTCTTTGGCCTACTCCTCAGTCCGATCATCGCCGGAGCCGCCATGAGCCTGAGTTCCGTTTCGGTGATTGGCAACGCCCTGCGCCTGCGGGCGGCGAACCTCGAACACTGATTCGGACCCGCGCAAAATCCTGATTTCCTCGGCGAGATAAGAGCGAACCCGCGCGGTCCAGCGATTCACAGATTGTGACGCTGAAACTCGTCCTGACGGGCCTGGTCTGTCTGCTCGCTTTCGATGGCTGTACGATTGGCCCTCGTGCGGCGACGCGCGACCGGGCCTTCATCGAATACTGGCCGCCGGCAAAACCCAGCGAGTGGAAGCTGGCGATCAAGGACAACATCGATATGAAGGGTGTGGTCACCACCGCCGGTTCGGAGTTTCTCGCGAAACATGCTCCACCGGCGAAAAGAGATGCGGCCTGCCTGGGAATTGCCCGGGAGCGGCATGTGCCGATCGTCGGAAAGACGAATTTGAGTGAGTTCGCCGTGGCGCCTTCGGGGATCAACGAATATTTCGGCACTCCTGAAAGTCCGCTGAGCCATGGATGGAAACGAATCGCCGGCGGTTCCTCCTGTGGTTCGGCCGTAGCTGTGGCCAATCGCGAGGCCGACGTTGCTTTCGGCACGGATACCGCCGGTTCCATTCGCGTTCCGGCGGCCTGCTGTGGTGTGGTTGGCCTCAAGACGACGCGCGGCCTGGTTTCGTTGAAGGGCATTTATCCGATCGAGCCGGAAATTCTGGATACGGTGGGTCCGCTCGCCCGGGATGTTGCCGGCACCGCCGAGGGCATGGGTCTTCTCGAATCGGGATTCGCCTCCCGCTATGCGGCGGCCAAAGCGCAGATGCCATCGGCCCAGCGCATTCGTGTCGGGCGCCTGATGCTCAAAGGGACGAATCCGAAAATCGACGCCGCCGTGGATGCGGCGTTGGCCAAAACGGGGTTCCAGGTGGTTCGCCTGAGCGACCGTTTTCGGGACCAATGGGATCAGGCCAAAAAAGACGGCGATACCATGGCCGCCGTGGGTATCTGGTTGAATTACCAAAAATATGGCAACGACGGGGACATCAGCGGGCGCACGAAGAGCGGCATTCTCCTCGGCCGCCTCGACTACGGCGATCGCTATCGGCAGGCGCTCTCCCGCCAGCGCGCCTGGCAAGGCGATTTGGAGGCGGTTCTCGAAAAAGTCGACTTCATCGCCCTGCCTACGATGCAAAACATTCCGCCGCACATGACCCTGAATTTCCGGGTCGGCGTCATGGACGAACGCGTGCTGGGAATGCAAAACACCGTCCCGGTGAATGTGGCGGGGAACCCGGCCCTGGCCGTTCCCATCCCCCTGGCTCACGCCGGTTTTCCAGCCGCGAGCTTGCAGTTAATCGGGCGCTATCGGAGTGAAGCCGCATTGCTCAACGCGGGCCGTCTCGTTGAAGCCGCGGTGAAGATTAAATAATTGTCATCCAGCGAAATCCCCCTTGCGAAGAGAAGGCTTCGGGCGATTCGTAGCACCCAAGATGAAGCGA
Organism: Chthoniobacter sp.; assembly: GCA_036501065.1. GTDB lineage: Bacteria > Verrucomicrobiota > Verrucomicrobiia > Chthoniobacterales > Chthoniobacteraceae > Chthoniobacter. The sequence continues at coordinate 29,158 of DASYAY010000093.1, read as the reverse complement.
ATCCTCCCTTGTAGCATCCTTATTATCGCGGCCAATCTTTTTTTTGCCGTCCCAGGCCACTCGGCTGATTCGCTGGAGACTTTGATCCAGCAAGGCAACATCTGCTACGACAAGCTTCAACCGGCTGAGGCGCTCAAATATTATCTGCCGGCGGAGAAATTGGACCCCCACAACGTGGATCTACTGGTTCGGATTGCCCGCCAGTACCGCCATTTGATGAGCGACGCGTCGGACAAGGTCGAAAAAACGCATCTGGGGACCGTGGCCGTGAACTACGCGGAGCGCGCGGTGGGCCTCGCGCCGAACAACCCGGAGACGCAACTGTCCGTCGCCATCAGCTACGGAAAATTACTTCCCCTTTTGAGCACCAAGGAGCAGATCGCCGATTCACGGATCATGAAATTGGCCGTCGACAAAGTTCTCGCCCTGGACGCGAACAACGATCTCGGCTGGCAAATCCTTGGGCGTTGGTATCTCGGCCTTGCCGAGGTGAGTCCGATGAAGCGCGCCCTGGCCCAGGTCGTCTACGGGAAATTGCCACCGGCAAATTACGAAGATGCGGAGCGCTGCTTCGAGAAGGCGATTCAACTCAATCCGAACCGCCTCATGCACTTCATCGCACTCGGCCGCACCTACCTGGATATGGGCCGGTCGGCCGACGCCCGCCGGTGCCTGACCAAAGGCCTGGCGATGCCCAACACGGAAAAGGATGACCCCGAGACGAAGGAAAAGGGGCGGGAACTGCTGGCCAAGCTGCGCTGACCCTGGGGCGGCTGCGGCGAGGATTTACCGTCAAGGCGCGGGGCGGCGAAGCCGCAACCGAAGTAGGAGCGGCATCCTTGCCGCTTCATCGGAGGAGTCCGCGCCGGACGGGCGGAAGAGGCTGGGAAGCCTCTCCTACTTCCTCCGGACCACAGTCTCAATCCCACTCAAATGCTGCCCCTTTCCTGTCTGCGATAACCGGTCCAGCGGGAAAGCGCCCGGTGGGCGAGCGCCAGCATGGAGAGTATCAGGATCGGGAAACCCCAAATTGGCAGGGCGGGGACGGAGGCTGCGGTGGTGAACGTCTGATTGGCGCTGTAAAATGTGCCGTTCGCGGTGACAAAGACCAATTGGTATTGGTAGGTGGTCGCCGGGGAAAGCCCGGAGAGTGTCACGTTAAATGGGACCGAGTTGCTGCCGTTGCCCAGCGCGGTGCTGCTCGTCTGGCTGCCGTAAGTGGTGTCGGTCCCGTATTGGACATACACGCTGGTCGCGATGCCGCCCGGATTCGCACTGCCCGACAAAGTGGCTCCGTTGCCAGTGATGCCGCTCGGAGTGAAGGCGCCGATGGCCGGTCCAAAGTCGATGAAGAAAATCTCCCCGCTGCCCGATGCCTCGCCTCCGGCGACACCGCCGGATGGCGCGGTGCCATAAAGTCCGTCTTGGGCGAGCAGCAAGGCTCCGCTCGGTTGGCCTCCGGGAACGCTTCCCACCGGGCCAGTGAAATCGAAGACCGTGGTGACGGCCCCAGTGCTCGCATTGATCTCGAAAATCGTCCCCCAACCGTAGGCGCCGGTTTGCGAGGTCATGCCCCAGAGATTGCCCGCGCCATCGTTCACCAGCGCGCCCTCGGGAGAACTGCCCCGGCTGCTGCCTGTCGTGCTATCGACGAAGTCCACCACGGTCGTGATCGCGCCGGTGCTCGCATTGACCTTGAAGACCGTCCCTGCAGCGTAGTTGCCGCCCTGGTAGGTGGTGCCCCAGAAATTGCCCGCGCCATCGCTCACCAGAGCCGCATAGGGATAGGCGCCCCGGTTGGGGCCGGAGGGGGAAGCCGCAAAATCCGCCACCATCGTGATGACCCCGGTGCTCGCATTGATCTCGAATACCGTCCCCCAATCGTAGGCGCCGCCCTCCTCTGTCGTGCTCCAGAGGTTGCCCGCGCCGTCGCTCACCAATGCTGCTCTGGGACCGCTACCCCGATTACTGCCCGTGGTGGCATTGTCGAAGTCCACGACGGTGGTGATCGTCCCGGTACTCGCATTGATCTTGAATACCGTCCCTTCGAAGTTTGCGCCGCCACCGGGGGTCGTGCCCCAGAAATTTCCGGCACCATCGCTGACCAGCGCGGCCGAGGGATTGGCGCCCCGGTTGCTGCCCGTGGTGGCCTCGGCGAAGTCCGCGACGGTGGTGATGGCCCCGGTGCTGGCGTTGACCTCGAATACGGTGCCGGCACCATGTGCGCCGCCATATGCGGTCGTGCCCCAGAAATTGCCGGCGCCATCGCTGACCAGCGGAGCCCCGGGATTGCCACCCCGATTGCTGCCCGTGGTGGTGCTCGCGAAGTCCACGACCGTGGTGATCGCCCCAGTGCTCGCATTGACCTTGAACACCGTCCCGTCGTTGTTTGCCCCGGCCTGCGTCGTTGTGCCCCAGAGATTTCCTGCACCATCGCTGACGAGTCCAGCGGCGGGATTGAGAGGAGCAGAAGCAAAGTCCATCACGGTAGAGATCGTTCCGGTGCTCGCGGCGATCTCGAATACCGTCCCGGCCCCATTCGCGCCGCCAGAGGTGGTCGTGCCCCAGAGATTACCGGCGCCATCGCTGACCAGCGCGGCCTCGGGATCGGCGCCTCGGGTGCTGCCCGTTTTTGCATTCGCGAAGTCAACGACGGTGGTGACGACTCCGGTACTCGCGTTGACCTTGAACACCGTCCCGGCGCCGTTCGCACCGCCGGAAGTGGTGGTGCCCCAGAGATAGCCTGCGCCGTCGCTCACCAGTGGGGCTTCGGGACTGCCACCCCGGCTGCTGCCGGTGGTGGCATCCGTGAAGTCTGTAATGGTGGTGATCGCGCCACCGCTCATTTTGAATACCGTCCCGTAGCTGTGTACGCCGCCTTGGGAGGTTGTGCCCCAGAAATTGCCCGCGCCATCGCTGACCAGCCCGGCCTGAGGATAGCCGCCCCGGTTGCTCCCGCTGGTATAAGCGAAATCCACGATGGTGGTGATCGTCCCGGTGCTCGCATTGACCTTGAACACCGTCCCGACAACGTTCGCGCCGCCAAATTTTGTCGTTCCCAGGAAGTTGCCGGCGCCGTCGCTGACCAGCGCGCCATAGGGATTGGCGCCCCGGTTGCCGCCGGTTTGTGCATTCGCGAAGTCCACCACCGTAGTGACCACTCCGGTGCTCACATTGACTTCGAACACCGTCCCGTCCCCGTTCGCGCCACCCCCTGCGGTCGTGCCCCAAAAATTGCCGGCGCCATCACTCACCAGCGCTGCCCGGGGATAGCCACCCCGGTTGCTGCCGGTGGTGGCATTCGCGAAATTCACGATCGTGGTCACCGCTCCGGTGCTCGCATTGATCTTGAACACGGTCCCATCGTTATTTGCACCACCCTGTGAGGTCGTGCTCCAGAAATTGCCCGCGCCATCGCTCACCAGCCCAGCCACAAGGTCGGTGCCCTGGTTCCCACCGGTCGAAGCATTCGTGAAGTCGGCCACCATCGTGATCGTCCCGGTGCCGGCATTGATCTTGAACACGGTCCCATGGTTATTGGCGCCACCTGCTGATGTCGTGCCCCAGTAATTGCCCGCGCCATCGCTCGCCAACGAGGCTACGGGATTGATCGGCGGCGGTTTCAGGCCGGCCACGGGCACGTAGATGGGATTCGCACCCCTGCCTGATGGAATGCTCAAAGCCGACAGGAAGACTGCAGCGGACAGCCGGAAAGAATGCTTGAAGGTGATCACGATCTGAGAGTTGAAGCCGCTTTCGCAGGGGCGGGTGTCATTGTTCGCGTTGGGGTGCTTGCCAAGCGGCCCGTGTAGATAAGCGGAGGCGACTCATCAAACGGAAAGCGTGCTTTTGCGCGATTGTTACTCGGATGTGGCGATCCGGTTCTCGCGGCTGCGGCACAGATCGCGATTGGCTTTGCCTCCACAGCGCCTAATCTCCCGTGCGTATGAATGTGTGCGGTCGTCTGTTCCCTCGTGCCGTCGTTGTCGCGCTGACGTCGACATCTCTCTTTAGCGGTTGCCTGCTCCTGCCGCATTCCACTGGCCATACCTACGGCCATCACGCGTTCATCGACTACTGGCCGGAGGAGGAACACGGCACGGGATTGCGGCTGGCGGTGAAGGACAACATCGACATGAAGGGCCTGGTGACGACGGCCGGTTCGGAATATCTTGCCGAAAACAGTCCGCCGGCGACGCACGATGCTCCCTGCCTGGCCATCGCGCGACAGCGCGGCGTGCGCATCGTCGGCAAGACCAACCTCAGCGAATTCGCCGTCGCCCCTTCGGGTTTCAATGAATACTACGGGACGCCGAAAAGTCCGCTCAGTCACATCCATCGATTGCTACCCGGTGGCTCGTCGTGCGGCTCCGCTGTGAGCGTGGCGCTGGGCATGGCGGATGTTTCCTTCGGGACGGATACGGCAGGCTCCGTTCGCGTGCCCGCGGCCTGTTGCGGGATCGTCGGCCTGAAAACGACGCATGGCTTGGTGCCGCTCCAGGGAGTCGTCCCGGTCGAACCCAAGCATCTCGATACCGTCGGTCCCCTGGCGAAGAACATCGACGGCGCCGTTCAAGGCATGGATTTACTCGAAAATGGCTTTACCGGTCTCTACGCAGCCGCCCGGGCCGCCAAGCCCGATGCGGCCAGCATCCGGATCGGGCGACTGAAACTCAAAGGAACCGATCCCCAGATCGATCAGGCGATCGATGCGGCTTTGACGAAAGCGGGATTTCAGGTCGTGCCGTTGGACGATGACTTCCGGCAGAAATGGGATCAGGCGAAAAAGGATGGGAACACCATGGCCGCGGCGGGGGCGTGGCTCAGCGAAGGGCCTTACCTGGCGAAGACGGGTGTCTCTGCGCGCACCAAGACAGCCATCCTCGCGGGCCGCCTGGTGTATCCCTTGGGATACCGCAAGGCGCTCAGCCGGCGCGAAGCCTGGCAGCACACCCTGCACGAGATTTTCAAGAAAGTGGATTTCATCGCCGTGCCCACGCTCCAAGGCGCGCCTCCTGGTATTCCGCCCAATTTGAAGATCGGCCTCGCCGAGGCCTTGATGCTCGATTACCAAAATACTGTTCCCGTGAACTATGCCGGCAATCCCGCGGTGGCCGTGCCCGTTCCCGTGCATCACGAGCGGGTGAAGCTCACCAGCTTGGAATTGATCGGCCCTCCGAAGAGCGAGGCCGGCCTTCTCAATGCGGGCCGTTTCGTCGAAGAGGCGGTGGAGCCGCATCGGCGGTTGGAGTGAGGTTGGGAGCGGAGTGCTTAGTTCGCAGTAATCAGTGATCAGTTCGCAGTAATCAGTCGGAGTTCCGTGAGCCGGATTGGCTTCCGCTGTGGGATGCACACTGAGCACTGAGAACTGAGAACTAAGCACTTACACCTTATCCGTAAGACTCGGATCGATATAAAGATGGTGCCACAATTGGGTCGCGACGATCGCGGTTAACCCGCCTTCCACCGAAAGGCGCGGCAAGGATCCCGGCCGCAATTCGCGGACTGCCGTGCGCCAGTGCCGCACCGCTGCCGGATCGAAATACCCCGTGCGCCGTAGCGACTCCTCGCTCAAGAGCTGCCCCACGAAAGGCGGCTCCGGGTCCATGTAAAGGCTATCGAGCGGCGCGCGGAAGATAACCTTGCGCCGCTGATAAACCGACGGCGGCACCCAGCGCTCGGCCAGCAATCGCAGCAAATGTTTGTCGCGAAAACCGTTCAGCTTCCATCGACTGGGATCGAGTTTCGCGGTGAAAGCAAAGACGTCTTCGTCGAGGAAGGGGTAGCGCACTTCGACTGAGGAATGCATGGCCACTCGATCGCCCTTGGCCTGCAATAGATGCCCGGCGAGCGTCACCCGCCCCGCCACCCAGATCCCGCGATTCAGCGGGTGCCAGCGTTTGGCGCGCTCCACGGGAATATTCAAATCAGCCCAGGGATTCCAACTCTCCCGGACCTCATGCATCGATTCGGAGTAGAAGCGTAGCTTCGATAGGGAGAGCACTCCGTAGGCATCGACCCAGGCATTCGGGCCACCGATCGAATCCTCGACTTCGCGCCGGGCTTCCTGCGAATATTGCGGCACCTTGTTCAGCCGGAGATAACTGCGCCGCGCGAGATCACTCAGGCGCAACCCCGGGATGCAGTCCAGATAATTGATCAGCTTGCCGATTTTATACCACGGATAGCCGATCAGCCATTCGTCCGCGCCTTCGCCGGTCAGCACCACTTTCTGGCCGCATTCGTGAACCCGGCGCGCGAGCTGCAACAGCGCCGCACAGGAGGTGTCGATCACCGGCCCCTCCGCCGCGCGGATCAACTCCGGGTAGGTATTGATCGTGTCTTCCGCGCGAAAGTCCTGCACCACCGGCGGCTTCGTCTTGATATGGCGCGCCACGAGATTGGCCGCGTCGAGTTCATCCAGTTCCGGAGAATCCACGCGCACGGTGTAAGTATTGATCGCCGAGCCTTTGAGGTGGACGGCCAGTGCCGCGATCATGCTCGAGTCCACACCACCCGAGAGGTACGAGCCCACCGGCACATCCGCTTTCAATCGCATGTCCACGGCCCGGAAGAGGACCTGCTCGAAGGCATCGACCAGTTGCTTCGGGTCCTGCCCGCTTTCTTCCTGACCGCGATCCGGAAAATCCATCACCCAGTATGGGCGATCCGCGATCTCCGCCGTCCGGCCGTTTTCCGCTCCCGGCGAAATGTCCAGGTAGTGCGCTGCTTGCAGCAGTTGTACTCCTTCAAAACAGGTGATCGGTCCGGGCAGCGCCGAAAAGGTGAAGATGTGGTCGATCCCGCGCCGGTCGGGCACTGCCGGCACCATGCCGGAAGCGAGCAGCGCCTTGATCTCGGAAGCGAAAAGCAGCCAGTCGCCCTGACGGGTCCAATAGATCGGAGCAATCCCGAACCGGTCGCGTCCGAGGAGCAGCCGGCGCTGTCGCGAGTCCCAACAGGCAATGGCAAACTGTCCTCGCAGTCGCTCAAACATGCCTTGCTGGTATTCTTCCCAGAGGTGCGGGATGATTTCCGTGTCACAGTGCGTGACCAGGCGGTGCCCTTTTGCCTCCAGTTCCTTGCGCTTCTCGACGTGGTCGAACAATTCGCCGTTGAAAACGACCGTGACCGTTTTGTCTTCGTTCGTCATCGGTTGCTGCCCGTCCGCCAAACCGACGATGCTCAGCCGGCGTGACGCCAGCCCGATGCCCGGCGCAAAATAAAAACCTTCCTCGTCCGGGCCCCGATGAATAATGGCACGCGCCATTTTGCGGACGGCCTCGTTCGGCACCGTCCGCTGGCCGGTCAAGTCAATGATTCCAGCGATGCCGCACATGTTTTTTTCACCCTTTACTTCGCACATCCCCCGTTTGGCGACCGGTTTTTTCGTTTCTTTCGCCGGTTTGGCCTTCGGCGGACAAAGAATCCCCTGGAAAATCGATCACCCTGCCGGGCGCAAGACGCGAGTTTCTCTTCTTCCACGCCTTTATTCCCCAACGGGGCCGAAAAACCGGCAGAATTGGGGTTCCAAAAACTAACAAATTGTCTCGCTACCCAAAGTCACGGGCCGAAGAATCCGCCCGGAGGTCACAAAATCACCGTCACAGCAATTCGTATCGCCGCGCCTTCATTCTGTAGTGAACTGTTCGCCCATCGAAGTCGCTGCAATCGTTGCCGTTGTTCACTCGTTCATCGATTGCTAAACACCCGCACTTTCCTATAAACGCGCAAATCCCCTGAGCCGCGATAAATATGAAACGCGGCCTTGACGGGCAGACCTCCTCAACGGTCAATCGCACGGCGGGTTTGCCGCACATTATCAGTCACATGCCCAGAGATCGTATCGCAATCATTGGAATCGGCTGTCGTTTTCCCGGCGGCATTAACAACCCGGAAGCACTGTGGAAACTCTTGATTGAAGGACGTGAGGCGGTCGGGGAAGTCCCGCCGGACCGCTGGAACGTCGAGCGCTTTTACGATCCGGAACCGGGCATCGTCGGCAAATCCATCGCGCGCCGCGGCGGGTTCGTCGATGGCATCGAGCAGTTCGATCCGCAATTTTTTGGCATCTCGCCACGCGAAGCTCCCTACGTCGATCCCCAGCACCGGTTGCTGCTCGAAACCGCCTGGGAAGCGATCGAGGATGCGGGGCTCGTGCTGGATTTCGAGCATGGGACCGATATCGGCGTTTACGTCGGTATTTCTCACAACGACTACCACACCATTCAGGCGACGCCTTCGGACTCCGCGGGAATCACGCCGCATTCGCCGACGGGCACGGCGCACAGCATCGCCGCCAATCGCATTTCCTATTGCCTGAACCTCACCGGTCCGAGCGTGGCCATGGATACCGCTTGTTCCTCCGCGCTCACGGCGGTGCATGCCGCTTGCGAACACATCTGGACCGGTCGCGGCGAAGTCGCCATGGCCGGAGGTGTGACCGTCATGATCACCCCTGGTGGGTTCATTGGTTTTTCCCAGGCGGGGATGCTTTCCCCGGAGGGCAAGTGCAAAGCTTTCGATGCCGGGGCTAATGGTTTCGTCCGCGGCGAAGGCGCCGGCATGGTGCTGCTCAAGCGCTATTCGCAAGCCGTTGCCGACGGCGACCCGATCCACGGCGTCATCGTCGCGACGGCCTTGAATCAGGATGGTCATACCAATGGCATCTCGCTTCCCAGTCCGGACGCCCAGGCCCGATTGGTGAAGGTGGCCTGCCGCGATGCGGGCATCGATCCTTTGAGGATCAGCTTCGTCGAGGCGCATGGCACCGGCACGGCGGTGGGTGATCCGATCGAAGCGCACGCCCTCGCGGAAGCGCTTTGCGAGAATCGTCCGGCGGACGCTCCGCTGACCATCGGGTCGGTGAAAACCAATCTCGGGCATCTGGAAACAGCCGCGGGCGTGGCCGGGTTGGTCAAGGCCATGCTCGTCCTCAAACGCCGGCAGATTCCGCCCAATCTCCATTTCGAGACGCCGAATCCGCACATCGATTTTTCCGCGCTGAAGTTGCGGGTCAATACCACCGTCGAGCCGTTGCCGGAGGCCGATGGCCCGCGTCTGGCGGGCGTGAATTCATTCGGGTTCGGCGGCGCCAATGCCCACATCATTCTCGAGGAGCCGCCGGTTCGTCCGCATGGCCAGCATGGCGAAGAGCTGGCCGGTCGCGCCTGGCCCATCGTCCTCTCCGCGCGTTCCGAAAAATCCCTGCGGTCGTATGCCGCGCAATTCACCGCGTGGCTGGAGGAGCGCCTGCACGCCAATGGCGATGCTCCGGTCCTGCCCGATCTCGTCTATTCGCTCGGTGCGCGGCGCAATCATCACGCCTACCGGCTCACCGTCGCGGCCGGTTCGATGCCCGAATTGATCCAGGAACTCGGCGCCTTTGCCCGCGAAGAGGAAAGCCTGAAGATTCGCACTTCCTTCTCGCCGCGCCGCGAACAGCCGCCACGCATCGCTTTTGTCATGAGCGGCCAGGGCCCGCAGTGGTGGGGCATGGGCCGCGAGTTGATGGAGCATGAGCCTGTCTTCCGCCAGACCATGGAGCGTTGCGCCGCCGCCATGCAGCCGTGGGCGCGCTTCTCCCTCCTCGAGGAACTCGCGAAGAGCGAAGAGACCTCGCAGATGAGTCGCACCGAGATCGCGCAGCCCGCGATCTTTGCCATGCAAGTGGCGCTCGCCGAACTTTGGAAATCGTGGGGCGTCCAGCCAGCCGCCATCGTCGGCCATAGCGTCGGTGAAATTGCCGCGGCCTGTGTCGCCGGCGTCTTCAGCATCGAGGAAGGCGCCCGCATCATTGTCCATCGGTCAAGGTTCATGGGCGATTGCGCGCGTGGTGAGGGCACCATGCTTGCCGTCGGCCTGGGTGAAGAGGAAGCGCGTGCCCTGATTGCCCGCCACGATCGCACCGTGACGATCTCCGCTTTCAATGGCCCGCGTTCGCTGACCCTCGCCGGCCCGCGGCTTTCGCTGGAAGCGATGCTCGCGGAACTCGAACCGCAAGGCGTCTTCGCGCGCCTCGTCCGGGTCGACCATCCGTTCCATCATCCGCTCATGCGGCCTGCTTCGGAAGAACTCGAAGCGGAGTTGGCCAATCTCCAGCCGCAGACGGAGACCACGCCATTTTTCAGCACCGTGACCGGCGAACGCTGCCACGGCGAATCCTGCGGTCCCGAGCACTGGGGCCGTGGTGTCCGGCAGGCCGTGCAATTCGCGCCCGCGGTGAATGAGCTGGCGGAGTTTGGCGTGGACGTTTGGCTGGAGCTGAGCGCGCATCCGGCGCTGGTCCATTCCATCCAGGAATGCCTCACGGGCCGCGGCGCCAAGGTGCCGGTGCTTTCCTCGGCCCGGCGCGAGCGCGAACAGGAATTCCTCACCGAAACGTTGCTCGAACTGCATCGCGCGGGCGTGCCGCTGGATTTTGCGGCGATGACGCCGTCGCGCCGTTTGCTCACGCTTCCGGCCTACGCCTGGGACAAGAATCGCTGGTGGAACGAGTCGAGTGATTGGCGCGAAGGCCGCCTCGCCCCGGGTGGACGCGGTCTGCTCGACATGCGCCTCTCTCGCGCCGTTCCTACCTGGGTCGCGCGGCTCGACTCGCGCCACATGGCCTATCTCAAGGACCACAAAGTCGACAGCCACGTCATTTTCCCGGCGGCGGCTTTCGTGGAACTCATCCTCGAAGCCGGCCTGCAGCTTTTCGAAGGACGCCCCTTCGTCGTCGAAGACTTCGAGATTCGCAAGCCGCTCATTCTCCCGGAAAACCCCGCGAGCGTGAACCTGGAGATTTCCTACGAGCCCGGCGAACGTACCTTTGCCATCCAGAGCAAGTTCGAGCACAGCGCCTCCTGGTCGCTGCACGTGGTAGGCTCGATCCGTGGCGAACGCACGGAATCGCCATTTGCTTCTTCCACTTACGGCAGCCAGACCGGTTTGGAACCGGTCGAAGTCGAAGGTTTCTACCGCTACATGAGCGACCTCGGGTTGCGTTACGGCGAAGAATTCCGCCCGATTCGCGAACTCGCCGCCGGCGCCGGCCATTCTGCCGGACGTGTGGCCCTTTCCGAAACCATCGCGGCTCGCGCGGCTGAATACGCCCTGCACCCGGTTCTCTTCGACGGCGCGCTGCAAACGTTCTCCGCCGGAGCCGCCACCGTGGAGGATCGGCGCTCGCGCATGAAACTGCCGGTGCGCTTTGCGCGGATTCTTTTTCTGCGCGCTCCCGGCGCCTCCGTGCGCGTTCAGGCCGGTGTCCTGCAATGCAACGAGGAATTCGTCGAGGGCCGGATCGGTCTTTACGATGAAGCCGGGCAGCCTTGTGTGCTCGTCGACGGCTTCCGCGCGATCAGCGTTTCCGGCGTGCGCCGGTCAGGCGCTCCGGGCGGGACGCGGGATGTCATCTACCATGTGGATTGGCAGCGGACTCCGGCGACATCGCCGGCCACTTCGCGCCCGCCGGTGCCGCTGGAACAATTGCACGCCGTCGCCGCGAACGCGCTCGATCAAGTCGTCTCCATGCGCGGCCGCAAGGAATTGGAAACGGCGATGAACGCGGGCGACCATCTGGCCGTCACGCAGATTGCCCATGGCTTGCGTTCCATGGGGGCGGCTGCCGGGGAAACTTTTACCGCCGCGTCCCTCCGGGTGGCTCCGGCAATGCAGCCCGCTTTCGAGCGTCTCGCCGCCGGTCTCGTCCGGCACGGTTTGCTGGAAAAAGCGAGCGCGGCCTATCGCGCGACACCGTCGCTCGACAAAGCGGCCGGCGTCGCGCCCGCGGCTCTGCGGAATTTCATCAGCGAACATCCCGGGCATCTGCCCGAAGCCCTGCTGTGCGCCGGGACTGGCGCCGACCTCGGCGCGATTTTGCGCGGTGAAAAAGATGCCGTGCAAGTCTTGTTTGCCGGGTCCGGTGCGGAGTTGCTGGATCAATTCTACGGCGACGGCATGTACACCAGCCAATGGCTCGCGGCCATTGCCACAGCCGTTCAGGAAGCGGCCCGGCAACTGCCCGAAGGCCGCGGCTTGCGCATTCTCGAAGTCGGTGGCGGCACCGCCGGCCTGGCTGCGCACGTCCTGCCTCTCCTCGAGCGAGGGCTGCATTCCTATATCTTCAGTGACGTCTCTGCCGCCTTCTTCCCCGGCGCCGCGCAAAAGCTGGCCGCCTTCCCGGAGGTCGAGTTCAAAATCTACGATCTCGACAAGCCCGGCAGCGAACAGGATTTCACGCCGGAATCTTTCGATTTCATCATCGGCACGAACGTTCTTCATGCGGTGAGCAATGTCCGCGCGACCCTGGGCCATCTGCGGGAACTCCTCGTCCCCGGTGGAACGCTGGCCTTCATGGACACGGCCACGCCCCAATTGTGGACCGAGGCCGTTTTCGGGCTCACGAGTGGATGGTGGCATTTTGCAGATCGGGATTTGCGACCGGTGCAACCTCTGCTCGAGCGTTCGCAATGGGAGAAACTTCTCCATGAAGTCGGATTCAGCGAGACGGGTTCCCTGCCGGGACTCATCGGACCGACCGGCGGAGAAGGGCAGTTCTGTCTGCTCGCCCGCAATCCCTGGCGCGAGCCGGCCGCTGCCGTGGCCGAGTCCGCCGAGGCGCCGGCCGAAAAATCCTGGCTCGTCTTCGCCGATGCCGGCGGCATGGGTGATGAACTCGTTGCTCGGGCCCGCGCCGCTGGTGTGCGTTGCCGCGTGGCCCGTCGCGGCCACGAGTTTGCCACGCTCAGCCTGGAAACGTTCACCCTCCGGGCGGACACCGCGGAAGACTGGGTGCGGCTTCTCAATGCCTGTGCCGATGCCGTGCCGGAGCGAATTGTATACCTGTGGAGCCTCGACGCCACCGGGGTCGCCGCGGACGATCCGGTCATGGGCACCGATGCCCTGCTGCATCTCAGCCAGGCTCTCGAGACGATTTATCCCGCGGCTAAACTGCGGCTCGAATTGGTGACGCGTGGAGCACAAGCGGTCGGACGCGAAATCACCGCCACCGCTGTGGCCCAGGCGCCGGTCATCGGGCTGATGCGCGTCATTCTCAATGAGTATCCGAATCTGGCTTGCCGCGGCGTGGACCTGCCGCCGGCCGCTGCGGAGTCGGACGCGGCGTTGCTTTGGAACGAATTGCTCCGGAGCGAACCCGAACGAGAAGTCGCCCTCCGCGGGGAAGCCCGTTACGTGCAGCGTCTCGATCGCGGCCGTCCGACGAAATCCCAGCCGCTCGACGCCGCTGTGCCGCTGCGTCTGGAGTCACGCGAGCGGGGGCATCTCGACACCTTGCGCTTCGCGCCGTTTGCCCTGCCGCCCTGCGGCCCCGGCGAAGTCCTCATCGAAGTGAAGGCTGCGGGCATGAATTTCCGCGACGTCCTCAAGGCCCTGGCCCTGTATCCAGGAGAAGCGCCCGATGCGCGGATTTTCGGCGATGAAATTGGTGGCATGGTCAAAGCCGTCGGCACTGGTGTGACGCACGTTGCTCCGGGGGATCATGTCTTCGGCCTGGCCGTCTTCGGCCTGGCCACGCAAACCCTGGCTCGCGGCGGCGATGTGCGCCGGATTCCGTCGGGACTTTCCTTCGAGGAAGCCGCGACGATTCCCGTGGTCTTCATGACCGCCTGGCACGCGCTGAAGAACGTCGCGCGGATTTGCCCCGGCGAGCGCATTCTCGTTCACGCGGGCGCAGGCGGAGTGGGCATGGCGGCGATTCAGATCGCCCACCATCTCGGCGCCGAAGTCATTGCCAGCGCCGGCAGCCCGACCAAACGCGCCTTGCTCGAAACGCTCGGCGTCAAGCACGTCGTCGATTCCCGTCGCGGCGATTTCGCCGAGACGGTCATGGAGTTGACCAATCGCCGCGGTGTGGACGTGGTGCTCAACGCGCTGGCCGCCGAGGCCATCCCCATGGGCATGTCCTGCCTCGCGGAATTCGGCCGCTTCATCGAGATCGGCAAACGCGACATTTACCAGAACTCGCGCATCCCGCTCTGGCCTTTGCGGCGCAACGCGTCCTTCCACGTCGTGGCCATGGATGCGGTCTTCAGCGGCGACGAATCCCTCACGCGGGAGATGCTTGGCGAAATCGCCGGGCTCATCGAAAAGCGCGCCCTCACGCCGTTGCCCTTTCGGTCCTTTGCCGCCTGCCGAATCGATGCCGCCTTCCGGCTCATGGCCAGCGGCAAGCACATCGGCAAAGTCGTCGTGTCTTTCCCGGAGGCCTTTGTCCCGCGGCGCGGCGAGCCCTTGCCCGCACCTTTCAGCATCAAGCCCGATGGATGCTATCTCATTACCGGCGCCTTTGGCGGTTTCGGGAAAGTCATCGCGCGCTGGCTCGTGAAAAACGGCGCCCGGCACCTGGTGCTGAGCAGTCGCAGTGGCGCTGCCACTCCCGAAGCGCAGAACTTTGTCGAGGAATTGCAAACCCAGGACGTCGGCGTTCGGGTAGTGCGCGCCGATGCCGGTTCGCCGAACGACGTGTCGCGACTGCTCGCCGAAATCTCCGCGGGCGGCCAGCCGCTGCGCGGCATTTTCCACCTGGCGATGGTCATCGACGACGCTCCCCTGGCGTCGCTCAACCGCGAGCGGATGCGCACCGTGATGACGCCGAAAGCCTACGGCGCGTGGCTGCTGCACGAAGGCACGAAGGGTCAGCCGTTGGACTGCTTCGTCAATTTCTCATCCATCTCCAGTATCTTCGGCAATCCGGCGCAAGGGAACTACGGTGCGGCAAATTCGTTTCTCGATTCGCTGGCTCATCATCGCCGTGGCCTCGGTCTGCCCGCGCTGACCATGAACTGGGGCGTGCTCGGCGGCGAAGGTTACGTCGCCCGCAATGAGCGCGTCGCCGAATTCCTCGCCCGCCAGGGAACGACGGAGCTGTCTCCCGGCGAAGTGGTTTCGCTCCTCGAAAGTTCGCTCGTAGCCGGCAATGCCCAGGTCGCGGCGATTCGTGTGGACTGGGCGAAATGGCGCCAGTTCTTCCGCAGCAGTGCGGAAAATCCGTTGCTCGAGCGCATTCTCACCGCCGTCGAAGGCCAGGAAGGCAGTGGACCGACGAGCGATTGGCGGCAGAAGATCGACTCCGCTTCGCCGGAGGATCGCGAAGGCGTCATCGCCCAAGCCGTGCGCGAAGTGGTCGGGTCGGTATTGCGGGTCAAGCCCGACAGTCTCCGCGACGACCAGCCGCTCACCGATCTCGGGCTCGATTCCCTCATGGGCGTCGAGATCGAGAACTCGCTCGAAGCCGCCATGGGCGTGGCCTTGCCACCGACCAGCCTGATGCGTGCCCGCACCATTGGCCAAATCGCCACCGTCATTGCCGGCCATATGGGCGGCAAGGCTCCGGCTGCGACGCCCGCCGCCGCGACACCGGCGCCGGATGCGGCCACTCCCGCGGATGTCGATCTCGAGTCGCTGTCCGATGCCGATCTCGACCGCTTGCTCGGCGAGGATTCTCCCTCCAAGCAGGATCCCGATCCCGAAGGAGCCGTCAAATAGTGCCCGGCCGCACGCATGGATAAACGCGCGCTTTTGAAGCAACGGCTGGAGAGCGGCGAGCTTCGATTGGAACCTCTTACTTTTCCCCAGCGGGAATTGTGGGAGTGCTCGCCCGTGCCCGTGGACGATCCGGCCAATCACATCTGCTACCTGCTCCAGGCGCGTGGATTGATCACCCCGGAGGATGGCGCGGGCGCGCTGCAGCTCCTACTCCAGCGACAGGAAGCCTTGCGCGTTTCGTTTTTGCCCGGCAAAGACCGGCCTTTGCAGATGATCCGGAGCGAGGGCATCTCCAAGTTTCGTTTCCGCGAGCTCCTGCCGGAGCAGTGCCACCCGGAAGGGGTGGAAGAAATCGCGCGGGAAATTTTTCGCGAGCCGTTCGATCTCATGCAAGGACCGCTCTACCGCGTCGAGTTGCTGCGTCTGGCGCTGGACGAGCACGTGCTCGTGTTTTCGATTCACCACGCCATTGCCGATGGCTGGACGCTCGGGCTTTTTGTCCAGGAGCTGTGCCTGACTTACATGCAGCGGGTGCGCGGCATCCGGGAAGCGCTGCCGCCGGTGCCGCTGAGTTACAGCGCCTGGGGTGCCGCGGAGCGCGCTTTCTGGCAGCCGTCGGAACTGGCGTCGCGCGTGGCTTTTTGGAAAACGCACCTCGCGGGTCATCGCCGGCTTTGGAGTTCACGGGAAGGCCAGGCGACCGCGTCCGGCTCACTCGTTCGGCTGGTGGCGCATTTTCCGGTCGACATTGCCCGGCCCATTCGCGATCTCGCGCGCAAGGCCGGCGCCACGCTTTTCAGTGCGCTGCTCGCCGCCTTTCAAGTGGCATTTTCGCGCTGGGCCGGGACCGACGATGTTCTCGTTGGCACGCCGGTGGCCAATCGCACGCGGCAGAATGTGAAGGAGACCATGGGTTATTTCGCCGGCGTCGTGCCGATTCGTGGCCAGGTCGACCCGCAGCGGACGTTCATGGCCATGCTGCGCGCCTTGCATCAGGTCACCATGGAGTGCTTTGGAAACGCCATTCCCTTCGCCGAACTGGCCCAGGCGCTCGGCGATGCCGGCGCACCGGGGCACAACCCCATTTTCGAGATGCGCTTTGCCTTGCAGAACCACCCCGTTCCGGACGTCGCATTGCCGGGGCTCTCGGCCAGCTTGAAGATGCGTTCGACGGGCACGGCCCGTTGCCACCTGGCGTGCGAAGTGACCGAGGAAGGCGAACAGTTCGAAGTCGTCTGGCTTTTCCGGCCACAGCTCTTCCCGCAAGCGGAAGTGGAAAATCTGGGACGTTTGTTCCAGAGTATTCTAGCCGGCGCTTGCCAGTCGCCGGATGCCCCCGTGGCCAGCCTTTCATTTTGATGACCGCCGCAACGATCAACGACAGCCTCGAAGAACCGCACTGGATCAGTCGCGTGGCCTTTCCGATCCTCGCCGGGTTGTTCTTCCTCAGCCAGGGCTGCCTGGCGCTGGCTGTCTATCACGATCGTTACTGGCTGGCGGTGCCGCTGGTGTTGATCACCAGCCATCTCATGCATGGCTTGTTGATCGGCTTCCACGAAGCTACCCATGGACTGTTACGCAAGAGCCGGCTGCTCAATGAAATCGACGGCCTTCTCATTGGCATCTTCAGCTTCACGAGCTTCAGCCTCTATCGCGCCGCGCATCAATTGCACCATGCTTACATCGCTTCGGAACGCGACGATGAACTCTGGCCGTTCGTTCATCCGCACATGCCGCGCTGGGTGCGCGTCCTCTCGGCGGTTTTGGAATTGACGGTCGGCATCGTCTTCACGCCGTTTCTTTTTCTGCGCACTTTCCTGCGAGAGAGTTCGCCGATTCGCAGCAAGAAGGTTCGGCGGCGGGTGTGGATCGAATTGGGGGTAATCGTGCTGGCTTGGGCCCTCATTCTCAGTGCTGACGCCTACTTCCACACGTGGAAATATTTTCTGTGGACTTATCTCTTGCCGGCGTGGCTGGCCGGTAATGCCCAGTCTCTGCGGAAGTACGTGGAGCACGTCGGTCTCACCGGTTCGACGGTGAATAGCTCCACGCGCAGCATCGTCGCCCAGGGATGGTTCGCCGATTTCATGTCCTTCACGCTGCTCCACGAGCCGTACCATGGAGTGCACCACTGGCGCTCGGGACTGCCGCACCCGGAATTGCCGCTCCACGCCGAGGCCCTCGAGCCGACGGTTCCGGAGGAGCGGCCGCCGTTTCGGAGCTTCGGCGCGGCTCTGCGCGATCTCTTCATCAATCTGCCGAATCCGCGCGTGGGCGCCCAATGGCTGGGCGTGGTCACGCCCACCCGGCAGGAACTGGCCCGGCAAGCCGCCAACTAATGGAGACCGCAAATGCCGAGTGCGTCTTCGAAGCCGTCGGCCTGAAAAAGGAGTACGACGACGGCCAGGTGAAAGCCTTGCGCGGTGTGGATTTTCGCATTCACGCCGGTGAGTTCGTGGCCATCGTCGGTCAAAGTGGTTCGGGTAAGTCCACGCTCCTGCAAATGCTCGGCGCCCTCGATCACCCCAGCGAAGGTCAGCTCCTTTACCGCGGCAAAGTGCTCGATGAGCAGAACGACCTTTCCGCCTACCGCGCCCGCGAAATCGGTTTCATCTTCCAGGCCTTTCATCTCCTCCCGACCTTTACCGCCCTCGAGAATGTCCAGATGCCGATGTTCGAAACATCGCGCACGGCCCCCGAGCGCAAGGCCCGTGCCGGAGAGTTGCTCCGCTCCGTTGGCCTGGAGGCACGGCTCCATCATTTTCCCGGCAAGCTTTCCGGCGGCGAGCGTCAGCGCGTCGCCATTGCGCGCAGCCTCGCCAACGGCGCCTCGGTCCTCCTCGCCGACGAACCGACGGGCAATCTCGATACCGAAAATGCCCGCCATGTCATGGAACTGATCGTGCGTTTGCACCGCGAACAACGCATGACCTTGATCCTCGTCACTCACGACCCCGGCATCGCCCGCCGCGCCGAGCGCGTCCTCGAGGTGTGTGACGGACGCATCGTCGCCGACAAACTCAACGGCCCGCCCACTTCGCCCTGACATGACTTTCCTCGCTGTCATTATTCGCGGACTTTTCCGGCGCCCCGTCCGCACCGGCTTGACCATGATGGGTATCGCGATCGGTATCGCCGCCGTCGTTGCCCTCGTCGGCATGTCCCGCGGTTTCGAGAGCAGTTGGGCCAACGGCATGAAGTCGCGCGGAACCGACGTCGTCGTCAGCAACGTCGGCGGCGCCCTTACTCCCAAGCCCTTCAGCCAATCCCTCGTCGATCGCGTCAAACCACTCCCGCATGTCGCCGAGACCTGCGCCCTCCTGGTCGATCTCACCAGCGTCGAGAAGGCCGATATGATGATCGTCTCCTCCCGCCAATGGGGCGGTTTCGATTGGCAAAATCTCAAGATCGTCTCCGGCCGGTTGCCGAAAGACGCCAAGGAAAAGGCCGTCGTCCTCGGCACGACCGCCGCGGAAACCTTGCAAAAGAAAGTCGGCGATACCCTTCAACTCGAAACCGAAGAACTCGCCGTTGTCGGTATCGTCGACGGCGGAGCCTTTGTCGAAAATGGCTCGGTCATCCTCTCCCTGGAGCTTTACCAGGAAATCACCGGCAACGAGGGAAAGATCAATGTCATCGACGTGCGCGCCACACCCGGCACGACCAAGGACGAGCTCTCGGAACTCTGCCAGAAGATCAACGCTGCCGTGCCCGAAGTCCACGCGGTGCTGGGCAGTGAGAACATGCGCGACAGCCAGGCCTTGCGCGTCATTCGCGCCATGAGTTGGGGCACGTCTTCGTTGGCTATCCTCGTCGGTGTGCTCGGCGTCATGAACACCATGCTCATGACCGTCTTCGAGCGCACCCAGGAAATTTCCGTCTTGCTCGCCATCGGCTGGAAGCGCCTCCGCATCGTCCGCATGATCCTCTACGAATCCGCGCTTCTCGGCTTCCTTGGTGGGTTGGGAGGCGTCGTCCTCGGTGTCATCGGCGTGAAGCTCCTCGTGACCGCACCCGTGATTCGCGGATTGCTCGAACCCGATTTGAGTGCCGCTCTGCTCGCGCGAGCCGTGGCCATCTCCGTGCTCGTCGGCATCTTCAGCGGGCTCTATCCGGCCTGGCGCAGTTCCCGCCTCATGCCGAGCCAGGCCTTGCACGGCTAGGTCGCCCATGGCTCTGCACGTCCCACTGGCGCACGAGCAGCGAATCGTTGTGTTATGAACGTATTGCGTTACACCTTTTTTGCCTTGGCCGCGATTCTTTCGATGGGGGCTGGCCTCTCCTTGTTCGCAGACCCTGCATCCCCGGCGTCCGCCAATGAACTCGCTTCGCGCTTGAGCGGATTGCGCGAGGATGGGTCGTCCTACGTCCGCTTGCGCATGGAAATCAAAGGTGCCGCGCCGCAGACTCTGCAGCTCCAGATCAAGCAGCGGGTCACGAGCAGTGCCTCGGAAATTCTTTACCAGGTGCTCTTTCCGAAAGAGCGTAAAGGTGAGGCAGTTCTCCTGCGGCGGACGGGCAACCGCGCGGCCAGTGGCACGCTCTTCACGCCGCCCAATACCGTTCGGCCGATCAATGATTTGAAGGAATCGCTCCTCGGCAGCGATCTTTCCTACGAGGATATCATCACCAATCCTTACGCTTGGGAACACCAGGCGATCGTCGGAAACGAAACGATTCAGGGTGCGCCCTGTCAGATCCTCGAATCGAAGCCCGGATCGAACGACCACTCGACTTACGCCAGCGTGCGCAGTTGGATCGATCCGCGGCGCATGGTTCCGCTCAGGATCGAGGAATATTCCGGACCGGGAAAACTCGTGCGGCGCATCGATACCACCCGCGTTGTCTCTGAGGCCGGGCGCCACATTCCCGCGGACTTGATCGTCCAAGGCACCAAACAAGGTTCCTCGACGGTGATCGACGGTTCTCGCATCAGGCACGGCGTGGCTTACAGCGACACGGATTTCACCGGCGACGGAATGAAGGATCTCAGCCCGCCGCGCGGCGGAGCGGAATAGCGCTCCCCCTCTTTTCTCCCGTGCTCTCGAGAAGGAAAACCTTCCAGCACTGGAGGCCCCAGTTGCTGGAAGGTTTTGGGCCGGGTGTTTGTGAGCAGTTATTCCGCCGGAGCAAAATAACCCACGGGTCCCTGCGAGGTGGTTACGTGGTGGAAGGCCTGTCCTGACCTTGTTTCACTGCGGTTCACACTGTGATTCCTGTGGCCGATGCCCATACCGTTGTGGAAAAAGCCGACCGTCGTTTGCCTCTGCGTTTCCGACGTCGGGAGGGGCAGATAGAGCACACTTCCGTGATGGTTGTCGATGGTGTACCATCCCTGGCCGTCGGCCAAGGCATTGCCAGCGGCAATGAGAACAGTGGTCAGGGCGGCGAGGGCGAATTTAATGTTGGTCTTCATAGGTTTTCTAATTGATTCGCATATGGTAAGTCAGGTTGCGTGCCACATTCTTCAATTGGGGCAGTAGTCACTTCCCATGAGGAGCTTGCGTAACGGATGCGTCCAGCGATGGAGCGGACGGAATTTCGTAGATCACGAATTTTCGTGCACATCGGGACGAACATTCGTCGCGCCTTGAAGCTTGATTCGTGACCGTGTTCCTGTACCCCAAAAGCGCCCCTTGAGCTGTTCCCTCCCGCTTATGCGCAGTTGCCATTTCGTCGCCATTCTCCTCGGTGTTCTGGCTTTTTCCCGGTTGGCGTCGGCTGATCCTACGCCCAGCGCCGCACCGCAAATCGTCCTGTTGAAACTCGACGATGTGGTCGCGGCCAATCGTCCGCCGGGACCCGTGTCTCCGCGCTGGCTGCGCATCACCAACTACCTCCAGACGAATCACATCAAGGCTTCGTTCGGGGTGATTTGTGAATCATTGGAGAAGGACAACCCGGCCTATTTTCAATGGCTCAAAGACATCCAAAGTGGCGGCCTCATTGAATTGTGGATGCACGGCTACCACCTGAAAAAGGCGGATGAGCCCGGTGAGTTCGATCACGGCACGGTCGACAAGCAGCGGGCGATCCTGGAAAAGGGCGAGGCGTTGGCGAAGGCGAAGTTGGGTTTTCCGCTGGCGGCATTCGGAGAGCATTGGAGCGCGGTGACGGATGCCACCGATGAAGCCGTGCAAGCGGTGCCCGACATCAAGATCTGGCTCTACGGTCCCAAGCAGCCGAAGTTTTTCCACCGGCTGAGTCTTCCCCGGGTCATGGGTTTGGAGAATCCGACGTTTGTTCCGGACGCTGTGAAGTTTAAGGATGCCTACGAGAAATATGGCGGGAAGCAGCCGTTTCTGGTGCTGCAGGGGCATCCCGATCAATGGGTCGAAGACCAGCGCTGGGAAGGCTTTTTGGCGATCATCGAGTACCTGAAATCAAAGCAGGTCGTGTTCATGACACCATCGGAGTATCTCCAGAAAGTTCAGCCGAATTTGTAACCCACTTATCTATGACATCCCTCCGCTCGACCATCCTCCTGCCTCTCATCGCCGCCACCCTGGTTGCAGGGCCTTCCCATTTCGTCCGTGCCGCCGATGCGGATATCGTTACGGCGCTGAAAGCCAAAGGCGCAGAAGCCATTGAAACGAAAGGTGCGCTGACCGGCCTTTCCTTCCGCGATTGCACGGGACTGACGGCGGCCGATTACCAGCAAGTGCACCAGCTCTCGCATTTGAAAAGCCTGTCCTTCGGCAAAGGCTTTAACGAAGCGGCTTTGAAGGCGCTCGGAGCGATGCCCGAAGTCGAGATGTTGAGCACCAATGGGATGGATGTTTCCGACGAGGGTCTCGGCGTGCTGTCCGGGTTCCAGAATCTTCACACGTTCGCGATTTTTCATCCGAGCAAAAGTCTCACCGGCACCGGGCTGGCGGTCCTGGCGAAATTGCCCCACTTCGACAATCTGACCGTGGCGGGTTCCGCCGAGTTCGCGGACGCGGGCATGGCGGCGGTTGCGACCATCGGACAACTGAAAAGCTTCCGCACGTGGCACAGCGGGGTCACGGTCGAAGGTGTGAAAAAGATCAGCGGCCTCAAGCAACTGACCAGCCTGACCTTGGGGCAAAGACTGGCGAATACACCGCCAACGACGCTTTCCGACGCTGCGGTCGTGGCGCTGGCGGATTGTCCATCGCTGGAAATGCTCTCGCTCCAGGAAGCGCGGTTGAGCCTGCCTGCTCTCAGCCAGCTCAAGAAGCTGACCCATCTCAAGCGCCTGACGCTCGACGGAATCGACATTCCGGAGGCGGACATCAATACTTTGAAGCAACAATTGGCGCCGGTGGACGTGCGCTGGACGGCGCCCAATGACGCGGCGAAGAAGCGGATCGAGGCGCTGTTCAAGCCAGCGCAATAAAAACGCGCGGACACCGCGCACCATCAGATGATCGGTTCCGGCATCGGCGCTTCTTCCCGTTTGGGTTCTCTGCGGCCGTAGAGGAGCAGGTAGACCGCGGGAACGAGATAGATCGTCTGGACCGCGGAGACGGCGAGGCCGCCGATAACCGCGCGGGCGAGGGGAGCGTAGGATTCGCTGCCGGTGCCGAGCTTGGCAGCCATCGGAATCAAGCCGATGAGCGTGGCGAGGGTAGTCATCATCACTGGGCGCAGACGGACCCGCGGCCCAAGAGACACGGCCTCGCGCAAGGACCGGCCTTCCTCGCGCAGGCGATTGATGAATTCGACGATCAAGATACTATCCGAGACGGAGATACCCACGACGAGGAGCATGCCCATGAGCGACATGACGTTGATCGGAGTATGGGTGAGATAGAGGATGAGGAGCACTCCGGTAAGTCCCGGGGGAACGGCCAGGAGGATGAGGAAAGGATCGGTAAAGGACCGGAACTGGGCGACGAGGATGAGATAGACGAGAACGACGGACATGGCGAGGCCGACGCCGAAACTGTTGAACGATTGGTGCATCGCTTCGACGGCGCCACGGATGGTGATCTTGGTATTGGGGTCCAGCTTGGTGTTCGCCTTGATCTTTTGGATGGCTTCGTAAATGTGGCTGAGGTCTTCGGATTTCGGGGCGACATAGACGTCCACCTCGCGGCGAATCTGGTAGTGATCCACCTCGGTGGGGGCCAGCATATGGGTGATCTTGACGACGGAATCGAGGCGGGTGGGTTGCTTCAAGTGCGGAGCCCGGATGGGCATGGCGCCGAAATCCTCGATATTTTTGACGTAGTTTTCCGGGTATTGGACGGTGAGCAGATAGTTATTGCCCGTCTTGGGATCGATCCAATAACTCGGTGCGAGCATGCCATTGGAGGTGAAAGCGGTAATGAGACTGTCGACGACTTCCTGAGCGGTGAGGCCGAGTTCGGCCGCGCGCTCGCGGTCGATGTCGACTTTAAAGGAGGGATAGTCGACGTCCTGGGGCACGAGCACGTCACTGACGCCGGGCAACGCCATGACTTGCCGGGCGATGTCGGAGGCGATGGCGTGGTCTTTCCTCATGTTCATGCCACTGACCTGGATATCGATCGGCGCGGGCATGCCCTGATTGAGGATGGCGTCGGAGAGACCGCCGGTTTGCAAATAGGCGGTGATCTGCGGCAAATCCTTTTTAATCCGCGCCCGCACGCGATCCATGTATTCGAAGCTCGAGACCTTGTGATCTTCGTTCAGCCCCACCTGGAGAAAGGCGGTGTGGGGCGCGGAATTGGGCGAGAGAATGGTGGAGAAGCCGGGGGTGATGCCGATGTTCCCGACGAGAATCTTGAGATCATCCTTCGCGACTTCTTCGCGGGCGATCTGTTCGACGTCGCCGATGAGTTTGTCGGTCAGTTCAATGCGCGTGCCGGACGGCGCCTTCACGGTAATGACAAACTGGCTGGGGTCGGTGCGCGGGAAGTAGGACTTACCGATGAGTGGGTAGAGCCCGAGACTGACGACGAAGAGTCCGCCAATGACGATGACCGTGAGCACGGGAGCCTGGAGGGTGAAATTGAGGGTGTGCTCGTAGCCGTCGAGGAGTTTGTGGAACTGCTGGTTGAACCAGACGTTGAAGCGCGCGCCCCAGCTCCGATGCGGGGTGTGTCCGCCGGCCTCGTGCGCGGTGGAGCTTTCCCCGTGGCCTTCGACGCTCTGGATGAGATTGGCGCAAAAGAGCGGCACGACGGTCATGGCCACGAGATAGGAAGCAAACAGGGACAAGACGAGGGCGAGGCCGAGGGCGCTGAAGAGATACTTGCTCACGCCGTAGAGCAGGGTGACCGGGAACATGACGACGACGAGGGTGAGGGTGGCGGCGAGGACCGGCAACGCGACTTCCGATCCTCCGCGTTCGGCGGCGGCGACGGGTGGCGCGCGCATTTCCAAGTGACGGAAGATATTTTCGAGGACGACGACGGAGTTATCGATCAGACGGGAAAAGGCCAGGGCGAGGCCGCCGAGGATCATGGTATTGATCGTGCCGCCGCCGAGGAAGAGGGCGATGAAGGTGGCCAGCGCGGAAAGTGGAATCGAAAGAAAGACCGCCGCGGTGGCGCGGACATTTCCGAGGAAAACGAGGATCATGATCCCGGTGAGCACGAGGCCGATCACGCCTTCGTGAATGAGATTCTCGATGGCCGATTTGACGAAGACGGACTGGTCGAAGACCACCTGGGTGACCAGTTGCTTCGGGACGTCGAGGAGGTTGGCGACGACGCGTTTGACGCCATTGACGACGGCGATGGTATTGGAATCGCCGCCCTGTTTCATGACTGGCAGATAGCATGAAGCCTGACCGTTGACGCGAACCTTGCAGAGTTGGATCTGCGACGCGTCCTGGGCTTTGCCGACATCAGCGACCAGGACCGAGGATTCGCCCACGGTCTTGAGAGGGACCATGTTAATATCCTTCATGTCATTGATCTGACTGTTGGCGTAGACGTTGTAATCGTAGGGTCCGATCTTCACGTCGCCGGCTGGGAGAATGAGGTTGGCCTGGTTGACGTTGCGGACCACGTCCATGACGCTGAGGTTATGCGCTTCGAGTTTGAGCGGATCGACGTAGACCATGATTTGCCGGTACTTGCCGCCAAAGGCCGGCGGCACGGAGGCGCCGGGAACGCCGGCCATCTGGTTGCGAATCGTAAATTGGCCGGTGTCGCGGAGTTGCGACTCGCTCATACCGTCGCCCTTGAGCGTGACCAGGCAGACCGGCAGGCTGGACGCATCGAATAACATGACGATCGGGGGCAGGGTGCCTTGCGGCAAGTAACGCAAACTGGCCATGGCCAGGTTGGAAACGCTGGTAACATCGGAATCGGGATTCGATCCCGGTTGAAAGTAGACCTTGATGAGACTGACGCCGGTGAGCGAGCGCGACTCCATGTGATCGATCCCCGAACCGAGGGTGAACATGCGCTCGAACTGGCCGGTAATATCGTTCTCCATCTGCTCCGGCGGCATGCCGGAATAAAAGGTCGCGACGACGACGACGGGAATCTTGATGGGTGGAAAGAGGTCCACCGGCATCCGCAGGAGACTGGTCACGCCCACCACGCAGGTGATGAGACAGATGACGACGATCAAATAAGGGTAACGAATGGCGAATCTGGACACGACGATGACCTAACGCTTGGCCAACATTTCCCGGAGTTTCCCGACGGAGAATTCGGGAGACTTGCAGAGATGGATGATAGCTTCTTCTTTTTTCCGAATGTGTTCCGCGGCGTCGGGAATCTTCGACACGAGATCGCGGGGGATGGTCTGGAAACCGTGCTGATCGCCATGAAGCAAGGCGCCTGAGCGGACGGTCAGTCCGGCAATCTCCACGGAGCAATCGAAATCGACCACGTGCATGTAGGCGTGGGAAACGGCGACGCCATGGGCGAACAGATGGAAAGCCATGGCTTCGGCGGCGGCGAGATCGCGGACAGAGCCATTGGTGACGACCCCGAGGCAGCCCATGGCCTTGAACATATTGGCATGGACGGCGCCGACATAGGAACCGAGGCCGACCTTGGTGGAGACATCCTGGACGACGACGACCCGGGGCTGTGGAAGGGAATTGAGGTAATCCCACCAGGCGGTGTTTTCGCCGTAGAGATAGCCGGTGGTGGAAACGGCGGAGCCGCGTACCTTGATGGTGGCGGCATAGCCAACCATGACGCCGAGTTGCGGGAGGAGGCAGCGCACGCTGTTATCGGCATAACCTTCGCTGCGGAGGCGCTCTTCGAAGGTTTCGATGGCGTTGGCGACGAGACACGTATCCAGACAACGCAGGGCCTCCAATTCCGAGGAGGCTAATGTGGAGGGATGCGACCGCATGGGGACTTATTCGACGGCAGGCTGCGCCATTTCTTTCGGTTCGACCTTTTGGCCGGCATGGATCCTGGCTTCGCTGCTGGTGACGACCATTTCCCCTTCCTTGAGGCCATCGAGCACTTCGTATTTGTCGGCCATCTCGACGCCGAGCTTGACCTTCCGCTCTTCAATTTCGTGATTGGCGGTGACGACGTTGACCACGGGAGTGCGAGGATTCTTGATAGCCTGGACGGGAATGGAGAGGGCGTTCTGATGCTCGCCAAACTTGAAGAGCGCCACGGCGTACATTCCGGGGACGATCTCGAGATCGGGATTCTCCAATTCAATCTCGGTGATCATGGTGCGCGTCTCGTCGTTCACCTCGTTCTGGAAGCGGACGATTTTGCCGCTGAAGGTCTTTCCGGCCAAGGAATCGACCCGAACCGTGACCGGGTCGCCGACGCGAACTTGTTTCACGTATTCCACGGAGACGGGGAAGTCGAGGCGAAGATGATAGTTATCCGAGATGCGCAGGAGGGGCATGGAGCGATCGGAACTGGTGCCGGCCTGGACGAGGGCGCCGGGATCGACGTAACGCTTGGTGACGACACCATCGAAAGGTGCGGTGATCTTGGTGTAATTGAGGAGGGTATCGTAACGCTCGACTTCCGCCTTGGCCGCGGCAATCGCAGCCTGGGTGGCGGCGTCCTTGGATTGGGCGGTGTCGATATCCTGCTGGGCGACGAGGTTGGGATGTTGTTTGAGGACTTCGCGTATCCGGGTGTAGAGCAGATGGGCGTTTTCGTAATCCGCCTGTGCTTGCTGAAGCTTGCCCTCGGCCATGTGGAGCTGGGCGACCAACTCCGGCACTTCGAGCAGGGCGAGGACCTGGCCTTGCTTGACCTTGTCACCGAAGTCGACGTTCATCTTCGAGACATAGCCGGTGACCAAGGCATGAAGCTCGGATTGGACATAAGGGCGAAACTCGGCGGGAATCTGCACTTCGTTGTAGACGTCGGAGCGGACGACCTTGGCGACGGCGACACTGGCCACGGAGCCGTCGTTCGTTTGGGTGTTCGATTTGCCGGGCTTCAACACGAGGAAAGCCATGATTCCGATGGCCGCGAGGAGGGCGAAAAAGAGGGGCCATTTGCTCCGGCGTTTGGGCTGGCGATGGGTGGCAAACCGCGGTTCGTGGGCATTGCCGCTCGAGACCGGCGCCACTGCCGGTGGGCTCAACGGGGCGTGCTTTAGATCTTCAGTCTCCATGGATGAGCGCAGAATTTGGGTCTCTTGTGGGGTCGGTGACAGTTGGTTCATACCGGGTCGCGAAGCACTGAAAATCGAGCGAAGCGTCCCGTGGTAGGGGGGTAATGTCAACGTGATGAAGGGGTTTTAATAATACATTCACGGGGGGTTCATAGGGGGGCGGAGATCGGAGATGGGAGATGGGAGATCGGAGATTTTCGTTGGCGGTTGGCGGACTTGGGTGATGGCTCTTTGCCAAATGGAGCTATTGTCGAACCTCGGAGGATGTAGATAAATGATGACTTTTTTCGGAAATTTGGGGCGGTTACTCTGGAGAATCGAGGCGGATGTTGACGGGGATTGGGGGGGAGAACGGAGACGTAAACGGATGACGGGATCGGGACTGCTGGGGCTTTGATGGCCGTTTTCGCGAGTCTCGCTTTGCGGGGTGGCCTGCTTTTGTGGTCCGAGGCTTCGGCGCAGCCAAAGAGGATGTCCACGAAAGATACGAAATGACGCCAGAATGACCCACCCGGTAGTGCAGGGGATTTCTCTGGGCTCGCGCGGCAAAGGGGAGCAGGCGGGAACCGGAGTTGTGGGTGGTGATGACGGTTCATGGCTGGTGTCGTTGGGACTTGGAAGGGAAATGGCAAGGACAATCTCGATGTTTTTTAGGGGGCGGGGGCGCTTCGCCATGTATTACTCTAGCGGTGGAAGAGGCTGTTGGAAAAGGGAGCGCCCACCGCTCCGCCCGGGAACCAGCGGGAATTGGAGATCCTTCGACTCCGCCCGTGCTTCCCCGCTCCGCTCAGGAAGACAGCACTGGCTTTTCGGCACTGGCGCTCCTTGCAGCGCGCGTCGGATTGATGAGAAAACACACTGGTGTGATGTCTGGTAAGTTTCTTATATCAGTTCTGCCGTCCCTTCGGGACTGATGGTTCTTGGGGGCAATCCCAGCGCTAAAGCGCTGGGCTGTTCTCGGGAAGTCCCTTCGGGACTAGAGGCGGCCGCAAGCCTCGGAGTTAGTTAACCTAAAAACGGGAATGGAGACCCGAAAAAATGGCCGTTCGTGTTCAAACACAACACTTTGCGAGCCAGTGCTTTGTCACCCAACGGGTTCATTGCGGAGCGATGGAAATTCATTGTGCGTCAGCGCCTTGCACCTCTCAAC
>DASYAY010000092.1:0-11733 GCA_036501065.1 Chthoniobacter sp. | reverse complement strand
CTTTCCGGCAACAGCATCGCTTGCTTTCGGTCGGTTCCCTGAATGTAGGACATCTTGCTCTTCTTCAACCCGCCAACCCTCGGGAGCCAAGGGCTTTTCACACAGTCTCGGAGTTTGGGCGCGCCCGTTGGGAGCGAGATTTAATCTCGCAGGCGGTGGTGTCTGCGGGTGCGCACGATTCCTGCCCGAAGACACACCCTCCGTGCGAGATGGAATCTCGCTCCAAGGTGCGTGCCCCAATGGAGAGACTGTGTGAAAAGTCGGCGGTGCTTATGCAAGTCATTGATGAACTTTTGTAAGTCATCGAAAGTTCGTCGGCGAAACTCGATTTTTCGGGCTTTTCACACAAACTCGGAGTTTGGGCACGAGGATCGGTGGCCAGCCGCTGATTTCGGTTGAAGCGCGTGGCATGTTGCGCTGAATTCGCCGGCTCCCGCAGTCTCTTACTTTTTTATATCCCATGCTCTCCGCAGGCATCGTCGGTCTTCCCAACGTCGGCAAATCCACCCTCTTCAATGCCGTCACCAAAACGCAAAAGGCGCAGGCGGCCAATTATCCGTTCTGCACGATCGACCCGAATGTCGGCGTGGTCACCGTCCCCGACCCGCGGCTGGAGGCGCTGAGCAAGCTGTCGCATTCCAAAAAGGTCGTCCCGGCAGCGATCGAGTTCGTGGACATTGCGGGCCTGGTCAGAGGGGCGAGCGCCGGTGAAGGCCTCGGGAACCAATTTCTGAGCCACATCCGCGAGGTCAACGCCATCGTCCAGGTCGTGCGCTGTTTCGAGGATGCGGATATCCATCACGTCTCCGGCTCAGTCGATCCGGTGCGCGACATCGAAGTCATCAATACGGAATTGATCCTCGCCGACCTGGCGTCAGTCCAGAAACGCGCCGATCGCCAGACCAAAGCCGCGCGCAGCGGCGACAAGGCGGCGAAGGCCGAGGTGGCTTTGTGCGAGAAACTCGTCCCGCATCTCGACGCCGGGAAACCCGCGACGACTCTTTCGCTCAGCGACGAGGAAACGAAGCTCATGCGGGAATTTTTCCTCCTTTCGGGCAAGCCGACGATCTTTGCCTGCAACGTTGCCGAAGCCGACCTGGCCAATGTCGTCGCCATCGTGGAAGCCTCGCGAGACAACGAAGGCGTGAAGCCGAGCGAGAACGTGGAAGTCACTCCGGCCGCCCGTTACGTGCAGGCGGTGCAGGATTATGCCCGCTCCCATTTCGGCACCGAGGCAGTGGTGATCAGCGCCCAGATCGAGAGCGAACTGGCCTCGCTTTCCGCCGAGGAAGCGACGGAGTATTTGAAGGGCATCGGCGTGGCCAGCAGCGGCGTCGATTCGCTCATCCGCGCCGTCTACCACCTGCTCGGCTTGCGGACTTATCTGACCACGGGCGAGCAGGAGACCCGCGCCTGGACCATCCGCGCCGGGGATAAAGCACCCGCGGCCGCCGGCGTGATCCATACCGATTTCGAGCGCGGTTTCATCGCCGCGGAAACGGTGCACTTCGACGACCTCGTCGGCCTCGGCTCCTTTCCCAAAGCGCGCGAAGCCGGCAAACTCCGCATCGAAGGCAAGGAATATGTCGTCAAGGACGGCGATGTGATGGAGTTTCGGTTCAACGTGTAAGCGGCCGGTGTGGTTTCGTGGAAATGAACCACGGATTAAAGCCTCCACTGGGAAATCAGTCCCTGGAGTCCGCGTAACTCCAGATAGCGCATCGCAGCAGTCCTCCGAAACGGAGAGCGGGCTTTCCAGCCCGCTGTTCCCTGCATCCGACGCGGCGAGCGTTCGCCGGATGGCCGTGCGGTCATTTATGCGATCATGTTTAGCGCCGAGGGAAGCGGTTCGCTGGACGATTTTCGGAAAACCACAGCCGCAGGCCTGCTCCAGAGGCCAAGAATGCAACCTCGTGGAAGCCGTCGGAATGGACTGACGTGACGATTGGGGATGACAAGGCCAGCAAGTGCGACCTCGTGCCCGTTCCGGCCAACGGCGAGGAATGGCGCCTCTACGTGCTCAGCACGGGAAAGCACTACTACGCCATCACCATCCACGCTACCTCGGACGGAATGTACTTAAATGGCGGCTTCTATGAGGGGATCGCTCGGAGCTTTCGGGGCCGCCGGTAGACGATCGGGACGCGGCGGCACGAATCGATCTGGCGGACTTCGCGGAGCACGGAAATACCGCCTGGATGCAACTTTTTCGGCTCCTTCCACCACTAGAATCTAATTTCCAGCGTATAATTTGCTCTCCTGCACGAATATGGATTTCCTCACGCGCTACTTGCCAGCATCCCGCGATCTGCGCATCTTCCCCGCACTCATGACCAATCGCTTCTGGCCAATTGCTCTCGCCATTGGCCTCCTCGTTTCCCCCGTCTTCGGCCAGCCGAACGAAATCCGCAAAAGCGTCGCCCGCATCACCAACACCATGGAAGATGCGAACTACCGCCTCCCGTGGCTGCCTGGCGCCATGGGCACCGGCAGCGGCACCGGCTGGGTCGTCAGCGCCGACCGCATCATCACCAACGCCCACGTGGTCAGTAACGCCCGCTTCCTCACCGTGGAGAAGGAGGATGACCCGAAGAAGTACATCGCCGCGGTCGAACACATCGCGCACGATTGCGATCTGGCGATCTTGAAAGTGCAGGATCCATCCTTTTTCAAGAATACCAAGCCGTTGCCACTCGGCGGCATTCCGGAACTCGAGTCGACCGTGGCTGTCTTCGGTTACCCGATTGGCGGCGAACGGCTGAGCGTGACCCAGGGCGTGGTCTCGCGGATCGATTTCCGCACTTACACCCACTCGGTGCTCGACTCGCATCTCACCATCCAGATCGATGCCGCGATCAATCCCGGCAATAGCGGCGGCCCGGTCCTGCAGGATGGCAAGGTCGTGGGCATCGCCTTCCAGGGATTTTCCGGCGATGTCGCCCAGAACGTCGGCTACATGATCCCCACCCCGGTGATTGCGCATTTCCTCAAGGATATCGAGGACGGCCATTACGACCGCTACATGGATCTTTCGATCAGCATCACCAACACCCTCAATCCAGCGATGCGGAAAGGCCTCGGCCTGACGGATGACGATCGCGGGGTGATGGTTAGCGCGGTGCAAAGCGCCGGCGTCTGCGGGGGTAAACTCCAGGTGGGCGACGTGCTGCTGAGCATCGACGGCCATGCCATTGCCAGCGACGGCATGCTGGAGCTCGATGGCGAACGCGTCCTCATGAGCGAAGTCGCCGAACGAAAATTCCTCGGCGACGAGGTCAAGCTGGGCATCCTGCGGGACAAGCAGCCCATGGATGTGACGATCAAATTCGATCGGGCCTGGCCATTTCTCATGCAGGCGAATTCCTACGATACCCAGCCGGCCTATGTGCTTTTCGGCGGGCTCCTCTTCCAACCCCTCAATCGCAATCTGATGGGCGCCTATCAATTCCAGAGCGATCGCGTGAACTACTTCTACGACAACTTCGTCTCGAAAGAGATCTACGTGGAGCATCCGGAGATCGTCGTCCTCAGCGCCATCCTCCCGGACCCGCTCAATACCTACCTCGGCGAGTTCCGCGAAGGGATCGTCGAGGAAATCAACGACCGGAAGATTCGCACTCTCAAGGATGCCGCCAACGCCTTCGCCGAGAAGCCGGAGTTTTACGTCATCAAGTTCATCGGGCATGCCCGGCCGCTGGTCCTGGAGCGCAGCGCGGTGGAAGCGGCTCGCGAACGCATCCGCCGCCGTTACAACGTGCTCGCCGAGCAGAATCTCCCTCCCACTGAATTTACCTCCGCCTCCCGATAATGCGCCGCACGATCCTTCTCCTCAGTTGTCTCTTGTTCACCGTGGTTCCGGGTTTGCGGGCGTCGGATGTGACGCCGGAGGCGCCGGCATCAGTCGTTCGCGTGAACGTCACCAACCAGCCTTGGGATTTCATCCATCCCTGGGGCAAGCGCCCACCGTACTCGCGCCGCGCCATCGGGACCGTTCTCGCCGGCAACCGCGTGCTCGTGACTGCCGAATTGGTGGCCAACGCCAATTACGTGGAATTTGAAACCGCGGAAGGCGGCCAGAAGGTGCCGGCCCGCGTGGAAGTGGTGGACTACGAGGCGAACCTCGCGCTGCTCAAGCCAGACGACGTCGATTTCCTCAAACCTTACAAGCCGCTCGAACTCACCCACGCCAACATCGGCGACGTGCTTTCCGTTTGGCAGTTGGAGAACAACGGGACACTGCTCATTACCAAGGGGCCGATGACGACCGCCGAGGTCGCCCGGTATCCGGAAGATGACGCTCCCCTGCTCGTCTATCGCATGACCACGCCGCTGCAGTTCCGCGACAGTAGTTTCACCCTGCCCGTGGTCAAGGACGGCAAACTCGCCGGTCTGGTGATGCGCTACGACAACACGACCAACAATGCCGAGGTGCTGCCCGCGCCAGTCATCGAACATTTCCTCACCGATGCCAAGAAAGCTCCTTATGAAGGTTTCGCCCGGGTGGGAATCGTCTCCTCCCCCACCCGCGATCCCCAGTTTCGGCGCTACCTCGGTCTCACCGCGGACACGCCCGGTGGCGTCTACGTTGCCGAAGTGCTCGACGGCGGTCCGGCGGCCAAAGGTGGCGTGCAGCAAGGCGACGTCCTCCTCGAGGTCGACGACCATCCCGTCGACCAGGACGGCAATTACAAGGACGAAGAATATGGCAAAATCGCCGTGGCCCACCTCTTCTCGACCCGGCGCTACGATGGCGACACCGTGCGCCTCACCGTCTTCCGCAAAGGTGAAAAGAAGCAATTGAATGTCACCCTCCGGCACCGGCCTGTGGAGAGCTACGTCATCGAGCCTTATGTCATCGACCGGGCTCCGAAATTCTACATCCTGGGCGGCCTCGTGCTGGAGGAATTGTCCCGGCAATACCTCAAGGAATATGGCGCCGATTGGATGAAAAAAGCGCCGGAACAATTCGTCTACTACGACCGCCAGCAAAACGAACTCTTCAAGAACGGCCCGAAAAAGATCGTCTTCCTCAACCGCGTCCTGCCATCGGACCTGACCATCGGCTACGAGGAATTGAATCAATTGGTGGTCACGAAGATCAACGGTGTGACCATCCAATCGCTCGCCGATGTCCCGCACGCCCTGGAGCACGCCACCAATGGACTGCACAAGATCGAGTTCGATGGCGAACCGCGTTTCATCTATCTGGACGCTGCCGCCGTGGCCGCGGCGCAGGATGAATTTCAGCGGAAGTACCGTCTTCCGGCGATGCAACGGCTGGATTGAGTTTCGCGTTCCAAGTTTCGAGTTTCGGGTTATCCCTCGACCCGCTGGCGTTCTTATTCGCCTTTTACCGGATCGGCAAACTCGACTCCAACCCTTGAAGCTCTCAATGAAACCTTAGCTCGTTCGTAGTACGAGCACTGCATCCAATGGAACTGGAAACCCGAAACTCGAAACTCGAAACTGAGGCAACATGGGGCGCCCTATTCGACTGGGACGGCGTGATCATCGACTCTTCCAGCCACCACGAAGAGAGCTGGGAACGGCTGGCAGTGGAGGTTGGAAAGCCGTTGGTTCCGGGCCATTTTCGCCAGGGCTTTGGCCGGAAGAATGAGTTCATCATTCCGGAGATTCTCGGCTGGACCAATGATCTTGCGGAGATTCGCCAGCTTTCCTTGCGCAAGGAAGCGCTTTACCGCGTGGTCGTGGCCGAACGCGGTGTCGAGGCGCTACCGGGTGTGACCACCTGGCTCGAGCGGCTCCGCGATGCTGGGGTGCCGTGCGCCATCGGTTCGTCCACCCATCGGGCGAATATCGAACTCTCTTTGGAAATGATCGGCATCATCCGGTTTTTCGACGCCATTGTTACCGCCGAGGACGTGAGCCACGGCAAGCCCGATCCCGAAGTCTTCCTCACCGGCGCCGCGCGGGTGAACCGTGCGCCGCAGAATTGCGTGGTTTTCGAAGACGCCCTCGTCGGCATCGCGGCCGCAAGAGCCGGTGGAATGAAAGTCGTCGCCGTAGCCACGACCCACCCGCCGGAGGAACTCACCGCTGCGGACCGAGTCGTCCGGAGGCTGGACGAATTGCAGCCGAGCGACTTGGCGAAGTGGTTTGCCTGATGATCGGCCAGGCAGTGCTGCGCTCTTAGTTTCTGGTTTTCGGCTGGTGGGCGATGTGGTGTTGTGTCGCTGGCGAATGGCTCAATGTACGACATCTCCCCTATGCAAACTGCCCTATTCCGCGCGGTTGTCTGTCTACTACTCGCCACCACGCAGGCGCACGGTAACTTCATCGTCACGGTGCCGTATGATAAGCTTGCATCCGAGGCAGATTTGGTGGTGCTGATCGAACCGTTAAGTTCGAAGGCAGGTGATGATCCTTGGCCAGGTCGTTATCCGGATGATTTTCAGGCATACAACACCCTGTTTAAAGTTCACGCGACCTTGAAGGGTGGCGAAGTCCAGTATTTGACGGTTACCCATTACTTGGTGAAGGAATTAAGAGGCGACCCCGCATATCTCATCAAATTTGTGGGGGAAGACACATTGAAGCGAGGAGACGATCCGTCTCAATGGGGCGTCGAGCCGGGATACTCCTACTCTGGCCAGTATCCTGTCTGGCTTGCCTTTCTGAAAAAGCTTCCGGATGGCCGTTATGTACCCCTGCCGAATTATTCCCAGGCGGTTTCGTTTCGGCGACTGGAGTTCTTCATCAGCAATTTTGAAGACGGATCTCTCAAGCGCCCACCACCTTCTCCGTTTTGGAAATTATCGCATCTGGTTCGCGCGACCGCTTTTGCATTGCAAATCGCGGGGTGCCTCTGGCTGCTTTGGGCGGTGCGGGTGATTTCCATTCGCGACGTAGCTCCGAGCTGCGATGGCGAGACGCTGCTCGCGGAAGCCGACGTCGTGCGGCAAGTCAACAGAACTCATTGCCTGATGGCGACCGGCGTCATTCTCATCGGAGCGGTGATGCTCTACCTCGGAGGATAGTGCCCGTGACGAGAGAAAGGTCGGCGTTCCCGGACCGTTCTCAGGTTAAATCCGCTCCAGCGGAATCGCCCCTCGAATCGCTGACGAAGCCATTTGCAGATGCGTCAACCCAATGGCCAGAGCATCGGCGGCGTCGGCTGTCGGCGTCTCCGTGAGTCCGAGCAGCGCGCGCACCATGAATGCCACCTGCCCTTTCTCCGCCCCACCCCGCCCCACCACCGACTGCTTTACCCGACGAGGCGCATATTCGTAAATCGGCAGTCCAAGGCTGGCGGCGGCCAACAGGGCCGCACCCCGGGCAGCGCCGAGAGTGATCGCGATCCGATGGCTCTGCACAAAGATGACCCCTTCGAAGGCGGCGCACTCCGGCCGATGCTCGCGGATGACATCCACGATCCTCTCGTGGATCGCCACCAAACATCCCGACGGAAGCAGAGTCGGCGCGTTCTTGACCGTCCCATAAACGACGGCTCGCACCTTGGACCCCTCCTTCTCCAGAATGGCGTAGCCAGTACCGCGGAGAGAAGGATCAACAGACAAGACGCGCATGCTTTAAAGAATGAGGGATGAGGGATGAAGAATACTGCGCTTCGCGGTTTTATGAAGAAATCCTTCCCGCGCAGCGGCCATTCTCTTCATCCCTCATCCTTCCGCCTTCCTCAAAGTCCGCTCTTGAACTGCTTGATAGAATGGATGAGCCCGCTGATCTGGCTGGGAGCAAACGTCTTGCAGGCAAAATACCCGAGACCGAGCAGCCCCAGTAAGAAAAGCGCGTAAATCAGACGAACCGCAAGCCGCGCCCGGCGGAGGCGGCGCAATTCGCTGTGATACTCCCCGAGAGTGGTGTTCTGCCGTTCCACGATGCCTTTGAGGGCCGCCGAGTTCTTTTCCGCTTCCTCGGTCTGGTCCGCCAGTTTGCTCCCGAGCGCCTGGTGGTCCTGCTCGAGCTTTTTGAACCGCTCGCGAAGCTCCAGCAGATCGCGTCCGGTATCGAGCGCCATCAGGTCGCGTTCGAGCCCTTCGGCGCGTCCTTTCCATTCATCGCGCTCCTCGGTGGTGGTCTGGTGCGCCTCGGTCAGCGCGTGGTAATGGGAAAGAGTTTCCTGAAGTTCC
Organism: Chthoniobacter sp.; assembly: GCA_036501065.1. Classification (GTDB taxonomy): domain Bacteria; phylum Verrucomicrobiota; class Verrucomicrobiia; order Chthoniobacterales; family Chthoniobacteraceae; genus Chthoniobacter. The sequence goes on along the minus strand of DASYAY010000092.1, from coordinate 3,622 downwards.
GCCTTGGCGCCGTTCAACTGCTGCCCCGTAGATTGGAGCCCTTGCTGATGCGCCTGCAATTCGCTGCGCAAACTGGCGGCTTCGACGACCGACGCCGAGAAATCGCCCCGGGCCTTGGTCAGGTTACGAATCGCCTGCCCGAGCTGGGTGTCCCGTTCGTTCAACGCCTGCTCATGCGCCGCGAGCCGTTCATGCAAGCCGTTGATTTCGGCGGCCATCTGGGTCCGCAGTTCAGCGTTCTCCTGCTGGACGGCCGCCAGGCCGACGGTCAACTCCGAGGCATCGGCTTCGGCGGTCTGGGCAGCCTGACGCGCCTGGGCCAGATCGGCCTTGAGCTGCTGGCGATCGGCTTGAAAAGTCTTCAGTTCCGCCTGGACATGGGTGGCATTGGCCTTGAGCCGCTCACACTCCTCCACCGCTCGCTTGAAAAGGGCATTTTGCCGGGCGATCTCCGCCCGGGCCTGCTCCAGGTCATCGACCGGCACGCTGTTTGCCCCGTGGACTTCCGCGTGGACTGCGCCCGATTCGGCAGGCGCCAGCGGCCGCGAAGGCTCTTCGCTGTTGCCCGAGTCGGCAAACGTATCGGGGTTCGGCACAGTCACCGGATGCCGGCATCCGGGGCAATCCACCGTAAAACCCGCTGCCGACCTTTCGACCACGATCCGTTGCCCGCAGCGCGAGCACTCGAATTTGATGTCAGGACTGACAGCAGTCAAAATGTCCCTCATACCTAGGCCTGCATTTAACGTTATCGATAGTGGTGGTCAACCGAAAATAAACGGGGCAAATACCACCTGTAGAGCACGAGCCACGCCTTTTCTTTGCCAGAAACGCCAGCGGCTTCATCGATACAACGTCTATTCCCAGAGGAACCGTGGACGAGTTTTCGGCCACTCCACCCATTTTCAAAACCTTCGCCCCCTGAGAGCCTGCGAAATCCCCAGCCCACGTCCGCCGAGGCCATATTGGATGTTGGATGTTGGATGTTGGGCGTTGGATGTTGCGGCGAAGCCTCCCCCCCTTGCCCCTTGCCATCCGTCACGAATCCGCCATATAAACGCCTTCCATGATTGACTACATGCAAAAGGGCGGGCCGCTGATGTGGCTCATTTTGTTCTGCAGCGTGCTCGCCGGCGCCGTCTTCCTGGAGCGGGTCACCTACTTCCACCGGATCTCGATTCGCCTCGGAGAATTCATGCGCGGTCTCACGAATCTCATTCAAGAACGGCGGTTTGCGGAAGCGCAGATGGAATGCGCCAGCACCCCGAGCCCCATCACCCGGGTCATCCACGCCGCCATCGTCCGGCATCAATCGATCCGCTCCGAACTCAAGGAGATCGTCCAGGAAGCCGGCCAGCTCGAGGTGCCGCGTCTGGAACGCCGGCTGGGTCTGCTCGCCACCATCGGTTTTGTTGCCCCGCTCATCGGACTGCTTGGAACGGTCGTCGGCCTGATCGAGGTATTTGTGAATGTGTCGTCGCAAAGCGGGTTCGCCAGCGCCACCGACATCTCCAGCGGCATTTACCAAAGCCTCCTTACCACCGCCGGCGGCCTCGTCGTCGCCATCCCCTGCGCGGTCGGCTACAGCTACCTGTCGTCGCGGGTCAATATCCTCATGCACGATATCGAGCGTGCCGGGATCGAGATCGTGAATCTGATCTGCGAGAACCAGGTTCCGGCCGCTCCCGCCATTATCGAATTCGGACCGGCCCCGCAGGTCCGCCGCAAGAGCGCGGATTAGCCTCGCGCCGTGTCTCTGTTCGGAAAGAGCTCCCGGAAACATTCCGCCACCGGGAGTTCGTGCTCTCGGAAGGAGCAATTGGATGTTGGACGTTGGGTGTTGGGTGTTGGATGTTTCCCTCCGTCCAGTCCGGCTCGAAGCCGCCGCCCCCGATGAAGCTCACGCGCACCCTCAAATTCAATCCCGCCTTGTTCAGCGTCATTCCGCTGATCAATGTCGTCTTTCTGGTCGTGCTCTTCTTTACCCTGAGCTCGCGGTTCGTCCTCCAACCGGGTCTGGCCGTGACCCTTCCGGCTTCCTCCTTCACCCTCGGGCCGCGGGTCGATGCCCAGATCGTCAGCGTGACCGCCGCACCCGTGCCGGCCATCTTCCACCGCGATCAGCGGGTGAGCCTCGACGAATTGCGCCAGCGGCTCTCTGAGACCAAGGCCGGCGAGCGATCCCTGATCATCAAGGCGGACAAGAACACCCCTTACGATCTGGTGGTCAAAATCACCGATGAGGCCTTGAAGCTGGGCTTCTCCGTGATCCTGGCCACCGATACCGAAAAGAAATGAAAGCGTCGCCCAGCGGCACCGTTTTCAATTTCTCGACTCCGGAAGACAGCGGCTTTCCCTACGTCCTCTTCCTCTGCGTCCTCGGTTCGTTCCTCGCCCACGCCGCGACCTTTTTCCTCTTCCAAGTCGTTTATCCGCAGCGCGTCACCATCCCGCAGCCGGCGCCGCGCGTCAGTTTGCTCACGCCCTCCTCGCCGGAGAACATCGCCCTGCTGCGCTGGATCGACGCGGAGGATCCGGCGCTCGTCGGCAACGACAACCCCGTCGCGCCCCCCGGCTTGGTGGACGTCCATTACCGGCCATCGTTTGCCTCGCCGCGCACCGCCCCCTTGGGCGCGCCTGCTGAGCAAGCGAGAGGCGTCCGCTTTCCGCCGGCGGTGGATCATCTCTCGGTGGCCAATCGCCTGGCCGCCGGCTCGGAAATCCCCGGCAAACTGCCGGTCCTCTCGACGTCCATCACCTATTCAGGAGCGCTCGCCGGCCGGCCCGTGGAGAAAAACCCTCCGGTAGCCTTCAAATATCACCCGACGGAGCCCGCCGATACCACCACGGCACTCCTTGGCGTCACCAGCAAAGGCGAAGTCCGCTTTGCCGTGCTCCAGCAGTCCTCCGGCGACCCAGCTCTGGACGAGCTGGCCCTGGCCCATCTCAAACAGGTCACCTTTGCCCCGATCGAGGCGCCCCTGACTTGGGGATTCGCCACCTACACCTGGGGAACCGATGCCTACGCCACGGCCTCCACGACACCGTGATTCGCGTCAGCCTCAGTTATCTGGTTCTCTTTTACCTCTGCATCATGCTGGGGCCGATCTTCGTCGCCTGGATTTTTTACGAATGGCGGCGCCAACGCCGCGAACGCGCCGCCTTCCGCTACGTCCTAAGGTGCACCCTGTGCGGATTCGAATTCGAAGACAAAACAAACACGCTCCTCCCCCGCTGCCCCAGGTGCGGAAGCCTAAACGAGCGCTATCGGCCCTCGCGGCTGTAGCTGCGACGATACCTTCTGATTCGTAACCGCAATCCTCCACGCAGGTTCCGGAGATTAAAGCGATTCCATCGAGATCAAAACGACGTTACAGATACTTGGATCGCAATAATGAGGATATCAATTGGATGTCCCCTGAAGACTTGAACCCGGCCATTGGATGGTAGCCCCGGCTCGCCTCAAAATAAGAGACAACCACTAGGGAAACGCTGATTTAATCGGAAAGCGGAGCACTAACGCTAGGCAGGCGAGAGTTGGTCGGGTAAGTTTTGGGAATGATTCGCCAGATGAGCTTTGCCCAATCCGAATACGCGGGAAAGAAGAAGGTGACACGCCGGG